>NZ_JBHZOZ010000006.1:0-315813 GCF_042787865.1 Priestia sp. YIM B13486 | reverse complement strand
GAATTTACAGAAAGTTTCGCACATCACACCAAAAAATGAAACATATCTTGTTTATTTCTTAGAAATTGATGAATATGCTCATATCTCAAAATTAAAAATCCAAGACGTTCAAAAACAGCTGCATCAGTTAATGACCAATTAAGAGATGCTGCTGCTTCTAAAATAGCTATGTTGATGAAAGGACGAAGCTTATGCAAGTTTCGTCTATTTCATGTGTCTGCTTTCGGAGCAAATGATCGTAATATAGTTCTTATAAGAAGAGTTAGATAGAAGAAGTAACGTTAAATTGAAAGGAAAGCAAATGATTTCAATTACTGGTCACTATAATGAATTTACCGTATTTCTTGCTGTCATTGTAGGGATTCTTGCCTCTTATACAGCACTTGATATTATGAGCAAAATGATAAAAAAACAGCGGAACAATTATTTGTGGCTTACGCTGTCAGCAATTTCAATGGGGCTTGGAGTGGGGGCGATGCATTATATTGCTATGCTTGCTTATTATGTTCCTGTTAGCTTTCATTTTGATGCTGTACTTTCTGTCCTTGCTTTAATAATAGCGATTAGCGGATCATTAGTTGCGTTTTGGACCTTCTGGAAATGGCGCACGTCGGTATGGTCAGGGCTTATTTTAGGAAGCAGTATTCTGGGTACGCATTACATTGCCATGGCAGCAATCGAAACAGAAGCACGCATTCATTATGCTCTGCTATCTGTTTTGCTTTCCATCATCATCGCCCTGGTCGTTGCATTTTATGCGATGCACTTGTTTTTTCGCTCGAAAAGCGTGAAAGCTAATCCCTTTCTTAAACTTGTTAGCTCTATTTTACTGGGCATTGGAATTTCAGTTATGCATTTCATCAGTATGTATGGAATGAAGCTGCATATTGCACACTCAGTTGCTAGAAAATGGGGGCAGTGGCTGCCGTATCAAGCGCCATTTTCCAATATTATTGCAAGTATTACAATTACGCTACTCATTGTCTTCCTGCTCGTTGCTGCTTTTAAGCGTCAGGAAGAAGTGAGGGAGAGTCAATTAAAAGAAGAGTATTATCAATCTCTTTTTAACTACAATCCTAATATTGTGTGTGCGGTTGATTTGTACGGCAATATTCAAACGATTAATCCAAAAGGAATCGAGCTAACGGGATACACGTTGCATCAAATGGAGAAAATTCCGTTTCCTTATATGTTTAGAGAAGCTGAACAAGCTGAAGAATATATGTGGAAATCTCTGAACGGAGACTCTGTTTATTATGAGGCAACGCTCATTCGCAAAGATAATCAGCCTGTATATGTTGAAGTAACGCAAATGCCTATTATTGTTCATGATCAAATTAAAGGCAGTTACGTCATCGCCAAAGATGTGACAGACCGAAAAAAGGCTCAACAGCAGCTGTTGGATTTACAAGAAGATTTAAAACGCACGCTTTCACAACAAGATGGCGCTATTTTTAAATTTGTGAAAAACGATAAAGGGTATATTCATACCATGTGCGAAGGAAAAATGGTTCGTGAAATGGGATATGAGGAAATAGATGTTGTTGGTAAAACACTTGAAGAATTTTTGCCTGAATCCTACGCGAAAGAAAATAAGAGATACTATGAGAAAGCATGGGCGGGAGAGAAAGTGTCTTATGAAGTACTTTTGAACGACTTTGCTTACTATACGAAGTTAATACCTCATATCTACAAAGGAGAAGTACAAGAAGTTATTGGTTCTATAGTAGATATTACTGATCTTCACGAAGCAAGAGAAAAGCTGGCTAAAAGTGAAAGCATGTATCGCTCCGTTCTCTCTACAATGTCAGAAGGTGTAGTGTTTCATGACCTTGAAGGAAATCTAATTGCTGCCAATGCCTACGCTGCTAAAATTCTAAACGTGCCTTACGACCAAATGTTATCGGTTAACCCCTTTGGTTTAGACTGGGAAATTATTCATCCTGATGGAACAGCTTTTGCACTGGAAGACATTCCATCTGTTCGATGTCTTCATACAAAAGAACCCGTACGAAACACGGTTATGGGCATTTATTTAAATGAGAAAAAGTTGACTTGGATTTCGGTGAATGCTGAACCTCTTCAAGAAAGCAAATATTATAAGGGCGTAGTTGTCACATTTTATGATATTACAAAACAGCAGGAACAAGAACAAGATTTGCTTCATTCCAATCAGCAAATGATTGTAGCAAAAGAAGAAGCCGAAAAAGCAAATCAAGCCAAGTCTGAATTTTTATCAAAAGTAAGCCATGAGCTTCGTACGCCTTTAAACAGTATTTTAGGTTATGCACAGATATTGGAAGAGCAAGGGGAAAAAGATTTAACAGAAAAACAATTGAATCGTATACGAAAAATTTTAAAAGCTGGTAATCATCTTCTTTATTTGATAAATGAAACGCTTGATTTATCGAAAATTGAATCAGGTCACTTAGCGATTAATCTTGAACCGGTGTCGGTAAAAGAGGCAATTGAAGACGCGCTTAAAATTATGAAACCACTAGCAAAAAATAAGCATAGTATACTTTATACTCGCTTTCACGCATACCAAGAAGTCTTTGTTGAAGTAGATGAACTTCGGTTTCAGCAGGTCTTATTAAATCTGCTTACAAACGCCATTAAATACTCGCCCGCTTATCGCGATATCACTATCTATACTGACATCACTCAGCATCACGTAACTATATCGATTGAAGATAAGGGCTTTGGAATTCCAGCTTCAGAATTAAATCGGATTTTTGAGCCTTTCTACCGTGTAAATAGACTAGAAAAAGACGGAACAGGAATTGGGTTGGCGCTTGTAAAACAGCTTGTTGTATTAATGAATGGAACGTGCGGAGTGCGAAGTGAAGAAGGCAAAGGCAGTACATTTTGGGTGCGTTTTCCCATAGTCCATCCACCTGTTCCTAAACGATTATCTAGTGAAGGGGAAGCCGAGTCATTCTTAGATTTTTCCATGCCAATTTCAATTGTGTATATTGAGGATAACGATACAAATATTGAGCTTATGCAATCGATTCTTTCTCCATATAAAAAGGTTAAGCTTTTAATTGCCAAAACAGGAGAAAATGGCATCGGGCTAATCAGGTCTATTTCACCGGATATAATCTTAATTGATATTGATCTGCCTGATATGAATGGTTTTGAGGTATGCACACAGCTTCAGCTGGAAAAAGAGTTGAAGCATATTCCGCGAGTCGCCCTGAGTGCAAGCGCGATGCAAAGCGATATCGATCAAGCTTTTTTAGTCGGTTTTAGTGAATACGTAACAAAGCCTATTCATATTGCAACGTTTTTGAATGTATTAAAACGCTTAACAAAAGCTTAACAAAAGTTTAGAGGGCTTTTAATTGACTTATTAGTGGACTCTTTGTAAAATAAAAACAACTTAATACATTTACTTCTTAAGGAGTAAAGGGGAGTAGCGTCAGGGAAACCTGAAACAAAGTCGTCATTACATGGAGTATTCCATCGGCTTTGTTGGCATAATGATTATGCTTAGCAAGACCTTTGCCATATTTGGCAAAGGTCTTTTTGTGTTTTATTCCGGTAATGAGGATAAATAAACTTATACAAAGAAACGAGAGGGGATTTTTATGGATGCATCACTTTTGTTAGAGTATGGATGGGTATTGCTAGTGCTGGTTGCATTAGAAGGAATTTTGGCGGCGGATAATGCTCTTGTGATGGCCATTATGGTCAAACATTTACCGGAAGAAAAACGCAAGAAGGCATTATTTTACGGATTAGCCGGTGCCTTTATTTTTAGATTTGGTTCATTGTTCTTGATTTCATTTTTAGTCGACGTATGGCAGCTTCAAGCTATAGGAGCCATTTACTTATTGTTCATTTCCATTAATCATATTGTGAAGCGATATGTGAAAAAAGACGATCGTGAAAAAGTGAAAGAAGCAGATGAGAAAAAGGGATCAAGTTTCTGGATGACGGTTTTAAAAGTAGAAATAGCGGACATTGCTTTTGCCGTTGATTCAATTTTGGCCGCTGTGGCTCTCGCCGTTACATTGCCAACAACAAATCTTCCTCAAATTGGCGGACTAGACGGCGGACAGTTCTTGGTGATCTTCGCCGGAGGAATTATGGGATTAATTATTATGCGTTTTGCTGCAACTTGGTTCGTCAAGCTATTAAATACGCGCCCAGGCCTGGAAACGGCGGCTTTTGCTATTGTAGGCTGGGTAGGAGTTAAGTTAGCGGTGTATACCCTTGCTCATCCGGAGTTGGGTATTATTAATGAACATTTCCCTGAATCAAAAGTGTGGAAAATTACGTTTTGGATTGTGTTACTTGGCATAGCAACTTCAGGCTGGTTTCTATCTAAAAATAAAGAACAAACTGATCTTGAAGGCTCAGAGAAAGAAAAAGAATCGTTAAAAAAAATTGAAAATCAATAATAAAAAAACGCGCTTTCAATACTAATTGAAGGCGCGTTTTTTTATATTAAGACAAAATACCTAGTTTGGATTGTTTAGATAAAGGGTAAAAGAACTAACTAATGTTTAATTATTTTATATCCGAATGTTTTGCTTTTTCGTTCATATTCTGTAGAGAACAGAAGCAGCCGTGAGTAATTCAGTTCAATGAAGTTTATTTCAGTTTATAAACATATATTTCAAATGTATGTTAATTGGTAAAATTGAGCTATTATGGGTTATAATAAAGGGAAATTAAAAGGAGCAGAGCGCTTCTCAACCCTGTTCGTCATCAAAAGAATGGATATTAACATGGTATAAAGCAACTGAGTATAGTAAAAGAGGTGAAGCCAATGCTCACAAAAGTTCAAACGCCTCCATCGCTTGAAACGCTTGTACTGACGATTCAGCAAGGGGATAAACAATTACATAACGAAATGATTCAACAATATAAACCGTTTATTGCTAAAGTTGTTTCAGCTGTATGTAAACGTTATATAAGTGAAGCTGACGATGAATTTAGCATTGGTCTGATTGCATTTAATGAAGCCATTGAAAATTACACAATCCAAAAAGGACGATCTCTTCTTGCATTTGCGGAACTTATTATTAAAAGAAGAGTAATTGACTATATTCGAAAAGAAAAGAGAAATCAAACGCTGCTCTATAGCCGAATTGAAAATGAAGGTTTTATTCAAGGTAAGGTAGAAAGGGATATATCGCTTTCTAACTATAAAAGGCAAAGTGAAACTTCATATATTCAAGAGGAAATGACTTATTTTTGTCAGACGCTAAAATTGTTTAAATTAACTCTTGAAGACATTATCGAGACGTCTCCTAAGCATAAGGATGCAAGGGGAAATGCAGTCGAAGTTGCATCATTTATCGTCAATGAAAAAGAATTAAAAGATAAGCTGTTTTTAAAGCGGCAGCTTCCTATTCGCTTGATTGAAAAACATGTCAAAGTGAGCCGGAAAACAATTGAAAGAAACCGTAAATATATTATCGCGATGGTTATTATATTAGCGGGGGACTACGTGTATTTAAAAGACTATATTATGTAAGAAAAAGGCACACGCAGGTGCCTTTTTTTAGCCATGTTATGAAGTTATGTTTTATTTTTGTGTGCTGCCGCTTAAGTGAGCTTGAGCTTGTTGCACCAAGCGTTTTGTGATTTCTCCGCCTACTGAACCGTTGCTGCGTGCAGCAGTGTCAGAACCTAGAGTTACCCCAAATTCTTGAGCGATTTCATATTTATATTGATCTAAAAATTGTTCTACACCTGGTGTTAATAGTTTATTTGTTCTAGCCATGATTAGTCATCTCCTTTTTTAGTGGTACAGCAGTTCACTGCTGTACCTGTATTATTTGTTGTTTCCTATTTTGCATACTGGTAATGGTTTGCAAGAAAGTATAAAAAAGCCCAGCTTTCAAAGAAGCTGGGCTTTTTTATATATTATTTTACAACTGCATATTGCTCAAGAGACTGAGCAAATGACTTTTGAAGAGATTTTACTTGTTCTACGTATGCATCAGATACGTGTTGGAATTCTTGGCGCGTTTTCTTTTGCTCTTCTACTAATTGTGTTACTACTTGATGATATTGTTCTTGAGCTTGCTTTACTAAAGAATAGCTTGATTTGCTTTGGTTAAGAGAAAGCTCTTGTAATTTATTTAATGCTTCATGCGTGCGGTTTGTCCATTCTTCATAAGAATCGGCAACAGCGTTTCCAGCTGTTTTACGTAAGTTTTCAACTGTTTTTTGTTGAAGATCTTCTAATTCAGCTTTCCATTGTTTGTCTGTTGCTTGAAGTTGTTCAACTGCTTTTGTTACAAATTCTTGCTGTTGCTCAAGTGCTTTTAACGTCCATTGCTCAATTTGTTTGTTTCCGTCTGCAATGTTTTGTAACCCCTTTGTCCATTGTTCCCACATTGCATCAATTACTGTATCATACTTTACTGTTGACATAATCAAATTCCTCCTTGAATAATTTGGTCTGGCGAACAGTTATCGTAATGAACAAAACGTTAAAGAAGAAATTCGTAGTTGTGTGATAAACCTAACATTCCGCGCTCGCTGGTTGACCGTGAAATTTAACATTATATTAGGAAACGCAGATGTACTGCGTGAATCCCTTTAATCGTTTTCTTCCTCTTTTGATTCTTTTGACTTTTTAGAAGAAGAAGAGCTAAAAGGGAACAACATGTCGGTATACATGTGAAAAAATGAATCTAACATGTTTTGATACTGTTCAAGTGAATTAGCCCACATGCTTAAATATTGTTCGCCGGCATCTGTTAATGAATAAATCCGGCGTGCAGGTCCTTCAGCTGACGTATCCCATTGCGATGTAATCAAGTTGTCTTTTTCAAGCTGTCTCAGCGTGCGGTAGACATTTCCCTGATCAACTGATGTGAATCCAAAGCTCATTAGTTGCTGAATGAGCTTGTAACCATGTAGATTCCAACCTCTTAAACTTAAAAGAAGAAAAGGAACCATCAAGTTTTTTGGTGCACCGCTAATCGATTTTTCTAAGTTGTTTGAATTAGAGGTGTTATCTTTTTCACTTGATCCCAAGGTAATCACCCCTTCGAAAAAAGAGAATTTGTTTTCCATATGTGTAATTTACACCTAGATGAAAAAATTGTCAACACTTTAAAACAGGTCTTTCAAATACAGGAAAAAAGAACGATTTTTTGGATTTCGACAAAAAGCGTCAAAAAAATTCAAAAATAAACAAAGATTTAGAATTGTTTATTTTGGAAAACGTATTTATAATAGTACATGTAGGTAATTTTTATAACATTTATAATTTGTTGGTAAGTGAATTGTGAAAAGATTTACATTATCCAATAAATAAACGCAAAATTGGTTGCGTTTACTTAGAGCTTCTAATATGTCGCTTGTCACATTAAGTGTCCATATTGAAAGCCATCACTTTTAACGTACACAAGAAAGGAGATGGAGTTTTGGAACAGCAAAAAGTATTTGATCCGTTTCAAGCATGGAAAGACGTATATGACAAAACCGAATCTTACTGGGGTAAAGTTATTGGGGACAATATGAATCGTGAAGAATTTTCCCAGCTCATGGGAAATGTGCTAAATATGAACCTTCAATATCAACAAGCAGTAAATGAAGTAACGGGGCGCTATCTGCACCAAGTAAATGTACCAACAAAAGAAGATGTAGCAAACGTTGCGTCATTAGTCATCAATGTGGAAGAAAAAGTAGAATTATTAGAAGAGCAATTTGACGATCGTTTTGATGAATTAGAAGCACAGCAAGAAAGTGCATCTGCTTTGAAAAAAGATGTAACTAAGCTGAAATCTGATGTCAAATCGTTAGACAAAAAACTCGACAAAGTTTTATCTCTTCTTGAAGGGCAGCAAAAAACACAAGACGAGTTAAAAGAAACTATTCAAAAACAAATTAAAACTCAAGGTGAGCAGCTTCAGGCTCAGCTGTTAGAAAAACAAGAAAAATTAGCTGAAAAGCCAAAGGCAGAAGCTAAATCTGAAGCAAAACCATCAAACGCTCAAAAAACTGAGCAGCCAGCTCGCAAGTAAGGTATAGGGGATTTTATAACAACATTAACTGCTGTATTTACAGTAAAAATCATAGCTGAAGAAGCAAGGGGGAAATTTTTCATGACAACATTACAAGGTAAAGTAGCAATCGTAACAGGCGGATCTAAAGGTATCGGGGCAGCAATTACACGTGAGCTTGCTTCTAATGGAGTAAAAGTAGCAGTAAACTATAACAGCAGTAAAGAATCTGCAGAAGCAATCGTAAAAGAAATTAAAGACAACGGCGGAGAAGCTATTGCGGTTCAAGCTGACGTGTCTTATGTAGATCAAGCAAAACACCTAATCGAAGAAACAAAAGCTGCGTTTGGTCAATTAGACATTCTAGTAAACAATGCTGGAATTACGCGCGACCGTTCATTCAAGAAGTTAGGTGAAGAAGATTGGAAAAAAGTAATTGATGTAAACTTACATAGCGTATACAACACAACATCAGCTGCGCTAACGCACCTTTTAGAATCTGAAGGTGGTCGTGTTATCAATATTTCATCAATTATTGGTCAAGCGGGCGGATTTGGTCAAACAAACTACTCAGCTGCTAAAGCAGGTATGCTAGGATTCACTAAATCATTAGCTCTTGAGCTAGCTAAGTCAGGCGTAACAGTTAATGCAATTTGCCCAGGATTTATTGAAACGGAAATGGTAATGGCAATGCCGGAAGAAGTTCGTGCAAAAGTTGTAGCAAAAATCCCAACTCGTCGCTTAGGCCACGCTGAAGAAATTGCACGTGGAGTTGTTTACTTAGCAAAAGACGGCGCGTACATTACAGGACAACAGTTAAACATTAACGGCGGCTTATACATGTAATAAATGCTGGCCCTGACTTTTGTCGGGGCTGTGCTTGTTAACTAACTACTAATGGAATGAAAGGGTGTGTATATTCGTGGCAATTCCTTACGTGCAAGAGTGGGAAAAATTAATCAAATCAATGCCAAGTGAATATAAAAGTTCTGCAAGACGTTTTAAGCGTGCATATGAAATTATGACAACAGAAGCGGAACCGGAAGTTGGATTAACACCAAAAGAGGTTATTTGGAAAAAGAACAAAGCGAAATTATACCGCTATACGCCAGTAAAAGATAACCTGCATAAAACACCAATCTTACTCGTATATGCATTGATCAATAAACCGTATATTTTGGATTTAACACCTGGAAACAGCCTTGTTGAATACTTATTGAACCGCGGTTTTGACGTGTATTTGCTTGACTGGGGAACTCCTGGGCTTGAAGACAGCAATATGAAGCTAGATGATTATATTGTAGATTATATTCCAAAAGCAGCGAAAAAGGTGCTGCGCACTTCTAAATCTCCTGATTTGTCTGTTCTTGGTTACTGCATGGGCGGAACTATGACATCTATTTTTGCTGCATTAAATGAAGACTTGCCGATTAAAAACTTAATTTTTATGACAAGTCCATTTGATTTTTCGGATACAGGTTTATACGGAGCATTCCTAGACGATCGCTACTTTAATTTAGATAAAGCAGTAGATACATTCGGAAACATCCCTCCAGAGATGATTGACTTTGGAAACAAGATGTTAAAGCCAATCACGAATTTCTATGGCCCATATGTAACGTTGGTGGACCGTTCGGAAAATCAGCGGTTTGTTGAAAGCTGGAAGCTAATGCAAAAGTGGGTTGCTGACGGAATCCCATTTGCTGGTGAAGCTTATCGTCAGTGGATTCGTGACTTCTATCAACAAAATAAATTAATCAATGGTGAACTTGAAGTTCGCGGACGCAAAGTAGATTTGAAAAATATTAAAGCTAATATTTTAAACATTGCTGCTAGCCGTGATCATATTGCGATGCCGCATCAAGTGGCAGCTTTAATGGACGCTGTTTCAAGTGAAGATAAAGAGTACAAATTGTTGCAAACAGGTCACGTATCTGTTGTATTTGGTCCAAAAGCAGTGAAGGAAACATATCCTTCAATCGGCGATTGGCTAGAAAAACGCTCTAAATAAAATAAAGACGCGGCTGGGACAAAAGTATTTTAGCCAAAGTGAAAAACGAACCACTGATATTAGTGGTTCGTTTTTTTGTTATGGTAAACGTAGGTTTCAAATATATAGTTGCTTCTAGTTGTTGATTGGAGGGCAAGGCGAAGACTCCTGCGGGAAAAGCAGAACAGGTGAGACCTCGCAGGAGTGTCAGCGACGAGGAGGCTCACGGGCCGCCCGCGGAAAGCGAAGTCTTGCACGGAAATCAACAGCGGTGTCACAAGCGGTTCAGCTCATGGATCCCATTTGTTCGTCTTTAGATTGGATTCATTTAATTATGTCTCAACCTCGTTTTTTTTGTAAACAGACAATATTGATTGACGGTTCTTTATGCGGGCTGCTGGAATATATGATATCTAATGACAAGTGAGGTGACTTCTTTTATACTAATGTAGTCACCTTCTTGAACATGGGATTTTTTACATGGATATTGCAATCCGTGTAACAATGAGTATGCTTTGAGAAGAAAGAAGAAAACTATTAGTATTATAACAAAAAGGAATGTCAGATTATGCCGCAACCATGGAAACGACGAGTCAGGCAGATGTCTTCAGCTCAAATTATTGTTACATTTTACATAGTGGCTGTTACGCTTGGATTTCTATTACTTAGTATTCCAGAAGCTTTAAAGCCGGGAGTGAAGTTAGCATTTATTGATCGCTTATTTATTGCCGTTAGTGCGGTAAGTGTAACAGGGCTGACACCTGTCTCTACTCCGGATACATTTAGTACGACGGGCTATTTTTTGCTCGCTTTTATTTTTCAAATCGGTGGTATTGGTGTAATGACACTCAGTACATTTATTTGGATGATTTTGGGTAAAAAAATCGGTTTAAAGGAACGTCAGCTCATTATGACAGACCATAACCAATCCCGCTTATCAGGATTAGTTGACTTGATGAGAAATATTTTATTTATTATTTTTGCCATTGAACTAGTTGGCGCCATTGTTTTAGGATTACATTTTCTCCGTTATTATTCGAGCTGGACAGATGCGTTTTTGCATGGTTTCTTTGCTTCTGTCAGCGCTACAACAAATGCTGGCTTCGATATTACAGGATCTTCATTTATTCCGTATGCCCATGATTATTTTGTCCAAGTGGTAACCGTTATTTTAATTACGCTTGGAGCGATTGGATTCCCTGTATTAATTGAAATTAAGCACTATTTTTTAACATTTAAAGATAAGCGTAAATTTCAATTTTCGCTATTTACGAAGCTAACGACCATTATGTTTTTTCTGCTGTTAGCAGGGGGAACAATCTTGATTCTTGTGCTAGAGCATTCAGGATTTCTAGCAGATAAGTCCTGGGATGAATCGTTTTTTTATGCGTTTTTCCAATCCGCTGCCACAAGGAGCGGAGGAGTGGCGACCATGAATATTAATGAGTTTTCACTTCCTACGTTAATTATGATGAGTGCGATGATGTTTATCGGTGCTTCACCGAGCTCAGTAGGGGGAGGAATTCGTACGACGACGTTTGCATTAAATATTCTTTTCCTGTTTTATTACGTCAGAGGAAATAAGACGATTAAAATCTTTCGCCGCGAAATTCATGAAGACGACATTATTAAATCAGTAGCTGTATCGATGTTAGCCGTAATCATTTGCTCGATTTCTCTTCTTATTTTAAGTATTACAGAACATTTTTCTCTCATTGAGCTTATTTTTGAAGTGTGTTCAGCTTTCGGGACAACAGGTTTATCAATGGGAATTACAGGAGGGCTTTCTGATATCGGTAAATGCGTTATTATGATTTTAATGTTCATTGGCCGAATCGGCATGTTTTCATTTATTTTAATGCTTCGCCGTCCAACGTCTGGACCGGATTATCACTATCCGAAAGAACGTATTATTATTGGATAAAAGAGGCTGAGGTAAAAATATGTTAGTTGAAGAAGGATCCGAACGAGCTTAATTCTTAATCAAGCTCGTTCGGATTTTTTATGATGGTAAACATAGGTCTCATATTTTTACCTGCTTCCAGCTGTTGATTGGAGGGCATGGCGAAGACTCCTGCGGGAAAAGTGGAACAGGTGAGACCCCGCAGGAGCATAAGCGACGAGGAGGCTCACCGACCGCCCGCGGAAAGCGAAGCCTTGCACGGAAATCAACAGCGGTGTCACAAGCGGTTCAGATGAACTCATTTATCCCATTTGTTTGTCTTTAGATTAAAGTAATTTCGTTATGTTTCAACCGCTTTTTTACAGCTTTTTCTGCTTATATTACGCATCAGAAAGTGCATTCTAAGAAAAGGAAGTTCAATGGACTTCCAAGCATAGGAGGGATAGATGATGGCAAAGCGTAAAGTAGGGTACAAATCAGCACTGACTAACAATAATACACCAAAAGAGAGCCTTTCAGATGCAGAATTTGCTGCTGAATATGCTGGCGGCGAGGAGCCAGCTAAAGGCGCGAATCGTAATTCCAAAAAAGGAAAGCAAGGTAAGTAACAATGAGCAAACATAAACAACAAAATAAGCACATCGCAAGCACCGAAGCAAAGCAAAAACAATTACTGCAAGAAGAGTTTGGAGCGGAAATGGGCGATCCCAACGCAGCTAAAATATATGAATCCCTAGGAAAGACAAAGTCTGATAAAGAGCATGAAAAGAAAAAAGAATGTTAAAGAAAAAAACCTCGGGTATCCGAGGTTTTAGCTTACAACTGGAAGGCCAAATGCCTCTACAGGTGCCGAATAAAGTTTTGTATCATTTGCTTTTTGATCATAATAAGCAAGAAGAACAGATGGTTGTTCATTTATTTTTCCCGTTTGTTTATAATACATATAGTCAAATGGCAGAATCTCTAAAACAGTGTGCTTGTATAATTCTTTTTCAGCAAGCTGTTCAGCTTCAAAAGCCTGTCCCATAATAGAAGGATTAGCAAGCATTTGCTGATAGTAATGAGAGCGGACTTGTTTTTCTACTTTATCGTCCCACCAAGGTTTACGAGGCTTATGCTTTTGGTTTTGTAAATAATCAATTTTCATAAACCCTTCAATCATTTCTTCATTTGAAAAATTCTCTGTTTCAATGTACTGTCTAAGGCGTCTGAATAAATCTTCAAGCTGATGGCCGATTCGAACCCAGCCCATTTCATCCCAATACGTCCCGAAGTTTTGGAAGAAATCAAAAGGTGTATCATAGCAGTGCTCAACTAAAAACTCTATTGTCTCATCCATTCGATGGTCATTCCAAAACTTTTCTAAAATATCTTCTACATGTTTAATACGTACGACATCTGAAAATGGCAAGACGTTATTGCTTAAAATCTCATAAGGCGACTGATCCATGTATTGATAATTATAGCGAGGCGCACTTAAGCGTAAGCCAGTGCCGCGAAGCATTTTTAAAAAGCCTAGCTGAAGCTCTTCAGGGCGAAGTGCAAATACATCATTAAACGTATTCTTAAATGAGTTATAATCTTCGTCTGGCAGTCCCGCGATTAAATCTAAATGCTGATCGATCTTTCCGCCTTCTTTTACCATTGTTACGGTACGCGTTAACTTTTTAAAGTTTTGTTTGCGTTTGACTAGTTCATTGACAGCATCATTTGTAGATTGAACGCCAATTTCAAAGCGGAATAATCCTTTTGGCGCATGATCGTTTAAGAACTGAATAACTTCTGGGCGCATAATATCGGCAGTAATTTCAAATTGAAATACGGTGCCTTCACGATGTTCATCAATTAAAAATTGGAACATTTCCATGGCGTAGCTGCGGCTGATGTTGAACGTACGGTCTACGAACTTAATCGTGCGCGCTCCGTTATCCATCAAATAGCGAATATCTTCTTTTACCTTTTCTCTATCGAAATAGCGAACGCCTACTTCAATAGAAGAGAGACAGAACTGACAGCTAAACGGACAGCCGCGGCTTGTTTCAATATATACAACGCGTTTTGAAAGTTCTTGGCGGTCTTCTTCAAAACGGAAAGGAGAAGGCATTTCGCGCAGATCAATTTTATTGCGCTGCGGGTTTACAACTGGTTTTCCTTCTTTTCGGAAAGCCACGCCGCTTACGTTTTCAAACTTACGCTCTCCGTGAAGTTCGTCCAACAGCTGCTTGAATGTTTCTTCTCCTTCACCAATAGCGATAAAGTCAGCTTCAGGAATACGCTCTAGCCAGTGAGTTACATCATAGGTTACTTCTGGTCCACCGAATATAATGATGAGCTCGGGATTGATCTTTTTTAGCATTTGGGCGACTTTAATCGTTTCTTCAATATTCCAAATATAACAGCTGAAACCAATAATATCTGGGTTGCGTTTATATAAATCCGTGACAATGTTCATAGCAGGATCTTTAATCGTATATTCGGCCATATCCACTTTATAGTCAGGCTCTGCATAGGCTTTTAAACATCGAAGGGCTAAAGAAGTATGGATATACTTCGCATTCAATGTACTGACAACAATGTTCATTCAAAAAGCTCCTTTTAACTCGTAATATGAAATCAATTTACTATTTTAGCACATTTGAGAAATAAAGTATAAATACCTTGCCACTTTTGTTGTGGAGGGGAAAGGATTTCGGTAAAATGTAACAGAAACGTAAAAGAAGAAAGAGTCTCGGTTAATGTAAACCTTGGTGAACGAAAAAAATGAGGTGGAAAACGTGGAATATAAGCGAATTAAGCCAAAAAAAATATATGAAGAAGTAGCCGAAACGCTTCTTGAGAATATAAAAGAAGGCAGTTTAAAGCCTGGTGACCGTTTGGATTCAGTGCAGCAGCTCGCAGAAAACTTTCAGGTAGGGCGCTCAGCTATTCGTGAAGCTCTTAGCGCTTTGCGGGCGATGGGGCTGCTGGAGATGAAGCAAGGAGAAGGCACATTTGTACGCGAATTTAACTCTGATATGCTGTCTTTGCCTGTAACTAGCGCTGTATTAATGAATAAAAATGATATTGAACATTTGCTTGAAGTGAGAAAAGTATTAGAAATTGGGGCTGTTCGAGCGGCAGCTCAAAAGCGAACGGATGCGGATCTTAACCAGCTGTCCGATAGCCTGGAACAAATGAAAGGAGCGTTTGGCAATGAAGAGCTGGGAGAGAAAGCAGATTTTGCTTTTCATTTAGCCATTGCCAAAGCATCGCAAAACCCTCTTTTAGTGAAGCTTATGAATAACGTATCAGAAATGATGATTGAAACGATGAAAGAGACAAGACGCATCTGGCTTTATGCGGAAGAAAAAACAGCTGAACGGATTTATAAAGAGCATCAGCAAATTTATGAAGCTATTCTTTCTCAGCATGCAGAAGATGCTCAGCATTTTATGATGAGTCATCTTGATAATGTTGAACACGTGTTAATGAAATACATACCAGAAGAAAAATAATGCCATTTCAGGTAGAAAAGTGTGCACCAAATAACAGAAAAACTAAAATTCAAGCACCTTCCGATAATTTATGCTTGCTCTATTGTGAAAAGATTTACATAATAGAAACTAGGATTGTCAAATGGAGGGTTACAAAGTATGAAAAAGCAATATAGAGATGATAGTTTAGCTTTGCATACAGATTTATATGAACTGAATATGGCACATACGTATTTTAAAGACCATATTCATAAACGCCGTTCTGTATTCGAAGCTTACTTTCGTCGGATGCCGTTTGAAAGCGGTTATGCTGTGTTTGCCGGGCTAGAAAGAGTAATTGATTTTATTGCTAATTTTAGGTTTAGCAAAACGGACTTAGATTATTTATATGAAGAATTGCATTATGAAGCGGAGTTTATCGACTATTTAAAGCAAGTTCGCTTTAGCGGTAATGTTCGTTCGGTTGTAGAAGGCGAAATGATTTTTGCTAACGAACCGATGCTGCAAATTGACGCTCCTTTAGCGGAAGCGCAGCTTATTGAAACGCCGCTTTTAAATATTTTAAATTTCCACCCGCTGATTGCGACAAAAGCATCGCGTATTCGCCTAGCCGCGGGAGAAGATAATTTATATGAGCATACGGGTACGAATCAGCTTATGGAATTTGGCTCAAGAAGAGCACACGAGATGGACGCTGCATTTTACGGAGCGAGAGCTGCTTATATTGGAGGCTTTGATGCAACCAGTAATGTCAGAGCGGGGAAAGTATTTGGAATTCCTGTGTCCGGTACTCACGCTCATGCGCTTGTTCAAGTCTATCGTGATGAGTACAGCGCGTTTAA
This sequence comes from Priestia sp. YIM B13486, assembly GCF_042787865.1. Classification (NCBI taxonomy): domain Bacteria; kingdom Bacillati; phylum Bacillota; class Bacilli; order Caryophanales; family Bacillaceae; genus Priestia; species Priestia sp. YIM B13486. The sequence goes on along the minus strand of NZ_JBHZOZ010000006.1, from coordinate 299,629 downwards.
AAAGTATGCGGAATCACACCGTAACTGTATCTTTTTAGTAGATACATATAATACGTTAAAATCAGGTATTCCCAATGCTATTAAAGTAGCAAAAGAAATGGGAGATCGCATTAATTTTATCGGTATTCGATTAGATAGCGGAAGACTTCCATATCTTTCTCAAGAAGCAAGAAAAATGCTGGATGAAGCTGGCTATCATGATGTGAAAATTTTTGCTTCGAATGATCTCGATGAGTACAGCATTCTAGATTTGAAAGCGCAAGGTGCCAAAATTGATGGATGGGGAATTGGAACAAAACTCATGACATCTTTTGATCAGCCTGCGCTAGGAGCGGTGTACAAACTGGTTTCGATTGAAGATGATCATGGAAACATGGTGGATACGATTAAGCTGTCAGAAAATCCAGAGAAAATTTCCACTCCTGGTTTAAAAGAGGTATACCGAATTGTAAATCAAGTGAACCACAAATGGGAAGGTGATTATATTACGATGCAAGACGAAGTGCCGAATGAAGAGCAGCATTTAAAAATGTTTCATCCGATTCATACACACGTCAGCAAGTTTGTCACGAACTTTAACGCACGTAAAATTCACCAGCCAATCTTTGCGCAGGGAAAGCTTGTGTACGAGCAGCCTACCATTGAAGAAATGAGAGCCTACTGCTTACAAAACTTAAAGCATCTATGGGATGACTACAAAGTCATTACAAAATCGAACGAAGATGTATTTCGTCCTACAGAGTATCCGGTAGACTTGAGTACAAACTGCTGGGATAACAAAATGCAAAATATTGAAGAGACTAGAAGCAAGTTACTATCTGATACCGTACTTGTGTAGATTCCGTCAGCTAGTAATGAGAGGAGAGTTTTTTTATGAAAGAGCTACAAAAGCAAATTATTGAAGAAATGCACGTCCAAAAAGAAATTAATCCCGTGGAAGAAATTCGCCGCAGCGTTGATTTTCTGAAATCCTACATGAACAAATATCCTTTTTTACGTTCGTTTGTACTAGGTATTTCCGGCGGCCAAGATTCTACGTTAACGGGAAAGCTGGCGCAGCTAGCGGTTAATGAGTTGAACGAAGAGGCCGGAGAAGAGCGCTATCAGTTTATTGCTGTTCGTCTTCCATACGGTGTGCAAGCAGATGAAGCAGACTGTCAAGATGCACTTGCTTTTATTCAACCAACAAAATCTATTTCTATTAACGTAAAACCAGCAGTAGATGCGATGCTTTCTGCTGTTGAAGAAGCGGCAGATGATAAAGTTTCCGACTTCAACAAAGGAAATGTAAAAGCACGTGAACGAATGATTGCGCAATATACGGTAGCGGGCATGTACAGCGGAGTCGTACTCGGAACGGATCACTCTGCTGAAGCTGTTACAGGGTTTTATACAAAATTCGGTGATGGAGGAGCTGACTTAGTACCTATCTTCCGTCTGAACAAGCGACAAGGAAAACAAATGCTAAAAGAATTAGGCTGTCCTGAGCATCTATATATGAAAAAACCAACGGCTGATTTGGAAGAAGATCGTCCACAGCTTCCGGATGAAGAAGCGCTCGGCGTAACGTATGAGCAAATCGACGATTATTTAGAAGGCAAAGATGTAGGTGAACATGCAAGTAACGTCATTGAAGGTCACTTCTTAAAAACGCAGCATAAACGCCAATTACCAATCACAGTATTTGATGATTTTTGGAAATAAATAAGTAAGAAGCTAAGACAAAAGTAGTTTAGTTAAAGGAAGATCTGACCGGTGAAGATTCTTGATAGAGAATCTTCACCGGTCAGATCTTTTTAATGTTATGGCAAACGTAGGTTTCACATGTTTCGTTTCTTCTAGCAGTTGCCCGGAAATCAACCGCGCTCTAACAAGTAATCCAAATTAAATCATTTATCCGATTTGTTTGTCTTTAGATTGAAATGATTCAGTTATGTCTCGATTTCCTATTTTTTATAAAAAAAGATAGCAAACAAAGAAAGGTATTTTTGAAAAACTAGTGAAATTAGAAAAACATAGGAGTATAATAGCATTAAGTCATCTGATGACCTGTTAACTAAAAGAAGTAAAATGATCAGCTTGGAGGGAGCAAATGATGAAAGTATCTTTATTTGCGACATGTTTGATTGATATGTTTCAAACAAATGTAGGAAAAGCGACGGTAGAATTGTTAGAACGATTAGGATGCGAAGTGGATTTTCCAAAGAGCCAAGTTTGCTGCGGGCAGCCTGCGTATAACAGCGGTTACGTAAAAGAATCAAAAGAAGCGATGAAAAACATGATAAAAGCGTTTGAGCATGCAGAATACGTTGTATCTCCGTCTGGATCGTGCGTGACAATGTTCAAAGAGTATCCTCATCTTTTTGAAGGTGATGCTGCATGGCATGAACCTGCCGTGAAGCTTGCTGATAAAACGTATGAGCTAACGGATTTTATTGTAAACGTTTTAAAAGTTGAAGACGTGGGAGCCAGTTTAAATGGTAAAGCCACTTATCATTCTTCCTGTCATATGACGCGTTTGCTAAACGTAAAAAAAGAACCTTTTACACTATTAAACAATGTAAAGGGTCTTGAAATGGAAAACCTTGAAAACAGTCATAACTGCTGCGGATTCGGCGGGACGTTTTCGGTTAAAATGGGGCAAATCTCCGAACAAATGGTCGATGAAAAAGTGGGCTGTATAGCTAAGACAAACGCAGAGTACTTAATTGGAGCCGACTGCGGCTGTCTTATGAATATTGGAGGAAGAATTGAACGAAAAGGACAGCCCGTAAAAGTGATGCATATCGCTGAAGTGTTAAATAGCAGAATGTAAAGAAAGGAGAATACCAAATGTCTATGAAAATAGGAAACGATCAGTTTAAAAAACGTGTTGATGATGGAGTCAATAATGCGTTTATGCGCTTTGCGGTTTCAGGTGCTCAAGAGCGCTTAAGAAGCCGTAGATTAGATGCGGCAGAAGAGTTAGGAAACTGGGAAGAATGGCGAGCGCTTGGGGAAGAAATTCGTCAGCATACGCTTGAAAATTTAGATTACTATTTAGAACAGCTCACTGATAATGTGGCTAAACGCGGAGGCCACGTTTTTTTCGCTCAAACAGCTGAAGAAGCGAATGAGTACATAAAAAATGTAGCGAGGCAAAAACAGGCAAAGAAAGTGGTTAAATCCAAGTCAATGGTTACAGAAGAAATTCATATGAACGCTGCATTAGAAGAACTGGGCTGCGAAGTTATTGAAACGGACTTAGGAGAATATATTCTGCAAGTAGATGATCACGATCCGCCTTCTCATATCGTAGCTCCTGCACTTCATAAAAATAAAGAACAAATTAGAGATGTATTTCAGGAAAAGCTTTCTTATAAAAAAACAGAAAAACCTGAAGAACTAGCCCTTCATGCCCGGGAAATGCTGAGAAAAGAATTTTTATCAGCGGATATTGGCATCACGGGATGTAATTTTGCGATTGCAGAATCTGGATCTATTTCACTTGTTACCAATGAAGGAAATGCAAGGCTAACGACCGCCCTCCCTAAAACGCAGATTACGGTGATGGGAATGGAACGAATTGTGCCAACATTTGAAGAATTTGAAGTGTTGGTAAGCCTGTTAACTAGAAGTGCAGTAGGTCAGCGGCTTACAAGTTACGTAACGGCACTTACGGGACCTAGACTTCCAGGGGAAGTAGACGGACCGGAAGAATTTCACCTAGTGATTGTAGATAACGGACGATCTGCGATTTTAGGAACTGAGTTTCAATCTGTTTTACAGTGTATTCGCTGTGCGGCATGTGTGAATGTATGTCCCGTGTATCGCCATATTGGAGGACATTCATATGGATCTATTTATTCAGGTCCGATTGGAGCTGTATTATCTCCTTTGCTTGGAGGCTATGAAGATTACAAAGAGCTTCCATATGCCTCAACGCTATGCGCAGCCTGTACAGATGCCTGTCCGGTCAAAATTCCGCTGCATGAGCTATTGCACAAGCACCGTCAGCGAATTGTGGAAAAAGAAGGAAAAGCACCTATTTCGGAAAAGCTGGCGATGAAAGCATTTGGCTTGGGAGCAGCTTCTTCTTCTCTATATACAGTGGGCGCTAAAGTAGCACCGGCAGCTCTTACTCCTTTTATGTCAGGAAGCAGTATTTCCAAAGGGCCTGGTCCATTAAAAGCGTGGACGGAAAGCAGAGAGTTTCCAGCGCCTACAAAAGAGCGCTTACGAGATTGGTTTGATAAAAGGAGTGATAATGATGAACGGAAGCATTCAAAATAGAGACAGTTTTTTAGACAATATTGCTGCTAATCTTAAGAGAAGCAGGCGAACAAACGGCGTAGTAAGGCCACAATGGAAGCATGCTCCTCAGCATAAGGTTTACCGCAGCTATTCGCCGGATCAATTAAAGAAAGAGCTTGAAAACCATTGCGAACGTATTCATACTCGCTATGTAGAAACATCATCACAACACTTGCCAGCTGTCCTTGAGGAAGCCGTAGCGAACTATGGAAATGGTCTTGTGAGCACGTGGGATGATCCTAGGTTTTCCGAATATGGATTGAATCTGCTGATGGAGAAATGGGAAACAAGCAGTAGCCTTCATGTATGGAATTCTGCAAAAGGCGATGAGAATATTAAACTAGCTGAACAAGCAAATGTTGGCATTACCTTCAGTGATTTGACGCTAGCGGAATCCGGCACAGTTGTTTTGTTCAGCAGCGCTGAAAAAGGACGATCGGTCAGTTTGCTGCCCGCCACTTATATTGCAATCATTCCTCAAAGCTCAATTGTTCCTCGCATGACACAAGCCGCTGAAATGATTCATGAAAAAGTAGAGCGAGGAGAAACGATTGCTTCTTGCATTAACTTTATTACGGGACCGAGCAATTCAGCTGATATTGAAATGAATTTAGTCGTTGGTGTGCATGGACCTATTCAAGCCACTTATATTGTAGTGAATGATCGATGAGGCTGTGACAAACGCATTTTAGTCGAAGTGAAAAACGAACCGTGAATCAACATGTTTGATTCACGGTTCGTTTTCTTTGTTATGTTGAGCATAGGTTTTAGCTGTTTCATTCCTTCTAGCAGTTGATTGGAGGGCAAGGCGAAGACTCCTGCGGGAAAAGCGGAATAGATGAGACTCCGCAGGAGCGGAAGCGACGAGGAGGCTCACCGTCCGCCCGCGGAAAGCGGAGTCTTGCACGGAAATCAGCTGCGGTGTCACAAGCGGTTCAGCTAGCTCATGCATCTCATTTGTTCGTCTTTAGATCGGATTCATTTTGTTATGTCTCAGCCTCTTTTATTCATGCTTCATTTTTAAATAGCGGGAGAATGTGAAGAAATGTCGCATTTTGAATAAACGTGGCTAATTTTAAAAAGGTAAAAAGCAAATCTTGTAGAATACTAAGTCTATAGATAAAAGGTGGGGAAATGGGAAGTGCAAAAGAAAGGAGCAATGAGCATGTCACCACACAGAGAATTAACATCTGAAGCTGAGCAAAAGCAGCAAGGTGAATTACAGCAGCTACGAGCTATTTTTAATGACGTATTAGATGCCATTGTCGTATTTGATGAGTATTTTCAAGTTATAAATGCAAATGAATCAGCCTGCGGGCTGTTTGAAAAAACAAAGGATGAGCTATTAACGTATCAAATGAAAGATTTTCTGATGTATTTTCCGTATGACATGATTGAAGCGTATTATCCAGCACTCTTAGAAGAAAGCTATTTCAAATATGAAGGCGCGATGACGCTTCGAAGCGGCATGATGAAACATGTTGAATTTACTTCACACAAACATAGTCACATGTCGGGCATTATTGTGTGTACATTTCGGGATATTACGCAGCACAAAATGATGGAAAATGAACGGTTTATTAGTCATCATATGTTTATGGATGTATTTAATGAAGCGGTAGACGGAATTGTCATTTTTGATCGCACGGGTCAGCTTATCGACGCGAACCCTTCATTTTGCGAAAGATTAAATTATACAAGAGCACAGCTTCTAACCAAAACATTAGAAGAGCTTGTAGAACCTACTTATCATTATAAGGTGAAAAAATTATGGAGAACTCTGCATCAAGAAGGAAAGACAAGCGGTGAGCTACCGATCAGGCTCGAAAATGGAGACGTTACTTTTTTTGAATTTACCACAACGGCTAATATATACAGTCAATACTATATGTCCATTATGAGAGACGTGACGGAAAAACGGCTGATGGAGCAGCAGCTGTTGAGAAGCGAAAAAAATTTCAGGGCTATTTTTGAAAATGCGATTGAAGCGATCTTGATTTGGAGAGATGATGGTGAAATCTTGAACGCTAATCTTGCTTCTTCGCGTACATTTGAGCTGCCGTTAAACAAATTAATTGGAAGCAATTTGTATACGTTTATCGATACAAAAAGCTTTAGTGCGTTAAAGGTGCTCCAAACGTTTCAAACAAAAGGAGAAATTCGTAATCAGCTTCCTTTTTACATGCCAAATGGAGAAATCAAACAGTTGGAATTCACAGGGAAAAAAGGCATTATAGAAGGAGACCATTTAACGATTTTTCGAAACATCAGTGAACGTACAAAAATCGAACAGGAGCTTCGGAATAACGAAGAGAAATTCAGACAGATTTTTAATGGTTCGATCGATGGGTTAGTTTTATGGGACGGCAAGCGAAATATTATTGATGTAAATTCTTCTCTTTGTGATATTCTAGAACTCAGCAAAGAGGAGATTTGTGCGCACTCCATGGAGGATTTTATTTCTTCAGCGAATTTAGATGCGGTCATTGAGCATAAAGAAACGATTGAGCAAAAAGGGGAAGCAGAAGGAGAGATTACGTACGTTACGGGGAACGAAAAAGTTAAAAATATCGAATTTTCCACGAAAAAAGATATCTTGCCAGGTCTATATATGACGCTTTTAAGAGACGTAACGGAACGAAATCAAATGCAAGAGCAGATTCGAAAATCGGATACGCTTCAAGTAGTCGGCCAGTTAGCAGCTGGGATTGCGCATGAAATCCGCAACCCGATGACAGCTTTAAAAGGGTTTGTGCAGCTGTTAGAAAGCAGCATTCAAGAAGATCACTCTCTTTATTTTGATATTATTAAATCCGAATTAAAAAGAATTGAAACCATTATTACAGAGTTTCTCGTACTCGCTAAGCCACAGGCCGTAAAGTTTGAAAAGAAAAATCTAGCTGGGGTTGTTAAAGAAACGATTGATTTATTAAATGCTCAAGCGCTTTTAGAAAATATTCAGTTTGAACTAAGTGTGTCTCCTCAGCTGCCAATGGTATACTGCGAGCCGAACCAAATTAAGCAAGTACTAATAAATGTCATTAAAAATGCAATTGAAGTCACGTCAAACGGAGGAAGAATTATTGTTGAAGTTTACTCTACAGAGCCGCACTACGTGACGGTCTCCATTCGAGATCAAGGGGACGGAATGCCCGAAGAGCGCATCAAGCGCTTAGGAGAACCATTTTATACGACAAAAGAAAAAGGAACGGGACTCGGTTTGATGGTCTCATATAAAATTATCGAAGAACATAAAGGGCGAATTGAAGTGGAAAGCAAAATAGGAGAAGGCACAGCTTTTCATGTTATTCTTCCAGCTTAATTAGAAAGGATAAAAAATATGTACTACGGAGAAATGAATTTATTTTCTGATTTGAAAATTTATATTGTAGCCTCGGAAAAAGGGGTTCAACATATTTGGTTTGATAGCGATGATCATAACGAGCAGCTTAAAAAACTTGTCCATGACGAAAATTATCATCATGTGAAAGAAGCAAAGCGACAGCTGCAGGATTATGCTGAAGGGCGCACGTTAACATTTGATTTGCCTTTGGATATAAAAGGAACAGACTTCCAAAAAGAAGTATGGTTAACGCTTAAAGGTATACCTTATGGACAAACGTGGTCTTATAGTGATGTAGCGGAGTCTGTTCATCGCTCTAAAGCCGTAAGGGCTGTGGGACAAGCGAATCGTCGAAATCCACTGCCTATTATTTTACCTTGTCACCGTGTGATTGGAAAAAATGGAGCTTTAACAGGTTATGCTGGTTCCCAAACTCATATAAAAGAGAAACTATTAATGCTTGAAAGAAATGTAGCAAAAGGCGCTCTGGAGTTAAAATAACTATTCACCGTCCAATTTCCAGCCTTCTCCTTGCACAAAAACACCGTCAATTTGCTGAGGAGAAGGAAGGGAATTTAGTTCTTCATCTTTGGATAAATCGAATAGCTGATAGTGTTGCTTACGATTCAGCGCTTTGTTTTTATCCGTTTTTTGCTCTGAACTCATATTTACTCCCCCTTATTCAAAAAGAATCCCCTATAATATATGTAGAAAAAGAAGAGAGTACTGTTACAATTGTGTTACAAATGCAGGTGAAAACCAGTGCTCAACAAAAAAAAGCCGCATAGCAGCGGCTTTTTTTATTGAGCAGATTGCAGCAAAACTTTTTGAATGGATTCCAAAGACGGGGAATGGATAATTCCATGCTCTGTAATAATGGCCGTAATCAGTTCGCTTGGCGTCACATCAAAAGCTGGATTGTACACAGAGATTCCGTCTGGAGCAATTTGTGTATCTCCAATGTGCGTTACTTCTTTAGGTGAACGTTCTTCAATAGGGATGCTGCTGCCGTCTTGAATAGATAAATCAAATGTGGACTGCGGCGCTGCTACGTAAAATGGAATACCGAATGCTTTCGCTAAAAGAGCAAGTCCATATGTTCCAATTTTGTTAGCCGTATCGCCATTTGCTGCAATGCGGTCAGCACCTACAATAATCCCATTAATTCCTTTTGTTTTAATGGTATGAGCGGCCATATTATCCGTAATCAGCGTCACGTCCACTCCCGACTGCTGAAGTTCCCAGGCTGTTAAGCGAGAACCTTGAAGAACGGGTCTTGTTTCACAGGCAAATACTTCAAGCGGAATATCGCGCTGCTTAGACAAGTGAAAAGGTGCTAAGGCTGTTCCATAATAAGCTGTAGCAATTGAACCAGCATTACATATTGTCATGATTTTATCTTTCTTTTTAAATAAAGAAAGAGCATGATCTCCAATTCGGTAGCACGTTTCCTCATCTTCTACTTGAATTTGAATAGCTTCATGAACAACTTTTGTTTTAGCTTCATTAACGGACGAAGCGGATTCAGCGCTTTTCGCTACGCGCTCCAATGCCCAAAATAAATTGACGGCAGTAGGGCGTGAACTAGCTAAATACTGTTGATCAAGAGCTAGTTTTTTGTTAAATTCCTTGACTGAATCTGTGTCATAGCTAAGCGCAGAAAGAGCAAGACCAAAAGCCGCCGTAATGCCAATTGCAGGAGCTCCGCGTACTTTCAAGGTAGTGATAGCATCCCATACGTCTTTAATGGTTTGCAGCTTAATATATTCAACTTTGCCAGGAAGCTGCTGCTGATCTAATAAAGTAATATATGATTCATTCCATTCCACTGAGCGCGGAAGTGATAGTGTATTTGTCATGCTGATACCGATCCTTTCATTGTGTACATTATTCGTTATCGAAGTAAATGTTCAAATTCATTTGGTGAAACGTCTTGTTGGTGCAGAAGCAAATAGCGTCCAATTTTTAACGCAGTACGTTTAGCGTTAATTTTTCTTTCCTCTGAAGAAATTTCGTCTAAGTCCGCTACGTGAGCTAAGCCAATCGTACGTCGAATGATTTCACATCCTGCATATCCAACAGCATCTTGCCACATTTGCGTTAAAATTTCATGTAATAAGCGCTCATCTTTAGCGAAAGGTTCAGTGTTTTCAGAATGCCAAAGCGCAGTAAAGGTATCTTTGAATACGTTCCATGTGTTCGTAATGTGTGCAAATAACGGTTCGCGATTTGTTTCTCGAGAAAGAGCATTTAAAAATAAATTCGCAACAAATTGCCCTAAATCGAATCCAAACGGACCGTAAAAAGCAAACTCTGGATCAATCACTTTCGTTTCTTGACTGCTAGCAAAGATGCTGCCTGTATGTAAATCACCGTGGATTAGCGTTTGCGCATTTGTTAAAAATTTATATTTTAATTTTGCTGCTTGTAGCTTTACATCACCATCATTCCACAATTCTTCTACATCAGGACGCAGCGCTTTTTCAAATTCATTTGTATCAATATCAAAAAAAGGATCTGTAAAAACTAAATCTTCCGTAATATTGCATAAGTCGGGGTTGCTGTACTTAACAACTTCTTCTTTTTTATCCTGAGGTTTTAAGGCGAAATCAGACGTTTTGAACGCAATATGTCCTAAAAAAGAACCGATATGCTGTGAGAGCAGAGGATAACTTTCACCTTGAATAAGTCCGGCGCGAGAAATCGTTAAATGAGACAGGTCTTCCATGACCGTAACAGCAAGCGTTTCATCGTGGTAATAAACAGCGGGCACAAGTTCTGGCGTAAATGCACCGAATTGCTTGAGCGCATTGCTTTCAATTGTGGCACGGTTCAAGGATAGAGGCCAGCTTTCGCCTACAACTTTTGCATAGGGAAGCGCTTGTTTGACGATGATGGATTTATTTGTTTGATCATTTATGATGTGAAAGACGAGATTTAAGTTGCCGTCACCAATTTCACGGGCAGTCAGTGCTTCTGTGGCATCAAAAAGACCTAGCTTTTTCACAAGTTTGATTGCTGAAATTTCTGTTAAAGGGTGATATTTCTCTGTTTTTGTTGTTGACATCGGAATCCCTCCATAGTTTATTAAACTGATTTGTTTACTAAGTTAATAGGTTTAAGAATATATGGAGGCTTTTATAATTTTAGAAAATATAAAAGCCTCTTTCGTTGGAAAGAGGCTTGATTGTAGTGTTCAAACCTCTTATCTGCCAGAAAAAATTACTTTCTGTTGGAATTAGCACCGTGCCTTTGTAAAACATGTTTTACGGGTGTGATCCATCTTAGGATGGAATGACGGTCGGTTGCTGGGCTTCACAGGGCCAAATCCCTCAGCCAACTCTTGATAAGAGTACGATTACTTATTCAATTTTGATTTGTTTGAATATTTTATGATATCTGGTGAAAATCGTATCATGCAAAAAAACGGCTGTCAATACATAATTAATAAAATTCTGTACGGCGATCTGTAAAGACGGGAATTTGTTTACGAATTTCTTTTACAAGTTCCAGGTTAACGTCAGCACTTAAAAGTTCTTCGCTATCGCCAGCTTCAGCGATTATTTCTCCCCACGGATCGATGACTAAGGAATGTCCGGCAAATGTGTTATTAGGATCTTGGCCTACACGATTACATGCGATTACATAGCATTGATTTTCGATTGCACGGCTAATGAGTAGGGCTTTCCAGTGGGCAAGTCTTGGAGCCGGCCACTGAGCGACAACAAACAAGACTTCTGCTCCGCTGCTAGTATGAACCCGAATCCATTCTGGAAAACGAATATCGTAACAAATAACTCCTGCGCACAGTGACTGTTCAAGTGTAAAAAGATTTTTTGCTGTTCCTGCTTCTAAATACAGGTGTTCATCCATTAATTTAAATAAGTGCAGTTTACTGTATTGTGATACTTCACGACCTTTTCGGTCAAAAATATACATCGTATTCGTGACGCCTTGCTCTGTTTTTTTCGCGATCGAACCTGCCACAATATTTACTTCGTTCGTTTTAGCAAACTGAGAGATTAATTGCTTGGCTTGCTGTCCTTCATCATCTGCAATTTCGTCTAGCCGCGTCAAATCATAAGCTGTATCCCATAGCTCAGGAAGCACAAGGATATCAGGGTTTTCTTTCAGGGCTTCCGTCATTTTTTGTTCGATATATTTTCGATTTTTAGTTGGGTTTCCAAACGCAATATCAAGCTGCAAACACGTAATTTTTACACTCACTTTATCATCCGTCCTTTTTTTAGTAGTTGAAAAAAATGACTTTACAAGTTGAGTATTACAATATATTATTTGTGACTAGAATTTCAAGAATTTTTTGAGAAGGTGTGCGATGATGAAACAATTTGAGCAATCGGAACTATTAAAAAGTTTACCAAAACAATTTTTTGCATCACTTGTGGGCAAGGTAGGAAAAGTAATGGCCCAAGGGCACGACGTTATTAACTTAGGGCAGGGAAATCCTGATCAGCCTACTCCTTCACATATTGTAGGAACACTGCAAAAAGCAAGTGCTAATCCTATGCATCATAAATATTCTCCATTTCGGGGGCACCAGTTTTTAAAAGAGGCCGTTGCGACTTTTTATAAACGAGAATATGGCGTTGATGTGGATCCTGAAAAAGAAGTAGCTATTTTATTTGGCGGAAAGGGTGGACTTGTTGAAATCCCGCAGTGCTTGTTAAATCCTGGAGATACGGTGCTGGTTCCGGATCCTGGGTATCCTGATTACTGGTCTGGAGTAGAGCTTGCAAAAGCCAAGATGGAAGTGATGCCTCTCACGGCTGAAAATCATTTTCTACCCGTATACGAAGAGATAAGTGAACGTGCTAAAGCACAGGCAAAGCTCATGTTTTTAAACTATCCGAATAATCCTACTGGTGCAGTGGCAACGGCAGAATTTTTTGAAGACACCGTGGCGTTTGCTGCCAAGCACGATATTTGTGTGGTACACGACTTTGCTTACGGAGCAATTGGGTTTGATGGTAAAAAGCCAATCAGTTTTTTACAGACTCCTGGTGCAAAAGAGACGGGAATTGAAATTTATACTCTTTCTAAAACGTATAACATGGCGGGATGGCGAGTTGGATTTGCTGTAGGAAATGAAAGTGTAGTAGAAGCTATTAATCTTCTTCAAGATCATATGTATGTCAGTCTCTTTGGGGCGGTTCAAGAGGCAGCAGCCGCAGCTCTGTTGGAATCTCAACAATGTGTGAATGATTTAGTTAAGCGCTATGAATCTAGACGCAATACCTTTATTCAAGGGCTTCGAGAAATTGGTTGGGATGTTACATCTCCAGCAGGCTCCTTTTTTGCATGGCTAAAAGTTCCTAAAGGATATACTTCCGAACAGTTTTCAGATTTACTCCTTGAAAAAGCCCACGTTGTAGTTGCTCCTGGTGTAGGCTTTGGAACATATGGGGAAGGCTATGTGCGCGTAGGACTGCTGACGGATGAAGAACGAATGAGAGAAGCTGTATCTCGAATAAAAAAATTAAATTTATTTTAAAAACGCATTGACAATCCTTTTTGAGTTGGCTTAATATGTAAGAAGTTAACGAGATTAATAACCGATAAATCCTAGCGGTATTTTTTATTTAGTATATAATCTACGAATTCAATTTAAATAAATAGCAACTTTCTTATTAAGAGTAGGTGGAGGGACTAGCCCGATGAAGCCCGGCAACCGACTTAACGCATGTTAAGCACGGTGCTAATTCTTGCAGCAGCAGCTGAGAGATAAGAAGAGCAACGAAAGCCTCTTCTTAATCACAGAAGAGGCTTTTTTTATTAACGATATTAAACAGCAAGGGAGTTTTTAGCATAATGAGCGAAATCGTTGCAAGCTACTTACTACATGATAATAAAGGAAATTTTCATAAAAAAGCGGAAGGAATTGCTTTAGGACTAACCGTCGGCTCATGGACAGATCTGCCGCTTTTAGATCAGCAACAGCTTCAAAAGCATAAAGGGCGCGTCGTGTCCGTAACTGAGCTTCAAGATTGCGAACGTGTAAACGGATATTTAGGCGGAGAAATTAAGCAGGCTATTGTCAAAATTGCTTATCCAACTGCCAACTTTTCAAGAGATTTACCGGCTATTTTAGTTACGGTTTTCGGAAAACTATCACTTGATGGAAAAGTGAAATTATTAGACTTGGATTTTCCTGATGAATTATTAGCTGAATTCCCAGGACCGCGCTTTGGAATAGAAGGTATCCGAGAGAAACTAGGCGTTTATGACCGTCCGCTTGTGATGAGTATTTTTAAAGGCGTGATTGGAAGAGGTATGACGTACTTAACAACTCAGCTGCGTGAGCAAGCGCTTGGCGGAGTGGATTTGGTTAAAGACGACGAGATTTTGTTTGATAGTGAACGAACACCTTTTGAAGCTCGCGTTACAGAAGGGAAAAAAGTACTGAATGAAGTATACGAAAAAACGGGACACCGCACGCTGTATGCTGTTAATTTAACGGGACGAACGTTTGAGTTAAAAGAAAAAGCGAGAAAAGCAGCTGAGCTAGGAGCCGATGCTCTTTTATTCAACGTATTTGCTTACGGGTTAGACGTACTGCAGGCACTTCGAGAAGACGATGAAATTAACTTGCCGATTATGGCACACCCAGCTGTTAGCGGAGCGCTTACGCCATCAGAGTTTTACGGTTTTTCAAATTCATTGCTGCTTGGAAAGCTATTGCGTTTAGCCGGAGCAGATTTCTCACTGTTTCCATCACCATACGGAAGCGTAGCGCTTTCTCTTGAAGATACGACAGGCATTGCCTACGAATTAACGCGTCCTGTATACAAATATAAGCAGTCTTTCCCGGTTCCTTCAGCAGGAATTCATCCTGGAATGGTACCGCAGCTTGTGAAGGACTTTGGAATCGACAGCATTATTAATGCAGGAGGCGGAGTTCACGGTCATCCAGACGGAGCTATCGGAGGAGGAAAAGCCTTCCGTGCGGCGATAGATGCAGTACTCTCTCATCAAACACTAGCCGAAAAAGCTGAAGAATCAAAAGAGTTGCAAAAAGCTTTGCAACTATGGGGAACAGTAGAGGTGAAAGCATGACATCGTTAAAAATCTTTTGTGACTTTGATGGAACAATTACAAATAGCGATAACATTATTGCTATTATGAAACAATTTGCTCCTCCGGAGTGGGAAAGTATTAAAGACGACGTGTTGGCACAGCGCGTCTCCATTCAAGAAGGAGTTGGGCAAATGTTTGCCTTGCTCCCAGTGGAATTAAAAGAAGATATTATTTCTTATATTTTAGAGACGTCTGCTATTCGAGATGGATTTGATGATTTTATTGCCTATACAAAAGAACACCATATTCCGCTTTATATTGTAAGCGGAGGAATTGACTTTTTTGTAAAACCACTTTTGGGAAATCGAGTTGCAGAGGAAATGCTCTACTGCAACGGATCTGATTTTTCCGGTGAGCATATTTCCATTACGTGGCCTCATACATGTGATAAACAGTGTACAAATGACTGCGGCTGCTGTAAGCCAACGATTATTCGCCATCTTGCAGATGAAAGAGATCATACGGTTGTTATTGGCGATTCCATTACGGATTTGCAGGCTGCCAAATTAGCTGATACGGTCATTGCACGTGACTTTTTAATTGAAAAATGTGAAGAGCTATCTCTACCGTATCGTCCTTTTTCTACTTTTTATGATGTCATTCACCATTTACAAGAATTAACAGAAGAGGTGAAAGCATGAGTATTATGGCTCAGCAACGATTACACGAGCTTGCAGATATAAAAGATGAGCTGGCAGAGCGCGATTGGTTCTTCGGTACGAGCGGAAACTTAGCGATTAAAGTGGATCAAAACCCGACAACTTTCTTTGTATCAGCAAGTGGAAAAGATAAAAGAAAACGCACAAATGAAGATTTTTTATTAGTTGATCAATATGGAAAGCCTGCAGAAGACACGCATTTAAAGCCTTCTGCTGAAACGCTTTTACACGTTAAGATTTACGATTTAACGAATGCTGGGTGCAGTCTTCATGTACATACAATCGACAACAACGTGATCTCTGAACTGTACGGAGATGAAGGCGTTATTTCATTCAAAGGTCAAGAAATTATTAAGGCGCTAGGCATTTGGGAAGAAGATGCGGAAATTACTGTTCCGATTATTCCGAATTACGCAGATATTCCGACACTAGCAGAAGAGTTTTCTCACCATATAAAAGGCGATCAAGGCGCGATTTTGATTCGTAATCACGGGATTACGGTATGGGGGAAAAATGCATTTGAAACAAAAAAAGCGCTAGAAGCCTATGAATTTCTATTTAGTTACCACGTCAAATTACTGTCACTTAAAGGCATTAAGCCAAAGGTGCATTTATAAAAGGAGGAAACAAAAATGGCGCACATTCGCTTACATGTAAACAATAAAAGAATTGAAACTCAAGAGGAAGTATCAGCTTTTCTGGCAAACAATGAAGTTATTTATGAAAACTGGGATATTACAAAACTTCCAGAAAATCTTCGTGAAAAATATGATTTAACTGATGAAGAAAAAACAGAAATTTTAAACGCTTTTGGTGAGGATATTAAAGATATTTCGGAACGCCGCGGCTATAAAGCTCAAGATGTTATCTCGTTATCGGAATCTACACCAAATATTGATGAATTGTTAAAAAACTTTCAGCGCAAGCATATTCATACAGATGACGAAGTTCGCTTTATTGTAAGCGGTCATGGAATCTTTGTTATTCAAGGAAAAGACGGCGAATTTTTTGATGTTGAATTAGAGCCGGGCGATTTAATTTCAGTACCAGAGAACATTCTTCATTACTTTACACTAATGGAAGATCGTAAAGTAGTCGCTGTCCGAATTTTCGTGACAACTGAAGGATGGGTACCTATTTACGCATAACAATTACTTGTAAAGCATAGGTCATTTTCACCCCGCTTTTACATCTAAAAGCGGGGTATTCTTTGGATTATTATAAAACTAACTATTTTTATATGAATAATAAGTTTAATGGGAGGAACACCATGAAAAAGAGTAAAAAAATGCTGTGGCCACTTACTTTGCTCGTGCTTCTAATCTTTGCACTGGCTGCCTGCACGAAAGAACAGCCAAGTCTAAACGAGAAAGCACAGGCAGCTCCAGCGCAGCAAGCGGCTTCTGCTAAGCCTGTACAGCAAGAAGGAAAAAAGGTTACGAAAGATACAAAAATTGCGCTTATTTCTGAATTTACGTCAGGCACTCACGCTGCTCAGTACATAACAGGTGTGACAAAAGCGGCTAAAAAAGCAGGGGTACAGCTATCCGTTTCTGATTCAAACAATGATCAATCCAAAATGGCTGCTTATTTAGACACGGCTATTAACCAAAATGTTGACGGTATTATGATTGACCACGGCCGGGCTGAAACCCTTGAACCTGGCGTGAAGCGCGCGATTGCAAAAGGAATTCCCGTTATTGCAACAGACGTAGAATTAAAAGTAGAAGGCGTTACAACAATTGACCAAGACGATTATATGCTTGCGCTGCAGGGTCTGAAACAAATGATGCAGGACATTAATGGAAAAGGAAACATTGTATATGCATTTGTTGGAGGGTTTGCGCCGATGGAAAAGCGCGACAGCATTTATAAAATTATGATGAATCGCTATCCAGATGTAAAACAAATTGCTACGTTTGGAAGCGCAACGGACAACACCTCATTAGACACACAAAATAAAATGGCAGCTGTGTTGAAGCAGTATCCAAATAAAGGAGACATCGCGGCCGTTTGGGCACCTTGGGACGAATTTGCAAAAGGAGTAACAAGAGCGATTAAAGAAGCAGGACGAGACGAGATTAAAGTGTACGGAGTAGACTTATCTGATGAAGATCTACAAATGATGCAGGCAAAAAACAGCCCGTGGAAAGCGTCAGCTGCCGTAAATCCAGCTTCAGTAGGAGAAAAGCAAGTTGATCTGCTTCTTAAAAAGATTTCCGGTCAAGAGATCCCTCGTTATTATTCCTTTGATCCGGTTTTAGTCAAACAAACAGACTTGCCTAATCAAACGATTAATATGGATCAGCTTAGTCAGTATGTAGAAGAATGGGGTAAAAAAGAATAGAAGTGGAGGGACAGATATGACGAACGAGCTTTCAATGAAGAACATAACAAAAAACTTTGGTTCTTTTCAAGCGCTGAACAAAGTTGATTTTACTGTTCGAAAAGGGGAAATCCATGCTTTATTGGGAGCCAATGGTGCCGGTAAAAGTACGCTGATGAAAATATTGTGCGGAGCTTACGACGAGTACGAAGGAAAAATCTGCAAAGACGGAGAAGAAATCTCCATTTCTTCTCCTAAAGAAGCTAAGCGCCAGGGCATCGGCATTGTGCATCAAGAAGTAGATGTAGCGCTGATTCCTTCGCTGTCAGTGGCTGAAAACATTGTGTTAGACGTGCAGACTTCTAATAAAAGTAAGACATTTGTAAACTGGAAATCTATTTATAAGAAAGCGGAAAAAGCTCTTTCTTTACTTGGCTCTTCTCTATCCGTTAAAAAAAATGTCGTTGACCTAACTCTATCAGAAAAACAGCAGGTGCTTATTGCACGTGCAATTGTACAGAATGTTGATTATTTAATTTTGGATGAACCAACCGCACCTCTTAGTGTGGAAGAGACGAAACAATTGTTTTCTGTGATGAGAGAGTTAAAGAAAAGCGGAGTAGGCATTATTTACATTTCACATCGCCTTCAAGAAGTGGTTGATATTTGCGACCGCTTAACGGTTTTAAAGGACGGACGCTATGTAGCTACAAAAGAAACTGCACATACATCAATTGAAGACGTGATTACGCTCATGTTAGGAACGTCTTCTGTAAAGCAGTGGATCAAAAAATCAGTAGAATTTGGAAACGAACTTTTACATGTAGAAGCATTATCTCTTCCAGGGCGCCTTTCTAATATCTCTTTTCATGTGAAAGAAGGAGAAGTAGTCGGTATTGCAGGGCTTGTCGGAGCGGGAAAAACGGAGCTTTGCCGAAGTCTATTTGGTTTAGAGCAATATGTGAGCGGCAGCGTGCGGTTAAAAGACAAGAAACTAAAGTTGAATAAACAGCCTTATTATTATATTGCACAAGGTCTTTCTCTTGTTCCTGAAGAACGAAGAAAAGAAGGGATTTTTGTTCATGAATCGATTGCCGATAACTTAGTTTTGCCAAGTCTGTCCCGCTTTACAAAGTATTCGTTTTTAAAGCGAGGAAAGATCAAAGAAAAAGCGCAGAAAACGACTGGGCAAGTTGGCGTAAAGTCTCATTCTATCGAGCAGTCAGTTGGAACGTTAAGCGGTGGAAATCAGCAGAAAGTAGCAATCGGAAAATGGCTTGTTACGGACTCTGACGTGCTGTTGTTTGATGAACCAACTAAAGGGGTTGATGTAGGCTCCAAGCGAGAAATATTTGATTTAATTACAAATCTTGTGTCGCAGCAAAAAGGGGTTGTTTATGCAACCTGTGAATTTGAGGAGCTGCTAGGGGTAGCGGATCGAATTTATGTTATGTACAACGGAAAAATCGTGAAAGAATTATCCAAAGAAGAAGCAACTAGTGAAAAATTATTTTATTATACAGCAGGAGGAGTAAAAGGATGAGTGCGGAGTATGTAACAGAACCTGTAGCGAAACCAAAGAGAAAAATAAGTGTTTTCGACTTTTTTTATAAATATGGGACAGTCTTAATGATTTTTGTTATTATGATTATCTTCTCCATTGCCACACCTAACTTTTTAACAGGAGAAAACATTAGTGATATCCTGCGCTCTATTTCCATTGTTACTTTAATAGCGCTTGGTGTAACGATATCGTTAACCGTCAACGGACTCGATTTATCTGTAGGGTCTACGGCGGGGTTAGCCACTATTTTATCAGCCTCTATGCTTGTTTTACACAGACAAGAAATTGCAGTCGCTATCATTGTTCCGATTATTGCATCGCTTCTTATCGGGTTAGTAAATGCTTTTTTAGTAGTGAAAGTAAAGATTCCTGATATTTTAGCAACTCTTTCAATGATGTTCATCGTACAGGGGATTTTATTAACGTATACAAAAGGCTCAGCTATTTATACCAATATGCCTTTACCAAGCGGAGACAGAGCTCCGGGAATTTTTATTCCATCTTTCCTTGCACTGGGGCAAGGTCATTTACTAGGTATTCCTGTCCCGGTTATCATTATGCTGCTGACTGTGCTGCTTGTTCATATCGTTTTTTCCTATACGAAGTTTGGGCGTTTTTTCTACGTAACAGGAGGGAACATAGAAGCAGCAAGACTTTCGGGTGTCCCGGTTAATCGTTACCGTATGTATGCCTATATGTTTTCAGGTTTGCTTGCTGGAATTGGAGGAGTCGTTTTAGCTGCCCGTATTGGAGTAGGAGAAGTGAACGCCGGCTCACCATTTTTAATGGATGCCGTAGCTGCTACATACATTGGCTTTTCCGTATTTGGAGCAGGGAAACCGAATGTATTCGGGACGCTGATTGGTTCTATTTTAATTGGTGTGCTGTTAAATGGGTTAACGATGCTAAATGTTCCGTATTATATGCAAGACATTATTAAAGGAGCTGTATTAGCAGGAGCCTTGGCTTTAACGTATTACCGCTCAAAACAAACATCTACGGCTGTGTAAACAGCCGTTTTTTTTCGTTTGAAATCGGGAAGAATAAGGAAAAACAATAGTATAGCCTATTATTTATGTAGAAAGAGGGAGTATAGATGAAACGTGTCGTCATTATAGGAGGAGTAGCCGCCGGAATGAGCGCAGCTTCACAGCTTCGTCGGATGAAAGAAAAAGAAGAAGTGGAAATCCTTGTGTTTGAAAAAGGTGGAGATATCTCTTACAGCGCATGTGGCATGCCTTACTATCTGTCAGGTGTTGTAAAAGAAAAAGATGATTTGGTTGCTCGGACGAAACAAGAGTTTGAAGAGCGAAACATCTCCGTCCATCTTTTTCACGAAGTAAAAGAAGTAAATCATACAAAAAAATACATAGTAGTGCAAAATGTAAAGACGCAAACGGAAAAAGAGGTAACATATGATGAACTCATCATTGCAACTGGAACAACAGCTGTTAAACCCAATTTTATGAGTGATAACATGCCGAATGTATGCACATTAAAATCATTAGCAGACAGCGAAAGAATCTATACATATCTACAAGCTCACTCCGTAGAGAAAGTCACCATTATCGGCGGAGGATATGTCGGAATGGAAGTAGCTGAAGCAATGAAGGCTTTGGGAAAAGAAGTACGGGTTATTGAACAGGGAAAGCAGATTCTATCTATTTTAGATCAAGAAATGGCAGAGCATTTGCAAAAGCAGCTAGATGACGATATTTTATTTCATTTCGAAGAAGAAGTGGAAGCATTGTTGCATTCAGATGGTTCCGTCACTCACGTTCAAACAAACCGCCAAACGTATCAAACAGATTTAGTGATTGTAAATGTAGGAGTTCGTCCGAATACGCAATTCTTAGAAAGAAACGGACTAAGGATGCTTGAAAATGGAGCTATTTTAGTAAACGAGAAGTTGGAAACCAACGTGCCTCATATCTACGCAGCAGGAGATTGTGCAACGAGCTATCACCGCGTATTAAAAAAAGATGTTCATATTGCTCTTGGAACCATTGCCAATAAGCAAGGAAGGGTTCTTGGTTACCGATTAGGGGGAGAAAAGCGAGAATTTCCGGGTGTTGTAGGTACAAGTATTGTCAAAGTGATGGACTATGAAATTGGAAAAACCGGCATTTCAGAAAGAGAAGCAAGAGAAAATTCTCTTTTATACAAAGCCATCACAGCAGAGGCTCCGAGTCATGCTTCTTACTATCCAGGAGCTGAAAAGATTGTGATAAAACTTGTTTATCATCCTGAAACAAAAGAGATTTTGGGGGTTCAAATGATTGGGAAAGAAGGAGTAGCAAAACGAATCGATGTATTTGCGACAGCTATTACTTGCCGCCTGACAACAGATGAAATAACCATGCTAGATCTTTCGTATGCCCCTCCTTTTGCTACGGTATGGGATGCTGTACAAATTGCTGCTCAGAAAGCTGAATAGAAAAAGATATAGAGACAAGAGTATGTTAGCTGAAGGAAGATCCGAACAAAGTGATTCTTGATTAAGAATCAACTTCGTTCGGATTTTTTTATGGTGAGGGCGAACGCAGGCTTCATATATTTAGCTGCTTCTAGCTGTTGACTCGAGGGCAAGGCGAAAATTCCTGCGGGACAAGCGGTTCGGCTCATGTATCCTATTTGTTCGTTTTTAGATTGTATTGATTTCGTTATGTTTCAATCTTTTTTCGATTCGACAAGCAGCATCTTTTGTCGAAAAACAAGTTGTAAAAAAAAGATAAATGGTATTCCTATAGTAATGTAAGCGCTTGTAAATTCCGACAAAATAATTTTTTTGCAAAAAAAATGTCTATTATTGCGACTCTATTTACATATTTAGTAGAATTTGTAATAATGCGTTATAAGCTAATTTCTTTGTCATAGGAGAGGATTTTGTGTTTGGAGTGAGAAATAGAACGAAATCAGAGAGATTATTAGTAGAAATCGTCCAAAAAAGACAAAAGATGGTGCAGCTCGGAGAAGAAAAAGGTTTGACTAATGAAGAAACCGTTACCTGTAGTCAAGAGCTTGATCAGCTCTTACTCGTTTATCAAAAGAAGCGTTTAAAAGAAGAGGAAGAAAAGACATCGTTTGCCACACTGATTAGCCGCTTTTTATCTTTTTCAAAGCTGTAATACAGGACAAGCATTCGGGATCGGGCAGTAAAACAATCATGCTGCCCGTGGCCTCTCTTCACCTTTAAAAAATGTTAATTAAAAAGATCATAAACAAAATACCAAAAATAAACGAATAAGTAGCAAATCTTTCGTTTCCATCGCCGTGACTTTCTGGAATCAACTCTTTATAAATAATAAAAAGCATGGCTCCAGCAGCAAAAGCTAATCCATATGAAACGAGAGAATCAACAAAATTAGTTAAATAAAACCCGAGTAAAGACGTTACAATCTCAACGGAGCCTGTAAGGGTAGCAATTAAAAATGCTTTTATTTTACTGATATTTTGCTGAGCTAAAAATAGCGCGACCAACAGTCCTTCAGGTGCATTTTGAAGACCGATTGCAAGGGCGATTAAGTTCCCTGTATTTTCAACATTTGAAGCGTAGCTAACACCAACAGACAGTCCTTCAGGAAGGTTATGCAAAGTAATAGCGGAAACAATTAAAAGTGCTTTTTCATCAAACTGAATGCCGGTTTTAGAATGCTCAAGATCAATGTGAGGAATATTCTGCTCCAAGAGTGTTAATGTTACAACTCCAAGCAGTAAGCCAATGGCTAAGGAAAAAAAACCGCCGCTTTGAAGAGATTCTGGAATCAAGCTCATAGTAGAAGCTGCTGTCATAATACCTGCAGTGAGCGCAAGAAGTATATCTTTCCAGCGATGAGTGAGTTCTTGATTCAAAAACAGAATAGGCAAAGCGCCTACTCCAGTCGATAGCGCAGAAAGAATGCTTCCAATTAGTACCTCAGTCATAAACCGTCTCCTTTTACGTATTCTTCTTTTTATCCTCAATTCACATCGTTCTTTTAGTGTATGTTTTTTTGGTTTCTATGAGCATGACTATTTTAAAAGTGAATAGCTTTATGCAATAACCTTACAAAAAAGTTGAACCAGTGAAGGTTCAACTTTTTAGGTAAAGTACAGCTCCTGAACTTGGTTAGCAATGTGCTCAAGCTTATTGGAAACTTGAGGAATGCCATATCCTACATACAAAGGAGATGTGGCAAAGCGAGGAATGATTTTCGCCGCAATTTTGCCGTTTTTAAGATTATAAAAAAATAAGTTGTAGCTCGTGCAGCTACGATGAAAATGATTTAATAAATAGTGAGCAGCCGTTTGAAGATAATCTGCAAATGCATGCATCTCTTTGTCAAGCTGATCCGTTATCACGTTAAATTCAAAAAAGCCCATTCTAGGTTTTGCAGATAAATTAAATGTGACGTGTTCATTTTGGGCAATTGTGACTCCTTCAAACTGCTCTAGCTTCACATTTTCATTTACATCCATCTCATTTAAACCAATAATTTGCATATGAGGATGTCGTAATGATCCTCCGGACATGGGGCCGTGGTTTTTAAAGAAAAGAACAGAAGCATATTCTCCGCTGTTTATCATAGATATCCATCGTTCAGTAGCGAAGCTCAGCAAGGTGTACAGATGTTCCTTTGGATAAATAGATAGTTCCGAAGAACATTCATCGGTCTCAATAATAACCGTCTGATAAGCATCTTGCAGAACGGGAAACTTATTTTTCAGCCAAATGATAGGTCCTTGTTTTTTAATAATGCCTGTAAGAGATTCTACGTCGCAAAAGGGACAGGGATTTTGCCGGTTAACGATTGTTTCAGGCTTTTGTGAACCAATCGCGGAATTAAATAATAAATGGGTTGGTTTCATAATCATTCACCTTTTTATGTAATGGTCATATGTTTATTGTATTAAAAGCATATGTATAAATCCACTTATATACATTTTTTATCAAAAAAATTGTACAAGCGGAGAGAATAACCGCTGAAATAAGCCTGCTTTGATTGACTTTGAAGGGAAATTTTAGTATTATCTTGATATCAAGATAATATTAAAGGAACTGATTAAAATGACGAATGATGTAACTAGAGAAGAGTTAGACCAATCTCTTAAATTATTTATTGTACTATCTCGTGCCAATCGTTCAATTAATGATCATGTGCATAAATTTATTCAACAGCATGGAATGAATCCAACCGAATTTGCTGTCCTAGAGTTATTGTACCACAAAGGCCAGCAGCCTCTGCAGCAAATTGGCGGAAAAATTCTACTCGCAAGCGGCAGTATTACGTATGTAGTAGACAAGCTTGAGAAAAAAGGCTTCTTAGAGCGCGTTGCTTGTCCGAACGATCGTCGCGTAACCTATGCAGCTATCACCAAGCAAGGTAAGGAAATGATTGAAAGCATGTTTCCGAGTCACGAAAAAAGAATTCATGATATTTTATCCGTCCTGTCTAGCGAAGAAAAGGAAGTTGCTATTTCGATGCTTAAGAAATTAGGACACTATGCAGATGAATTTTTGCCGGAATCGACTGATTAATTAAGGAAAGCTCGTTTGTTTCTGTTGAACAAACGAGTTTTTTTCTATGACTTCTTTCATAACCAATCGACATAAAAAATAAAAAGTGACAAAAAATTGAAATTAACAGGAATACAGCTGGATAAAAACGAATTAGGTTACATACAGACAATAGAGAAAGGGGTACAAATGATGAAATTTGAGAATTATACATATACGCGACCTGATATGAATGAAATTGAAAAGCAGTTTGAAAAGGCCATTACACACTTTACGGAAGCAGCGTCAGTCAGTCAGCAAAACGAGGCAATTCGTTTAGCAAATGATGCGTATTCCCAGTACAGCACAATGGGGAACATCTGCTATATTCGTCATTCTATCGACACAGCGAATGAATTTTATAAGGAAGAACAAGACTATTTTGATGAAACACAGCCGCTTTTAGAAGGATATGTAGAGAAATTTTACAAAGCGTTAATCTCTTCGCCTTTTAAACAGCAACTAGAAGAAAAGTGGGGCAAGCAGCTGTTCTCTCTTGCTGAAATGCAGTTAAAAACGTTCTCTCCGGAAATAGTAAAAGAGCTTCAGGAAGAAAATAAGCTATCGTCTCAATATACGAAACTAGTGGCGTCAGCTAAAATTGTATTTGAAGGAGAAGAAAGAACGTTAGCTCAGCTCGATCCGTTTATGGAGTCACCTGATCGAGAAATGAGAAAAAAAGCAGCAGAAGCGAAATTTCAATTTTTTACCGATCATGAAGAGGAATTTGATGATATTTATGACAAACTTGTAAAAGTGCGGACCAAGCTTGCTGAAAAATTAGGCTATAAAAATTTCGTAGAAGTGGGCTATGCTCGTATGTCTAGAATAGGCTACGATGCTGAAATGGTTGCTGCTTTTCGCAAACAAGTAAAAGAGTATATTGTTCCCCTTACTGAAAAACTAAAAAAGCGTCAGCAAGAAAGAATTCAAGTAGAGAGCTTAACTTATTATGATGAACCGTTTCAGTTTGAAACAGGAAACGCAGTGCCAAAAGGTGATGAAAAGTGGATTATTGAAAATGGACGGGTTATGTATAAAGAGCTTTCTAAAGAGACGGACGAATTTTTTTCATTTATGCTTGAAAATAATTTGATGGATTTAGTCGCTAAAAAGGGCAAAGCAGGCGGAGGCTACTGTACGTTTATTGAAGAATACAAAGCACCGTTTATTTTTTCGAATTTTAATGGAACATCAGGGGATATTGATGTGTTAACGCATGAAGCAGGGCATGCTTTTCAAGTGTATTCCAGCCGAGATATGGAAACCAATGAGTATCACTGGCCTACGCATGAAGGAGCTGAAATCCATTCGATGAGCATGGAGTATTTTACATGGCCTTGGATGGAGTTGTTCTTTAAAGAAGACAAAGATAAATACCAGTTTTCTCATTTAAGCTCAGGCTTAACTTTCTTGCCTTACGGGGTAGCGGTAGATGAATTTCAGCATGCTGTATACGAACGCCCTGAGATGACGCCTTCGGAACGAAAACAAACGTGGCGAGAAATTGAAAAGAAATATATGCCTTCTAAAAACTATGACGGCCATCACTATCTGGAAAGCGGGGGCTTCTGGCAGCGCCAGCTTCATATTTACACGTCTCCGTTTTATTATATTGATTACACGCTCGCTCAAATTTGTGCATTTCAATTTTGGAAAAAAGATCGAGAAAACCATGAACAAGCATGGCAAGATTACGTTCATTTGTGTAAGCTTGGCGGAAGTAAGCCGTTTTTAGAATTAGTAGAGGCAGCGAATTTGATCTCTCCATTCGAAGAGGGCTGCGTGCAGTCTGTAGTAGATGAAATTGAAAACTATTTAAATAGTATTGATGATAAAAAGCTATAAAAAAGAGATTGAGACACAACAAAATTAATCCAATGGAAAGACGAACAAATGGGATAAACAATCTAGTATGAATCGCTTGTTACACCGCCGTTGATTTCCGTGCAAGGCTTTGCTTTCCGCGGGCGGCCGGTGAGCCTCCTCGGCGCTGATACTCCTGCGGGGTCTTACCTATTCCGCTTTTCCCGCAGGAGTCTTCGCCTTGCCCTCCAATCAACAGCTAGAAGCACCTAAATTCACCCTCATAATAAAAAAATTCGAATGAGTTTGATTCTTAATC
Organism: Priestia sp. YIM B13486; assembly: GCF_042787865.1. Lineage (NCBI taxonomy): Bacteria > Bacillati > Bacillota > Bacilli > Caryophanales > Bacillaceae > Priestia > Priestia sp. YIM B13486. The sequence goes on along the minus strand of NZ_JBHZOZ010000006.1, from coordinate 272,688 downwards.
AAGAAACAAACTCGTTCGAATCTTTCTTCAACTAACATACTTTTGTTCCAGCCTCTTTTTTTAATGATTAATTTCTTGTTCCCATAAAGGAATCGTAAGGGAAACGCTGGTTCCTTCGCCAACAGTGCTTTTAATCTCAAATGTTCCTTTATGCTGATACAAAATGTTTTTAATCACAACAAGTCCAAGACCGGTACCTGAGGGCTTCGTGGTAAAAAAGGGCTTTTGAATGTGCATAAGCAAATGTGAAGGAATGCCGACTCCTGTATCTTTAATGAAAATAGTAAGATCTTTAGTATGCTGAGTAACGTTTAAATGAATTTCTCCTCCACTAGGCATAGCTTCGAGCGCATTTTTCAACAAATTAATGAGTACTTGCTTAATTTGATTTGCATCACAGCAGATGTATGTATGCGGGGCTTCCACCTGCGTTTTAACTACGACATTTTTTAATACACATTCTGATTCATACAAAAGAATAACGTCATTTAAAATAGTAGAGAATGCGTGCTTTTTCATAACCGTGTCATGAGGTTTAGCGAGCAATAAAAATTCTCCAACGATTGAGTTAATACGATTCAGTTCGCTCAGCATGATGGTTGTATAAGAATGATAGCGGCTGCTGTCTTCATGAATAAGCTGAATAAATCCATTTAAAGAAGTAAGTGGATTTCGAATTTCATGAGCGATTCCCGCTGCCATTTCGCCCGCTAAAGATAACTTATCGGTTTGGCGAAGAAATTTTTCTGTTTCCTTTTCTTCTGTAAGATCGCGTGAAATACCAAAAAGCGCAACGACCTGTTGATCACGATTAAAAATAGGTGAAACAGTGATTTCTACATCAATTATTTTTCCGTCTTTTCGCTTATCTTGGGTTTCAAAGGCTACCAGCTTTTCTCCTTTTTTAACCCTTTCTAATCGGCTTTCAGCGTCGCCTTTTAAGCCAGCAGGAATGAATGGAATGGCTTTTCCAACAATTTCTTCCGCTTTCCATCCGTATATTTGCTCAAAAGCATCGTTTACTTTAATCACTTTGCCGTCTAGACTGAACACGGAAATGGCGTCGCGATTGTATGTAAAAAAAGATTGCAAATACTCTTGAGCTGAGTACAGTTCATCTTCGGTTTTGTTCATTTTGACCGTCGTAATAGCAATCAATTTTTTAGAGAAATGAGCACAATACAATAAAATAATCATTGTGATCAGCGTAAACAAAATGAAATAAACGATATCTAATTTCACGAAAGTCACAGATGTAAAAAGAGTGTTGCTTACATAAAAGTACAAAACAATTATTATGGACATTAATGTAGAAGTTACAATAGCAATATAGCTATTGTAAATAAAGCTAACAATAATTCCAAGAAACAAAAACAAATAATTAATAACAGCAGGTTCAATAGATGCCATGTACGCAATATAGGCATAATAACATATAAAAAAAGAATACATAATGATGGCAGGGTGAAAACGAAAGTAGTACATAGCCGTCACTACCAATAATAAAATTCCTCCGCTTATAAAAACAATCATATGAGGATCAGCTGCAATAAAGTGGTATAACACAATGTGGACAAAATATAGCAGCCAAAAAATAAGTAAAAGAATAAAATTCCGTTTTTTTATGAGGTTGTGTGATTCCATAAAAAATCCCTTTCTTAAATGGTGAATAATTTTATAGGAGAATAACTTTATAGTCAGCTAGTCGCACGATGTAGTGATATATCACTCATATTAGCATAGTTACAACTGTGTGAATAGCCGAATTGAGCACTTAGACCAAGGAAGATAGATCTAGAATACAGCTAGTCATAAACTATTAAGGAAATATGAGGGGAATATGAACGAAATGAAGGGGATGTAAAGCTTTTGTGATAACCTTGTAAAAGTGAACTTTTTTCTAATTGGATAGGCTATACTGCCAGTAGAGCCATATGAATGGTGACTACATAGAGGCTCAGATGATTCGAAAGGAGACGGTAAAATGAACAAAAGTTTATTAGTCAAGTTATTTGGATCACTTCTAGCAATTATGTTAATCACAGCATGCAACTCACAAACGGATGAAAAAGATGCCACAGAACAGCAAACAGAACAGTCGGATGATACTCAAGCGGAGGACACAACTACAGATGATTCACAGGAAACAATGAAGCAAGACGAAGCAGATGATTCATCTGGGGATGAAGCATCTGATGATCAAGAAGAATCAACGGATAGTGCTGACGAAAAAACAGATGAAAGTAAATAAACGTAAGTATTTCTATAAAAAAAAGCGACTCAAGTAGAGTCGCTTTTTCTATTAGTTTTGTACGGTGATTTCGCTTGCTTCATTTAACGTTACGTTCACTGTTGATACGTCTGCGTCATCTAAAAGTAAGTCTGTAATTCGATCTTCAAGCTGTTCTTGAATTGCTCGGCGGAGCGGTCTAGCACCGAATGCAGGGTGATAGCCAAGTTCAGCTAGTTTTTCTTTTACCTCATCTGCTACGCTCAGCGTGATATTTTGTTCTTGTAATGTTTCTTTTAATTCAGCAAGCATAAGGTCCACAATTTTAATCAAGTTGTCTTTTTCAAGATGATTAAATTCAATGATTGTATCAAATCGGTTTAAAAACTCTGGTTTGAAATAAGATGAAAGTGAATCTAAAACGGATGCCTGTTTAAGTGCGTCATTTTCTGCGTCAAATCCAACCGTAATTTTCTTTTCACCTACACCAGCGTTACTTGTCATAATGATAACTGTGTCTTTAAAGCTTACTGTGCGACCTTGACTATCTGTTAGACGTCCGTCTTCTAGAATTTGTAGAAACATATGCTGAACGTCTGGATGAGCTTTTTCAATTTCATCTAGTAAGATGATGGAATAAGGATTACGGCGTACTTTCTCTGTTAATTGTCCTGCCTCTTCGTGACCTACGTAGCCAGGAGGTGAACCGATTAATTTAGACACCGCATGTTTTTCCATATATTCACTCATATCTAGACGAACCATAGCATCTTTTGAGCCGAATAGTTCTTCAGCTAATGTTTTGGTTAACTCTGTTTTACCGACACCTGTTGGGCCGACAAATAAGAATGAACCAATTGGGCGATGCTTCGCTTTTAATCCAGCACGAGAACGTCGAATCGCTTTTGCTACTTTTTCTACAGCTTCCTGCTGTCCGATTACTTTTTGAGCTAAGTGCTCTGCTAAATGCTTCATTTTTGCTGATTCATTTTCTTGAAGTTTACCAACAGGGATACCCGTTTTCTTTTCAATAATTGCTTGAATGTCAGCAATATCCACATTCATTTTTTGCTGTTCTTCGTTTAGTTGTTTTTCAAGAGCAGCTTCTTCATCGCGCAGTTTTGCCGCTACTTCATATTTTTCATCCTTTAGCGCCTGCTCTTTTTCTTTTGTAATTTCTTTTAAGCGAGCGGCCGCGTCGTCTTTATTTGTAATGCCTGCCTGCAAGTTCATTTTTGAACCTGCTTCATCTAGCAAGTCAATTGCTTTATCAGGCAAGAAGCGATCTTGAATGTAGCGGTGTGATAAATTTACACAAGCGCGGATCGCTTCATTTGTATAGCTAACGCCGTGATAATCTTCATATTTACTTTGGATTCCTTTTAGAATTTCAACGGCTTCTTCTACAGACGGTTCGTGAACCATAACCGGCTGGAAGCGTCGTTCAAGAGCCGCATCTTTTTCAATGGAACGGTACTCTTTTAAAGTTGTAGCTCCGACTACTTGAAGTTCGCCTCGTGCAAGAGCTGGCTTTAAAATATTGCTTGCGTCCATTGAACCTTCCGCTGAACCAGCTCCTACAAGAAGGTGAATTTCATCGATAAATAAAATCACGTTTTTTCGCTGTTGAAGCTCAGAAATTAACTGCTTCATGCGCTCTTCAAATTGACCGCGAACCCCGGTATTAGCTACGAGAGATGCTACATCTAACAGATATACATCTTTATTTAACAGCTTGGCAGGAACTTTTCCTTCCGCAATTTTTAAAGCTAATCCTTCAACAACAGCTGTTTTACCAACACCGGGTTCTCCGATTAGTACCGGGTTGTTTTTGTTTCTTCTATTTAAAATTTCAATGACACGCTCTACTTCTTCTTCTCGGCCAATAACAGGGTCAATTAATCCCGTTTTCGCAATTTGAGTTAAGTTTCGACCGAACTGGTCTAAAAAGCCTCCGCCGCCATTCCCTTGCTGTGGCTGTTCTGGTGCAGCTTGTTCGTGCGCCATTTGATTGAATAAATCATCGATGTTCATAAAGCCGCCACCTCCAAAACCTGATGGGATTTTATGTTCTTTCATTAGTGCTTGATAACATGTATGACATAAACGATATTGAGATTTTTGGTTATTTGTTTGTACATTTAATTGAATAGATGCTTCACGTTTATTACAGTTTTGACAAATCATTTAATTAGCCTCCCTAAATGATTTTAATCGAAGATCAGCAGGTGTTTGACCTTTCTTGACCTTTCGTAATTTCATTATACTTTGACCTTTTTTGACTTTCAAGTCTTTTGCTTAAAAAATTTTTGAAGGAAGTTCCTCGCTTATGTACAAAAGGTAGTACATTAAAAAAAGATGTGTTTTATGTGTACCCGTTCTATACATGTAAAAACATAAGAGGCATTTTGTACAATGATCTGCTTGGAGAGGGAATTAATATTAATAAGAAGAAAAGTGGAAAAATGAGTGCAGAGCTTACCTTTGGATAAAATAAGTTATTGACAGCAAGAAGGATAAAAATTATACTCAAGAAGGTTTGCACTTAACTGCGTAAAAGCATAAAAGCGTTTAAGTGAAAAAGAAAGATAGAAAGGGAATACCTCATGAAAAAAGAAATTTCATTTATACAATCAATAGCGGTGGTTTTGGTGCTATTAGCTATTATTTTTGTTTCATTATTTACGTTAAAGCTGCCGCCTCATATTCCGCTGATATTTGGTGTAGCATTTATTAGTGTGATTGGCTTTTTGTTGAAATATAAGTGGACAGAAATGGAGAAAGGGATTTTAGACGGTGTCAGACTGGGCATTAAGCCTATCCTTATTTTAATGCTGATCGGGATGCTTATTGCGATTTGGATGGTAGGAGGAACGATACCGACGATTTTATCCTACGGCTTCCACTGGATTTCACCCCAGTACTTTTTAATTAGTGCTTTAGTTATTACCGTATTAGTTTCAACATTCACAGGAAGTTCATTAACAACCGTCAGTACGGTAGGGGTCGCTTTATTTGGCGTAGGAACTGCTATTGGTGTACATCCAGGGCTAGCAGCGGGGATGATTGTTTCAGGAGCTGTGTTTGGAGATAAGATGTCTCCCTTGTCTGATACAACAAATTTTGCTTCTGGTATCGTTGAAGTCCCGCTTCCTAAACATATTCAGCACATTACGTGGACGACGGTTCCAAGTATTGTTATTACAGCAATCATTGCACTGGTAATCGGAATCAACGGAAATCAGGAAAGCGTCAATTACGGGGAAATTCAAGGAATTCAAGACGCATTAAAACATACGTTTAATTTACATGTGTTAACGTTGCTTTCTCCACTTTTAGTTCTTATTTTTTCGATGAGAAGAGTCGATGTACTGCCAACGTTAGTTTTAGGTATTGTAACGGCCATCATTACAGGAATGATTACACAGCATGAATTTACGCTGAGTCAATTGCTAGGCGTTCTTCAAAGCGGGCCGGCAGTAGAGTCAGGAAATAAAGTAGTGGATGCGATTGTGAATAAAGGCGGACTGCAGTCCATGATGTTTTCTATTTCCCTTATCATGATTGCCTTGTCGCTAGGTGGCTTGATGAGAGCTGTTGGAATTATTGATGCTTTGTTAGAAGGATTAGCAAAACAAATTCGCCGCAGCGGAGACGTTATTTTTGCTACGCTTCTATCTTCAATTGGAGTGAACGTTATTACAGGCGAACAGTATTTATCGATTCTCTTGCCTGGACAGACGTTTAAGCCGCTGTATGAAAAATGGAATTTAGATCCAAAAAACTTATCACGAACGCTTGAAGACGGCGGAACGGTTATTAATGCTATTATTCCGTGGGGTGTCAGCGGTGCTTTTATTTCAACTGCATTAAATATTCCCGCAGCTGACTATATTCCATTTACATTCTTTAGTATTTTATGTCCTATTTTTTCAATTATTTTAGCATATACAGGCATTGGCATTGCCAAGAAAAAAGCTCAGTCTTAACTGGGCTTTTTTTTTTGGAAAAAGGACAGGTAAAAAACGACAAAAAAAGTATCATTCCACTTTTCAAATCTATAATTTAATAATACAATTTACTATACGTCTTTCTTGTTAATGTATTTGGATGAATTCTTATTTCTTTATTGATGAAGAAATTTGAGTTTTGCGGTATGATAAATAAGCTGTATTGGCGATGGGATGAATGCCCTTTTTAGCAAACATTTAAGAAGGGTAAAGCCAAATGAAAACACTCATTATAAAAGAGAAAAGATATTTATTGAGGAGAGGGTTTCTGTTGAAAAAATGGGGCATCATTGCATTAATCACTGTAGCTGTGCTCGGTGTGACAGCGGTTTTCAACCGAGCTGAAAGTGATGATGTAAATAAAGAAAAATTGAATTTATTATCGCCTTATTCAAATAAAGTAGATGTATATAGCATTACGTATCCTAGTGATAATTTAAAGATAAAAGGGTTTTTAGTACAGCCTAAAGACATTGCAGACAAACATTATCCGCTTTTAGTATATAATCGCGGAGGAAATCGCGAACATGGCATGATTCGCGCAAAAACACTGCAGTACTTATCATATTGGGCAAGTAAAGGCTACGTCGTGGTTGCGACTCAATACAGGGGAAATGGCGGAAGTGAAGGTACAGAGACGTACGGCGGTAAAGATATTGACGACGTGTTAAATCTTATTAAGTGGGGAGAACAGCTTCCTTATGTAAATCACCAGCAAAAGGTAGCGCTAGGATATTCACGCGGCGGCATGATGACGTATTTAACGATGAAAAACGGCGTTAAATTTGATGCAGTTGTCGTACAATCAGGTATTACAGACATGTTTCAATTCTATGATCAAAGAGGACCTGAAATGAAACAAGTGCTGCGGACGATTGTAGGAGATCCGGCGCAGTATCCGGAGAGGTATAAAAGTCGTTCTGTTGTCTATTGGAGCGATAAAGTAAATTCACCTCTTTTGATTTTACAGGGTGATCATGATCGTAAAGTTCACCATACGCAGGCTGAAAAGCTTGTGAAACAATTAGATGAGCAGGGAAAAGAATACAAATATGTACTGTACAAAAACGGAGACCATCCGCTAACTGCTTATTATGATCAATATAACGCGGAAATTGATAAGTGGTTTAAAATACATTTAGCTAAGCAGTAAAGAAATTGGAAGCAGTTTTGATGAATGGAAAAGAGCAGCTTGTTTTATCCTACTACATGTAAGCATATAAAAAGGGGATGAAGCAAAATGACTCAGTCTAAAAGTCAAAAAGAGCGTCAGTGGAATGTGCGAAAACAATCACAAAACCCATCGCATGGAAAAGTGAAATCTTTTGAAGAACTATCAGAAGAAATCACGCCTAAACGTAAATAAGGTAACCACCATATAAAGGAAGACACAAAAAAGGAGAGCTGAAGCTCTCCTTTTTCTATGTTTGTTTATGGATTTGTGGACCACATGCCCGCAGATTTGATAAAAATACGAGGATGCAATTTTAATTGTGCGACCATAATTTCTGCTAGGTCTTCAGGCTGCATCACTTTATCAGGATTGCCATCCGTTAAGTTTTCTTTATACGCTAATTCCGTTGCTACTGTACTTGGTGTTAGAGCTGTTACACGAATATTGTGTTTGCGTACTTCTAACGCTAGAGATTCAGTTAAGCCGAGCACGCCAAATTTTGAAGCGCTGTAAGCACTTGTAACGGGAGCGCCTTTTTGACCAGCAGTGGATGAAATATTGATAATGTCTCCACCATTTTTTTCGATTAATTGAGGTAGAACGGCGCGCGTTACGTAGTAAACGCCCATTAAATTCACATCAATGATTTGTTTCCACTCAGCTGGGTCTAGCTCTAAAAAGCTTCCGAATTTACCGATTCCTGCGTTGTTGATTAAGATATCTGTTGCCCCTAATTTTGTATGTAGATGCTCAACTGCTGCATTTACTTCTTCCATAGAAGAAACATCTGCTGTTGCATAAGCAACTTGTACATCAAATGCTTCTAGTTCAGAAGCAACAGCCTTTAAATCTGCCTCTGTACGAGCAATTAAACCGATATTTACGCCTTCCTTTGCTAATTCAATCGCAGTTGAACGACCGATGCCTTTTCCTGCTCCTGTAATAAGAGCTACTTTGCCTTTAAGTGATTGTGCCATGTATAGACTCCTTTCAATGTTCCGCATAAACATTCTTCATAATAACAAAGAATTATCCATTACTATCCTATAGAAATGCACAAATGATGTCAAAAATAAAGATTATTAAAATGGCTTCAAGTATAAATTTCCTTTTCATACAAAAACTATAGAGACTAAAAAGAAGAAATTCCGTTTCTTTTCGTTCAATGTAGTGGAGGATGAACAATGCGTATAAAAAAACTATCTGAGTTAACGAATAAATCCAAACAGCGGAAAGAAAAAGCTGATGAATCGAAGGACTCTAAGGACACTAGTGCTTCTTCTACACAGGAAGAGCAGAAATTATCTGAGAGGGTGGGAGATAATTTATCCCGCATGAAAAAAGCATTGGGACAGAGCACGGATTTAGTTGTGCGAGAGTTTCGAATTTCGATTGAAGAAAAATTTACTTTAGGTGTTGCTTACATCGACGGATTAGTAAATAAAGACGAAGTTGAACACTATGCGCTGGACTCCATTATGCACTATCACGATGAACATTTAACACATGATGATGGCATCGTTAATATGTACGAATTGATTAAAAGCTATAGTTTGGCAGCCGGTGAAATCATGGAAGCAAAGACATTGGATGATGCTCTTCTTCATGTTTTATCAGGAGATACCGTACTGTTTTTAGAAGGGTATCAAACGTGTATTGTGGCAAGTACCAGAGGATGGAGAGACAGGGCTGTTTCTGAACCACAATCTCAGACCGTTGTAAGAGGGCCTCGAGACAGTTTCACAGAAACACTGCGAACGAATACCGCATTGATTCGGCGCCGAATAAAATCTCCAAAACTTTGGATTGAATCTCAGCAAATAGGAGAGTTTACAAAAACGGATATTGCGCTCGTTTATATAGACGGCATTGCGGATGAACAGGTCATTCAAGAGGTAAAGGAGCGTCTTTCCAAAATTGATATAGACGGTATTTTGGAGAGCGGATATATCGAAGAGTTGATTCAAGATGAAGATTATACACCTTTTCCTACTATGCATAACACGGAGCGTCCAGACTCGGTGGCAGCAGGTCTTTTAGAGGGGCGGATAGCCATTTTAGTAGACGGTACACCTTTTGTATTAATGGTTCCTGCCCTATTTATTCAATTTTTTCAAGCGGCCGAAGATTATTACCAGCGCGCAGATATTAGTACATTGATTCGCTTAATGCGCTACATGGCATTTTTCTTAGCTCTTTTAACACCTTCTGCTTATATTGCTTTAACTACTTTTCATCAAGAAATGCTTCCTTTTGCTTTGTTAATTAGTATTGCAGCTCAAAGGGAAGGTGTTCCTTTTCCTGCTATTATTGAAGCGTTTATTATGGAAATCACGTTTGAAATTTTGCGAGAAGCGGGAGTCCGATTGCCTCGAGCAGTAGGTTCAGCTATTTCGATTGTGGGAGCACTCGTTTTAGGAGAAGCCGCCGTACAAGCGGGATTAGTTTCACCTGCAATGGTTATCGTTGTATCCATCACCGCTATTAGTAACTTTGTGTCACCTGTGTATGATATGGCTATTGCAGTAAGGATGCTACGCTTTGTTTTAATGGTTTTAGCAGCTACTTTTGGCCTGTTCGGTATTATCCTGGGGCTAATTTTAATGATTTTACATTTATGCAGCTTAAGGTCATTTGGAGTCCCTTATATGACACCTATGGCTCCATTTGTGAAGCGTGATCAAAAGGATGTGCTGATTAGACGTTCGATCAAAAAAATGAAAACAAGGCCAAAGCTTATTAATGAGAAGAATATTTCACGTCAAAAGACGCAAAAAAACTAAACTGTGTGAAGGTGGCCGTTTACTATGAAAGCATTTCTAATGTTATGTATCTGTTCAGTGCTATTAAGCGGCTGCTGGAGCAGTCGAGAGTTGAACGAGCTAGCCATTACGGTTGCTGTCGGAATTGATAAAGTAGAAGATGGCATTATTGTGACAGTTCAGCTAATTAATCCGGGTGATATTCAGGCGAAAACGCCTACAAACGGGCCTTCTGTTACCACATTTTCTATTAAGGCTTCGTCTGTAATGGAAGGATTAAGAAAAATAACGACAAAATCTCCGCGTAAAATTTATCTTTCTCATTTACGAATGCTAGTTATTAGCGAAAGCATGGCGGAAGACGGTATTGCTGAAGTGCTTGATTTCTTTGCTCGGGATCATGAAGTGCGTACCGATTATTTTGTTGTTGTTGCTAAAAACACAAAAGCATCGAGCGTTTTGAACGTATTAACAACCATCGAAAAAATACCTGCTAACCATATGTTTGCTTCATTAGACGTGTCACAGCGTATTTGGGCACCTACTAGAGGAGTGAAGTTAAATGAACTGATCAGTAACTTAACCAGTGAAGGAAAGCAGGCGGTGTTATCAGGAGTGTTAGTGAAAGGCGACGTGAAAAAGGCAGGAGACATGTCTAGTATTTCTCGCACCAATCTTTCCACCCTGCTCAATTTCAAAGGATTAGGTGTCTTTCAAAATGATAAGCTTCTCGGCTGGTTCAATGAAGACGAAAGTAAAGGATATAACTATATTACCGGACATGTAAAAAGTACGTTAATTGTTATTCCATGCGAAAAAAAAGAAAAACAGCATGATATCATCGGAGTCGAAATGCTTCGAACGAATGTCAAGGTGACAGCTACTATGAAAAATCATAAACCTCATATTCACGTTGATTTAAAAGGAGAAGCGAACGTAGCTGATGTAGAGTGTCAAGTGAATTTACAGGACCCAGCTGTAATCAATATGCTCGAACGAAAAACAGCAGCCGACGTAAAAGAAAAAATGAATGATGCAGTAGAAAAAGCTCAAAAAACTTATAAAAGCGATATCTTTGGTTTTGGCGAAGCGTTTTACAGACAAGATGTAAAGAGATGGTACAAAATGAAAAGAGACTGGAACAGAATTTACGCAGAGGATTTAACCGTCGATTTAGATGCAAAAGTTCAAATCCGTCGCTTAGGCACGTTAAATAACTCATATATGAAGCAAATGAAGCATTAAGGAGAAAGAAAATGGAGGGATTTATCGCCTTACTTGTACTGCTTGCTTATTTGACTAAAAAAATAATGATCAACTTCCGAAAGGAAAAGTATTATCGTGAGATAGTCGTCTACCTTTGTCTTATAGGTTTGGGTCTATTCTTTTGGGGAGCGATTACACTCCGTAAAGAAGTTCCTACGCCTCTGTACTTTTTAGAGGCACTCGTTAAGCCTCTTACTAGAACCGTTCATCATTTGTTATTCACGTGAGCACGCATGTAGGAGAGAAGGTGTGTATGATGCAAATAAAAGAATTTATTAGTCCGAAACAATTTCTTTTTCTCATTTATGTTTTTTGTATCGGAAGCGCCATCTTGGCAGTTCCGGCTACATTATTAGAGACGAATAGACAAAATGCGTGGTTTTGCGGTGTGCTTGCTATTGGCTTTGCACTTTTAATCGTTGCGGTGCTTTTATGGCTGATTCAGCGTTACCCTCAGCAAACATTCATTCAAATAGCTAAAAAGGCGCTAGGTCCTTATGCAGGAACGTGTATTTCTCTTATTTACATTTTCTTTATGTTCATTCAGTCTACGTTTTCGCTTCGAGATATCAGTACATTCATGACGACTCAAATTGTCCCTGAAACGCTGCCTACATGGATTCATGCTCTTGTTCTTTTAGCTGTTATATACGGAGGGTATCTAGGTATTGAAGTGGTAGCAAGAACCGCGGAAATCTTTTTGCCTTGGATTGTGGTCCCCTTTTTATTGTTAATTATTTTAAATATTCCTCAGATGAAAATTGATCGTCTTTATCCTTTTTTTGAATTCAGCATGGGTGATTTAGTATTAGGGACCACTTATTTTTTAGGAAACCCGTTTATGGAATTGGTTTTTATTCTGATGATTACGCCTCATATAAAAGATGGAAAAAAGATAAAAAGAATGTTTGTTATCGGCACTGTCGCATCGGGCTTGACGATTACGATTGCAGTTGCGGCTTGTATATTAGCTCTTGGCGCGAATATTGCATCGATGCACAGCTACCCAGTTTATTTATTAGGAAAAATGATTTCGTTAGGTGCAACGATTCAGCATGTTGAAGTATTAGTAGCTATTATTTGGATGTTATCTATCTTTTTTAAAGTTGTCATTGTGTTCTATGCTATTCAGTTAAGTATCGTCCAATTGTGTAATTTACGGGTGCGCAATTTTTTAAGCTTTCCTTTAGGTCTAATTATTACAGGCGTGGCATATTACATTATTCCCAACACAGCGTACTTCAATTATTTTGAAAAATATTACTGGCCGTTTTATTTATTTGTATTAAGCGTCTGTTTTCCGTTGTTATTTATTGCGCTTTCTTATATGAAGAAAAATAAGGCAGCTAAAGGCGATAGAAGTCAACAAACATAGCATTATTTATACGCATGTGGTATAATACGATGACAATTCAAGAAGAAACGCCGTACACGTTTGGATACGTACGGGAGAGGTTCGAAAACTCCCTCTATAAAAAACTAAGATCATCGTTGATGACAAAAGACACGGTTTTAGCGTGTCTTCTTTCACGTGCTTTTCTATCAACGCGTCTTTTTGACGTGTATGCTGGCGAGGACGTGTATCTTAGTTGCTTTTTAGGGAGATTGCTGGAAAAGAGCAGTCTCTTTTTTGTGTTATAAAATTAGTCACAAAGGGAACGAACGGTTCAATAAAGTTTCTTCTTCTTTTGATTTCAATCAAAAAGGAGACGAACAATAATGATGAAAAATGAAAAAGCTATTGTTGTATTTAGCGGAGGTCAAGATAGTACAACATGTCTATTTTGGGCTTTGAAAAACTTTAAAGAAGTAGAAACGGTTACTTTTCAATATGGTCAGCGCCATAGTCAAGAGATAGAGGTAGCAAAAGCTATCGCAGCTGATTTAGGTGTGAAGCATACCGTACTAGATATGTCACTTTTAAATCAATTAGCACCAAATGCCTTAACGCGAGATGATATTGAGATCGAGCAAAAAGAAGGAGAGTTGCCTACAACGTTTGTTGACGGCCGCAATCTTTTATTTTTATCATTTGCAGCCGTACTGGCTAAAAACAGCGGAGGCCGTCATATCGTAACAGGCGTTTGTGAAACTGATTTTTCGGGATATCCAGACTGTCGAGATGTATTTGTAAAATCGTTAAACGTCACGCTTAATTTATCAATGGACTTTGAATTTGTGATTCATACGCCCCTTATGTGGATTGATAAAGCAGAAACGTGGGCGTTAGCGGATGAGCTAGGGGCGCTTGAGTATGTGCGTGAAAAAACATTAACATGCTACAACGGTATTGTTGCTGATGGATGCGGCGAATGTCCCGCATGTCAATTGCGAAAACGCGGGTTAGATCAATATATGCAAACGAAAGAAGGAGGAGAGAAATAATGCTGCAACAAATGTATCCTCAAGTATTTCATGACTATGAATATGAACTGAACAAAGATATGCAGTTTGCTGCGGCACATTTTGTTCCTCACACAGAAGCAGGAAAATGCCGTCAAGTTCATGGACATACGTATTTCGTAAATCTAACTGTTGCCGGAGATACATTAGACGAAGCGGGCTTTTTAGTAAACTTTGCGCTATTGAAAAAAATTGTTTCTGGTCAATTTGATCATACATTATTGAACGATCATTCTATCTTTAACGAAGAAAATCCAAATGATTTTCCTACAACTGAAGTTGTTGCCCGTAAAATTTATGAGTTGGTTCAAGAATATCTAGACACACTACCAAATAAGCCTTCTTGCGTACAAGTATTCGTGCGGGAAACGCCGACAAGTTACGTAGTTTACCGCCCAAAGAAGGTGAAAAAACGTGGCTAATACAATTCCAGTACTTGAAATATTCGGACCAACGATTCAAGGGGAAGGAATGGTTGTAGGACGTAAGACGATGTTTGTTCGTACCGCGGGCTGTGATTATTCCTGCAGCTGGTGTGATTCAGCTTTTACATGGGATGGATCGGCTAAAAACGATATTCGTCAGCTAACAGCAGAACAAATTTGGACGGAGCTAAAAGAAATTGGAGGAGAGTGCTTTGATCACGTCACCATTTCTGGAGGAAACCCTGCGCTTATCAAGGCGATTGGTTCACTTGTAGAGCTTTTGCACAGTCAAGGGGTAAAAGCAGCTCTTGAAACACAGGGGAGCCGTTATCAGGATTGGTTCCTAAAGATCGATGATTTAACGATTTCTCCTAAGCCTCCAAGTTCATTAATGAAAACAAATTTCTCCGTATTAGACGATATTATAGAGACATTAATAAAGGAAAAACGCAAGGCGCACATAAGCATAAAAGTCGTTGTATTTAATGATGAGGACTTTGAGTATGCAGCGTCTGTTCATGAACGTTATCCTGAGGTTCCATTTTTTGTTCAAGTAGGAAACGAGGACTTAACGACAATCGATAATGCGTCGTTAACACAAGAATTGCTTAAAAAGTATGAGTGGTTAATCGATAAGGCAGTGGCAGCAAAAAACATGAACGATGTAAGAGTTCTGCCGCAGGTTCACGCCCTTGTTTGGGGAAATAAACGAGGCGTGTAAGCGCATAGCAAAAAATTTACAAAGAAAAATAAAAACAGATATATACAAAATAAAAAAACGCTGTTAGAATGACAATCGTAGAAAGAGAGGAAATGCAAATGAGCGGTCGAAAAGATGAAGAATTAGAAGGTGTATCACTCCTTGGAAATCAAGGAACAAACTATTTGTTTGAATATGCACCAGAGATTCTAGAAGCATTTGATAACAAACACCCAAATCGTGATTATTTTGTGAAATTCAACTGTCCGGAATTTACGAGCTTATGTCCAAAAACAGGTCAGCCGGATTTCGCAACCATTTATATTAGTTACATTCCAGATGAAAAAATGGTAGAAAGCAAGTCGTTAAAGCTTTATTTATTCAGCTTCCGTAACCATGGAGATTTCCATGAAGACTGTATGAACATTATTATGAATGACTTAATTAAACTGATGAATCCAAGATATATTGAAGTATGGGGAAAATTCACACCACGCGGCGGAATCTCAATTGATCCATATACAAACTATGGCCGTCCCGGTACGAAGTATGAAGAAATGGCTAATTATCGCCTGATGAATCATGATTTATACCCAGAAACAATTGATAATCGTTAATTCGAACAAACAGGTTGTGTATGCAACCTGTTTTCCATTGCAAAAACAACAGGTGAGAAGGTGAAAGAATGTCACAGAGATCAGCATTAGTATTAGGTGCAAGCGGACTTGTTGGTCAAGAACTTTTAAAAATGTTATTAAGCAACAGCTTATATAACCATGTGACAGTGTTTGTTCGAAAAAAGCTACCAATCGAACACACAAAGCTACGTCAGCTTGAAATTGATTTTTCAGAGCTTGATAAGCACGAAGAATGCTTTGCAGTTGATGATGTATATTGCTGTTTAGGCACGACAATGAAAAAAGCAAAAACAAAAGCGAAATTCATTAAAGTGGACTACGAATTTCCTTTAAAAGCGGCTAAATGTGCAGAAAAATATCGCTGCAAAAACTTTTTAACGATCACAGCAATTGGTGCTGATCTTCGTTCGCCATTCTTTTACAGTAAAGTAAAGGGGCAAGTAGAAGAAGATATCGCAAGTTTGTATATCCGTTCTACTCACTTTTTCCGCCCATCGTTATTATTAGGCAAGCGCCAAGAGTTTCGCCTATTTGAAAAGATTGGGGGATACACGTTAAAGTCGTGTTCATTTTGCCTTGTAGGAAAGTGGAGAAAGTATCGTCCAATTAAAGCTTATAACGTAGCCAAATCGATGATGAAAGCTGCTCTTGAAGATAAATGTGGGGTTCATGTACATGAAAGCCAAGACATTTATACAGGTGAATGCTATTATTCGTTTACCAACGGCAAGCGAGTATTATCAAAATAAAGAAAAGCCTCTTCATAAGAAGGGGCTTTTTTTCTATCTTCCGTCACCATCCGCATCTCCATCTCCACCGCTATCTCCATCGCCATCATGATCGTGGTTAGAAACAGTTTCACTCCAGCTTGTGTAGGAGTTAGAATCTTCTTCGGCATAATTCATGGGTTCAACGGATGTTTTTTTATTTGAAGTTTGTTTGCGTTTAAAAACGAACTGCACGATGAAAAAAAGAATGACAATAAGAGCAACGATAAACAATACAGTATCAAACATGCTAGTAATTCCTTTCGGTAAGAAGATAGTAGTAGCTTGTTCTTATTGTCACACGAAAATAAGCCCCTTTCAAGAAAAAATGGGGCCTGTTTTTGTTTCTTTAAGGAAACTTTTTTTATCTCAGCCATATATTATTGTATAAAGAAACATTTTAGAAAAGAGGGAGTACAGTGAAAAAAAGTTCGAAGGATGTTAAGGTGCAACAGTATATTTACCTCATGTATAAGCTGGGGATTATTACAGAAGAACAAAAGAATCAATTCTTTCAAAATCAATAAAAAAGCAACCGCTTTTGCTGTGCGGCTGCTTTTTTCCTTTACATAGCTGGATTAATGATGATGTAGTTTTTGTGGTTGACAACAGTTCGCTGCTCTAAGTCTAAATCGCGGTAGTTTGTCATGTAAGTCAAATCTACAATCACGGAGTTTTCATTTACTTTTTCGACAATGCCCTGTAAGCCATTTTTAAATTCTATCAAGTTTCCTACCTCTGCTATTTTCATGATTCATCGCTCCTTTGTTTTAAATTAGTTCATTATAAATTTTTTAAATAATTTTAATTTTAAAAATAGTAAAACTAGTTAGCGTTTTCTTTTTTACAATTTTGCCTTAAAACTGGGAATTAGTAAAGGGTTTTTTGAAAAAATATAAAATAAAATTGAAAAAATAAGTAAAATGTGCTGAGAAATAAAAGGAATTGGTAGCTTTAACGAAAGAGAGAAGCAGGACAGTTCCATCTTTGTTCACCTTTCGTTATAATAAACGAGGTATAATCTTGTCATAAATTATAAGAATTAGAAGGTGTAGAAATTGAAAGATACTGGACTCGTGCTCGAAGGAGGCGGTATGAGAGGCCTTTATACAACTGGAGTTTTAGATTACTTTATGGAAAGAAATCTGTACCTTCCGTATGTAATTGGCGTTTCAGCCGGCGCTTGTCATGCCACTTCTTATTTATCTAGACAAATAGGAAGAAGTCGCAAAGCTAATTTAGATTTTTTAGAGGATCCTCGCTACTTGTCGTGGAAAAATTATTTTAAAACAAAAGAGATATTTGGAATGGATTTCGTTTTTGATGAAATTCCTAATCAGCTTCTTCCATTTGACTTTGAGGCATTTGCTGAGCGTACAGAGAAGCTTGTAGTAGGAGCAACGGACTGCTTGACGGGAGAACCCGTTTATTTTGATGAATATGACCGGGACATTTTGACAGCGGTTCGCGCTTCTAGTTCCCTTCCATTTTTAGCACCTGTCGTTACATATAAAGGAAAAGAGCTGTTAGACGGAGGAATCAGTGATCCGATTCCAATCAAAAAAGCAGTGCAGGATGGATATAGAAAAAATATTGTTGTGCTAACGCGAAACGAAGGATATCGAAAAAAGAAATCAAATATGCTTTGGTTATTGAAGCGCAAATACCGTCATTATGATGGGCTGACTCGTGCGCTTGAGAACCGCTATAAATTGTATAATGAAACATTGTCATATATTGAAGAACAGGAAAGACAGGGGAATATCTTTGTGATTCGTCCGCAAACCCCTCTTGTAGTAGGGCGAATTGAGAAGAATCGTGAGCGTCTCGACGCTCTTTACAACCAAGGATATAAAGAAGCAGAAGCTCAATTTGCATCTCTGCAAAATTGGCTGAACAGTTAAAAGCGAGGTGAAACTGAATGGATGAACAAACAGCAATAAACATGTTGAATGAGTTAAGTGAAGGAAAAGTAACCGAAATTAAAGTTAAAAAAGAAGACTTTCTTGCTTTTCGCCCTTTTTTAGTAAATCGCCCTGATTTCAAACATTTTCGTGGAATAGCTGGACGCGGTGGAGATTTCACCTATACGTATCTAGAAATTCCTAGGAGCTAAACGAAATGATGGCATTATTTGATTATGCCTTATATAATGGATGTATGAGCCTGTACAGTAGAGAATATACTGTTACAAGTGCTTGTGCGTTTATTTAGTAACGTACGGTAAGAGCGAATAAACGTGTTTAGTTATAGGAGGGATATTATGGATGAGTTTCGAAAAAGTACAGCACCTTTTTATTTTGCAGATCATATATGGAAAGATAAAAATGGAATGACGACTTATGGGATGCTGTTAACGAACCGGCCCGAAGATGACGGGGACTATGACCTCCATTCGTTATTAGAAGAAGCATATGTAGATCATAAAAAAATTCTAATTACTACTGTTTACGACAACAGTGAACAGCAGTTGACCGGATACGTGATACATTTATCAGATGATCAAGACGTCTTTACGTTTATGGATGATACGGGTGCTAAGCTAGTGATTGATTTCTATGATGTTGTAGAAATTGAGATCGAAGATTAAAAAGAGCTGAATGTTGATTACAACATTCAGCTTTTTTGTGTAAAAGTAGATGAATTTAAATGTTTATCATAAGAATTATAAGGGAAAAATGAATGAAGAAATTTCTGATTAAACTGAAATAAACCGGGAAAATATACCTGTATTTTAGAAAAATTACCGTGATTATGACAAAAAACAAGGTACAATGTCATAATTGTGTTCCGAACGTAATTTTGTTCATCAAACTTAAAGAAATGTAATTGAATCGTTCGGTGAAACCCCTATATAGCTATGATAGAGTAATACCATACGAAATTTCAGGAGGTATTACCTATGAAACATAGTTATATGAAATCAATGGTAGTAGCTTGTTTAGCTACTCTTTCATTTATAGGTTTTAATGCAACAGCTACGGCTGCAACTAATTATAAAGTAGTCAAAGGCGATAGTCTTTGGAAGTTAGGTAAAAGATATAGTGTAACAATTGACGATATTAAAAAATTAAACAATCGTCAAGGAGATATGATTTATATTGGTGAAACATTAGCGATTCCGAGTAAGACAAAAGTGCTGGCTGCTGAAACAACGGAACCTTCAACGGCAGCCCCGGCTAAGCCAGAAGCAAAACCAGAAGCAAAACCCGCGGAGCAGGAAACACCTGCAGTTTCGATTTCAGCAAATGAAAAAGATTTATTAGCTCGCTTAGTAGAAGCTGAAGCAAAAGGCGAATCATATGAAGGAAAAGTAGGGGTAGCAACAGTGGTGTTAAACCGTGTAGATTCTCCGAAGTTTCCAGATACGGTAACAGGAGTTATTAAACAAGTTGTCGGAAAAGCATACGCTTTTTCACCGGTCCAAAACGGATCAATTAACAAACCTGCTTCAGAAGATTCGAAAAAAGCAGTAGAGCAAGCATTGACTAGAAAAGATCGTTTAGACGATTCCATTTACTTTTATAATCCAAAAACAGCTACCGATAACTGGATTCGTTCACGTGCTGTAATTAAAACAATTGATCATCATGTATTTGCCAAATAAAAAAGAGCCGTTCTGGCTCTTTTTTTTTAGTCTAAAAAAATATCTCGTTCCAAACTGCCTTCAGAACCTGTTAAAACCAGACCAATATCGGTATCAGCTTCTAAGTTCTGAACGATAGTAAAAGGCACTTTATGTTGGTTAGCCGCTTGAATATAGGGGGAGAGGTATGAGTAAGACAAGGAGCCATTTAAAAACAAATGACCGTCTTTCACTTTTTTTAAAAGAGGCTTTATTTTTGCTGCATCCTTTTTCATGACTTGCCCTTTTTTTAGCGCAAGTTCAATATTCTCACGTAGAGCAGTTAAGAAATATCTTCTTTCGTCTCTTTTTGTTTCCTTTGCTCCGTACATTCCTCGTTCTAAGTATTCTTCTAGTTGATCAGACATTGCGTCACTTCCTTTCGTTATAAACTATAAACGATTATGGCTATAAGTAAAAGGGACAGGAAAAAAGGAAAATCACTGTGCTATATCACCTGTTTTTTTGCTGAGTACAAAGAAAAACAAAAAATGTGTTGAAATTTAGCCTAAAATATTGTTTAATGTAAATAGATAGAAAATCATATCGGTTTTTTATTAAAGGTTTGTAAGCGATTACAGATATACATACATAGCAGCGTTTGGGGAGACGCTCCTATGATTTTATGTTCAAAGCGCATTGTATAAAAAGGGGATTATATAGCTTTAGGGCATATACGGTCAAGCAAAGGGTCAGATAAATTAATAAAAAATCGTTATGTATTTTCATAAGAAGAACGGTCAACATTTTTGTTGAGCGTTCTTTTTATGCGTTCATATTATGTTTATTCCTCATTGCAGCAGGTGCTGAAAATCGTAAAGGTCCATTCCTCGTTTCATCTCTCTTATTTTACATAAGTTACATGTAGTATGTTTCAAAGTCTTAAAAAATATATGTCTCTACGCTTGTTTAATCCTAACGAGGTGGTAGAAAAGGAATATTTTTTAAGAAATCACAAAAAAAGAGGCGATTGCCTATGCAAGAAGTAGGTGAATAACATATGTAATAAAGAGAATGAAATATAATTTGAGGAGGCATGTATCATGCAAGAATTTGATATTAATGACATAAGAAGACCATTCGGTGGTTTTGGAGGCTTTGGTCGTCCAGGATTCGGTTTCGGTCGCCCAGGTTTTGGTTTCGGTCGTCCTGGTTTTGGCTTTGGCCGTCCTGGTTTTGGCTTTGGCTTTGGTCGCCCTTGGGGTTGGGGCTTTGGAGCTCCATTTCTTGGAGGATTAGTTCTTGGAAGTGCATTAGGAGGTCCAGGTTATTATGGTTATCCAGCACCATATTATCCGCCGTACCCACCATATTATCCTTATTATTATTAAAACAATGAGCGCTGATAAAGCGCTCTTTTATTATGTCCAGTCCAAGATATATATAGAATGAATGCAAGACGTTACATTTAGAAAATGATAACAGTTTTAAATAAGGAATGAACGCTTAAGCTAAAGGAGACAAGTTTTCCTTGCAACAATTGTTGATTTTGCTATAATAACTTCGGTGGCATTTTTGGTCACTGGGTGGGCGAGGGATAGATGAAAAGAAGGAAATTAGATTGAACGCATTATTTGAAAAGTTGTTTCGTTTAAACGACCACCAAACAACTGTTGGAAAAGAAAGTTTAGCTGGGGTCATTTCATTTCTTTCCATCGTGTATATTATTGCCGTTAATTCAACCATTTTGTCTGATGCTGGTATTCCGCTTGAAGCAGGAATATTCGCAACAGTAGCTTCGGCTTTTGTAGGCTGTGTTATTATGGCTTTTTGGGCAAACGCGCCTCTTATTTTGGTGCCAGGTATGGGGATTAATGCATTGTTTACGTATACGATGGTTCAATCAATGGGGTTATCTTGGCAAGAAGGGTTATTAGCAGTAGTGATATCCGGCTTTCTTTTTATAGCATTAGCTTTCTCACGACTGTCTGCCAAAATTGTCTCTTCGATTCCGCATTCGCTAAAAGAAGCGATAACAGTCGGTGTTGGCTTATTTTTAACATTTATCGGTTTGCAAAAAGGGAAGCTTGTAGTTCCAAGCGAAAACACTTTTGTAGCACTTGGAGACTTGTCAGATCCGTTTGTGATCAGTACGCTGTTGACGTTAATTATCACAATCGTACTGTTTATCCGAAATGTGAAAGGTAACTTTTTGTTAAGCATGATTGCTGGATCAGTCCTTGCCTTCTTACTTGGTGTAAGAAGCGGTGCAGAAAAAGGACAGTCCGCTGGTAGCGTGAACGACTTCTTTAGCAGCTTTGGCACATTGTCTTTTGGAGCTATTGGAGACGTTGCGTTTTGGGCAGCTGTCTTTTCATTAACAATGGTATTGATTTTTGAAAATATCGGTTTGCTGCATGGTCAGCTAGGTATGATGAATCAAGATAGCAAATTTCCGCGGGCCTTTCAAGCAACAGCCGCCTCAGCTTTGCTAAGCGGCGTGTTTGGAACAAGTCCAACGGTGTCTTCTGTAGAAGGAGCATCTGGTATTGCAGCTGGAGGGCGAACGGGTTTAACATCGCTGATTACAGGAGTTTTATTTTTAAGTTCACTTCTGTTTATTCCATTTATCAAGCTGGTTCCAGATAGTGCTATTGCACCTATTCTTATTGTTATT
This sequence comes from Priestia sp. YIM B13486, assembly GCF_042787865.1. Taxonomy (NCBI): domain Bacteria; kingdom Bacillati; phylum Bacillota; class Bacilli; order Caryophanales; family Bacillaceae; genus Priestia; species Priestia sp. YIM B13486. The sequence continues at coordinate 250,071 of NZ_JBHZOZ010000006.1, read as the reverse complement.
GGAGCATTGATGATTCAAAATATCAAAAACATCAATTTACAGGACTTAACAGAAGGTTTCCCTGCATTTTTAATTATTGCGCTTATTCCTCTTACGTACAGCATTGCTGATGGAATTGCATTTGGGTTCATTGCGTATCCACTGCTTAAATTATTCCTTGGTAAAATGCGTGAAGTATCGATGTTTATGTATGTAAGCGCGCTGTTGTTTTTCTTGAATTTTGTGCTGCATTATATTGCTTAAAATAGACAGCTGAGTACTTTTGCTCAGCTGTTTTTTGTGTTTGCGGTAAAGAATCCTCTTTTTAGATATCATACTCTGTATTTCGTGTCCTTTGGCTAACTTCCGCTTCTAAAATGACGTTTCCTGCGTAAAGTAGTACAGAAGTCGGAGGGGGATATAAGGGGGAGAAAATGATGGGAATTAAATTAATTAAAATATCAGCCGTTTATTTTGGACTTGGCATCATATTGGGGTATTATATGTCAATTGTTCACAGCTACGCTTTGACTCCTGTTCACGTGCACATCAATTTATTAGGATGGACGTCGCTTACGTTAGCGGGACTTATTTATTATTTGTTTCCTGCGTTTAGCGAAAGTAAATTAGCCAAACTGCACGTATGGTTGCATAATATAGGATTACCGGTCATGATGATTGGTTTATTTTTCATGATCGTACTAGAAAACCAAGCTTTTGCACCCGTAGTGGCAGCAGGGGCAACACTTACGGCTATTGGCGTTTTAATTTTCGTATACCACATCCTTAAAAATTTGAAATCTGAACGATAAACGAAGAAGGTCGTTGACGATGACTGCTAATTTCAAAAGGAAAAAGAACCAGCTATAGCGAATATACATGTAAACAAGGTGAAAGTGTGATTTACATAAAGGTGTGCTAGGCATCTTTATAAGGAGGGGTAAGCTGCAAGGATTTCTAGCTCTTATAAAAGCCAATAAAAGGGCTGATTATAAGTTTCTTGCGGCGGAGATACTATGGGAGAACATCAACAATTAGTGCGTGTTAGGGAGCTAGCAAATGAAATTATTCGACTTCGTCTTCAAGACCGTACGACTTATGACGAATTAGAGTTGCAAAATAATGTAGAGTTGTTGTCTCGTTCTGTGGTTGACTTAGTAAACATTATGTTAGCCGAAGATGTGGATTCGTCTACGTCTTTAAAAGCTACAGCTTCTAAAATGAAAATGGTGTATAATAACATGCATCAAGCTGAGAAAAAAGATTATTTGCATTTCTAATTGCTAGGCTCCTTTTCGCCACAAACGAAATGGAGGTGTACGAGGCAGATGCTATCGTCACTAACGACTTCTGAAGCTATTGTAGCATCCGTTCTTGCACTGGTTGTCATTGCCGTTTCCATTATCTTTTTTGCCACTCTTATTATGGTTGTTGTTCGACGAGAAAGAATCAGCAGCTTGGTTAATCACGGAGAGCATGCAGATGGAAAGCAAAAAAGCTTAGGTGAATTTTTTCGTTCTTTACGGAAAAAATAACTACCGTTTTCTTATTAAATAGATAAAAGCGGTCAATTTAAATGTTGACCGCTTTTTTTAGATGGTTTGCTTATTTTTTTCTAAAACAATACCCGCTGCTTCACTAACAGATGACACAACAGCAGAGGCGTGGCGCTGCACAGCTTCAGGGGCTGTAGCCATAGCGAAACTGTTCGGCGTTAATTGAAACATAGGAATATCATTAAATGAATCCCCCACACATGCAATTTCCTCTGGTTTTAGCTGAAGATGATTTAATAAAATTTCAATGGCATTTCCTTTGCTGATATGTTTAGGCATAATATCCAAACACTGCTTGGCAGAAATATATGTATCAATATAATCACCAAACTCTTCGTTCACTTCTTTTTGCAGAGCTACCATTTCATCATGATCTCCAAGAACCGTGATTTTAGATGGAGAAAGAGCATGACCAAATGAATCCGTCATTTCAATTTGTTCTTCGATAGGGAAAAACATGTGAGTTTCAATCGCTTCAATAATTTCATTTCGCTGCTCTACATAATTCGTGTCGTTTGAACAGACAAGTGTGATACGGTTAGGATCTATCGTTTTTTTATAAAGTTGAACCGCTAAATCATCTTCAAACACTTTTCCATGAAGTTCTTGATTTTCTTTGGTCCACACAAATCCTCCGTTTTGGCTAATGCGATGAAATGTATTATTAATATCAGTAGAAATCTTTAAAATTTCCGTATCCATTCGTCCAGACGCAAGACAAACCTCTACTCCTTGGCGCTGAAGTTCACTAAGTGCGTCTGCATTATGCTGTTCTACGTATTTTTCTTCGTGTAAAAGAGTGCCATCTAAGTCGCTTACAAATAATTTAATCATTGCTTGAAAATTCCTTTCCCTGAAAAATTTGCTGTGACAAGAGCGTTACAAATTTATTACATTCCTTATTCTATCAGTGTTTCCCAAGAAACTCATAAAAAAAGCTCAGACCGGCGGTGAATTCAAAGAGATTAAGACATAACTGCATCAATTTTTTCCGCAGGAGTCTTTGCCTTGCCTTTCAGTCAACAGTTAGAAACAGCTACATGAAATCCAGTTCACGATCACAATGAAAAAAATCCGAACGCAGTTGATTCTCAATTAAGAATCTGGATTTACGGTTCGGATCTTTCTTCAGCTAAAATCCATTTTTCGCAGCCTTTTTTTCAGGTTTGTTCACTGTAAAAAAACAGCCGCGGTCTAAAAGACCGCGGCCATATTTTACAATACGTTAAAATATTTCGCTTCAGGATGTGCAAAAACAAGGGCTGTAACAGAAGCTTCTGGTTCCATCATGAAACCGTCTGTTAACTGAATGCCGATGTCTTCTGGTTTAAGTAATTTAAACAGTTTTGCTTGGTCCTCAAGGTCTGGACATGCAGGATATCCGAATGAAAAACGCTGACCTTGGTATTTGGCTGAAAAACGCTCCGCCATTGTAAAGTCAGGCGAATCGGGGAATCCCCAGCGGTCACGAATTTGCTGATGAACACGTTCTGCTAATCCTTCAGCTAGTTCAAGCGCAAGAGCTTGGAACACGTGACTCTTTAAAAACTCGCCGTTTTCTTTGAATTTCGCCGCGCGTTCGCGAATGCCTGTTCCTGCTGTTACAGAGAAGAAACATACATAGTCCATCTCTTTTTCTTTAGGCTTTGCAAAATCAGATAAGCACAAGAACTGTCCTTTTGCTTGTCGAGGGAAGGTAAAGCGTTCAATTTCTGTTTTTTCATCAGCAGGATCATAAATAATTAAATCATTTCCGTCTGCTTGAGCAGGGAAGAACTGATAAATAACCGCTGGCTTAATTAAGTTTTCTTTTAGTGCCAGTTCGAGCAGGTCATCAACGGTTTCTTTTAATTGAACAGCACGCTCATCTTTTTCAGCAAGCAGCTTATTCACTTTTCCTTTTAGTCCTAAGTGATGGCCTAAAAGCATCTGCCAGTTAATATACGGAAGAACCTGTGCCAAATCGTAGTGTTTAACAACGTGGCGCTTTAAATCAGTAGGTACAAAAACAGGAGCGTCCGTTGAAATGGCGGATCTTTCTAAAACAGCCGTAGCTGCTTGAGCGGTTTGAGGCTGGCGTTCTCGAACCGTTACTTTCTTTTCTTGCCGCGTTTTTAAATCTGCTAAAAGCTGAATAACTTCTTCTTTGTTCTGCAGCTTATTTGCTAACGCTAATCCGTCCATCGCATCTTTGGCGTAGAGGACCGCACCTTCATATTCCGGGGCAATTTTAAAGTCAGTAAATTTACGGGAAAGGGCAGCGCCTCCTACCATAATTGGAACATCAATGCTTGATTGCGTTAAATCTTGGGCAGTCAAAACCATTTGCTGAGCTGACTTTACTAGAAGACCTGACAGGCCAATGATGTCTGGCTTTTCTTCTTTTACTGCTTCAATCAGCTGCTGGGGCGTTACTTTAATTCCTAAATCTATTACTTTAAAACCATTGTTGCTTAAAATGATGTCTACTAAGTTTTTACCGATATCATGCACGTCGCCTTTAACCGTTGCAAGAATCACTTTGCCTTTTCCAGAATCATTTTCAGTTGCTTCCATATGAGGTTCTAAAAAGGCAACGGATGCTTTCATCACTTCCGCACTTTGAAGCACTTCTGCTACAATCAGCTGGTTGTCATTAAACAAACGTCCAACTTCCGCCATGCCCTTCATAAGCGGTCCGTTAATAATATCTAACGGATCATCATATTGAGCTAAAGCCTGTTCTAAATCAGGAAGCAATCCTTCTTTTGTACCTTCGACAATATACATTGCCAATCGTTCTTCGAGTGTTAACGTAGAAATTTCTACTTTTGCTTCTTTCTTTTTATCACGATAAAAGTCGGTAAACGTGCTTAACGTTTCATCAGTTGTGTTAAATAACAACGCATTAGCAAGCTCAATTTCAGCTTCTGGAATAGAAGCATAGCGCTCTAACTTTTCGGTATTAACAATGGCATAATCGAGTCCAGCCTGCGTACAGTGATAAAGATAAACCGCATTTAGTACTTCACGTCCGACTGGAGGAAGACCGAATGACACGTTACTTACGCCAAGAATGGTCAGGCAATCAGGCAGGGCTTCTTTAATCATTTTAATTCCCTTAACTGTTTCTTCAGCAGAACCAATATATTGTTCATCACCAGTCCCTACAGGAAACACAAGAGGGTCAAAAATAATATCTTTTGGATTAAAGCCATGTTTTTCAACAAGCAAATCATGTGAGCGTTTAGCAATCTCTACTTTTCGTTCTGCAGTAACGGCCATGCCTGTTTCATCGATTGTACCCACAACCAGAGCTGCACCGAATTTTTTTACTAGCGGTAAGATTGCATCAAAACGCTCTTCACCATCTTCTAAGTTAATGGAGTTAATAATGACCTTACCTTGCGAGTATGTTAAAGCTTTTTCAATAACTTTCTCGTCCGTTGAATCGATTACAAGAGGAACCTTCACTTTTTTTACAACTTCTTGAATAAATTCCTCCATGTCTTCCATTTCTTCACGGTCCGGATCTGCCAAGCAAATATCAATAACGTGAGCACCATTTTTAACTTGAGCACGCGCAATTTCAGATGCTTCTTCAATTTTTCCTTCCGCAATCAGACGCTTGAACTTGCGAGAACCGATTACATTCGTACGTTCTCCCACAAAAAGAGGGCGCATAGAATCGTCATATACAAGCGGTTCAATACCGGTTACAGCATGGTTATGCTCGGAGCGATCAAGCGAACGGGGCGCAACCTCTTTTACCGCTTCCGCCAGTGCTTTAATATGAGCAGGCGTTGTACCGCAGCATCCGCCTACAAAGTTCAGCCAGCCTTTATCAGCAAACCCTTTAATTTTTTGAGCAAGCAGCTCAGGGGATTCATGATAATTGCCTTCTTCATCCGGAAGTCCAGCGTTTGGATAACAGCTAACTGCTGAAGTGGCTAGGTCTGAAAGAGAGCGAATATGATCCGTCATAAATTCAGGGCCTGTCGCGCAGTTAAGTCCGACTGAAAGAGGCTTCATGTGTTCCAGTGATAAGTAAAAAGATTCGATATCTTGACCAGCGAGAGTTGTTCCCATCGGCTCAATTGTTCCTGAAATCATAATAGGAACTTCGATTTTAAGTTTTTCAAACGCAGCTGTAATGCCTAAAAATGCGGCTTTTACGTTCAGCATGTCTTGACAGGTTTCGACTAAAAGCAAGTCAACGCCGCCGTCTAACAAACCTCGAGCTTGCTCTTCGTACGATTCTACTAACTCAGGGAATGTAATACCTCCGGTAACAGAGAGAGTTTTAGTGGTAGGACCGATAGCTCCAGCTACGAACCTAGGCCATTCGGGAGTTGAATATTTATCGCGGGCTGCACAAGCAAGCTTCACAGCTTCGATATTCAATTCATACGCCAAGTGACCTAAATCGTATTCATCAAGTACGGTAGATGTTGAGCCAAACGTATTGGTTTCAATGATGTCAGCACCTGCTGCAAAGTACTCTTCATGAATGCGCTGAATCACATGAGGCGCTGTTCGAGTCAAATATTCGTTGCAGCCTTCATATTCTTCGCCGCCAAAATCTTCAGCGGTTAAATCAGCATCTTGAATCATCGTTCCCATTGCTCCATCGATGACGAGTATTCGCTTCTTTAGTTGTTGTTCGATAAGTGAGCTCATTTATATCTTCCTTTCTGATGTAACAAGTTGCTTGTCATGAATATAGCGTGTTAGAATTTCGGTCATTTCATAGCGCATAAACGGCGTAATTAAGTAAATACCGTCAAATAACTCATATGCTGTATCAATTAAGTTTTTTGCAATCGCAAGACCTTCGACTTCACCGCGGATTCGGTCATTTCCCGTTGCATCCATGCGTTCTAGAATATCTTCTGATAATTTAATTCCAGGTACTTCATGGTGAATAAATCGAGCATTTCTTGCGCTTGTTAACGGCATGATACCGATATATACCGGTGTTGTTAAATGTTTGGTTGCTTCATATACCTCTTCAATTTGCTTAGTTGAATAGAGAGGCTGAGTAATGAAATAGTGAGCCCCGCAGTCGATTTTCTTTTCCAAACGCTGAACGGCTCGGTCTAAGTGACGCACGTTTGGGTTAAAGGCAGCTGCAATGGAAAAATTGGTTTTTTGACCAAGTGGTTTGCCGGAATAAGATAGTCCTTCATTAAACTGAGCGATTAAACTAATCAAGTCAAATGAAGATAAATCGTAGACCGAAGTGGCGCCAGGGAAATCGCCAACTTTTGACGGATCACCGGTAATTGCAAGTACTTGATTCATTCCTAGCGTATGAAGTCCCATTAAATGAGATTGAAGTCCAATTAAATTTCGGTCGCGACAGGTAATATGAATAAGCGGTCGTGCTTTTGTTTCTTGCTGCATCAGTGTTGCCATTGCTAAGTTGCTGATGCGAGGTGAGGCAAGAGAATTATCAGCTAATGTAATAGCATCTACGCCGACTTTATCAAGTGCTTTTGCGCCTTCTAAAAATTTCGTCGGACCAAGCTGTTTAGGCGGATCTAGCTCGACGATAACCGAGCGGCGCTTCTTCACAATTTCATGCATATGAGGTTTATCCTGCTGCTCACGCTCTTGAACCGTAACGGCAGGTCTCATTTTAACAACTTTGCTTGTAATCGGAGGCAGGTCTTTTAAGGCAGATGACATTGCGCGTACGTGAGCTGGTGTTGTACCGCAGCATCCTCCAATTAAGCGAACCCCTTGTTCGCGGAATAAACGCGCGCTTTCTACAAAGTAGTCTTCATTTGTTTCATATTCCAGCTTTCCTTCCACATACGCCGGAAGGCTGGCATTAGGGTAAGCAGATAAGAAAGCACGATCAGGAAGCGGTACTTCTTCAAGAGACTGAATCATATGATAAGGACCTAAACGGCAGTTTAGCCCGACAACATCTGCTCCCAGCGCCTCTAATTCTTTTAATGCATCTGCTAAAGGACGGCCATCTTGCAGTACGCCAATATCATGCAGGGAAACGTGAGTAATAATAGGCTTATCCGTTTCTTTTCTTGCCAGTGTAAGAACGGTTTTTAATTCTTCGAAATCATAGTATGTTTCAAACAAAAGGCCATCCACGCCTTCATTTAAAAGCCAAAACATCTGTTCACGAATGCTTCGCTTAACCTCTTCTAAACTAATAGCGTTTTTTTGGAAAGAACGAATTCCGCCGAGTGTACCAACCACGTAAGCTTGATCTTTTGCAGCTTGTTTCGCTAATTTTACACCAGCAACATTGATGTCTTTGACTGAATCTTCTAATCCATAACGGGCAAGTTTTTGATAATTAGCAGCGTACGTATTTGTTTGAATAACGTTTGCACCAGCTTCTACATAGGCTCTGTGAATACGAGAAACCTCTTCTGGTTTGGTGATGTTTAGTTCTTCAAAACAGCTGTCAATACCGTGTGAGTAAAGGAGGGTACCAGTGGCACCATCCCCAATTAAAATTTTAGACTTTAAATCTTCAAGTAACCCCATGTCAAAACCTCCTTAAATTGTTCCGCTTCTATTTCACGAGTGATTCGTTTTATGCAATATGCCGATAAAATAGAAAAAGTCTTCTTAAGAAGAAGACTTTTTTCGCCTTCTTATCTTCCAAGCAATAAATTGCTTGCTGGATTTAGCACCATGTCTCTAACGACTGGTTGCTGAGGTTTCAAAGGGCCAGTCCCTCCACCTCTCATGATAAGAATCAATTGTATATAATTGAAACATATTTTTTTAAATAGAAAGAATACTTATTTAATAATTTATCTGATTTTTAGAAATTATACAACAGTAAATTGTGAATTTCCAGCAAATATTGAGGGAAATTTAAAAGCTAAAGGGAAAATATCCGTATATTTTGTTTGAAAATGACTGTTATGTTAGGGGTTAAGGAGTTTTTTGTGAGAAATACAAAAAGAAAATGAAAAAAATAAACCAAAAGGCACAAGCACTGGGATATGCGTAGATTTACACGTAAAAAGGCTCGTCTTTTTTTTATCGTTTCTACATATAGTGAACTATGAAGGGTAGAAGGGTGATGGGCATGAAAAGGTGGAAACTCACGCTGCAGGTTGCTGCTACGTATGTAGGCACCGTTGTAGGAGCCGGTTTTGCAACAGGCAAGGAAATCGTTCAATTTTTTACACAGTACGGGGAACTTGGAATGGTCGGAATTTTGGTCAGCGGCTTGTTTTTTATTTGGCTAGGTTCAAAAATGATGCTGCTTTCGCACGCAATTGGGGCTTCTTCTTATCAGCAGCTTAATACATATTTATTTGGTGATGTGCTTGGAAAAGTGGTAAACGGTGTAATGATTGTCATTTTATTTGGAGTAACTTCAGTCATGCTAGCGAGTACGGGAGCAATAGGAAAAGAACAGTTTGGGCTGTGGCCTCCTGTTGGAATGATTTTTACAATTGTTTTAACTTATATATTTATCGCAAAAGGAATTAACGGTATTTTAATGGTTAATTCTCTTGTTGTACCGATGATGCTTTCATTTGCTTTTATCATCTTTATGCCGAATATCAGCTATTTCTCACTGATTCAAACGAAGCCGGATTTAACGCTCGTCACGCAGTGGAAGTGGGCGGTTAGTCCCTTTTTATATATTTCCCTGAATCTAGCTTTGGCTCAGGCCGTTTTGGTCCCATTAGGAAGCTCGGTGAAAGATAGGAGCGTGATTACAAAAGGGGCCTTAATAGGAGGATGTGTACTTACGTTTATGCTTGTTTCTACTCATCTTGCCCTTTCCAATTTGCCTTATTCATTTCAACTTGATATTCCGATGAGTGCCGTTGTTAAAAATATCTCAGCGTGGGTGAATGTTTTATTTACGGTAGTTGTGTTGGGCGAGATTTTTACTACATTGATTGGAAATGTATTTGGCATCGCTAAGCAGCTTCAGTCATTTCTTCCCCTCAATGACAAACAAGCTTTTGCGTTTATTATCTTGGCTTGCTTTATTATTGGGCAATTCGGATATGCCCAGCTTCTTGAGTTTTTGTATCCGATATTTGGCTATATTGGACTAGCTTTTGTATGGATGCTATGTATTAAAAAAGAAAAAATAAGCTAAAAGCTGGATTTTAAAGAATAGATGTGAAAAAACGAAGTTAAATGATGTGACAAGTCGATTTTACTTTGCTATAATGTAAAACAAATAAGACTATAGCAGTCGAATATATTATCCTTCGGGGTCGGGTGTAAGTCCCAACCGGCGGTGATAAAGCGTATGCTTTTAAGCCCGTGACCCGTTTTCATACGATGTATGTTAGCGGTGGATCTAGTTAAAATCTAGAGCCGACAGTAAAAGTCTGGATGGGAGAAGGATCAGGAAGCACAGTTGTTTTTTTTGTGTTGAATTAATAAGGGGCACGCTTGCCTTTTTTAAAGCTACCCTTGTTTTTATACGCAAAATATAACTGTTTATTTCGTATACAATTAGCGGAATTTTGCATAGATAAAACTGATTCAGCTCAGCCGACCCCTTGGACATTTGTTCAAGGGGCTTTTTTATTTTCAGTGGTTGGGGGAAAGATAAATATGAAAAAAAAGCAGCTGCTATTTCAAAACGGTATAAGAAGTTGGAATAGCGCCAAAGCAGGTGAAGAAAATGTTCACAGGTATTATTGAAGAAATTGGAAAAATAAAACGTATTCAAAAGGCTACAGAAGCAATTGTTCTTACGATTGATGCGAAGACCGTGTTAGAAGATGTGAACTTAGGAGACAGTATTTCAGTTAACGGCGTTTGTTTAACCGTAACGGCTTACTCTCAAAATGAATTTACGGTCGACGTCATGCCGGAGACGATTAAAGCAAGTACCCTTCAGCTTCTAACCATTGGATCACGTGTTAACTTAGAGCGGGCGATGGCTGCAAATGGCCGGTTTGGAGGGCATTTCGTTAGCGGACACGTTGATGGAATTGGGACTATTGTAAGCAAAACACGTAAAGGAAATGCTTTTTATTATGAAATTCAAGTCGATCCTGAACTTCGTGAATTTATGATGTTAAAAGGATCTGTTTCCGTAGACGGAACAAGTCTTACTATTTTTGATGTCAGCAACCAATCATTTACTATTTCTCTTATTCCTCATACGGTGCTCCACACAGTCGTTGGAGACAAACAGCGAGGAGACAAGGTGAATATTGAATGCGATATGTTAGCTAAATATATGCATCAGATGATGATAAATAAGTCAACTCCTGGCGCCTCGAATCGTTCAGGTAACATGAAGGATTTATTGCAGCAGCATGGTTTTACAAATTAACAGTGAGGTGAAAGAGATGTTTCATAAAGTAGAAGAAGCCATTGAAGAGTTAAAAAAGGGAAAAGTGGTTATTGTATGCGATGATGAAGATCGAGAAAACGAAGGAGATTTTATTGCATTAGCCGAAAAAACGACGCCTGAGGTTATTAACTTTATGGCTACTCATGGAAGAGGATTAATTTGTACACCTGTTAATGAAGAAATTGCGCATAAATTGAACCTTCACCCGATGGTAGCGAACAATACGGATGTACATGGCACAGCATTTACAGTAAGTATTGATCATATTTCAAGTACAACAGGTATCAGTGCATACGAACGTTCTGCTACCGTTATGGCTCTTGTAAATGAAGCGACGGTAGCAAGTGATTTTCAACGCCCAGGACATATTTTCCCATTGATTGCAAAAGACGGGGGCGTTCTGCAGCGTGCAGGTCATACAGAGGCTGCTGTTGATTTAGCAGTATTAGCAGGAGGAAAGCCTGCGGGTGTTATTTGTGAAATTATGAATGAAGATGGAACAATGGCACGTGTACCGGATTTAACAAAAATTGCAGAGCAATTTGATTTAAAAATGATTACAATAAAAGATTTGATTGCCTACCGCCGCAAACATGACCAGCTTATTAGCCGTGAAGTAGAAGTGAGCTTACCTACGGCATTTGGTGAGTTTAAAGCTGTAGGATATACAAATAAACTTGATAATAAAGAACATGTGGCTCTTATCAAAGGTGATATTGATCATAATAGCCCCGTTCTTGTTCGCGTTCACTCTGAGTGTTTGACTGGAGATGTGTTTGGTTCTGAACGCTGCGACTGCGGTCCTCAGCTTCACGCAGCTCTTACGCAAATTGAAGAAGAAGGACGCGGCATTCTGCTGTATATGCGTCAAGAGGGCAGAGGTATTGGCTTACTAAATAAGCTAAGAGCATATAAGCTGCAGGAAGAAGGATACGATACCGTAGAAGCGAATGAAAAACTCGGGTTTGCTGCAGATTTACGAGAGTATGGAATCGGTGCTCAAATCTTAAAAGACCTTGGAGTCAAACAAATGAAGCTTTTAACGAATAACCCTCGTAAAATTACTGGGCTAAAAGGCTACGACCTTGAAGTGGTTGAGCGAGTGCCTCTTCAAATGCCGGCAGTGGATGCCAATAAAAAATACTTAGATACAAAAGCTAAAAAATTAGGTCATTTATTACATTTATAATTTTACACTTTTTTTCGTTATAACAAATGAAGCTAATTCATGAAAAGAAATGTAAATAACTATATATTAATACTAGCAGGAGGAACAAAAGATGAATCATTTATATGAAGGAAATTTAGTAGGCACAGGATTAAAAATCGGAATCGTGGTAGGGCGTTTTAATGAATTTATTACAGGCCGTTTACTTAGTGGAGCAGAAGATGCGCTCAAACGTCACGGCGTAGCTGATGAAGACGTAGACGTGGCTTGGGTGCCGGGCGCTTATGAAATCCCATTAATCGCCAAAAAATTAGCTGAATCTAAAAAATATGATGCAGTGATTACGCTAGGAACCGTTATTCGAGGAGCTACTCCACACTTTGATTTTGTATGTAATGAAGTAGCAAAAGGCGTTGCATCTCAAAGCTTACAAACAGGCGTGCCAATTATCTTTGGTGTATTAACAACTGAAACAATTGAGCAAGCAATTGAACGTGCAGGAACAAAAGCAGGAAATAAAGGATGGGAAGCTGCAGCATCAGCTATCGAAATGGCTAACCTTTCAAAAATGATTGAAGGATAATAGATACCATTCCAGTTTTTATAAGCTGAAGAGTTAAAAGAGGCTGAAACAAAAGTATGTTAGTTGAAGGAAGATCCGAACGATGAGTCGTTCGGATTTTTTCATTGGTAGGGTGAACGCAGGTTTCAGGTATGTAGTGGCTTCTAGATGTAGATTAAAAGGTCAGGCGAAGACTTCTGCGGGAAAGCGGAAGAAGTGTGCCCCCGCAGAAGCGTAGGCAACGAGGAGGCTCAGCGGCCGCCCGCGGAAAGCGAAGTCTTGCACGGAAATCAACTGCAGTGTAGAAAGCGATCTATACTGTCTCATGTATCCCGTTTGTTCGCCTTTAGATTGGATTGATGTAGTTTTGTCTCAAGCTCTTTTGAATAGAAGCTAGCTATGTATAATTTGGCTAAAACGTCTTACTCTAAGTAATAATTAGGTCGTAAAAGGGAGACGTCTATGCCTCATTATACTGCTTTTTTTGCATTGATTATTATCAGCACAGCCGTTTTGCTTACAGTATTCATACGTAAAAAAGATAAAAAGCTAGTCGTTTTGCTTTTTTTTATCATTGGAATGGCTTATGTACTAGAATATATTGTATTTGTGTTGTTTGAAAGTTACGATTACGATCCTGATTTTATGACCAATGAATATTTTGATAATTTGTTTGGGTCCTTAACTTCTCAAGCGTTTGCTTTTCCCATCATGGCTATGGTGGTAGCTGCTTATCAATTAAAATTTCGCTATATTTTATTCATTTCAGCTATGTTTATGGGGATTGAAGAATTATTTTTACACTGGGATATTTATACACATCACTGGTGGAAAACAGTTTATACAGGCGTTTTAATGACTATAGGCTTTAGCATTTCAAAGATTTGGTATGTATGGCTAACAGAACGGTATATGACATTTGTGCATTACGCTACATTTTTTCTCGGAACGCTCGCCATTACTTCTACTATTATGTTTATGCTGTTAGCATATTTTCATAATAATTGGTTTTATACGGGATGGTTTGCGTCCGCTACTCATGATTCCGTAAATGCAACGATGATTTACGTTTGTATTGTTACAATTCTCCTCGTTTGGAGTGTAGCCAAAGAATTTTTTGTTGGAGCTGGAATGATTATAGCGGGGCTGCGTATAGTAGATATTTTGCTGATTCACTATGGGGTGTTGCTGGTATCTATTACCACTTCACTTGTTCTTTTTACGCTTTTACAAGCGGGTGTATTCATTCTGAGCGTTATGCTTCAAAACTTTATTATGAAAAATTGTTATGGGACGAGCAAAAAAGACGTTGCGTTTCCAGTAAAGAACTACTAAGATAATACGTAACTCAAATAGTTTAGTTCAATAATATTTGAAACAAAGAAAAATGAATTGACGGTTATGCGTATTATTTGTAAGATAGGAAAGCAAATAATAGAAAGCCGAAACAGGGGAGTGAAGGATTCGTGAAAGAGTCCTTTTTTGTAGAAAAGGTACTTAATAATAATGTATTAATTGCTAAACACCTTACCTATGATGAAGTTGTGCTAATTGGGAAAGGAATAGGGTTCAATAAGAAAAAAGGCGATGAAATCGATGCAAAAGCCGTGGAGAAAATGTTTTTGTTAAAGAGTGAAGAAGAGCAAGAACAGTACAAGCAGCTTTTAGCGCAAGTGGATGAAGACGTGATTGAAATGATGAATGATATTGTAACGCACATTCAAAAGCGTGTTAACATTCCTTTGAACGAGCATATACACATTTCATTGACGGACCATATCGCGTTTGCGATAAAACGTTTTCAACAGGGAATGGGGCTTAAAAATCCATTTTTACTTGAAACCAAAGCTTTATATCCAGAGGAATATACGATCGCATCTGAAGTGGTAGAAATTATTAGTCGCAAAATAGGCGTGCAGCTTCCAGTAGGAGAAATTGGTTTTATTGCACTTCATATCCACAGTGCGCTGACTGAAAAAAACCTGCTGGAAGTGAATCAAGACTCGCAGCTTATTCAAACGATTATTAATGTGATTGAAGAATCGCTTCATCTGCAGGTAGACAAAGAATCTGTGCACTATATGAGATTGATTCGTCATTTGCATTTTGCGATTGATCGAGTAAAAACAGGAGAAAAAATAGAAGAGCCAAAAAAAATTGCTTTGCTATTGAAAGAAGAATATCCTCTGTGTTACAATGTGTCTTGGAAAGTGATAAAAGTAATGCAGCAAGCGTTACATTTACCTGTGTATGAAGCAGAAGCAGTTTATTTAACGATGCATCTGCAGCGACTTATAACAAAAACGGATTTATAAAATCATTTCAATACGTGTTACTGATACGATCAGGCATGAGTGAGAAATGAAGCGATGTGTAATTGGATGAGTGTATCCATTTATCGTTTCTTTTTCCTCATGCCTTTTTTTGTTATAAGAAAGCGCAATCATTTAAAGCTTAGGCTTCAGGACACCAGGAGATGTAAGGAGTTTTCTAGTTAAAGAAAGCGTTTTATGAAAGCGCGTTAATGATTCACGTATCAAATAAATAGCTTGTTGCACACTAAATATATAAAAGGAGGTAAGCGCCATGTTTAAAAAACTTTTTGGAGTATTACAAAAAGTCGGAAAAGCGCTTATGTTACCGGTTGCGATTTTACCGGCAGCAGGGATTTTACTTGGAGTAGGGACAGCGCTTCAAAACCCTACATTGTTGGATGCAGTACCGGCACTTGGTGCAGACTGGGTTCAATTGGTTTCAAATGTTTTGTCGCAAGCGGGTCAAATTGTATTTGACAACTTATCGCTATTGTTTGCGGTTGGTGTTGCCGTTGGTTTAGCTGGTGGTGACGGTGTAGCAGGTATTGCTGCAATCGTAGGCTACTTAATTATGAACAAAACGATGAGCACAATCTTAGTTGCTACAGGACAACTAGATCCTGACAAAATGGGTGCCAATCCAGCTTACACTAGCATCTTAGGAATTCCTACGTTAGCTACAGGTGTATTCGGGGGTATCATAGTAGGTATTTTAGCTTCATCCATGTATAATCGTTATTTCAATATTGAATTACCATCTTATTTAGGGTTCTTTGCGGGAAAACGATTTGTACCAATCATTACTGGGGTATTTTCAATTGTTTTAGGTGTTATTATGATTTTCATTTGGCCGCCAATTCAAAGCGGATTAAATGCTTTCTCTACTAACATGATTGATGCAAACCCAACTTTATCAGCTTTTGTATTTGGATTGATTGAACGTTCATTAATTCCATTTGGACTTCATCACATATTCTACTCTCCGTTCTGGTTTGAGTTTGGTGATTACGTTAATAAAGCAGGTCAACATATTCACGGTGACCAAAAGATTTTCTTTGCTCAATTAGCAGATGGCGTGCCTTTAACAGCAGGAACATTCCAAGTTGGTAAATTCCCGTTCATGATGTTCGGATTGCCAGCAGCAGCTCTTGCGATTTATCACGAAGCTCGTCCTGAAAACAAAAAATATGTAGCTGGTATCATGGGTTCAGCTGCTTTAACATCTTTCTTAACGGGTATTACAGAGCCGCTTGAGTTCTCATTCTTATTCGTAGCACCAGTACTATTTGCAATTCACGCAGTATTTGCTGGTTTATCATTTATGGTTATGCAATTATTAAATGTTAAAATCGGTATGACATTCTCAGGTGGGGTTATCGATTACGTTCTATTTGGAGTTATGCAAAACCGTACAGCATGGTGGCTAGTTATTCCAGTAGGTTTAGTTCTAGCAGTTATTTACTACTTCGGTTTCCGCTTTGCAATCCGTAAATTTAACTTAAAAACACCGGGTCGTGAAGATAAAGAAGAAGGAGAAGAAGATGTAAAAGTAGAAGCAGCAGAGCTTCCAACAAATGTTTTAGCAGCACTTGGCGGTAAAGAAAACATTACACATTTAGATGCTTGTATTACGCGTTTACGTGTATCAGTAGATGATGTGGGTAATGTTGATAAAAACCGCTTGAAAAAACTTGGAGCAGCTGGTGTTCTTGAAGTTGGTAACAATATTCAAGCTATTTTCGGTCCGAAATCTGACACGTTAAAAGGTCAAATTCAAGACATTATGAATGGCAAAACACCGGTTGTCACAAAAGAAGAGACAAAAACAATTGAAAAACCTGTTGCAACATCTGAAGCAGGAAGCGATAATGGTAATGATATTGTTTCACCGATTGAGGGAGAATTGGTACCTTTATCGGAAGTACCAGATCAGGTATTTTCACAAAAATTAATGGGTGACGGTTTTGCGATTATTCCGAAAACAGGCACAGTAGTTGCACCAGTGGACGGAAAAATAGTAAACTTATTCCCGACGAAACATGCTTTAGGTATTGAATCAACGACTGGACGTGAAATTTTAATTCACGTTGGTATTGATACAGTTAATTTAAAAGGCGAAGGTTTTGAAGCTTTAGTTGCCCAAGGCGATGAAGTGAAAAAAGGACAGCCTCTATTGAAAATTGATTTAGACTTTGTAAAAGAAAATGCGCCATCGACGATTACGCCGATCATTTTCACGAATTTACAAGCTGATGAAAAAATTGATATCTTAAAGCAGGGCCAAGTTTCTCAACAAGAAGCAAATATTATTAACATTTCAAAGTAAAAAGGAGATTGATTTAACATGGCACAAAAAACATTTACAGTAACAGCAGACTCAGGAATTCACGCACGTCCAGCAACAACTTTAGTACAAGCAGCAAGCAAATTTGATTCTGATATCAACTTAGAATTCAACGGTAAAACTGTAAACTTAAAATCAATCATGGGCGTTATGTCTTTAGGTATTCAAAAAGGCGCTACAATCACTATCTCTGCAGAAGGTTCTGACGAAGCAGATGCACTTGCTGCTCTTGAAGATACAATGAGCAAAGAAGGATTAGGCGAATAATGACAAAGGAAATTCAAGGCATTGCCGCTTCTAGCGGCATTGCTATTGCTAAAGCATTTCGTCTAGAAAATCCAGAATTAACCGTTGAAAAAAAATCAGTAACTGAAGTTGAAGCAGAAGTAGCACGTCTAGAAGCTGCGCTAGAAAAGTCAAAATCAGAACTTGAAATTATTAGAGAGCATGCTCGTAAAGAACTTGGAGATGACAAAGCAGAAATCTTTGAAGCTCACTTATTAGTTCTAAGCGATCCTGAACTTATTAATCCAATTAAAGATAAAATTACAAATGAAAATGTAAACGCTGAACATGCACTTGATGAAGTAGCGGCAATGTTCATTAATATGTTTGAGTCAATGGACAACGAATATATGAAAGAACGTGCTGCTGATATCCGTGATGTAACAAAACGTGTATTAGCTCATCTTTTAGGTGTAAACGTTTCAAATCCAAGCTTAATCTCAGAAGAAGTTGTCATTATCGCAGAAGATTTAACGCCGTCTGATACAGCACAGTTAAATCGTAAGTTCGTAAAAGGATTTACAACAGATATTGGCGGACGTACTTCTCACTCAGCAATTATGGCGCGTTCCATGGAGATCCCAGCTGTTGTAGGTACAAAAACAGTTATGGAAGACATTCAAAACGGCGTATTAGTAATTGTTGATGGTTTAGATGGCGAAGTTATCGTTGATCCAAGCGAAGAAACGGTAAAAGCTTACGAGAAAAAAGCCGCTGAGTATGCAGAACAAAAAGCTGAGTGGGCTAAGCTTGTAAATGAAAAAACGCTTTCAGCTGATGATCATCACGTTGAACTTGCAGCTAACATTGGTACACCAGAAGATGTAAAAGGCGTATTAGAAAACGGCGGCGAAGGCGTTGGCCTTTATCGTACAGAATTCTTATATATGGGCCGCGAAGATCTTCCGACGGAAGAAGAGCAGTTTACTTCTTATAAAACAGTTCTTGAACGTATGGAAGGCAAACCAGTGGTTGTTCGTACTCTTGATATTGGTGGAGACAAAGAGCTTCCTTATTTAAATCTACCAAAAGAAATGAACCCATTCTTAGGATTCCGTGCCATTCGCTTATGTCTAGAGATGCAAGACATGTTCCGTACACAGCTTCGTGCGCTTCTACGTGCAAGCGTATACGGTAATCTGAAAATTATGTTTCCTATGATTGCTACTGTTGATGAGTTCCGTCAAGCAAAAGCTATTCTTTTAGAAGAAAAAGCTAAACTTCAACAAGAAGGCGTACAAGTTTCGGAAGACATCGAAGTAGGGATGATGGTAGAGATTCCTTCCTCAGCGGTAATCGCAGATTTATTTGCTAAAGAAGTAGATTTCTTCTCTATCGGAACAAATGATTTAATTCAATACACGCTTGCTGCTGACCGCATGAATGAGCGCGTGTCTTATTTATATCAACCGTATAACCCAGCGATTCTTCGCTTGGTGAATATGGTAATCAAAGCGGCTCACAAAGAAGGTAAGTGGGTAGGCATGTGTGGAGAGATGGCAGGAGATGAGATTGCAATTCCAATTCTTTTAGGTTTAGGCTTAGATGAATTCTCAATGAGTGCAACATCTATTCTGAAAGCTCGTTCTCAAATCCGTCAATTATCAAAAGCTGATATCGAACCTCATTTAGATACAATTCTATCAATGTCTTCTACGGAAGAAGTTATTGAGTTCGTAAAATCAACTTTTCATATTGGATAATAAAAAGGTGTGATCATATATGATCACACCTTTTTTATCTTTTAAGCGAAAATAGTAGGCAGAAGCATATTCGCAAATAGCATTGTAAGAAGTGCTGCTACGATCATGCCAAGGCTAGAAAAAGTACCTTCAATTTTTCCGAATTCAAAAGCTCTTGCTGTACCTGTCCCATGAGAAGCTACTCCTAAAAGAAGACCTCTTGCTAGAGAAGAGTGCAGTGCGAGGAGCTTAATCAGTTTTGGAGCGACCATACATCCTACTACACCGGTTATAATCACAAACATAATGGTAATATTCGGATCTCCTCCTAGCGTCTGAGATACATTAACAGCAATAGGAATCGTAACCGATCTTGGAATCAAGCTATGAACCAGAGTTGATTGTAAATGAAACACTAATGCTAACAGCATGGAAGATATCATGGCGGCAAACGTGCCGAGCCCTACGCTTAAGCTGATTTCAACACGGTGTTTTTTGAGTAAATCAAAATACTTAAACATAGGAACAGCAAAAGCAACGGTTGCTGGTCCAAGCATAAAGCTAATAGCACTGGCACCTTGCTTATAATGATCATAAGAGCCATTCGTCACTAATAAGATGCCAATTAAAAGAATGGGGGCTAGTAAAATAGGGGAAACTAGCATAGACTTATATTTTTTATAGAGCACTTTTGTACCGACATAAACGAGCAGTGTAAGCGGAAGAGCAATCCATGTGAGTAATGTCATTTTAGCGAACCTTCCTTTCTTCTTGAAATATGTTCTGCAATGATTCCCGTTATAGACATCACAATAATCGTACTGATTGTGATAATAATCACAATCTGGATTCCAAAATGCATCAATACATCTCCATAATTGATGAGTCCAACGACGGCTGGTATGAAAAATAGTAATAGTTCTCCCACTAACAGTGTTCCACCTTGTTCAACCCAGCTTAATTTAATTACTTTAAAGTACAGTAAGAAAAACAGTAAGAAAAATCCGATGATACTACCTGGCACTGGGAGGTCAAACCATTGTGAAATACTTTCTCCTATTAAAAACAGAGCCGTTAGTAATAAAATCTGTAAAATCACCATAATCAGTTTCATGATTAGCCTCCTTTATTTATGTTTTTATTCATTCATTCCTAGTTTGTTGAGACAATAATGGAGTCGTCTATGCTGAAAAGACGACTCCATCATGGGAAAAGAGAAACTATTTGGATTTTGCAAATGGGGATACAACTTCAGTAAATGAATGCTACACACTTATCTTACAAAAAATCGACTATAATATGAAATATATAATAACTATGATAACTATTCTTTTTAGTTATAGTTGAAAGAAATCTCTTTACAAATGCGTTGGTAACCTTTTCAAAAAAGAGTTTGTGAAATATAAGGTCTAATTATTTAATAAAAGAGATGGAGACATGCCTAAATCAATTCAATTTAAAGACGAACCAATGGGATAAATGATTTAGTATGAATGACATGTTACACCGCCATGAAAAAAATCCGAACGAGTTGGATTTTCTATCAAGAATCAAACTCGTTCGGATTTTTAATTAAACTACTTTTGGTCTCCGCTTTGTTAAACTGTACTTTTAATATAATCAATAAAAGCCTGTGTAGCATAAGAGATATAGCGATCTTTTTTTACGATTAAAGCAATTTCCCACGGAATAGCATTCTCGAGATTAATTACTTTCACATGCTCCAAATCAAGCTTTTCACATAATGAATAAGGGAAAAGAGCAATGCCGAGATTAGCAGCTACCAGCTCTCCAATGAAGTCCCACTGAGAGCTTTTAAAAGCAATATTAGGTGTAAATCCATTTTTTAAACATTCGTTATAGACCATTTCATGCATGGTGAAGTCTTCATGAAAGGAAATAAGCGTTTCGTCTTTTAACTCTTTTAATGAAATCGTAGAATGCTGAGCCAACGGATGAGATTTATGAACAACAAGCTGTAGTGTTTCTCGGGCTAAAGGAGTCGTAAAAAACATGTTTTCATCAACTGGAAGTAAAACTACGCCCACATCCACTTCTCCTTGTTCCACAAATTTTTGCATTCTTTTAGCGCCATATTCCACTAATTGAATATGAATTTCAGGATATTGCTCTCGAAATGCTTTAATAATAGTAGGAAAAAACAATGTACCAACAATAGGGGGAATGCCTATTTTGATGGTTCCTCTTTTTAAATGCATTAAATCATAGAGGGAATCCGATAAATCTCGGAGAGAAGATAAAATACTTTCTGCTTGCTCGTACACAATTATTCCTGCATCGGTAAGCTGAACTTGTTTGCCAGCGCGATCAAACAAAGGTGTGCCGAGCTCTTCTTCTAATGATTTAACCATTTTACTGAGAGAAGGTTGCGAAATATGCAGCGCTTCAGAAGCTCTTGTGAAATTTTTATGTTTAGCCACTTCTGTTAAGTAATGCAAATGGCGAACATCCATTTTGTATACCTCCGTGTTCATACATGCTAATTAATAAGATACACACATTCTACCACATTCACAATCAGCTCTATACCTTTCTTTCCTATCAAATAAAATGATCAGTAGAAGAGGCAGTGAATACAAAAGAAATTGCCAACAATATATATTTACACATTGTTTATTTTAGAAGTATAATATATAAATCAGTAGAACGGTTACATATCGATCACAGAATCAATCAATAAGGTGGTTAGAACGGTTGAGTAAAGCAGATGAAATAAGAGATATCGTTTATATTAATGGCCATGTAAATAAAAAATGCTTTATTACATATGGAATTGAATTTAAAGAGTTTTATCATTCCCTTCCTACGCCGCTTGCAAATATATTATTGTTAAAGCACGGTTTTGAAGACAGTGATTACCATTACCAAACCCATATGGACTACGTAGAAGAAGAACAAATTCATCTTTTAGCAGAAGATGATGTTTATAATTATGGTGATTTTTGTTGGATTGATTTTGAGGATGTATCTTCGTTAGATTTGTTAGAACCTCAAGATATTGCAGCGCTGCTGTATTTAGGTCATTTAAAAAAACCGCTCAATTCGCCATTTAATAATAAACTCGGTAATCAATTTGTTTATTTAGCTCATGATGATGGATTTTATAACAAAATCTATTTTCGAGACGTATATGATATGAAGCATATTTTAAGCCGAATCATTCCGTTGAAAATGTCAGAAATTAAGCAAAAAAGATTTGTATTTAGAAGGAAGAAGTTAGAATATCCAATATTGCCGCTCGTGTTAGCAAATACGCTTCTTACTTTAACGAATGACGGTTTGTTTATTGATTTTGAACACATGGTGCAATCGCGTAGAGATATTAAAATTCCTTTGTATACAATCGGTGACTTTGACGACATGAATGAAATGTATAATGATCGGTTTGAGCACAAAGAGATGAGTAAATTGCAGGCGCATCTTGTTCTCACTCATAAAGAGCTAGAGTGGAGCATTGAAGAAGTTCAATAATCTAAAAAGAGGTTGAGACATAACTAAATGAATTCAACCTAAAGACGAACACATAAGATAGATGAGCTGGACTGCTAAAAGGAACGAAACAGATAAAACTATATTCACCATCACAAAAAAACGAACCACTAATCAAACGTGTTGATTAATGGTTCGTTTTTCACTTGGGCTAAAATATTTTTGTCCCAGCCTCTTTTTGAATAGCCGTATAAAATGGATTTTTCCATTCCATTAGTACAGCGTAGTTGTGTGAATCTTCATCTTCAATATAGTTTGCTGCGAGACCAATAGGCGATCTGCCACAGCGCATTAAAAAGGTCATAACCGGGTCGTAGAGAGTTCCGGCTGATACAAGGTTCATGTATTCAACGGGCGTGTACAAGGAAGACACTGATACGTATCCAGGGATGCGGCACCCGCCAAGCAGCCTTTCTAACTTGTAATGAATCACAACTTCATATAAAGACTGCAAAAGCAGCTTTCCAAGCCCCATCGATCGATGCGAAGGAGTGACGCATACGTCCACTACATAAAGCGTATTACCAGAAGGGTCGTGCGTATGAATATATCCGCTTCCTGTTACTTCATCCCATGTGTGAGCCTCATTTCCTTCCACTGAAACAATCGCGCTTGTGATAGATCCGCATATTGTCCCGTCTATCTCCACGCATAGCGCTCCATCCGGAAAAAGGGACACATGGTTATTTAACTGATCTTTGCTCCATAATAATTCAGAAGGGAAAGGAGGGGGAAAGCTTTCTTCTTGAATCCGAATCAACTCATCGAAGTCATTTGATGTATAGGATCGTACCGTACATGTTACAGGCTTATTTTGATGAAAGACAAAGCATTGCTTTTTATACACTGCTTTTTTGCCTCCTTTAAGTAATAATTTTCAGATAATTAAGTATACCATATGGAAAAAAGAAATTATTTCATATTTATTGAAGAATTTGACGAGAACGTGATAAAGTTAAAAAGATTCGAACTATTAGACGAGGTGAAAGAAATGGATGTTGAATTAAAAGGAAAAACAGCGCTTGTATTTGCGGCGAGCCAAGGGCTTGGCAAAGCGATTGCTGCCAGGCTCGCAGAAGAAGGCGCAAACGTTATGATTGCAAGTCGTTCAGAAGAGAAACTAATCCAAGTAGCGGAAGAGATTTCATACCTTGGAAGCGGACAAGTGTTACATAAAACGGCAGATGTCACGAAAACTCAAGATATTCAAGATGTTATTCAATATACAGTAGATACGTTTGGAACCATTGATATTTTAATTAATAATACAGGAGGTCCTAAAGCAGGGAACTTCCTTTCGTTAACAGATGATGATTGGAAGCATGCATTTGAGTTAAATCTCCTCAGTTATATTCGTATCATTCGTGAGGTAGTGCCCGTTATGAAAAAGAGCGGAGGACGTATTGTCAATATTGCTTCTTCTTCCATTAAAGAGCCAATTGCTGGACTTATTCTGTCAAATACCTTCCGTACAGGAATCGTGGGGCTTACCAAAACACTTGCTTCAGAACTAGCAGAGGACGGTATCTTAATTAACACGGTTGCGCCAGGAAGAATTGCAACAGACCGAGTGAAAGAGCTAGATACTACTCGTGCTGAAAAACTGGGAGTAGACGTTTCAGAAATTGAAGAAGAGATGAGAAACCAAATTCCTCTTAAACGCTACGGTCAGCCTGAAGAGTTTGCAAAAGCCGTTGCTTTCTTTGTCTCGGGAGCGAATTCATATATGACAGGCCAGTCGTTTCTAATCGACGGAGGCATGGTGAAATCCATTTAGTTACATAGAAAAACCCTGCAGCCGCAGGGTTTTTTGTTAAATCCAAGTTGTAACTTGATCCAATGGTAAACGGTCGCTAGCGTGTGCTTCTTTAGCCGCTTTTCCAACTGAGATAAGCATAACCGGAATGTATCGATCCTCAATTTTAAATTCTTCTACAAATTTTTGAGCGTTAAATCCGCCCATTGAGCAAGTGTCTAATCCTTTTGCTTTTGCTGCAAGCATGAATGTCATAGATGCAAGAGAAGCATTCGTAAACGCTGCATCGCGGGCGAAAGCACCGTTTTTATAAGCGCCGTTAATTTGTCCTGACAAAATATTTTTTACGTCTTCTGTCATGTGACCTGCTTCGACTAGTGGGTTGTACACGTCATCTACATTTTTATTGGCTTCTAAATCACCTAAGACAGCTACTACAGCGCCTGCTTCTGTAATTTGTTTTTGGTTGTAAGCAATTGGAAGTAGACGTTCTTTCGCATCTTGGTCTGTAATAACAACGAAATGCCAGTGCTGTAAGTTCCAAGCTGATGGTGACTTCACTGTTGCTTCTAAAAGTTCCGTTAATTCTTCTTTGCTTAATTTAGCTGAAGAGTCATATTCTCGAATCGATGTACGTTCATTTACCACATCAAAAAAATCTTTTGTCATAATAAAAACCTCCGTTAAAAGTATGTATTTCTTTAGTGAATCGATGCACATTTTATAATGATACACTATTGAAGTCAATTTATATGCTTCTAGTATACCCGCTCTTATGTGCTGTCACTCACAAAAAAATGCATACACTTCTTACCATCGGCTTAGCGTGATTGACGAGATGTAAGATAAGCTTCAATTCGATCACAGGCTTCACGCAGCGTGTTCATGGAATACGCATACGACAGGCGTACATATCCTTCACCGTGGGAAGAAAAAGCGCTGCCGGGTACTAGTGCAACACCTGCTTCTTTTACCAACTCCAGGGCAAAATCAAATGAATTGCTGTGGAAGTTCTGAATAGAAGGGAAGATATAAAAAGCACCCGTCGGCTTTTCTACGTCAAATCCCATGTTTACTAATCGGTCATACACATAATTCAACCTTTGTTCGTATTCTTTTTTCATATCCACCGCATCGTTTTTACCTGCTGTCAGTGCCTCGAGTGCAGCTGCTTGAGAGACAGAAGAAGCACAGCTCACGTTGTATTGATGAACTTTTAAAATATGTTTGGCTAAATAAGAAGGAGCAAATAAAAGGCCAATTCGCCAGCCTGTCATAGAATGAGACTTTGATACTCCGTTAATAACAATTGTTTTCTCTCTCATAGAGGAAATAGAGGCAATGGACTGATGTTTTTTATCAAAAACGAGCTCGCTGTATATTTCATCAGATAGTACAAAAATATTTTTATCGCTTAAAAGAGCGGCAATTTCTTCTAATTCTTGCTGTGACAACGTCACGCCTGTAGGGTTAGACGGATAAGGTAAGATGACGCATCTTGTTTTAGACGTCAGATGTTGTTGGATTAAATCCGCTGTTAGTCGAAATCCTGTTGCGGTTGTATCAATATGTACAGGTTTAGCGCCGTTTAACCGGATAAGCGGTTCGTACCCTGGGTAAACAGGTCCAGGTAAAATAACTTCAGAATCTTCTTCTAAAATGGTGCGAAGAGCAATGTCAATTGCTTGACTAGCTCCAATGGTCACAATCACTTCATCCGCTGGGTTATAGTGCAAGTCATATTTTTCTTTGACAAATTGAGCTGCTGCCTCGCGCAGTTCTATTGTTCCAGCATTGTGGGTATAAGAAGTTTGGTTACCATCAATTGCAGATTTTGCCGCTTCTTTTACATGCTGTGGTGTTAAGAAGTCAGGTTGTCCAATTGTGAGGGATAAAACATCTTGGTATTGTGAGACCATATTATAAAATGTACGTATTCCTGATAGTTCAATTTCTTTGACACGTTTATTGATTAAGTGCTCCATGGTTTCAAATCCTTCCGCGTATTTTCAACTCATTTTATCACAATGAAAATAGGTAAAAAACCACTATTTGCGCATTTTGCAAATAGTGGTTTTAAGTTAGGCGTTATATAGCTTATTATAAGCAGTTGTTAGTTCATAAAATTGTTCTTCGTCTCTGTTATCTAACGCATCGTCGATAAGAGATTTCAAATGCTGTTTATTAAAGTTTGTACTCATAGTCGTTAAAATACGATCAGCTTCTTTCGCGTAATAGTGTTGGTAAGGTGTGTACTGAGATGAGTGAGGATAGTGATTCATATTTTTTCGATAAGAACTCATAACATAAACCTCCTTTTTTAAAATAAAACGCAGCTTCTATTACTTGAAATGTACCCTTTCTATATAGTTGTTAACCCTGTTTTTAGCTGCGAATGTGCTGAGGTATGTGTTAGGAAATCAGAGATTCCTCGCTTCACGTTCAATTCTAGATTCAAAATAATAAGCGCATAAAAAGACCTGCATATATATGCAGGTCTTGTATATTAGTCAGTGTGTATTTGGCCTTCACGCCAATAAACGGGGGAAACGTAGCCAAAATCAACTTCATGATCGTCCAATGTTACAACGCAGTGATCAGAGCCTTCTTGTTCTTTAATATCTTGATATACAGCTTCTTCTACGTTTTCAATAATGGTCATTTCATTATCGTCATTAAAAAGAATGACGGAGCCTTTCATATTACGAACACCTTCTTTTAAGATTATTCATTCACTTTGTGTAGTATAAACCGTTTTGGCTGTAGAGTCCACAGCTATCTTCGATTTCTTGTTAAAAATTTGTGAACAGGCTTTTAGGAATGAATAAGAAACCCTCTAAATAGAAGAGTAACCGACTTGTCTATTCTTTCTTGAAGGGTAGCAGAGTCGGGTTGGTTGGTACACCAGTAAAGAAGTGTGCCAAAAAAATTAAGTATAGCAATAGAAGCCATTTCTTCGGCAGGGATATCGACTATAAGTTCACCTCGGTCTTGTCCTGTTTGAAAAACTTTTGTAAAATGAGCACGCATTTTTTCAATTTGAAGAATTTCGGATTGTTGAAAGGAACTGTTGGTAATAGCAATATGAAACCAAGAACGGATTAGGTGAGGGTTCGCTTCTTCGTTTGATTGTGCTAGTAATAAAAACAGTTGTTTAACAATGGCAGCAGTTGGTTCTTCTGTTTGAAGGAGCTGTTCTAATTTGTAGGAGATACGGTTTGTAAAATTAATTCCAAGGTAGTGAAGAACTTCTTCTTTTGTTTTGAAGTAATTAAAAAATGTTCCCTTTGCTACACCCGCTTCATGGGTAATTTGAGACACAGTCGTTTTTTGATATCCCTGCTGTTGGAATAAAGAGATAGCGGCTTTTTGGATGCGTTTTTTTGTTTCTTCTTTTTGTAAGCCTCTGTTCATAAATTACACCTCGTTCGAATAGGAGTAGTCGTTTGACTCAAGTTCATAAGCTAGTATAGAGAAGTAAAGTAGAGCAATTAAAAAACTGAGCAGAGGATGAGACAAAAGGGATCGATGCTCATGTTTTTATATAGTATATAATATTCTGTTAATTCATAAAACAATATTTTATGTATATGTTTTAGGGAAAAAGGATAACAAAATAAGAAAATTTTTCTTTACGGATATAAGAGCCGGTCACTATAATGGGAAATATGGACTATTAGATAAGCAGGTGAGATGAGAGGAGTAAGTATATGAATCCAGATAAAGGAATACTGTTGGAAAGTGGTACAAACGAACTGGAAATTGTCGAATTTGAGATAGGAAATGTTTGGTTTGGCATTAATGTAGTAAAAGTTAGAGAGATTATTAATCCCGTATCTATTACACCTGTTCCCAATGCGCATTCTTACATAGAAGGTATTATAGAGCTAAGAGGGGAAGTACTTCCTGTTGTTGACATAGCAAAAGCGTTAAAAATGGAACCTTCAAATACGCCTGAAAAAGATAAGTTAATTGTTACAGAGTTCAATCAGCAAAAAATTGTCTTTCATACCCATGCAGTGACGCAAATTCACCGTATTTCTTGGAAAGAAATTGAGAAGCCTTCAGATTTGTATCAAGGTTTGGAAACGCAGATTACTGGAGTGGTAAAATTAAACGGTCAAATGATTCTGCTGTTAGACTTTGAAAAGCTGATTTCTGACGTGAACCCTGATGCGGGTATTAATCAGTCGAAAATCAAAAAGCTAGGGGCTAGGGAACGCTCTAATAAAAAGATTGTCGTGGCTGAAGACTCACCGCTGCTGCGCCGAATGATTGAAGATACTCTTGCACAAGCAGGTTATGAGAACACGGAATTTTTTGAGAACGGTGAGGAAGCGTGGAACTATCTGAGCTCAGTGATCGATGAAGGTGTGGAAATCAGTGATCAAGTCCAGCTGCTTATTACAGATATAGAAATGCCGCAAATGGATGGGCATCATTTAACTAAAAAAGTGAAAGAAAATCCTCAGCTTTCTATACTTCCAGTCATTATCTTCTCTTCTCTTATCACAGAAGATTTACGTCACAAGGGAAAGATGGTAGGAGCGGAAGGACAAGTAAGTAAGCCGGAAATCGGAGAGCTTGTTGAGTTGATCGATCTCTATATTTTGTAGGATCACAAAAAAGTGCCTGAAAGCAGATTGCTCCACTTCAGGCACTTTTTTAAAAATAACTTTTACCCAGCGGTTTAAACACAGGTGCTTGCCGTTTTCTTGGAGTCGAAACAGGGCTTTTAGCCGGCTGTACGAGATGACCCGTATATTTAGATAATAAGCGCTTCGCATAAGATAATGACATAGTCGTTTTGGGATTTCGATACTGATGGTTTAAATGGCCGAGGTGTGATAACTCTTTGAAGTCTTCTTTCTTTGGAGGCATATGGAAAAAGTAGTCTCCAACTGATACAAGTACATCTGATTTTTGTTGACTTTTACCAGGGTTTGGCGAAAAGTGAAGTCCTTCTTTTTTGGCTTTTCCTTCTAAAATTAGTTGATCTAATGCAATTTTCTTTAACGTATATAACTGCTTAGGATCAGGAGCAGCTTTTGCGTGACGATTTACAGTGAAAATAGCTTGTGCAATCTCAGATACAGACGGGGTCAAAGAGCCTTGTCCATTTGCTTGAGACATACGTTCACTCCCTTTCTATCATATCAGCTGTTCAACCTATAAGGTGAAAGCTGATACGTTCATTATAGCGTGTCTTGTCCCATTTGAAAATAATTACACGAAGAAGTATTTTGGTAATTAATGAAATTTCCTATGTATAGGGTTTGTTTTGTTACGCTTCCTTATACAAGTAAAGTGGAACAGCACGCCATACTTTTTATTTTAAAAAAAATGCTGTTCCCACAGTTAAACCATCATTGATTAGTAAATCCCGAACTATTGAGCCATTCGTCGAGAAGGTCGAATATAAACACCAGTCCCATTTGGCACAATTTGAGCTAGCTCATTTACTTGGGCATTATACATGCGAATGCATCCTTTGGATACGGCTTTTCCAATAGAACTTGGATCATTTGTTCCGTGAATGCCATATGACTTTTTAGACAAGCTTAGCCACATTGTGCCAAAAGGCCCCTCGGGGTTTGGCTCCCGGTTAACGATAACAAAGTCTCCAGTAGGGGTTGCGCTCAGCATTTTTCCTGCTGCAATGGGATAGACTTTTTGTATGATATTATTTCTTCGTAATTCAAGCTGCTTTTCAGCAATAAACACGTGGATCGTGTAAGGAATGAGCTCTTTATCAGGGAGGTTTGGAATGATGATTACTTGCCCAGGCTTCAGCGTACTATGGCTTACAAAAGGATTAGCCATCCACAGATCTTCAACCGGAGTCCGGTAGTCACCTGAAACGCTTTGCCAGGTTTCACCGCGCTTTACTATATATCTCATTAACTTCGCTCCTTTGATATATGACTATGTTGTAACAGTATACGGTTGAAAAAAGTAAAAGTGACTTTTGTGAGCATAAAGTTATTTTGAAAAAGGTGTTGAAATTACATTGACTTATAAACATGGACTGATTGATATAGGTTCAAATACGATACGCCTTGTTATTTATGAATACAAAAAAGGCAGAGGATTTAAGCAAATTGAAAACGTGAAAGTAGCTGCACGGCTTCGAAATTATTTAAGTAAAGAAGGAGTGTTAACGGCTAAAGGAATATATACCTTGCTTGATACGCTTAAAACATTTGGAGTTATTATCAAGCATCAGCAGCTGCCGCACGTTACCTGTGTGGCCACAGCTACCATCCGTCAAGCGGCTAATGCAAAAGAAGTTCTAGCGCTTGTAAAAAAAGAAACGGGCTTTTCTATTCAACTATTGTCTGAAGATGAAGAAGCGTATTACGGCTTTGTTGCCGTTATTCATTCCACTTCGATCGAAGAAGCCATTACAATTGACATTGGCGGGGGAAGTACGGAAGTTACGTATTTTCGCAATCGGGAGTTAGTGCAGTACCACAGCTTTCCGTTCGGTGCCTTATCTCTGCGTCTGCAGTTCGTCAAAGGCAATATTCCCACTGCAGAAGAAAAAGTAAAAATCCGCGATTTCGTGATCCGGCATTTCCATACTGTTCCGTGGATTTTAAATCGCCAAGTTCCGATTGTAGCAATTGGAGGAAGTGCAAGAGGTATGGTGCAGGTGCATCAAGGTTTTATCCACTATCCTCTCGCCGGGCTGCATCAATATGAAATGAACTTAGCTGATATATTGCATGTGAAATCTGCTATAGGCTCATTGTCTTATCACAATCTTCAAAAGCTAGACCGCTTGTCAAAAGATCGTGCGGATACAATTTTGCCAGCGATTGAAGTATTTCAATTATTATATGAAACAGTCAACGCGACTCGCTTCATCTTAAGCCGCAAAGGCTTAAGAGAAGGGGTGTTATTTAAGGAAGCGTCTGATGCTAATATCCAGCCAATGTACCCCGATGTCATACAGCAAAGTTTTCAAGAAATAATGGAAGAGTTTGAAGTAAATAAAGATTATGTCAAACAGCTTACCCGCACAGCTATTATGATGTTTCAGCATCTTAAGGAGCAGGGAACGGTTGATTTAAAAGAGGATGACTTAGCGCTTCTTATAAAAGCTGCGCAAGTGTATGATATAGGAGAGTATATTGATGCCGAATCAAGCAGCCAGCATACGTTTTATGTGCTTGCTAATCGTACAATCGATGGAATTTCACATAGAGAACGTTTAAAGCTGGCACTTGTTTCTTCATATAAAGGAAAGTCTTCTTTTAGGCAATATGTTGCTCCTTTTAAAAAGTGGTTAACAAAAGAAGAACAAAAAAAAGTCCAGCTGCTCGGTGCGGTTTTAAAAATAGCTGACGGTTTACATGCAACAAAGCGAAATGTTATTCAACATATTGACATGAAAAGCGATGAAAACACAGTTACGATTAAACTATTATGTACAAAAAACTTTCGTCCTGAACAATATCAGGCTGAAAAACAGAAAAAGCATCTAGAAAAAGTAGTGAAAAAAAATATTGTTCTTGAATTTGCTAAGCTTTAGAATAACGCTGAATCGGTTAGAATATTCAGTATAGCTAACTAGATTAAATCCATTATCCTGGAAGGTGAGGCTAATGTTAGAAAGTAATCGCACTTATAGGCAAACCATACAAGTGGCTGATTCAGCTTATTACAATAATCGTGAATTGAGCTGGCTGGCTTTTAACAAGCGGGTGCTGGAAGAAGCAGTAGATACGAAAAACCCTTTGCTTGAGCGGTTTAAATTTCTAGGAATTTTCAGTTCAAATTTAGATGAGTTTTTTATGATTCGGGTAGCCGGATTAAAAGATCAAGTGAAAGCTGGATTTAGCAAACCTGAAAACAAAGCAGGCTTAACTCCTAAACAGCAGCTATTTTCTATCTCTAAACAAAACCACGATCTAGTCAAGCAGCAGTATGATACGTATATTCATACACTTCTTCCCGAATTACAGAAATACGGCGTGGAAATCATTGCGGTTGAAAAGTTGGAGAAATCAAATCTAGATACGCTTGAACAGTATTTTGACGAGCAAATCTTTCCCGTATTAACTCCTATGGCTATTGATACCTACCGGCCGTTTCCTATGTTGATGAATAAAAGCTTGAACTTAGCAGTCGTCCTTTCAGAAAATTTAAATGATGAGCAGCAAATTGCTGAAATAAAAGGAAGGCTAGCTATCGTTCAAGTACCTTCGATGCTAATGCGCTACATTGAAATAGCCACATCAGATTCTACCCGTCTATTTGTATTGCTAGAGGATGTGATTGCCTATTTTATTAAGAAGTTGTTTAAGGGATATCGCGTTTCTTCCGTTTCTCAATTTCGAATTACCCGCAACGCAGATATGACTATTCACGAAGAAGACGCTCAAGATTTACTAAAAGAAATTGAAGAAGAGTTACAGAAGCGAAAATGGGGAGCGGCTGTTCGTCTTGAGATTAAGAGTCCATATGATCAGGGTGTACTAGCGTATTTAGAGTCAGTACTTGAAATTGACGATGAAGATGTGTATGAGATCGAAGGACAGCTGGATTTAACCAGTTTATTTTCGTTTTATAGATTACTTAAATCTACGCATGAAGAGTTGGCTGAAAAAGCCTTTATTCCTAAGCTTACAACAGAGTTACACCCGGATCAAAATATTTTCGATCAAATGATTCAAAGAGATATTTTGCTTCACCATCCTTATGAATCGTTTAAGCCGGTACTCGATTTTGTTAACGGTGCAGCAGCCGATGAAAATGTGCTTGCTATTAAGCAAACGTTATACAGGGTAAGCGGAGATTCTCCCGTTATTAAAGCATTAAAACGAGCGGCTGCAAAAGGTAAGCAAGTGACGGTACTAGTTGAACTAAAAGCGAGGTTTGATGAAGAGAATAATGTGCAATGGGCTAAAGAGCTAGAGCGGGCAGGGTGTCACGTGATATATGGAATGACGCATTTAAAAACGCATGGTAAAATTACGCTCGTGGTGAGAAGAGAAGGAGAGCATATTAAACGGTTTGTTCATCTTGGTACTGGGAATTACAACGATGCCACAGCAAAGATCTATACGGATATAAGTCTTTTTACTGTCAACCGAAACATCGGGATAGATGCGGCCAATTTTTTTAATTACTTAAGTGGCTATACGCAAAAACCAGTATATCATCATTTATCCGTTGCACCATTTGATATAAGAAATGATTTTTTGCATCTCATTGATCAGGAAATCCATTATCATAGACGGTATGGCAATGGAAAAATCATTGGGAAAATGAACTCATTGACGGATAAAATTTTAATTATGAAGCTATATGAAGCTTCTATAGCTGGTGTGACAATCGAACTCATTGTTAGAGGAGCGTGCTGCTTGCGCCCTCAAATTCAAGGCGTTAGCGAGAATATAAGAGTAAGAAGCATTGTCGGACGATTTTTAGAGCATAGCCGAATCTATTATTTTCATCATAATAAACAGGAAAAGTTTTTCTTTTCATCTGCAGATATGATGACAAGAAATATGGTGAAACGAGTAGAAATTTTATTTCCTATCTTGGATACATATTTGAAAAAAAAAGTGTGGAAGTGGCTTGAAGTTATGCTTGCTGATAATGTAAAAGCACGAGAACAAGACCAAGAAGGGAATTATCATTACGCCATAAAAAAAGACCATGAGCTCTCTATTAATAGTCAAGAGATTTTTTGTCAATATGCTCTTTGCGACAATCAAGAATAACATGACTAAAAAGCCGAGTGCTCGGCTTTTTAGTCATGTTATTATCTAGGAATGGGACCAACAGGACCGTATCCAGGTCCGTAGTATGTGTTATAAACAGGAGCACCGCCTCCATAGCCGGCACCAGGGAAGCCTCCTCCAGGAAATCCACCGCCGTAAAACGGAACTGGATAAGGATAAGGTGGTGGACAGCACCCAGGTCTGCCTCCAAAACCGCCAACAGCTAGTCCGCCAAGCAGCCCACCAGCTAAGCCAGCAACAAAAGGAAATCCAAAAAAGCGCTCGTCACCATTTGGAATATTACGATATCCTGTATAGGGATATTGATAGTACATAATTTAACCTCCTTGTCAGTTGTCTTTGTAGTGTATGGCTGAACGGAAGTTTTTGAGCCTGGTTTATTTCTTTAAGACTAGAATTAGGCGGTCATGATCAGCTAAAAAAAGACAATCAACATAAAAACGCCCCGTAAGGGCGTTTTTATGTTGATTGCAGGGTGAAAAGCGTAATTTCAGGCGTAGCTAAAAAACGAAAAGGAATGCGAGTGGTTCCTAAGCCTCTATTCACATAAAGCTTCATTTTAGAATCTCCAACTTCGTACATTCCTTCAGGGTAAACCGTCCCAAAGGGCGGTGTAATCAAAGGACCGTAAAAAGGAATTTGAATTTGGCCTCCATGACTATGGCCGGAGAGCTGAAGATCTACTGGAAAAGGAGCTGCTTTGACAGCAACGTCCGGTTCATGAATCATAGCAATAGAAAAAATATCCGGCTGTAATTGCCCTAGCGTTCCTTCATATTGTGGATTCCCAAGCATGATATCATCGAGTCCACAAATATGAATGTAGCTTTTATCAGGCATGGATACCGTGTCAACTTCATTTACTAAAAGTCTAAATCCTGCGTCTTCAATGGCTTGTTTATAGATATTTGTTCCATATCCTCCGTGATCATGGTTACCATATATAGCATATTTTCCAAGAGGAGCCTGAAGCCTCTGTAAAATCGGGGGAATTCTTTCTGGATGCGGGTATTCATTAGGTACATCCATTAAATCTCCGGTAAATAATATAATAGTAGGCTTCAAATTATTTATGGTCACCATAAGCTGTTCTAGTTGTAATAAATCATAAGAGAGTCCAAGATGAATATCACTAAATTGTAAAATTTTTATTCCGTTAAAGCTTTTCGGAATATTTTTAGAAGTAATTGTATGACGAACAATTTGCAGACGTCTAGGCTCAATATATTTGGCATATGTATACCCAAAAGACGTGGTGAGCAAAGACCCTAACGAAATAGACGCTAGTCCTTTCAAAAAAGATCGTCTTGTATACGTCTTTTTCATGCAAAATCAACCTATTCCTTATAGTTTTCAAGTTTTCATTATAGCATTGTTTTTTTTATCATCACAACGAGAAGCCTGCTTTTAAGTTAAATGGATAAAAATTTCACTTTATTCAGAAAAAATAGTAAAATGATAGTTGTAAAATACTTATGTTTTGGGGAGGAAGATACATTGAAGAACAAGGTCGTAATTGTTACTGGCGGTTCAAGTGGAATGGGAAAACATATGGCAAAGCGATTTGCAGAACAAGGTGCTCATGTGGTAATCACAGGTAGATCAGCCGATCGATTACAAGAGACAGAAAATGAAATTAAAACGTTTGATGGACAGGTACTTTCAGTGGTGATGGATGTACGCAATCCAGAAGATGTGGAACGAATGGTTCAAGAAACGGACAAGGCATTTGGCCAAATTGATTTTTTAGTTAATAATGCTGCAGGCAATTTTATATGTGCAGCTGAAGACTTATCCATTAACGGATGGAACAGCGTAATTAATATCGTATTAAATGGTACATTTTATTGCAGTTCCGCAGTAGGGAAATATTGGATCAATAAAGGCACAAAAGGGGCCATTACAAACATTGTGGCTACATATGCCTGGAACGCAGGAGCAGGTGTTATTCATTCAGCTTGTGCCAAGTCAGGAGTTTTAACCATGACGCGCACGCTCGCAGTAGAGTGGGGGAAGAAATATGGTATACGGGTAAATGCGATTGCACCAGGGCCGATCGAGCGAACAGGAGGAGCCGATAAATTATTTGAGTCAGAAAAAATGAAAGCGCGTACATTAAATTCTGTACCATTAGGACGCCTTGGAACTCCTGAGGAAATAGCAGGATTAGCTAGTTTCTTATTCTCCGATGAAGCGTCTTATATCAATGGGGAATGCATTACAATGGACGGGGGACAGTGGCTAAATCAGCATCCTTTTTAAGTTTGTATACGCACTAAAAAGTACAAAGCAATCCGAGAAGGACTAGCAAAATTATGCTATTCGTATTATACTAACGTAAAGTGAACAAGGAGAGGGGAGAGTTGAGTGGACCCGTTAGATGTATTAACAAACATAGAGAAAACTCTTCCGTATTATCAAGCAATTTTTAGTGCAGATGGACATAGAGTAATTGGCTATGAAGTGTTGGCGAGGTTTCAAAATGAAGGGGAAATTGAAAGTCTCGGCCCATTCTTTCATGATGATGCGATTCCGGATGAATATCGCATAGAAGTTGATTATGCTGTTTTAACACAAGCGCTCGAGCATATGTTGACCCAGGAAGAACAATTTTTAATTTTTATTAATCAGAACCCTAATTTATTAATGAACGATCATGGAGAATCCTTGCTAGAATTATTGCAACTTTTCGAAAATAAAGGATTATCGCTTGATCGAATTGTTCTCGAAATTACAGAACACAATTTTAGTGGAGATTTGGAATCACTTCAACACTTACTAAAGTATTATCAAACATATGGTATTAAGATTGCAATTGATAATATAGGAAAAGAAAGTAGTAATCTAGACAGGATTGGGTTGCTTTCACCAGATATCTTAAAAGTAGATTTACATATTCTGAGACAAACGGACATGGCGCAGTCGTATCAAGACGTATTGTATTCTTTATCTCTGTTAGCAAGAAAAATGGGTGCTACGCTTCTATACGAAGATATAGAAGCCTCCTATCAGCTGCAATATGCATGGAGAAACGGAGGCAGGTATTTTCAAGGTTATTATTTACATAAGCCGGCTGCTGAACTTGTCGATCCGAACATCTTAAAGGATAAACTAAAGGAACGTTTTGAAATGTATATCGCTCACGAAAAGAAAAAGCTGCTTGCTGTTTACCAGCTGACAGAACGCTTTCAAGATAAAATGCAGCAGGTAATGACAAAGTGCAGAAAGCTAGAAACGTATGACGATATGCTGCCTGTTATTGCAGAAGAACTATCCAACGTGTGTTTTCGCCTTTACATCTGCGATGAAAACGGATTTCAAAAGTCTTCTAACTATGTAAAGAAAAACGAGGATTGGATTCTTGAACCTGAATATGTAAAGAAAAATTGGAGCTGGCGCCCATATTTCCTTGAGAATATTATTCGAATGAGCTATGAAAAAAAAGGCATATTATCAGATTTGTATAATGATATTGAAACAGGTGAGAATATCCGGACTTTTTCGTATCCGATTGATAATATGCACTATATATTCCTTGATATTTCATATTCTTTTTTATACGAAAGAGACGTTTTGTAGAGAATAAATAAGTTGAAGTTAAACCGGCAACCAGCAAAAGTGGTTGCCGGTTTTTTATGTTTTTTTAGAGGAGAACGACAGTCGGTTGTAGGGATATGCATAGGCAGGGGAATTTTTGGAATTCTAATAAAAAAGAAGTTAAGGAGCTGATTTAATTTGAATAAAATATGCTTACTTGTCTTTTTGCTGATTGTCTTGTACTCAGGAAAATCTGTTCATGCAGAAGTATCAGGAGAGATTAGGCATGAAATCTTTATAAATTTGCAGGACGCTTATCAGGCTCAGCTAAGAGCTGCGTCTGCTCATACTAATCAAGACGCTGTTCGTGAGCTGAAATTGTTTTTAGATGATGAGTATGCATCTGTGTTTTTTAATGAGGCTCTCTTACAAAAAGCTCAAGGGTATGTCGGAGAGGGACCTGAATATTTAACACACTACATCCCTTTCTTTTCTTTTGATGAACAAACGAAGGTAGCTCTTCATTCCGACCAAAACAAAGCTTATGTCTATCAATTTTTTCCGGCTGTGCATAATGAACGGGTAAAATACCAAGATCATTACGAAATGATCACGTTAGTAAAAAAACAAGGGAAATGGAAAGTGCAAAAGTTTATATATAGTAAGTAACACTCAAAATAGCCGAGGAAAGCTTATTTTGAGTGTTTCTGTTACCCGATGTTAAGAAGCTTCTCAAGCGCTTGAAGGTCAAATCCTCTGATAATTTCCTGGTCAATACGAATGGTCGGAGTGGAATAAGACTCTAACTCAGTAGTCATTCGTTTTCGAGCAGAAGCATCTTTAGATACGTCAAATTCTTTATAGGAAACGTGATGATGCTGTAAAAACTGTTTAACAATTTCGCAAGGTGGGCAAGCTGGTTGTGTGTACAACTCTATAGATCTCAATGAAAGCACCTCCCTATATTAAAATGAATGGTGTTAAAGTAGAATGAAGTTTTGTATGATACATAGTATATCGCTATGTTATTATAATAAAAAACGACATATATCGCTATAATAAGGCATTTTCTTATGAAAAATCACGTAAAGTACTTGTGTTTTTTTAGTATGTGGCATATAGTGAAATGGTGTCTTTTAAGTATTAGTTTAGATAACGTATTTATTTGAATTGATATTGTAGAAAAGTCGAATGCGTAATGATGTAATAGGTGAAAGGAGAGATTATATGTCACAATTACAAGGTATTTTAACTCGTCTTGTGAATCTCCGTGAGCAAGCAAGTGGAAGTGAAGCGCCACAACGCTTCTTCGAAGTAGAGGGAAAAAGAATTTGCAGCGTGAAATATCATGCAAAAACTGAAACATACGAACTTGAAGTATATCAAGATGGTGAAAAGCCAGCCGTTTATCAATTTGATAACGTTGATATGATTGCAATTGAAATTTTTGAACTTATTCATTAAGGGATAAAGCAAAACGAATGCCGCAAAGGATTTTATACTTTGCGGTATTTTTTTGTTACTGCGTATGGAGTTTTTGCGGTGGCTTCCGCCCTATTTTCCCGAGAAATATCGACAAAGTGATAGCGGATTTTCTGATAAATAGAAGGAACGGGTCGAATGCTGTAAAAAAATCAAAATAAAAAATTCAGATAATTATGAACTTTCGTTGACACTTGTTTTAAAAAAATCTAGACTTAACATATAAGGGAGAACATCGAGTGTGTCTGCTTCTATTCCCTCTTAAAGGTTCGCATTTACGTAGCAAGCTATTTTCATTTTGTAGCTTGTTCTTTTTCTCTTTACACACGTGGAAGTTATGAGAAATGGAAGGAGAATGTATAAATGATTGATATTGATCACAATCAGTTAAATCAAATTGAACTTCGAGATTTGCTTGTCACTTCTGATAAAGTTGCTCATGTTCAAGTGGGAAATAATTTAGAACATGCTTTGCTTGTGTTAACAAAGACTGGCTATACGTCCATTCCCGTATTAAATCCAAGGTTTCAGCTGCAGGGGTTCGTGAGCATGACGCTTATTTTAGATTCGATTTTAGGATTAAAGCGCATTGAATTTGAGCGATTAGAAACCATGAAAGTAGAAGAAGTTATGAATCAAAATGTTCCTCGTGTCTCCATGAAAAAATCCGTATTAAAAGTCATAAATGCCATGATTAACCATCCTTTTTTGTGCGTAGAGAATGAAGATGGCATTTTTGAAGGGATTTTAACACGAAGAAATTTGTTAAAGTCATTAAGAAGGCAGTCCATCATTCTCCCGAAAGAGTCATTTCAATAATTTTTTTAAGAAATCGTGTTTCAGCCTATCTTTCTCCGTTTTTTTCTTATATGATAAAGGTAAAATGAAAGTAAAAAGAGGCTTGAAAGGAATAACTGAATGCAATTAATAGAATGTCGAATGCTCGTTGTATTAGCTCAAGAATTAAATATGAGAAAAGCTGCAGAGAGATTATTTGTATCGCAACCAGCTTTATCACAGAGGCTGCAAACCATTGAAAAAGCATGGGATACACAAATCTTCATTCGTTCGCAAAAAGGACTGTCATTAACGCCTGCTGGAGAAAAGATTGTTCAATTTGCAAAAGAAGTGGTAGAAAAAGAAGATCGGGTTCGTGAGGACCTGCATCATTTAGATAATGAAGTATATGGTACACTCAAATTAGCGGTGGCTTCGATTATTGGACAGCACTGGCTGCCGGCGGTTTTAAAACGCTATATGGATCGTTACCCACATGCTAAAATCTCTCTTGTAACCGGCTGGAGCAGTGAAATGCTTCGCTATCTGTACGAAGATGAGGTACATATTGGAATCATACGCGGAAATCCGGATTGGAAAGGTGTCAAAGAACATTTGTTTACAGATCCTCTTTACCTAGTCGATTCAGAAATTGAAAGGGCAGCGGAAGTAGTAAATACTCATCGACCATTTATTCAATTTAAAAGTGACTCAACGTATTATCAAGAAATTTTAGAATGGTGGCATCGAGAGTTTCATACTACACCGAAGCGTACGATTGTAGTGGATCAGATTGAGACGTGTAAGCAAATGGCTTTAAATGGTCTTGGCTTCGCTATTTTACCATCGATTGCTATTAAAGAAGCTGGAAGCCATATTCACCGGACGCCGCTTCTGAAAGCAAATGGAGAGCCAATTACGCGAGACACTTCTTTAGTTGGATACGAATCAGCGTTTAAACTGAAGCAAGTTCGAGCATTTGTTGATATTGTACGTGAATATGTAAGAGAAACGGTTTAAAGCGAGTCTAGATGCTCGCTTTTTTTATTTGCAATCGTTATCTTTTTATTAAAACGATAATGATGCTTGTCATTGTGAAAGCATTTTGTTACATTAAATGAGACATTGCTTACTTAGGAGGAATACATAATGAAAATGATGGATGCTAATGAGATTATCTCATTTATTCAAAACAGCACAAAATCAACACCGGTAAAAGTTTACGTAAAAGGTGAAGTAGAAGGAATTGACTTTGGTTCATCTTCTAAAACATTCGTAACGGGCAACACAGGTGTAGTATTTGGTGAATGGAAAGAAATCAAAGCTGCTATTGAAGCAAACGAAGGAAAAATTGAAGACTACGTAATTGAAAATGATCGCCGTAACTCTGCGATTCCTTTATTAGATATGAAAGGAATTAAAGCTCGTATTGAGCCAGGCGCTATTATTCGCGATCAAGTTGAAATCGGCGACAACGCTGTTATTATGATGGGTGCATCTATTAACATCGGCTCTGTGATCGGTGAAGGAACAATGATCGACATGAACGTAGTACTTGGTGGTCGTGCAACAGTAGGTAAAAACTGTCACATCGGCGCAGGTTCTGTATTAGCTGGTGTTATTGAGCCACCTTCTGCAAAACCAGTTGTAGTAGAAGATGATGTAGTAATCGGTGCTAATGCTGTTGTTCTTGAAGGTGTAACAGTAGGTAAAGGTGCCGTAGTTGCTGCAGGTGCAATTGTGGTAGAAGATGTAGCTCCTTACACAGTAGTAGCAGGTACGCCGGCTCGCGTTATTAAAGAAATTGACGAAAAAACAAAGTCTAAAACAGAAATCAAGCAAGAATTGCGTCAATTAAACGAAGAATAAGAAAAACGATCAGTTTGCGCTTTTTCTTTGTTGAATTAATAGGTTTTAGCGATTGGGATACTGAATCCTTGAACGTATCATATGGACAAGTTGGAAGCGTGGGCAACCACGCTTTCTTCTTTATTTCGTGAGGAGGACATACACATGGCTGAAAATGAATTTGTGAAAATAAGAAGAGAGCTACATAAAATTCCTGAATTAGGGTTTCAAGAGGTGAAAACACAGCGTTTTTTGCTTGATTATATTAACACTCTTCCGCAAGAGCGCTTAGAAGTAAAGACGTGGAAAACAGGACTCTTTGTTAAAGTACATGGTACAAATCCAACTAAAACAATAGGCTACCGAGCAGATATTGACGGGCTTCCTATCACGGAAGAAACGAATTATTCTTTTCAATCACAGCATGAAGGACTCATGCATGCCTGCGGACATGATATGCATATGGCCATTGGGCTAGGCGTACTGACTTACTTTGCTCAGCATGAAATTAAAGATAATGTACTGTTTATCTTTCAACCTGCAGAAGAAGGTCCAGGAGGAGCACAGCCAATGCTCCAAAGCGACATCATGAAAGAATGGCTTCCAGATTTCATCTTCGCCCTTCACGTAGCGCCTGAATATCCGGTTGGATCAATTGCGCTGAAGGAAGGGTTACTATTTGCTAACACGTCTGAGCTATTTATTGATTTAAAAGGAAAAGGCGGCCATGCTGCTTATCCACACACAACAAATGATATGGTAGTTGCGGCATGTCAGCTCGTTTCACAGCTTCAAACTATTGTTGCTCGCAACGTTGATCCGCTAGACAGCGCTGTAATTACAGTAGGAAAAATTCAAGGCGGGACGGTTCAAAATATTATTGCGGAGCGAGCTCGCATAGAAGGAACCATTCGCACGCTATCTCCTGAATCAATGATGCGTGTTAAAGAACGAATTGAAGCGATTGTTAAAGGAGTAGAAGTAGGGTATCAGTGTGAAACAGCCATTGATTATGGTTGTATGTATCATCAAGTATATAATCACCATGAAGTCACGCGAGAGTTTATGGAATTTGCCAAAGCGCAAACGGATGTGGATGTGATTGAATGCAAAGAAGCAATGACAGGAGAAGATTTTGGCTATATGCTAAAAGATATTCCTGGATTTATGTTTTGGCTTGGCGTTCAGTCTGAATATGGGCTTCATCATGCAAAGCTGCAGCCTCATGAAGGCGCAATAGATACTGCGATTTCACTTATTACAAAATATTTTGAACATAAAGGCAATCAATAAATCGTATAATCATTTTTCCTTATGGCTAAATTAATACCATGAGGAGGTGGGCAACGATGGCACGAATTGGTGTAGAATACGGTTTAACAGATGTACAGGCTGCACTTCAGCAGCTCGGACA
The DNA here is from genome assembly GCF_042787865.1 of Priestia sp. YIM B13486. NCBI lineage: Bacteria > Bacillati > Bacillota > Bacilli > Caryophanales > Bacillaceae > Priestia > Priestia sp. YIM B13486. Next base: position 206,797 of record NZ_JBHZOZ010000006.1, on the reverse strand, counting down.
TGAAGTGGTACAATTACGCAACGAAAGTGATGCACAAGGGTGCGATTGCTGTGTTGTAACAGGACAGGATTCAAACGTAATGGGGATTTCTGATGCAGTAACGCAAGGCTCAGTTATTACAGCTAGCGGATTAACGGCAGAAGAAATTTGTCAGCAAGTAGGCAACAAGGTACAAGGATAAAAGAAAGCCGAAGGAATAAATCCTTCGGCTATTTTTTATGCATGCTGAGGCTGCTTGGCATCTTCAGGCTGCTTTTTATCAATATTTACTTGATGAGGGAACGGAATATCAATACCGTTTGCGTCAAACGCTTCTTTAAACTCTTTGCGAAGCTGACGTTCAACCCCCCACTGTTCACCGTTTTTAGCTTTGCCAACTACACGAAGCACAACGTCCGATGCGCCTAAACCTTGAACTCCTATCACGCTTGGTCCTTCTACAATGTTTTCATTTGTTGCAGCAACGCGCTCGCATACTTTTTCTAGTACGGAAATTGCTTTGTCAATATCATCATCATACGAAATGCCAATATCAATCAACGCGCGCATATTGCCTCGGGAATGATTGCTTAAGCTTGTAATTTCACGGTTAGGCACATAGTGCAAAGTTCCATCAAATCCGCGAATTTGAGTAGTACGAAGACCTACTGATTCGACAATTCCTGAAAAATTTCCGGTTGTTACATAGTCGTCAACATCAAGCTGTTTTTCAAGAAGTAAAAAGAAACCTGTTACAACGTCGCTAACCAGTCCTTGAGCACCGAACCCGATTGCTAGACCCACAACTCCGGCACCAGCTAATAGAGCTGTGGCATGGATATTTACTGCTTCAAGCAGCATAACGACAAAAATAAAAATAAGTACATATGAAAACACATTAACGGTTAAACTTTTGAGTGTGAGCATGCGTCCGCGCGTAGTATTTTCGCGCTCACTCATTTTTTCAAAGGAACGCTCAATAACTTTTTTACCAATTGCTCGTACAAGTAAAAATACAATGGTGATGGCAATGAGTTTTAACACAATAACTCCAGCATTGGTAAGAAGCTGTTCCCAGTTGATATCTTGCATCTTAAACATTCGTTGTTCATCCTTCCTATGTTCTGTTTCAATATTAATAAGTGGGAATGTATTCTGTGGAAAAGATTTTGTAAGAGTATGAGCACATTTGTTTATTCCCGATATTAGACATGCTAAACTGAGAAGGTAAATAAATGCAACCCTTTTATAGCATTTTTTTGCTGAAGTCAGGGTTTAATTTGCCCTAAAGGCGGGCATAACAACTATGTTACCATTATAAGATGTTGTTTAAATTCATTCTTAATTAATATTGACTAAAAAAACAATATCCATTATAATGAAAACCGTTATAACAGTACATAAGTGAGAATGTTTTATACATTTTCTCATTTAATAATTATTTGGAGGGATCATGTATGCCAGAACGTATGGTAGGTAAACAAGCTCCACGCTTTGAAATGGAAGCTGTATTATCAAACAAAGAATTCGGTAAAGTTAGCTTAGAAGAAAATATTAAAAATGACAAATGGACAGTATTATTCTTCTATCCAATGGACTTTACATTTGTATGTCCAACAGAAATCACTGCACTTTCTGACCGTTATGATGAGTTTGAAGATCTTGACGCAGAAGTAATCGGTGTTTCTACAGACACAATCCATACACACTTAGCTTGGATCAACACTGATCGTAAAGATAATGGTTTAGGTGATCTTAAATATCCATTAGCAGCTGATACAAATCACGTTGTTTCTCGTGAGTACGGCGTTTTAATTGAAGAAGAAGGTGTAGCACTTCGCGGTTTATTCATCATCAGCCCAGAAGGCGAATTACAATATTCAGTTGTAAACCACAACAATATTGGCCGTGACGTTGATGAAACTTTACGTGTTCTTCAAGCGTTACAAACTGGCGGACTTTGCCCAGCTAACTGGAAACCAGGTCAAGCTACTTTAAACGCGTAAGCACAACGTTTAAAAGGTCTAACGTCCACGTTAGGCCTTTTTTTCATCGGATAATAAAGAACATATAGTCAATAATAGTGAAAATAAGGGAGGCTTTTATTCATGAAATTACGTCAGCCAATGCCTCAGTTAACGGGCGCTACAGAATGGTTAAACGGAGAGGTTACAAAAGAGCAGCTAATCGGCGAAAAGCCAACGCTTATTCATTTTTGGTCAGTAAGCTGTCATTTATGTAAAGAAGCAATGCCTCAAGTAAATGAATTTCGCGACCAATACAAAGATCAATTAAACGTAGTAGCAGTTCATATGCCGCGCTCTGAAGATGATTTAGACTTATCAAAAATTAAAGAAGTAGCAGCAGAACATGATATTACGCAGCCAATTTTTGTAGACAGTGAGCATAAATTAACGGATGCATTTGAAAATCAATATGTACCGGCATATTATGTATTTGACAAAACAGGTCAGCTACGCCACTTCCAAGCTGGTGGAAGCGGTATGAAAATGCTTGAAAAGCGCGTGAATCGTGTATTAGGCGAGAACGAATAAATACAGGCAGTTGTAACAGGTGAAAAGCATTCGATGCTTAGTAGAACTTGCATCGAATGTTTTTCTTTTTTGTGTGTAGGAAGTAACTGATAAAGGAAATATAAAAATGTGGATTTTTTCTTGTGAGTTTACACCATACTAACACTAACAACATGATACGAAACTTACTATTGGAGGTAATTTACATATGAAATTAGGTATGATTGGCTTAGGGAAAATGGGAGCAAACTTAGTATTGAATTTACTAGATCATAACCATTCTGTAGTAGCATTCGATGTGAACAACGAAGCCGTACAGAAAGTATCAGAAAAGGGAGCAGAAGGCGCTTCTTCCATTAAAGAATTAGTGAGCAAATTAGAAAAACCACGCATTGCTTGGGTCATGGTTCCGGCTGGAGAGCTCACAGAAAAAGTAATTTCTGAGCTCCAAGAACTGCTTGAAGAAGGAGATATGATTATTGAAGGCGGTAATTCCAAGTATAAAGATTCTGTACGACGTGCTGCAGCTTCTGCTGAAAAAGGAATTCACTACTTTGATGTTGGAACAAGCGGCGGAATGGAAGGTGCCCGAAACGGTGCTTGTATGATGATTGGGGGAGATAAAGAAGCATTTGCTACAATCGAACCTATTTTCCGCGACATTAACGTAGAAAACGGCTATCTCTATTCAGGTGTAGCAGGAAGCGGCCACTTCTTGAAAATGGTTCATAACGGAATTGAGTACGGCATGATGCAAGCAATTGCTGAAGGTTTTGATGTGTTAGAGAAAAGTGAATTTGACTATGACTATGAAGCTGTAGCCCGCGTATGGAATAATGGCTCTGTTATTCGCTCATGGTTAATCGAATTAATGGAACGTGCATTTTCAAAAGATGCAAAACTTGACAGTATTAAAGGAGTTATGCATTCTTCCGGTGAAGGAAAATGGACGGTTGAATCCGCTCTAGATTTACAAGTGCCAACGCCAGTTATTGCTCTATCGTTAATGATGCGCTATCGCTCACTTGAAGACGATACGTTTACAGGTAAAGTAGTTGCCGCTCTTCGCAATGAGTTCGGCGGACATGCAGTAGAAAAACAATAAAAAAAGAGGCTGGAACAAACGTATTTTAGACGAATCGAAAAATGAACCATTGATCAACATGTTTGATTAGTGGTTCATTTTTTTGTTATGGTGAATAATTTCGTCAGTGTAGATCTTTCTAGCAGTTCAACTCATGTATTCCATTTGTTCGTCTTTAGATTGAATTCATTTAGTTATATCCCACCCTCTTTTTTATGACTATTTACCTTTTTTTGAAAAAATATCTAAAAATTATGGTAAATTATTTCGGGAACCGATATATTTAAATATGTGTGCCGCATTTTAGCTAAAGGAAGGACGGGGTATATGGAAACGTTTAAAAAACTAAAAGATTTTTATTTACCGTACCGAATGTACTTTTTTTATTCTGCTATTTGCTTGTTGTTTGTAACCTCCATCACTGTGATTTACCCTATTGTGCTGCAATATACGATTGATCATATTGTGTTAGGAAAACAATATCAGCTAGTCGATAATGTAGCATTTATTTTTATTGGGCTAATGATTGTCAAAGGAATCTTTACATATATTCAGCAATATTACGGCGACTTATTTGGAATTAAGTCCGTGTATACTCTTCGCAATAAACTTTACCGCAAACTTCAGTATTTACCGTTTTCTTACTATGACAATGCTAAAACAGGGGACTTGATGTCCAGGTTGACAGCTGATGTAGAAGGATTTCGTTTTTTTCTATCTTTTGGCTTCTCAGAATTAATTCGCTTCGTTATTTTACTTACTGCCAGCTTTTCCGTTATGTTCTATTACTCTATTTCACTAACTCTTGTCACAATCTGTCTGCTGCCTTTTTTAGGGGTAGCTGTTTATCGTTTTGATAAACGCGTTCATCCAGCGTTTCGCTTAATTCGCCAATCGTTTGGGGAGCTCAATACAAATGTCCAAGAAAATATAAGCGGTATACAAACGGTCAAGTCATTATCAAGAGAAAAATTTCAAACATCTAAATTTAACGACTCCAACGGAGTTTATAAAAATCGAAACATTGAAACCGCGAATGTGTGGTCAACTTATTTCCCCTTAATGGAGTTTATAGGAAACTTATCTATTGTTGGTCTCCTTGCGTACGGAGGAGCGCTTGTTATGAACGGAAGTGTACGTCCGGGAGAGCTTGTTGCTTTCTTTAGCTTAACCTCTTATTTAATGTGGCCTATTATGAATTTAGGGTTTGTTATCAATATGTTTTCACAGTCTAAAGCTTCAGGTGAAAGGCTGCTGGAAATTTTAGAAGAAGAAGAAAAAGTCCATGAGCATGCCGGAAGTTTCTCTATTAATGGAACCGTCGAGTTTCAACATGTTAGCTTATCCTATCCAAACGAAGAAAAAAAGTCGCTTGAGAACATATCTTTTTCTGCTTCTAAAGGAAAAGTAGTAGGTTTAATCGGAGCAACTGGAGCCGGAAAAACAAGCTTAACCCAGCTGCTCACGAGGTTTTACGAACCGACTTCAGGACAAATCTTAGTTAACCATCGTCCGATTAAAGAGTATCCGCTCTCCGTTCTTCGGAAAGAAATTGGTTTTGTACTTCAAGAAACCTTTTTGTTCTCAAGCAGTATAGGAACCAACATTTCCTATGGTGTGCCGGGTATTTCTAGAGAAGACATTATTGATGCTGCAAAACGAGCGCAGGCGCATGACTTTATTATGGAGCTTCCGGATGGGTATGACACGATGCTGGGAGAGAGAGGACTGGGGTTATCAGGCGGACAAAAGCAGCGCATCGCGATTGCACGAGCGCTTATCTTAAACCCTAGCATCTTAGTATTAGATGATGCCACGAGTGCTGTTGATATGAAAACAGAAAGAGAAATTCAATTGGCTTTAAAAGAAGTGATGAAAAATCGTACTACGTTTATTATCGCACACCGCCTTTCTTCTTTGCGACATGCCGATGAAATCTTAGTCTTGCATGAAGGTCAAATAAAAGAGAGAGGAAGCCATAAAACGCTCATTCAAAAGGAAGGGATTTATAAAAATATTTATGACATTCAATATGAAAGCAATACGTCAGTGATGAACGTATAACAAGGGAGGAATAGAATGGAAGCCGAAAAAAATAAAGTTGTGCGAGAGCGCTTTTATTATCAAACAGATCAAATCATTGATAAGATGTTTAACTGGAAGCAAATGGCCCGCTTGTTTCGTTATCTTCATCCATATCGAAAAAACTTGCTTCCTTTCTCGTTTCTTATGGTCATTATCACAACGGTCATTAGACTCGCTATTCCTATTTTGATAGGTGTATATACGCTTGATCATGCTGTAAAAGATAAAAATAGCACGCTGCTCATGCAGTTAGTTTTCATAATCTTTAGCTTGTATGTACTATCTTATATTTCGAATATCTTTCGAATTAAATGGATGAACCAACTCGGGCAGCACGTTATATATGATTTAAGAAAACATTTATTTACGCATATTCAAGGGCTGTCGCACCGGTTTTTTGATACGCGTTCAGGAGGCTCTATTCTTGTAAGGATCATGAACGATATTAACTCTCTTCAAGATTTATTTACCAACGGGGTAGTTAACCTGTTTATGGATCTCTTATTGTTAGTGGGGATTGTAGTTATATTATTTTCTCTCAGTCCTGCTTTGACATGTGCTGTTTTAATCATTTTACCGGTTATGTTTTTGATTTCCACAAAGCTGAGAAGAAGAATTCGTCGGTCGTGGCAAGTTGTTCGTATGAAGCAGTCAGTATTAAATTCACATTTAAATGAGAGTATTCAAGGCATTCGCGTCACTCAATCATTTGCTCAAGAACAAGAAAATATGCTGTTTTTTGAGCGCATAAACAGTGAAAATTACGAGAGCTGGAGGCAAGCTACTCGAAAAAATGCCATGTTTCGACCGTTTGTAGAACTCACAAATGCTGTCGGAACGGCTATTTTAATTTGGTTCGGTGCTGTACTTATTCAAGATGAACGGCTAACAATTGGTATTTTTGTATCATTTGCTTTTTATCTTGGAATGTTTTGGGAACCGATTTCTCGTTTAGGGCAAGTGTATAATCAATTATTAATGGGAATGGCTTCATCCGAGCGTATTTTTGAATTTCTAGATGAAAAACCTATCGTCGCAGATTTGGAAACCGCTACGTCTTTAGAGGATATGAAAGGAAAAGTTGAGTTCAAACACGTCTCATTTTCCTATGATGGGAAGCGGAAAGCTTTAAACAACGTATCAATTGACATAAAAGAAGGCCAGACGGTTGCTTTAGTGGGGCATACTGGATCCGGAAAAACGTCCATTGCTAATTTAATCACACGTTTTTATGATGTGAACGAAGGGCAGATTTTAATTGATAATATGCCTATTCAAGATATTACGTTAGCGAGTTTACGAGCGCAAATTAGTATTGTGCTGCAAGAAACCTTTATTTTTTCAGGAACTATTATGGAAAACATTCGGTTTGGAAAACCGGATGCTACTGATGATGAAGTGATTAAGGCCGCGGAAGCGGTAGGGGCTGCAGATTTTATAAAGCGTCTGAAAAAAGGCTATGATACGGAAGTAGAAGAGCGAGGAAATGTCTTATCCGTGGGAGAGCGTCAATTGATTTCATTTGCTCGAACGCTGTTGGCTAATCCTCGTATTATCATTTTAGATGAAGCGACAGCAAGCATCGATACAGAAACAGAAGTGAAGATTCAACAGGCGCTTAAAACGCTGTTAAAAAACAGAACTGCCATCATGATTGCTCATCGGTTATCTACTATACGAGAGGCAGATAACATCATTGTATTAGATCACGGAAGCATTATTGAAACAGGGAATCACGGGGAACTAATGCAGCAAAAAGGCGTATATTATGACCTTGTTCAAACCCATGCTACAGCTTAAAAAAACAGAGGGAGCTCATCCTTCTGTTTTCTATGAGTGTGAGAAATAGTAAAGAGATATAAGTGTTAACGGGAAAATGAGGTTGATACAAAAGAATTGTGGTAAAATAACGGTAGTTCAGATTTTTTCCTGTACATAATGGAGGAATTCAAATGAAAAAAGAATTTGCAGTCATCGGATTAGGTAGATTCGGAGGAAGTATTTGTAAAACATTAAGCGATCAAGGAATGGAAGTTCTGGCGATTGATATTGATGAAGAAAAGGTAAATGAGTATGCTAACGTTGCTTCGCATGCAGTAGTAGGCGATTCAATGGATGAAGGGGTTCTAAAAAGTTTAGGAATTCGTAATTTTGATCATGTTATCGTAGCTATTGGTGACAATATTCAGGCAAGTATTTTGACGACCCTTATTTTAAAAGAGCTGGGCGTTGAAAAAATAACGGTAAAAGCGCAAAATGATTATCATGCCAAAGTATTATCAAAAATTGGCGCTAATTTTATCGTGCATCCCGAACGAGATATGGGCCGAAGAATTGCCAATAACATGATTTCAAACAGCGTGCTAGATTATTTAGAGCTATCTGAAGAACACAGCATTGTCGAATTAGTAGCGAGCAAAAGAATGGCTGGCAATACGCTGATTGAGTTAGACATTCGTGCAAAATATGGCATTAACATTGTAGCCATTAAGCGTGATCGAGATATCATCGTTTCTCCTCAGGCGTCCGAAACGATTCAAGAAGGGGACGTGTTGATTGTTATTGGAGCAGATGCAGATATCAACCGCTTCGAAAATAAATTTGCCAGTGCCTAATAAAAAAAGAGCAGATGCAATTGCATCTGCTCTTTTTCTTTTATTAAACCTCCATAATGATTGGTAAAATCATTGGACGGCGCTTTGTTTTTTCGTAAAGGAATGGAGCCAATGTATCTGTGATTTCATTTTTAATCTCAGACCATTGTGACGTACGACGTTCCATCACTTTGTTCAAGTGTTTTGTAATGAGGGACTGTGCATCATTAATTAAGTCGCCAGATTCGCGCATATAAACAAAACCACGAGAGATAATGTCTGGACCAGCAGCGATCTTGAAGTCTTTCATATTGATGCTTACAACCACAATAACAAGACCTTCTTCAGATAAAATGCGGCGGTCACGAAGTACGATATTTCCAATGTCACCAATTCCGCTTCCGTCAATATATACAGAGCCTGAAGGGATTTTGCCAGCTACTGAAGCTTCGCTGTCGCTTAAAGCTAGCACTTCTCCATTATCCATAATGAAGCAGTTTTCTTCAGGAACTCCACAGTCTGTTGCAAGTTTGATGTGCATCTTCTGCATGCGATACTCACCGTGAATTGGCATAAAGTATTTTGGTTTCATCAAACGAAGCATTAATTTTTGCTCTTCCTGTCCGCCGTGTCCAGAAGTATGGATATCGTTTAGAGCACCGTGAATAACCTCTGCTCCTGCACGGAATAGCATATCAATTGTTTTGCTAACACTTACTGTATTTCCTGGAATAGGTGAAGATGAGAATACAACCGTATCTCCAGGGATAATTTGAATTTGGCGGTGAGTACCGTTTGCAATTCTAGATAGCGCTGCCATCGGTTCACCTTGGCTGCCTGTACATAAAATAGTCACGCGGTTAGCTGGAATTCGGTTAATTTGAGAAGGCTCAATGAACGTATCTTTTGGACATGAAATATATCCAAGCTGTTGGCCAATCTCAATAGCTGCTTCCATACTGCGTCCGAATACAGCAACTTTACGGTTATGCAATACGGCTGCTTCCACTACTTGCTGTAAGCGGTGAATATTTGAAGCAAACGTTGCAAAAATAATACGGCCGTCTACTTTACGGAAAATGTCATGAATGCTGTCACCTACGCGGCGCTCAGACATCGTAAAGTTAGGAATTTCACTGTTTGTACTGTCTGAAAGCAAGCATAGAACGCCTTCTTTGCCGATTTCAGCCATTTTTGTTAAGTTAGCCGGTTCGCCCACTGGTGTAAAATCAAACTTGAAATCTCCTGTATGTACGATTTGTCCGTTTGGTGTTTTTACCACAATTCCGTAAGAATCAGGAATACTGTGAGTTGTGCGGAAGAACGTTACCGATGTTTTACGGAATTTAATTACGTCATCTTCAGTAATTTCATGAAGCTGAGCTGTACGAAGCAACCCATGCTCGTCTAATTTGTTGCGAAGAAGTCCAAGGGCTAATTTCCCTGCATAAATAGGAATGTTTAATTCTCTTAATAAGTAAGGAATTCCGCCGATGTGATCTTCATGACCATGTGTAACGAAAAGGCCACGGATTTTATCTGCATTTTTTACTAAATAACTGTAGTCAGGAATAACGTAGTCAATTCCTAAAAGCTCATCTTCAGGGAATTTAATTCCTGCATCAATAAGAATAATTTCATCTTGAAACTGTACGGCATACGTATTTTTACCGATTTCACCTAGTCCACCCAGGGCGAAAACTGCCGTTTGATTATTTTTTACAAATTTCATTTTCATCATATCTCCAATACTTTAAAATCTTCATGCTGTTGTTCATATTCTAGATAGTCTCCAGTCACTGCTTGAACAAACTCAATATTAATTGAACGCGCTTTTAACTTTTTACGAACGTCACGCTCAGAATCTGCGTTCACATACACCGTTTTTGTATTTTCACGTACAGCTACTTCATTCATTTTTTCTTGAAAATAAACTTTAAAAATCATAACAAAAATCTCTCCTTAATTCCGAAATTCAAATAACTTATTTTATTATATTATAAAATGTGTATGTATTTCATGTATTTTCTAAAGAAACTTGCTTTCACTACATTTTAGTCATCTAAATATAACAAGTCAATTAATTATAGAATAATATTAATAGGAAACGGATACAAGACTATATTTTCCGGGCGTATAAAAAATAAGGGCTATTCCATTGTACGATGCAGACACACACTCTGCAAATTTTACAACAGAAAGCCCTAAAAAAATCGATTATGCCATCGTTTTTTTACGCAATAATTCATTCCAGCGTTTTAGCAGCCTTTTTCGAAAATCTTTTAACATGATTTTTCAGCTCCTTTGTTTTTTGCAATACCTGCCTGTCTCTCTCTGTACTTTTATTATATGATGAAAAGGGAGAGGTTTCTCGTGGTTAAATATGGAAATAATGTAAATAGGACCGCCCATTTATAGAGAAACCAGCGCTTGTTTGATATAATTGGAAAGGCTTAACAAAGAGATAAAAAATTATAAAAAATAAGGTGATAAACGTGGAACAAAAGATTATTTTTTTTGATATTGATGGAACGTTATTGGATCATGATAAAAAACTGCCTGCTTCTACAAAAAAAGCTGTCCAGCTGTTAAAAGAGCAGGGGCATGAAGTGGCAATTGCAACTGGAAGGGCTCCTTTCATGTTTAAAGATCTGCGTGAAGAGTTGGATATTCAAACATATATTAGCTTTAATGGTCAGTATATTGTTTTAAATGGAGAAGTTCTTTACAAAAACCCGTTAAATAAAGAAGAGCTTCAAGATTTAACAGCTTTTGCTGTTGAGCATGATCACCCTGTCGTATACATGGATCATGAAGATATGAAATCAAACATTGAGTTTCATGACTATATCGAATCCAGCATCAGCACGCTGAAAATTGGATTTACCCACCCTCACCACGATCCTACTTATTTCAAAGGGCGTGAAATTTATCAATCCCTCTTATTCTGTACAGCGGGAGAAGAAGCTCCTTATGAAGAAAAATTTAAGAAATTTGACTTTATTCGCTGGCATGAATTTTCAACTGATGTTTTGCCAAAAGGTGGATCAAAAGCGCGAGGAATTGAGACCATGATTGAAAAGCTTGGCTTTGACAAAAAAGATGTATATGCATTCGGAGACGGCTTAAACGATATCGAAATGCTGGAATTTGTGGGAAATGGCGTAGCGATGGGAAATGCGGAAGAAGTCGTGAAAGAAGTTGCTAATCTTGTTACAAAAGATGTAGCAGAAGATGGTATTCTCCACGGATTAGAGCTAGTAGGATTATTAAAGTAAGAAAAACGCGAGCTCTAGCTCGCGTTTTTCAGCGTTCATATGGAAAAGCATTTTCAGGTTCTTGAAATGGATTTTCTTTATTAATGTAATCATAAAACATAATTCCGTCTAAATGATCAATTTCGTGCTGAAAGACAACAGCAGGAAGACCTTTCAAACGAATTTTCACTTCTTCGCCTTCAAGCGTTGTGCCTTTTACTGTGATACGTGCATATCGAGGAACAAATCCTGGGATATCTTGATCGACAGACAAGCAGCCTTCACCGCCTGTAAGGTAGGTCTTTTCAACTGAGTGGCTAATGATCTTAGGGTTAAATAATGCATAGCTGTATAGCTTGCCTTTTTCATCCGTAACGTGTACCCCAATCATTCGTTTTGATACATTAATTTGAGGAGCGGCAAGCCCGATACCAGATCGCAGTCCATATTTAGCAGCAATTTCAGGATCTTGGCTGTTTTTTACATATTCTAATAAGCTATGTAAAATCTTTTTGTCTTCTTCAGAAGCAGGTAACGGTACTTCTTTTGCTACTTCTCGCAGCGTTGGGTGTCCGTCTTGAATAATATCGTTCATTGTAATCAACTTTCACATCTCCCTAGGCTATTTTATAGGTATAAAGTGTACCAAATCCGTATAAAAAAGTCATTACCTCGACCTTGACCACATACATGTTTCTACTAATTATATGTATCAAACATATGGAAAAACATGCATAAGAAAAAATAAAAGCGACCGTTAGCCGCTTTTATTGTATAATTACCAGCCGCCACAGCTGCAGCCGATAATAACTAATAAAATGAACAGTACGATTAATAACACGAAACCTTTATTAGAACCGCCACAGCCATATCCACCATAACCCAACATAATGTAACCTCCCGTAGTTATCAATCCCAAGGTAAAAAGTAATAAACTCCCTTTTTTTCACGATTGGGTTAGTATAATATATTAAAAGGTGGAAAAAGGGTGTAGATAAATTGCTAATTTCCTACAAAAATTGTATAATGACCCATGAATAAGGGAGGATTTACCAGATATGAAGTGCGTCGGAAGATATATAGTTATCGGCATTGCTGCTATGTCACTAGCAGGATGTGCAGAGGGCTCATCGCCTGAGCTTGAGGTATATAATGGATTAGAAAAAGTGGTAGCACAAGAAAAGCAATTTGCTGATCAGCAAAAACCGTTAGCTGATTTAGAACAGCAAGAAAATGCGATATACGACCAAATTATTGAGCTAGGGATTAAAGATAAAAAGAAAATAAAAAATAAAGCACAAAAAGCGCAGCAGTTATTAGATGAGCGTGAAAGTAAATTACAAAAAGAAGAAAAAAGCATCAGCGCTTCGCAAAAACAATTTGAAGCGACAGAGCCGAAGATCCAAAAACTAGAGGATGGCAAAGCAAAAGAAGAGGCGCTTGAACTATCTTCGTTAATGAAGAAGCGTTATAAGGCTTACCAGTCCTTACATGATGCCTATCTTCATTCCATTGAATTAGATCGTCAGCTATATACGCTCTTTGAAAAAGACAATGTGAAATTAGAGAATCTTGAAACACAAATCGCTTCGATCAATGCTACTTATAAAGAAGTTGAAAAGAAAAAAGAAGCGTTTAACACATTAACAGCTGACTATAACAAAGCCAAAGAGGATTTTTATAACAAAACGAAGTTAAAGGTGAAAAATAGCGAGGATAAATAAGAAGGCCTGTGAAGTTTACAGGTCTTTTTTTTTGGCTGAAAAGGAAGGTTTTCTGAAATAAAGAAAGAGTTTCGACATGATTCAAGTAAAAATTACAAAAGGTTATTGTTTTAAAAAATCGTTTATTTGTGGCAAGATAGGAGATGTGCAGACGTAAAAAAAGAAAAGGTTATTATAAAACATATAATACAGTTTACATCTGTGTAATAGTACAGCATGTCTTTTTTATGTGTTTTATTTCACAAACTAAAAAAGCGTAATTTCTTGATGTAAATGCATTGACGAACTGTTTTAGTGTATTGTAAACTAGGTAGCGTAGTAAGTGTTGTATTAATCATTTTTGCAAAATAATTAATACAGTTTAACGAAACGTTCGTTTCGCTTAAACTTTCCTTTTACGTAAATGTTTGCACAGAATTCGCTGGGGAATACATAGAAATGTTAAGGATTAGCGAATTCAAAAAGCTACTCGACAAAATATGACTTTTACTTGTCCATTTGGGACATTCTAAAAGCGTGTATGTTTGTTTGATTAGTAAAATGAATTTATACGGCTTAAATGAAAGGAAGAGGTGACTTAGATGGCTGCTAAAACTAAAAAGGCTATTATTGATGTATCAAAGCAACTTGATAAAATCGCTGAGCAGTACCAAACGTTCCAAATTCTTAATGAAGAGGGCGAAGTAGTAAATAAATCAGCATTGCCAGATTTATCTGACGAAAAATTAAAAGAGTTAATGACTCGCATGGTATACACTCGTATTCTTGATCAACGTTCAATTTCATTGAACCGTCAAGGTCGTTTAGGTTTCTATGCACCAACTGCTGGGCAAGAAGCTTCTCAAATCGCTTCACATTTCGCATTAGAAAAAGAAGACTTCATTTTACCTGGGTACCGTGATGTGCCTCAGTTAATTTGGCATGGTCTTCCACTATATCAAGCGTTTTTATTCTCTCGTGGTCATTTCCACGGTAACCAAGCGCCAGAAGGTGTAGATATACTTTCTCCACAAATCATCATCGGTGCACAAATCGTGCAAACTGCTGGTGTGGCACTAGGTCTTAAAAAGCGCGGTAAAAAAGCAGTAGCGATCACTTATACAGGTGACGGCGGAGCTTCACAAGGTGACTTCTACGAAGGTATGAACTTCGCAGGTGCATTCAAAGCTCCGGCAATCTTTGTTGTACAAAACAACCGCTTTGCAATTTCAACACCAGTTGAAAAGCAATCTGCAGCACGTACAATCGCTCAAAAAGCAGCGGCTGTTGGTATCCCAGGCGTTCAAGTAGACGGTATGGATGCACTAGCAGTATACGTTGCAGTAAGCGAAGCTCGTGAGCGTGCAGTAAACGGTGAAGGTCCAACTTTAATTGAAACATTAACTTACCGTTATGGTCCACATACAATGGCTGGTGACGATCCAACTCGTTATCGTACAGCTGAGCTTGACACTGAGTGGGAAAAGAAAGATCCACTTGTTCGCTTCCGTAAATTCTTAGAAGCTAAAGGCATCTGGAATGAAGAAGAAGAAAACAAAGTAATCGAGCAAGCTAAAGAAGATATCAAACAAGCTATTAAGAAGGCTGACGATTATCCAAAACAAAAAGTTACAGATTTAATGGAAATCATGTACGAAACTATGCCTTCAAACTTACAAGAGCAATATGAAATCTACAAAGAGAAGGAGTCGAAGTAAGCCATGGCGCAAATGACAATGATTCAAGCGATTACTGATGCGTTACGCACAGAAATGAAAAACGACGAAAACGTATTAGTTTTTGGTGAAGACGTTGGCGTAAACGGTGGAGTATTCCGTGCGACTGAAGGTCTTCAACAAGAATTCGGCGAAGATCGCGTATTCGATACGCCATTAGCTGAATCTGGTATCGGTGGTCTTGCTGTGGGTCTATCGACTCAAGGTTTCCGTCCGGTTCCTGAAATTCAATTCTTTGGTTTCGTATACGAAGTACTTGATTCTGTATCAGGTCAAGCTGCACGTATGCGCTACCGTTCTGGCGGTCGCTGGAATGCACCAATTACATTCCGTTCACCATTCGGTGGAGGCGTTCATACACCAGAACTTCACGCTGATAGCTTAGAAGGTATCGTAGCATCTCAACCTGGTTTAAAAGTTGTAATTCCTTCAACTCCATACGATGCAAAAGGTCTTTTAATTTCATCAATTCGTGATAACGATCCGGTTGTATACTTAGAGCACATGAAGCTTTACCGTTCATTCCGTCAAGAAGTACCTGAAGAATCATACACAATTGATTTAGGTACAGCTGATGTGAAACGTGAAGGTACAGACGTAACGCTTATCGCTTACGGTGCAATGGTACACTCATCATTAAAAGCAGCTGAAGAACTAGAAAAAGAAGGTATCTCTGCTGAAGTAGTGGACTTACGTACAGTTCAACCTTTAGATATCGATACAATTCTTGCATCAGTTGAAAAAACTGGTCGCGTAGTAGTAGTTCAAGAAGCTCAAAAACAAGCTGGTATCGCAGCTAACGTTGTAGCTGAAATTAACGATCGTGCAATCTTAAGCTTAGAAGCACCAGTATTACGTGTAACAGCACCGGATACTGTGTTCCCATTCTCTCAAGCTGAGGGCGTATGGTTACCAGACCACAAAGATATCGTTGAAACAGCTAAGAAAGTACTTGAATTTTAATTAGCATTTTACTGTGATAGAAATCAGCTTTGTGCTGATTTCTGTCTTAGATAAAATAAACACTAACAAATTGAACGCAACTAACTAGGAGGGTGAAGACACGTGGCATTTGAATTTAAACTGCCGGATATCGGTGAAGGTATCCACGAAGGTGAAATTGTAAAATGGTTCGTAAAAGCTGGAGATGAAATTGATGAGGATGATGTACTAGCAGAAGTACAAAATGACAAAGCTGTTGTTGAAATCCCATCTCCTGTAAAAGGTAAAGTATTAGAAGTAAAAGTTGACGAAGGTACAGTAGCTACTGTAGGACAAGTTATCGTTACTTTTGATGCTCCTGGATACGAAGACTTAAAATTCAAAGGTGACGATCATGATGATGCACCAGCAGAAGAAGCTAAAGAAGAAGCTTCAACTGAAGAAGTGACTGAAGAAGCAACAGCTCCTGCAGCACAAGCTGATGTTGATCCTAACCGTAAAGTAATTGCTATGCCTTCAGTGCGCAAATATGCTCGTGAAAAAGGTGTAGACATTAAAGCTGTTCCTGGTTCAGGTAAAAACGGACGTATTGTTAAAGATGACATCGATGGCTTCCTATCTGGTGGTTCTACAGCTACAGCAACTGCTGAAGCTCCAGCTAAAGAGGAAACTGCTTCAGCTGAACCAAAAGCAGCAGCAGCACAAGCTATTCCTGAAGGCGACCTACCAGAAACTCGCGAGAAAATGAGCGGTATCCGTCGTGCAATCGCAAAAGCTATGGTTAACTCTAAACACACTGCTCCACACGTAACATTAATGGATGAAATCGATGTAACAGCTCTTGTTGCTCATCGTAAAAAATTCAAAACAGTTGCAGCAGATCAAGGTATTAAATTAACATTCTTACCTTACGTGGTAAAAGCGTTAACTTCAGCACTTAAGAAGTTCCCAGCTCTTAACACTTCAATCGATGACTCTACTGATGAAGTAATTCAAAAACATTACTACAACATCGGTATCGCTGCTGACACTGAAAAAGGTCTTTTAGTACCAGTTGTGAAAAATGCTGATCGTAAATCTGTGTTCGAAATTTCTGATCAAATTAACGACCTTGCTGGAAAAGCACGTGATGGTAAATTAGCTCCTGCTGAAATGAAAGGCGCTTCTTGTACAATCACAAATATCGGTTCTGCTGGTGGACAATGGTTTACTCCTGTTATCAACCACCCAGAAGTTGCAATTCTAGGTATCGGACGTATCGCTGAAAAACCAGTTGTACGCGACGGTGAAATTGTAATTGCTCCAGTATTAGCATTATCACTAAGCTTTGACCACCGTATTATCGATGGCGCAACAGCTCAAAACGCTCTTAACCAAATCAAGCGTTTATTAAATGATCCAGAATTATTATTAATGGAGGCGTAATAAATGGTAGTAGGAGATTTCCCAATCGAAACTGATACTCTTGTCATTGGTGCTGGCCCTGGTGGCTACGTTGCAGCAATTCGTGCAGCTCAATTAGGTCAAAAAGTTACAATCGTAGAAAAAGGTAACCTTGGAGGCGTATGCTTAAACGTTGGTTGTATTCCTTCAAAAGCATTAATCGCTGCAGGTCACCGTTTTGAACACGCTAAACATTCTGAAGACATGGGGATTATCGCTGAGAACGTAACAGTTGATTTCTCTAAAGTTCAAGAATTCAAAAACGGCGTTGTAAACAAACTTACTGGCGGTGTTGAAGGCCTTCTTAAAGGTAACAAAGTTGACATCGTAAAAGGTGAAGCTTACTTCGTTGACAGCGAAACTGTACGTGTAATGGATGAAAATTCTGCACAAACGTACAAATTCAAAAATGCTATCCTTGCAACTGGTTCTCGCCCAATCGAGATCCCTGGATTCAAATTCTCTGAGCGCGTAATCAACTCTACAGGTGCATTAGCGCTTAAAGAAGTTCCTAAAAAATTAGTTGTAATCGGTGGAGGTTACATCGGTACTGAGCTTGGTACTGCTTTTGCTAACTTCGGTACAGAAGTTACATTTGTAGAAGCTGCTGATGAAATCTTAGCTGGTTTTGAAAAACAAATGAGTTCACTTGTTAAACGTAACCTTAAGAAAAAAGGAAACGTTGAAATCTATACAAAAGCAATGGCTAAAGGTGTTGAAGAAACTGCTGACGGCGTACAAGTTACGTTTGAAGTAGGCGGAGAGTCAAAAGTAATCGATGCTGACTACGTATTAGTTACTGTAGGTCGTCGTCCTAATACTGATGAGCTTGGTCTTGAGCAAGTTGGCGTTAAAATGACTGACCGTGGTCTTATCGAAATCGATAACCAAACTCGTACATCTGTAAGCAATATCTTTGCAATTGGTGATATCGTAACTGGACCACCACTTGCACACAAAGCTTCTTACGAAGGTAAAATCGCAGCTGAAGTAATCGCTGGCGAACCTGCTGAAATTGACTACTTAGGAATTCCAGCAGTTGTATTCTCTGAGCCTGAGCTTGCATCTGTAGGTTATACTGAAGCACAAGCGAAAGAAGAAGGATTAGCTGTTAAAGCTTCTAAATTCCCATTTGCTGCTAACGGACGTGCGCTTGCACTTAACGCTGCAGAAGGCTTCTTAAAGCTTATCACTCGTAAAGAAGACGGAGTAGTTGTTGGTGCTCAAATCGCTGGACCTAGCGCATCTGATATGATCGCTGAGCTTGGTCTTGCTATCGAAGCTGGCGTAACAGCTGAAGATATCGCATTAACAATTCACGCTCACCCAACATTAGGTGAAATCACAATGGAAGCTGCTGAAGTAGCTATTGGAAGCCCAATTCACATTGTAAAATAATGTTTTTAAAAAGCTGATGCGTAGGCATCAGCTTTTTTTTTGAAGAAAACGGTTTTCATAAAGTATCAGATGCTTGTCAGACAGTTTTTGTTGATGATGAGTATCTCCTTTAGAGGAAACGTGTAAAAAGCGCTGAGGCAGTCTTAAATGAGCTCTAGATGCATACATATGAAGTGGGACGTGCTTTCCTTATAGGTAAATAAAAAAATTGCTCTTTTGGATAACGAATGAAAAGGCGGCGAAGGAGCTATGAAGACGTATTTCGTTTGGAGCTTACACATTGTTATTTGGGTGGGTTATTCACTGGTTGAATTGCTATCAAAACGTGATCAGTTGACATCTAAAATTATTTTATTTTTAGTATTTGCTTATTTAGCTTACGGCATAGCAGAAATGAACGTCAAATCTAAAAGACTGGCGCTTATGATGACGGGTACGACTTCAGCTGTCTGCTTGACATGTTATCAACTAATTTTATTTTGCACAGCGTAAGATTGCATAAAAAAAGCGTTAGCTTATATAAGCTAACGCTTTTTTTGTCTTACACAGATTTCTTTTCTCTTTTCAATGCGCCTTCTTCTTTAAATGCTTTCATTAATGAGAAGACGGTTAGCACCAGCACAATTGAGAATGGAAGTGCTGCTATAATCGCAGCTGTTTGGAGCGCGTCCAAACCACCTGTCCAAAGCAGAATGATTGCTGTTAACGATTGAATTAATCCCCACGTAAGTTTAATAGAGCCTGAAGGATTTAGATCACCATTTGTTGTCTGCATTCCTAAAACAAATGTAGCTGAGTCAGCTGATGTAATAAAGAACGTAGCAATTAAGCAAATAGCGACAATGGACATGAACGTACCAAATGGAAACTGTTCAAGTACATAGAATAAAGCAACTTCTGTTCCTTTATTGTTGATAACATCCATAACAGGAAGATCCTTAAAAAAGTCTAAGTAGACCCCAGAACCTCCGAATACAGCAAACCATAATCCACCAAATACGGTCGGAACAGCTAGTACACCAATTAAAAATTCTCGAATGGTTCTGCCTCGTGAAATACGAGCAATGAACGTACCAACGAACGGTGCCCAAGCGATCCACCATGCCCAGTAGAAAATTGTCCAATCTTGAACCCAGGTGCTGTTATCAAACGGGCTCAATCGAAAACTCATTGACGGCAAGTTTTGAATGTAGCTGCCAATGGTTGTAACGAATAAGTCCATAATAAAGTTGGTTGGACCTGCAAATAACAAGAACAGCATTAGCAGAATAGCTAAAACAATATTAATGTTACTCAAATACTTAATACCTTTGTTCAGCCCCGTCTGTGCTGACAGCATGAACAAGAACGTCACGATAATAATAACAATTAATTGAGTCGTAAAATTATTGTCAATACTTGGCGACAAGTAAGAGGCTCCACCGGTAATTTGAATAGCGCCCAGTCCTAGAGACGTTGCCACCCCAAAAATAGTTGCAAATACGGCGATGACGTTTATGATCGTTCCAAGAGGTCCATCAACACGTTTTCCTAATAGTGGACGTAAAATATTGCTGATGATGAACGGATAACCTTTTCTAAATTGAAAATATGCAAGGGCCAGTGCAAGAACGGAATAAATAGCCCAAGGATGTAAACCCCAGTGGAAAAACGAATAACGTAGAGCTGCACGAGCTGATTCTGCTGTACCGCCTTCACCAGAAGGTGGAGTATGAAAATGATTGATTGGTTCTGAAACACCCCAGAATACAAGTCCAATCCCCATACCAGCACTAAATAACATGGCAAACCACGAGACATAACCATACTGAGGCTTTTCGTCAGGTTTACCTAATTTAATGTTTCCGTACTTTGAAAAAATTAAGTACAGCGTAAAAACCAAGAATAATGTAGCCGCTAATAAATAATACCAGCCAAATTTCTCGATGATAAAACTATGTATTGCCGATGTAACAGGTGTGAGCGCTGCGCTTCCTAGCGTAGATTCCGGAATAACACCCCATACGATAAATACTGCAGCAATAATAACCGAAATGATAAAAACGGGAGTCAGTTTTTTCATCGATTAACACTCCTTTCCTATTCTATTTTACATAACATAGTGTTTCATATAGCCTTTTCAGCTATACATGAAACCACATGGTTATACATTTTAGTGAAGTTTGTATGAAATGTCTACCCTATTAGTAAGAAAAAGCAGAAAGAGAACAAATTCTTATTTTTCTTAATTATTTTAAAGTGCTGAAATAGATGTGAAATTAGACATTGTTTTTTCATATAAATAGAGATGATGCTAAGCGTTCAGCTTTTTGAAAACAAATATAACATTTATGTGAAAAATATTTTTAATGTGACATACTAATTAGTTGTTGACATATTTAATGTGACATAATAATATAATATCAAGAGTTGTAAAACGCTTACAAAAAAGACGGTTAAAGGGGAGTTTACAAAATGGGAACAATCGTATGTCAAACATGTAACTGCACAATTGATCATTTCGAAGATGAGAAAGTGACGCGATTATACTCAACATGTAAAAGCGGAGAATGTCAAAAGGCAGATGAAGATTTAGATTAATTCAATAAAAAAAGGTGCGGATTTCCGCACCTTTTTTATTGAATTGCTTTATGTTCTTTAATGACACGAAATGTTTTTAATTCAAAATCTTCCGGACCCTGCACAGGTAAACCTGCCTCTAAGTTTGTTTCAATGTAGGTTAAATTTTCCTCAGTGATGATTTCCCCAGGAATAAAAATAGGAATACCAGGAGGGTAGACCATCACAAATTCCGCAATAATACGGCCTGCCGATTCATGAAAAGGTACCACTTCGGTTTCAGCGTAAAAAGCATCGCGAGGTGTTAAAGCCAATACAGGAATATCAGGCAATAAAATAGCCGGTTTTGCCGTTGTCTCAGAAAGATTATGGAATTTTGCAGATAACTCACGCAGAGCCATGATCAGACGTGAAAGGTCTTCTTCTGTATCTCCAGGCGTGATAATACATAGAATATTATAAAGGTCAGACATTTCAACTTCGATATTATGAGCTTCACGCATCCATTTTTCTACGTCATAGCCCGTAATTCCTAAATCTGAAACAGAAATAATTAATTTAGTAGGGTCTAAATCATACGTAGCTTTTGTCCCTAAAATTTCTCTGCCTATACATCGGATATGCTCAATGGTATTAATTTCTCTTCGTGCTTTTTCAGCAAGAGAAATTGCACGTTCAGCCAGCTCTTTTCCTTCTGTAGCTAATCGTTTTCGTGCAACATCTAAAGAAGCCAGCAGCAGATAAGATGTTGATGTTGTTGTCAGCATGCTTAAAATAGACTGTACACGTTTTGGAGAAATTAAGCCTTCGCGTATGTTTAGAATTGAACTTTGCGTCATAGAGCCGCCTAATTTATGCACGCTTGTTGCTGCCATATCTGCGCCGGCCTGCATAGCAGACAAAGGCAAATCATCATGGAAGTGAATATGAACGCCGTGAGCTTCATCAACAAGTACAGGAACTTGATACGAGTGGGCAATTTCTACGATTTTACGAAGGTCTCCGGAAATTCCAAAATAAGTTGGATTGATAACAAGCACTGCTTTTGCTTCAGGGTGCTGCTTTAAGGCTTTTTCTACAGAGTCCGATGTAATACCGTGAGAAATGCCAAGATTTTCGTCAATTTCAGGGTGAATAAAAATAGGCGTAGCTCCTGAAAAAACAATCGCACTCATAACAGATTTATGCACGTTTCTAGGAACGATAATTTTATCTCCAGGCCCACATGTCGCCATGACCATTGCCATAATTGCTCCGCTCGTTCCTTGAACAGAGAAAAAAGTATGGTCAGCACCGAATGCTTCTGCAGCTAAATCCTGCGCTTGTTTGATAATGCCTTTTGGCTGGTGAAGGTCATCAAGAGGACCGATATTAATTAAATCAATGGATAAAGCATCATCGCCAATAAATGAGCGGAATTCAGGATCCATTCCATTTCCTTTTTTATGTCCAGGGATATGGAATTGTGTTGGGTTTTTCTTAGCGTGATTAACCAATCCAGTAAATAATGGAGTTGAAAATTGAGAAGACAACTTTGCTATACACCTCTTTTATCATAAATTGTCAGTCCCTCTAAGCAAAGCTTAGAGGGACTTTGATTGTTTTTTTATCAAATTACAGCATTCAATTTTATATACCAAAAACTAGTGGCTGTTGAATTCTACATATTAAAATATCACATCTTTTTTCTATAAAAGAAATTCAACAGAAATGCTATTCGGCAGTTTTCTTGATTTTAACCATTATATAAATGAATGAAACGTGTATGTTTACTACTGTTTGATAATATAAATACAATTTTTAGTTAAAAAAATACAAGTAATTGTAAACTGCTTATTACTCATGATTTTATAGTTCTTTATGTTTTGAAAATCCCCATAAAACAAAAGAATTATAGCACTTATTAACCCATTTGCAAAGATATTTTAAAGAGAAAATAAAAAGAAAAAAAAGGAGAAATTCTTTTGTGTGAAAAGAGAATAAATTTTGTGTACATTATAGATTGTGATAGAGTTAAGAATATAGATATACATAGATTGAAGAAATAAATGGAGTGATGAGAAGTGGAATATCAATACCCTATCTCCCTTGATTGGAGTACAGAAGAAATTATTGATGTAGTGAAGTTTTTTGAAAGCATTGAACGAGCTTATGAAAAAGGTATTGAGCGTGATCACCTAATGGCAGTCTATCGCCGATTTAAAGAAATTGTGCCAAGTAAAGCAGAAGAAAAAACAATCTGTAACGATTTTGAAGATCAAAGCAAATACTCTTCTTATCGAACGATTCAAAAAGCAAAGGCTGCTTCTTCTGGAGACATCATAAAAATGTAAAAAATGGAGCCAAGCTTGGCTCCATTTTTTTTATATCAATTCGTTAAAATTATGCATATGCTTTTTTAGTTAGTTCATATAATGGAGTTACCGTATGAAATGTTTGTTCAATACGAGCTATCCATTCTTCGCCGTTCATTGCAATCGCTTCTTCTTTTGGAATTGTAATACCGCATAGGATCTCAGCTTTTTTAACCGTCTCTAGACGTTCAAACAAACTCTCTAAGTCTTCAGAAGATAAGTCGCCCATTTTGTCACTATCAGGTTTTGTATGATCTTTTGACCAAACAAACGAGGCTGGGATATTTTGACGAATCTCCTCAATGTTTTGTTTTAGCAGCTTTCCAAATTGTTCTTTAATAGGTGATTCGTAAATGACGGCGAACCACACAAAGACATGTGTTTCCCAAAGGCCAATTTGAAAATGAGGGAGCTTTTTATACCCGCGTTTACTGTTAGCAAAGGCTACCCACGTATCTGCTGGCGGGTTAACTGTTCTTCGTGCATGTTTGGCAATGTGTACGAACATTTCATCTCCACACAGTGAAGAAAGAGTAGGAGCAAAATGATTGCTCAATTGTTCGAATTTTGGGCGTATCGTTGTCTTGATGGCTTCCATACGTGCATCAAGTCCCTCGATACGGAATACGTTAAAGTCATCTTGTGAAAATCCTGAGAATGCCATGTGAAACCTCCGTTTTTTAGTGAATATGTATAGCTGCTGTGCATCTATGCAAGTAAGTATGATTTACGCGAAGATTCTACCACATGAAAAGCATAAACACCAATTAATTCGCATATGCTTGTCAAAACG
This sequence comes from Priestia sp. YIM B13486, assembly GCF_042787865.1. Lineage (NCBI taxonomy): Bacteria > Bacillati > Bacillota > Bacilli > Caryophanales > Bacillaceae > Priestia > Priestia sp. YIM B13486. The sequence goes on along the minus strand of NZ_JBHZOZ010000006.1, from coordinate 182,336 downwards.
TGTCTATCATTTTTTTATAGGTAATCACACAATTTAGTTACATGAGATTAGGTTTCGACATAGACTATATCAATCAAAATATCTGAAAATTTAGTTTTCTATAAGCGGGTTCAATAATTTGAGAGGGGTGTTTGAAACATGAAACAAGTGGTGAATATGTATAAGAAGAATGATGGACAAAAAAGATTAGGTGTAATTCGTTTGGAGTTAGATTACGAGTTAGCGACGTTATATGAAGCCATGATGGAGAATAATGAGGAACAAAAACAAAAATGTAAGCGAAAGCTCGAGAAACTTCGTGAAGAAATGATATCTCTTCAGTAGCAGATACGGGAATAAAATAGAACAAATAAGGGTAAACTGTAAAAAAGGATTAAACTGAATGAGCAGATTCATAAGTGGTAACAGAGCACGTGGGAGAAGAAGCGGCAGTTCTTCTCCCACGTGCTCTGTTAATTGACATCTTGCAGAGGTTTTTTTAAGCTTAAATAAGAGACGTATTTTTGAGGGGGAATTGAGATGACGCAACGCTGGAAAGAAATCGATACATACGTTAAAGAGTGGCTAAAAGAAGCTGGACAAAAAATTCAACAGTCGTTTAGTAAAGAACTTCTCATTCAAACGAAATCGAATCCAAATGATTTAGTAACAAATATGGATAAAGAAATCGAACAGTTTTTTATCTCAAAAATCAATGAAACCTTTCCGGAACATCATATTCTCGGAGAAGAAGGATATGGAGAAGAGCTTGAATCAGAAGAAGGAACGATTTGGATTATCGATCCAATCGACGGGACGATGAACTTTGTTCATCAGCAGCGGAATTTTGCTATTTCTATCGGTATATTTGAAAATGGTGTAGGACAAGCAGGCTATATTTATGATGTTATTCATAATGAGCTGTATCATGCTTTAAAAGGACAGGGCGCGTTTATGAATGACATCCAATTGCCGAAACTTGAACCTGTACCAGTTGAACAAGCTATTATTAGCCTAAATGCAACATGGGTAACTGAGAACCGCCGTATTGATCCTTCCGTATTAAGTCCGCTTGTGCGTAAAGTAAGAGGGACCCGTTCATATGGATCCGCAGCTATTGAGCTTGCTTACGTAGCGGCTGGACGCTTGGATGGATACATTACTCTACGTTTGGCTCCATGGGACTTTGCTGCCGGTAAAGTATTGATTGAAGAAGTTGGAGGAGTTATGACGGATTTAGAAGGAAAGCCGTTAGAAATTCTTGAAAAAAGCAGTGTATTTGTAAGCAAACCAACATTACATGACGAAATCTTTCGTACGTACCTTGAAGGAAAGTGGAATAAATAAAATAGAAGTGAAGACTTACGTGTAGTCAAAGAATTTTGTGATGAAAAAACGTCATGAACCATTTTGATGTTGCAAATGGCCATGACGCTTTCAATCATCGCAAAAAAATTACAGCTGCCCTTTTTCTCGCATTTTTTTCTTAGTCGTAAAGCCAAGGCCCATTACAACAATTAAAGCTGCGATAGCTAAAATGACCCCGAGAGCGCTTCCTTCTCCGATAAATATGCCGATTGACATAATTGCCGCAGTTGCGATAAATGCATATAAAACAAATACCCACTTAATGTTTCTCATGTTGATTCCTCCCATTTATAACGGATATTTATAGTGTACAACAAAATCATTCTGCAATTCTAGAGTTAGTGTGATATAATAGCTTAGTTATTACAAGCATAGGAGTGAAATGCGTGAACATTCGTAAAGATTTACGTAATATTGCCATTATTGCCCATGTAGACCATGGGAAAACAACGTTAGTAGATAAATTATTACATCAGTCCGGAACATTCCGTACTAATGAGCATGTTGAAGAACGTGCGATGGATTCAAATGACCTTGAGCGTGAGCGTGGAATTACAATTTTAGCGAAAAACACAGCTATTAATTATAAAGATACGCGTATCAACATTATGGATACGCCGGGACATGCTGACTTCGGTGGAGAAGTTGAGCGTATTATGAAAATGGTAGACGGTGTTCTACTTGTAGTAGACGCATATGAAGGATGTATGCCTCAAACTCGCTTTGTATTGAAAAAAGCATTAGAGCAAAACTTAACGCCGATTGTTGTTGTTAACAAAATTGACCGTGACTTTGCTCGTCCAACTGAAGTAGTGGATGAAGTAATTGACTTATTTATTGAACTAGGTGCAAGCGAGGAACAAATTGAGTTCCCTGTTGTTTATGCTTCAGCAATCAACGGAACGGCTAGCACGAATCCTGAAAAGCAAGATGAGAACATGTCATCTCTATTTGACTCAATCATCGAGCACATTCCAGCACCGGTAGACAACAGCGACGAACCACTTCAATTCCAAGTGGCAATGCTTGACTACAATGACTATCTTGGTCGTATCGGTGTAGGTCGCGTATTCCGCGGAACAATGAAAGTAGGCCAGCAAGTTGCATTAATGAAGCTTGACGGTACGGTAAAACAATTCCGTGTAACAAAATTATTCGGTTTCCTAGGCTTAAAGCGTGTTGAAATCGAAGAAGCAAAAGCAGGAGACCTGATCGCTGTATCAGGAATGGAAGACATCAACGTAGGTGAAACCGTATGTCCGTTTGACCACCAAGATGCACTGCCAATTTTACGTATTGATGAACCTACTTTACAAATGACGTTCTTAGTAAACAATTCACCGTTTGCTGGTCGTGAAGGTAAATTTGTTACATCTCGTAAAATTGAAGAGCGCTTAATGTCTGAACTTGAGACGGATGTAAGTTTACGCGTGGAAAATACTGATTCACCGGATGTATGGGTTGTTTCAGGACGTGGAGAACTTCATTTATCTATTTTAATTGAAAATATGCGTCGTGAAGGATATGAGATTCAGGTATCAAAACCTGAAGTAATCGTTCGTGAAATTGATGGCGTTCGCTGTGAGCCAGTTGAACGTGTGCAAATCGACGTACCTGAAGAACATACGGGTTCTATTATGGAATCAATGGGTGCTCGTAAAGGTGAAATGGTTGATATGATTAACAACGGCAGCGGTCAAGTTCGTCTGATCTTTATGGTTCCTGCACGTGGTTTAATCGGTTATACAACTGAGTTCTTATCGTTAACTCGTGGATTTGGTATCATTAACCATTCATTTGATAGCTACCAACCAATGCAGCAAGGTCAAGTTGGAGGTCGCCGTCAAGGTGTGCTTGTTTCTATGGAAAGCGGTAAATCATCTACTTATGGAATCCAAGGCGTAGAAGACCGCGGTACAATTTTCGTTGAGCCAGGTACAGAAGTATACGAAGGTATGATCGTAGGAGAACACACTCGTGAAAATGATATCGTTGTTAACATCTGTAAAATGAAGCAAATGACGAATATGCGTTCTGCGAATAAAGATCAAACAACAGGTATGAAAAAACCTCGTATTATGTCTCTAGAGCAATCACTTGAATATTTAAACGAAGATGAATATTGTGAAATCACACCAGAATCTATTCGTCTACGTAAAAAAGTTCTTGATAAAAATGAACGTGAAAAAGCAGCGAAAAAGAAAAAATACGCTGACACGAAATAATAAAAAAAGTAAGTCGTTAGCTCTATCTGCTAGCGGCTTGTTTTTTATCTATTATATCAGAATTTTCTATTTTTTGAAAGCGTTTTATAAAAGAGGGATTTGGAAAGGAAAAAGGTGGCTTATATCGAATAATGTAAAGTAAGGAATAGGGGGAAGAAATATGGATGTAAAAGAACACCTTTCATTTTTTGCAGCTCTGTATCAAGTAGATGAACATGCAAAAATAGGAATGTGGCTGTTATACTTTACCATTTTAGGGCTATCTGTTCTCGTGTACAAACTCGGGTTTGCAAAGAAGCTACCGCTTTTAAAATCTATGGTTATTTATCTATTTTTAGCTTTTGGATGCACGATCTTAACGTTTTTAGGCATTTTTTTACCTGTAGCTGAAGGGCTTGTGGTTGCAGCGTTTGTATTAATTATTTATAAAATACGGCTGTATCAGGCTAAGAAGCAAAACTCCACGTTGGGTTCATAAAAGACTACATAAAAAGACGCTTGTAGCTACAAGCGTCTTTTTAGTATGATATAGCCGAAGACAAGAGCGGCTGCGAAAATTAAATGGCCAGCTGTCCAATAAAAAATCGCTACTGCATCATCCACCGCAGGCGTAGGCTTGAGCGCAAGCAGCGTCAATGGAAAATACAAAGGAATGGTTGGAAGTGTTAATAAAAAGGAACACAATACGATTTTTCGAATAGACATATTATTTAATTTACCTACTATGTAAACAAAAACGATCCCAATTGCAGCGGCAATGAATAAATGAAAAACAAACTCTACCCATTCAGGCCATTGAATAGGGCCAATGATAGGAATAAAATCAACATTTAATAAAAGGGTATAAACTTGTTTGCCGGTTAGCCATTCTATCCATTTTAAACATAACCCAAGGATAATCCCGCTTAACATGCCAATACTTATTCCTAATCGGAGCACCTTACCAATCCTCCTCTGTCTTTTTCGACTCATATAGTTTAAAGTTTCCAGTAGCTATGCGTTCTTTTGTTCGTTTTTCAATCCGTTCAGAACATTCATTGCACATATATGTATGGATAGGACGGTTGCGCAGTCGTTTTGCTACGAGCGTTTCATCCTCAATTGTTTCAATTTTATCGCACATGACACATTGTACTCTCATTTCTATCACCTCAACTTCTCTATACATCATTCTAGCCGAAAATTCTTGTTTTATAAAGTTTTTTTACGGCGCTGTCTCTCAGTAGAAAAGGAACGATAGGAAAACATTCCGAAAGAAGCAGGTAATTTTGCTTGTTAGCTCGAAGATAGTAACTAGTAAGTACATAAACAGTAGGAGGGATGAAAATGGCCAACGAAGTCGAGACTCAACTAGTAGATGCATTATACGATGAGCTACAGACAGAGAGATTTGCAACCATTTCAACTATTGATTTTGAAACAAACGGTCCAAATGTTAGTGCCATTTCGTGGTTAGTAGCTCCGACTAAACAAAAAATTCGATTTGCCGTAGATGTCAAATCGAGGATTGTAGAAAACATTAAACATACGAATAAAGCAGTGGTAAATATTCTTGCTAATGAATCATGTTACTCAATCAGCGGAATAGCTGAGGTAGTGCAAGAAAAATTAGAAGGAGTAGCTTTAAAGCTGACGCTAATTGAACTAGATATTAATGAAGTAAGAGATGTCATGTTCTATGGTTCTAAGATTTCAGTAAACCCTTCATATGAAAAGACCTATGATCCAGTAGCAGCTGCTAAACTCGATAAGCAAGTAATTGAAGCGATAAAAAAAGCTTAGCAGCAGCCTGCCGCTAAGCGACTTTCTTATTTATTTTTTTGAAGATGATTATTAGATTGTTTTTCCTGCTCATTCTTTAAATTTTGCTCTTGTTTATTATTTAATTTTTGATTGTTTGTATCTGTTGAGCTAGGATTTCGGCGAATTTCTTCTGCAAATTCAGGCATCACTCGGTTTACAATGGCTGCTAATTCATCTAAAAATCCTGTAACCGGCCGACCTTTGCGAATTTCATTTCCAATTTGTTTTAGCCGAGCGACCGTATCAGGATCTGCAATAACAACAGAATTAGCACCGTACGGATCAGCTTTCAGACCTTCGGCAACTGTATATTTGATTGAACTTACTTCTGAACGATCAATATCTTTGCCAACGTCAATGCCTACGATTGCATACTTACCGAGCACAATGGCAGTAGCATCATTTACATTCGGAACGCTTGAAGCCAGTTCAACTAAATGAGCTGATATTTCATTAGCAGTACGCTTGTGAGAGCGTTCAGGAGATGAATTTTTGACCTGTACAATTCGATCTGTTTTTTGCCCTTCTTCAACGTCTGCTTGGTTATTGTTGCAGCCGGTTAGTGTAATAAAACATAAGCTAATGGATAGAAAAAATTTGTTCATGTGGGAGACTCCTCCTTATGAATGACTCATTTTTTGTAGTAATTTGTATTTAGTTTCTAATAGTTCTTCTATCTTTATACACGTGTTCATATATTTAAAGAAAATGGTCCGTCCATTTAAGGTCACTTCACACATGTGCGTTACATAGTATATAAATGGATGGGTGCCTTGTTTCACTCCTTACAGGAAAAACAATCGGAGTAGGAGGCTGAATTATTGGGAAAAATTTATGTATTAGATACGAATGTTTTATTACAAGATCCGCATTCAATTTTTTCATTTGATGATAACGAAGTAGTGATTCCGGCCGTTGTACTAGAAGAAGTTGATTCGAAAAAAAGAAATATGGATGAAGTCGGACGAAATGCAAGGCAGGTATCCAAACTCATTGATAACTTGAGACAACATGGAAAGTTATATGAGAAAATCCCTTTAGAAAATGGGGGCCATTTGCGAATTGAACTCAATCATCGCTCTTTTCAACAGCTTCAAGAAATCTTTGTGGAAAAAACAAATGATAATCGAATTTTAGCTGTTGCTAAAAATCTATCTCTTGAAGAGGAAACAAAAGAAGATGGACGTGAAGTGATACTAGTGAGTAAAGATGTGTTGGTACGTGTGAAGGCTGACGCAATCGGCTTAAGAGCAGAAGATTTTTTAAGTGATCGAGTAGTGGAATTCAATAGTATTTATACTGGCTTTTCGGAAGTCTATATTGCAAAAGAACTGCTGAGTCAATTTTACGAAAAAGGAGAGCTGCTAACGTCTCAAATTGCGAACCACTCCTTTTTTGCAAATCAATTCTTAGTGATGAAAGATGCATTTGGGGGATCCGGATCAGCCATCGGCATTGTCGATCAAACAACAACGAAAGTAAAAAAGCTTTTATTTGAATATGATCATATCTGGGGAATCAAACCTCGAAATGTTCAGCAAATTATGGCTTTAGAACTTCTTCTTAGAGACGACGTTCAACTGGTCACGTTAATTGGAAAGGCAGGTACGGGTAAAACGCTGCTTGCTTTAGCTTCAGGACTTATGCAGACGGAAGATCTAGGATGTTTTAAAAAGCTACTTGTAGCTCGTCCAATTGTTCCTTTAGGGAAAGATATTGGATTCTTGCCAGGAGAAAAGCAGGAGAAGCTTCGTCCATGGATGCAACCAATTTATGATAACCTAGAGTACTTATTCAACACTAAAAAACCTGGAGAACTGGATGCGATTCTAGCGGGGCTCAGTTCAATAGAAGTGGAAGCCTTGACGTATATAAGAGGCCGAAGCATTCCGGAGCAGTTCATTATTATTGATGAAGCGCAAAATTTAACGAAGCATGAAATTAAAACAATTTTAACAAGGGTAGGGGAAAAGAGTAAAATTGTCCTTATGGGAGATCCGGCTCAAATTGATCATCCTTATTTAGATGAGTATAACAACGGATTAACGTACGTAGTTGAAAAGTTTAAAGAGCAAAAAGTATCGGGCCACGTCCGGTTAATCAAAGGAGAGCGCTCCGGGCTAGCACAATTAGCAGCTGATATTCTTTAAAAGAAGCGGGGTTCCTTTTGGAACCCCGCTTTTTTTGTTATGTAACGATGATTTCTTCCACATATTTAATAGGGTTATTTCGGTTGGATCCGTCAGGTAAATAGACATAGATAGGCCCATCTTCTCTAAGAGGCTTTCCATCTTGGCTGAAACCAAAGATTAGTTTTTGTGCTTCTTCTAATGAAAAAGAAATCAGTGCGTCTTTTGTTTTAAATGAAACGTTGGTAGCTTCTTCAGTAGGTGAAGCGTTAGCTAGAAAAGGTGCAAATAAAATGCCGAATGTTCCATTTACTAGCTCCTGTTTTTTGAATTTCTTTTCAGTTTTTAACGTAGGAGGAAAGACGGCTCCCTCTTGAATTTCACGGTCCCAATGCTTCGAAACAGCCTTTGTGTACGCTTCTGTTTCGTCTTTTTGCTCCGGTGGATGTTCAAAGAAAACCTCCATATCGAGCTTGCGGTCATCGAAAATCCACACGCTTGGGTCGAGTGTCAGCGTATATTTTACTTTTCCTTTTAACATAATAATTGAATTCATCATAAATGCCCCCTTGCTAAAAGTATAAGCGCTTTCTACTTATTTGTCACTTTGATGAAAAAATTTAGTTGAGAGTGATTCTCGTATGATATAATGTAAAGGTCAACGAAAGTGCGAAATTTCCTACATCTATGGTAACGGTTTTGAGAAAGTAACAGTATAAAAAAGACGGCCAGCCTCACGGACATGTTTATCCTTGCTTTTTTGGAGCATAGCCTTTAAAATTGAGAGATAGATTAGGTAATCGCTCGCGAACGGAGGGATTGAGTTTGACGCCTGAGACAATGATAGATCATCGTGAAAAAGCGTATGCGTTGTTAAAAGCTGATGCAGATAAGATTTTGCAATTAATTCAAGTTCAAATGGATAACTTAACAATGCCACAATGTCCTCTTTATGAAGAGGTTTTAGATACACAAATGTTTGGTTTATCAAGAGAAATTGATTTTGCAGTTCGTCTTGGTTTAATTGATGAACGTGTTGGAAAAACATTGCTAGACCGCCTCGAGCGTGAACTTTCTGCACTGCATGAAGCGTTTACAAAAAAATAAAAATCACGCGATCGAAACTCAAACTATATACAAACGTAGTTTGAGTTTTTTATTACAGGTGGTTGAAATTTCCTAATTTACTCAAATTTGTACATAAAAAATGAAACGAAACAGAAACACGTCATTTTTAAAGGAAGAGGGTTATGGTAAAAAAAATATTTAGGCATTTTGACTATTCAATTGTAATTCCAGTGCTGCTTCTTTGTGCGGTTGGACTAGTTATGGTTTACAGTTCAAGTATGATTGTAAGTATTACAAGATATCATACGTCAAGCGATTTCTTTTACAACAGACAAAAAATGTGGCTTGCTTTTACGCTTGTATTGTTCATTTTAACAATGCTAACACCTTACAAGCTGTATCCTAAAATACTGCCTTATGCGATTCTAGGCATTTTTGTACTGCTTTTGCTTGTGTTTGTAATGGGACATACGAGTAACAATGCGCAAAGTTGGCTGCAGCTTGGCGGGGCAAACATGCAGCCGGCTGAGTATGCCAAGCTCGTTGTCATTTTATACTTATCGTATGTTTTGTCTAAAAGGCAAGAGTATATTGACAACATCAAAAAAGCTTTTTTTGGACCTATGGGTCTTGTATTTCTAATATTAGGCTTTGTAGCTATTCAGCCTGACCTTGGAACGGGATCAATTATTTTTGCTATTGCTGTTACCATTATGCTATGTTCGGGAATCTCTAAAAAAACCTTTTTCCGCATGCTAGCACTAGGTATCATTTTGCTTACGGTAATTATTACGATTGGTTTTTTTACAGGTCAGTTTACTGCCAATCGAATTGGCCGTTTTACCGGTGCATCAGATCCGTTTACCAATGCTCAAGGAACCGGTTATCAGCTGGTTAATTCATATTTAGCAATAGGTACAGGAGGCTTAAAAGGCCTTGGTTTAGGAGAAAGTGTACAAAAGTATGGTTATCTTCCGGAGCCCCATACCGATTTCATTATGGCTATTATTGCAGAAGAATTAGGGTTCTTTGGAGTTATGCTCGTGCTGGGCCTTTTAGGCTTCTTAATTTTCAGGATTTTAATGCTGGCTAAAAAATCTCAGGATCCGTTTGCTAGCATGATTTGTATTGGAGTAGCCAGTATGATTGGTATTCAAACAGGCATTAACCTTGGAGGACTTACGGGACTCATTCCGATTACCGGCGTCACGCTTCCGTTTATCAGTTATGGAGGGTCTTCGCTGCTAACACTGATGGTATCTATGGGAATTATTGTAAATATTTCGTTTTTCGTAAATTATCAAAATAAAAAACAGAAAGATACGGAAAATATTGTGCTACATCCGAACAATACATCAACAACAAGCGATTGATTTTCGTGAAAAAATTGTGTAAAAAAAGCAAAAATTTATTGGAATTTTATCATTTTCCATTGATTTTTGCTTTTCTTTTATCCAATTTTGCTATATATTGAAGTTTATACGAAATTGAGAGGAGATTAGCAACATGAGTTTTGTAACTAAAAAAATCAAAAAAGTATTAGTAGCAAACCGAGGAGAAATTGCGATTCGTGTATTTCGAGCATGTACTGAACTGAATATTCGGACTGTTGCAATTTATTCTAAGGAAGACGCAGGTTCTTATCACCGTTACAAAGCGGATGAAGCCTACTTAGTAGGAGCGGAGAAAAAACCGATTGATGCTTATTTAGATATAGAAGGCATCATCGACATTGCTAAGTCTCATGATGTAGATGCTATTCACCCTGGCTATGGTTTTTTGTCAGAAAATATCCAATTTGCGAAACGTTGCGAAGAAGAAGGCATTATTTTTATTGGTCCAAAATCCAAGCATCTTGATATGTTTGGGGATAAAGTAAAAGCACGTCATCAGGCTATTCAAGCAGATATTCCCGTTATTCCTGGTACGGATGGTCCTATTAATTCAATTGACGAAGCAAAAGAATTTGCTAATCAGCATGGATATCCTCTAATGATCAAAGCTGCTTTGGGCGGAGGCGGTCGAGGCATGCGTATCGTTCGCGATGCAGACAGCCTGAACGAATCTTATGACCGTGCTAAATCAGAAGCAAAAGCTGCTTTTGGTAATGATGAAGTGTATGTCGAGAAACTAGTTGAAAATCCAAAACATATTGAAGTGCAAATTTTAGGTGATGAACAAGGAAATGTTGTGCATCTTTATGAACGCGACTGCTCTGTGCAGCGTCGTCATCAAAAAGTAGTAGAAGTAGCACCAAGTGTTTCTATAGATGAAGACTTACGTCTCCGCATTTGTGAAGCAGCTGTGCAGCTGATGGAAAAAGTGCAGTACATAAATGCTGGTACAGTAGAATTTTTAGTATCAGGAAACGATTTTTATTTTATTGAAGTAAATCCACGTGTTCAAGTAGAGCACACAATTACTGAAATGATTACAGGTATTGATATCGTTCAATCCCAAATTTTAATTGCAGACGGCTACGCGCTTCACAGCAAGGAAGTATCCATTCCTGTACAAGATCAAATTCACGTACATGGATATGCGATTCAATCTCGTGTAACGACAGAAGATCCGTTAAACAATTTTATGCCGGATACGGGTAAGATTATGGCTTATCGTTCTGGTGGCGGTTTTGGCGTACGTTTAGATACGGGAAACAGTTTCCAAGGTGCTGTAATTACGCCTTATTATGATTCACTGTTAGTAAAAGTAACAACATGGGCATTAACATTCGATCAAGCCGCATCAAAAATGGTACGGAACTTAAAAGAATTTCGTATTCGTGGAATTAAAACCAATATTCCGTTCCTTGAAAATGTAGTGAAGCATGATAAGTTCTTAACAGGTGCTTATGATACATCATTTATTGATACAACGCCTGAACTTTTTGTTTTCCCGAAGCGAAAAGACCGCGGAACTAAAATGCTTACATACATTGGGAATGTTACGGTAAACGGATTCCCAGGTGTATCGGAAAAGAAAAAGCCAATCTTTACAAAACCGCGCGTTCCTAGTGTGGATATAAGCAAACCAATTCAAAACGGAACAAAGCAGATTTTAGATGAAAAAGGCGCTGAAGGGCTAGTAAATTGGGTGAAAGAACGCAAGGAAGTGCTATTAACGGATACAACCTTCCGTGATGGCCATCAGTCTCTTTTAGCAACGCGTATTCGTACAAACGACTTAAAACAAGTAGCTAACCCAACTGCACGCTTGCTTCCAGATTTATTTTCTATGGAAATGTGGGGGGGAGCAACGTTTGATGTCGCTTATCGATTCTTAAAAGAAGATCCGTGGGATCGCTTGCTTACTTTACGTCAACAAGCGCCAAACGTTCTTTTCCAAATGCTTCTTCGCGCGTCAAATGCGGTTGGATATAAAAACTATCCTGATAATGTAATTAAAGAATTTGTTGAAAAATCAGCTTATGCAGGTATTGATGTTTTCCGTATCTTTGACAGCTTAAACTGGGTGCAAGGAATGACTCTTGCAATTGACTCCGTTCGTCAAACAGGAAAGATTGCAGAAGCAGCAATGTGTTATACAGGTGATATTTTAGATCCGACGCGCCGTAAGTATGATTTGGATTACTACAAGAACTTAGCAAAAGAGCTTGAGCAGTCTGGAGCACATATCCTGGGCATTAAAGATATGGCGGGTCTTTTAAAACCACAGGCAGCTTATGATTTAGTATCGGCTCTAAAAGAAACGGTTGATATTCCAATCCACCTTCATACGCATGATACAAGCGGAAACGGTGTATACACGTATGCCAAAGCAATTGAAGCAGGTGTAGACATTGTAGACGTAGCCGTAAGCTCAATGGCAGGCTTAACGTCTCAGCCAAGTGCTAACTCTCTTTATTACGCATTAGAAGGTGCGGACCGCAGACCAAATCTAGATATTAAAAATCTAGAAGAGCTTTCTTACTATTGGGAAGACGTGCGAAAATATTACCAAGACTTCGAAAGCGGCATGAACGCTCCTCATACAGAAGTATATGTGCATGAAATGCCAGGGGGTCAATATAGCAACTTACAGCAACAAGCAAAAGCAGTTGGTTTAGGAAACCGCTGGGATGAAGTAAAAGATATGTATTCACGCGTGAATTTGTTATTTGGTGATATTGTAAAAGTTACGCCATCATCAAAAGTAGTTGGAGATATGGCATTGTTTATGGTTCAAAACAACTTGACAGAAGAAACGCTGTTTGAGCGCGGTGAAACGCTTGACTTCCCGGATTCAGTTATTGAATTGTTTGAAGGGTATTTAGGACAGCCTCACGGGGGATTCCCTAAAGAGCTTCAGCGCATCATTCTAAAAGGTAGAAAACCTATTACAGTTCGTCCTGGAGAACTGTTAGAAGATGTGGACTTTGATGCAGTGAAAGAAAAGCTGTTTAAAGACTTAAATCGTCAAGTAACGAGTTTTGATGCCATTGCTTATGCGCTGTATCCAAAAGTATTTATGGATTATCACAAAGCAGTCGAACAATACGGGGACATTTCTGTTCTTGATACCCCGACTTTCCTATACGGCATGCGTTTAGGAGAAGAGGTTGAAATTGAGATTGAAAAAGGAAAAACCTTAATTGTTCGCCTTGTATCCATTGGAGAACCGCAGGCAGACGGTACGCGAGCAGTATACTTTGAATTGAACGGTCAGCCTCGTGAAGTCGTGATTAAAGACGAAAGTGTTAAAACAACCGTTACGGCAAAACAAAAAGCCGATCAAGCAAATCCGGCCCACATCGGCGCTTCAATGCCTGGAACCGTTATTCGAGTAGTAGTAGAAGAAGGCGATAAAGTCTCAAAAGGTGATCACTTAATGATCACAGAAGCAATGAAAATGGAAACAACCGTGCAAGCACCATTTGACGGCGTGATTAAACAAGTACACGTGTCGAGTGGAGATGGCATTCAGCCGGGAGATTTATTAATTGAATTAGAAAGCTGATCAAAAAAGGTACGAGCTCAGAGCTCGTACCTTTTTTGATCAATTATGTGTATGACGCGTTGCAAGTAAGGTTAAATAGCTTAATACACCGAATAGGAAAGAGATAATTAAAGAATGAGCAAGCGCGAGCTCTAGCTGCAGACGTGTGACAACAACAAGCATACCGGAAACCGCCTGAAAAGTAACTAGAATGAGAGCAGCTAACCATCCGTAAAAAATATTTTTTTGATGGCGATAATATTTAACTGCATGGATAAAGGCGGCTAAAATCCATACAAACGTTAAAACAGCAGCGAATCGATGTCCCATTTGAATCCACTGATTCAAATCAACAGGCAGCCAACCGTTTCCGTTTGAACAAAATGGAACGTCTGGACAAGCTAAGCTAGCTTCTTTATGGCGAACAAGCGCGCCCGTGTACACAACGGCATATGTGTACAAGATAACCCCGTAAATATGTTTTTTCATTTTAGAGCCTAGCTGCATATTAGTTGCGTCGAGCTTTTGATCCACTTCAAAGATAATAAGTGTTAACAGCAGCACAGAAGCAAACGAAATAAGAGAAATACCAAAATGAAGAGCAAGCACTGCATCTGATTGTCCCCACATAACGGCAGCGGCCCCAATTAATGCTTGCAGTACTAGGAAGAAAAAAGAGATAAACGCTAAAGGTCTAACTTCTTTTATATGCCCTAGTGAAATCCATGCCCATACGCATAAAGCGAGCACAAGAAAGCCCGACACGCCAGAAACTAAGCGGTGGCTTAATTCAACAACGGTTTCAAATGTTAAAGGGTCAGGAATGAGCTGTCCATTACACAGAGGCCAAGAATCTCCGCACCCGTCTGCTGAACCAGTTTTCGTGACAAGGGCACCGCCAAGCAGAATAAGTAACATGGCCATGCTCGTCACAACGGATAAAAATTTTAATCCAAGTCGCACAATAATCACCATCCTAAAAGCAAAGTAAGTAATATAACGAGCTAAACAATTTATCCTAATCTTTTTGTATATTAAACATAAATTTCATTTATTCTCCATAAACTTGATTGAATTTGTTATAATGGTAGAAAGTGTAAGGTTTATTCATGAGTTTGACTCTGCAGATATGTAAAAGGTACCGTACAGAAAACTATTTTACTTGCACAAATATCTTTTAACAAGTGACAGGGACATGCATTTAGCTCATGACAAAAAAAATCCATATTTTTTTCATGAATTCTTCACAAAGTAACGGCAAAATATGGTTTAATAAACATGAGAAATAGATATTTCTCTACTATTTTACCGTTTACATGTAAAGCTTTTAAGTAGCTTTGGTGAGAGGAATATGACTTCTTTGTGAACAAAGAGGAGATTTTTGTAAAAATATGTTGAAAACGCCTTCATTTATAGACTCTTTATTTACTAGATAAAAGTCTGTGGATGAGTAAAGGAGGAAGCGCCATGGAAGATTCAAAAATGGTGGAAGATTCAACGCTTTCTGCATCGCCTAACACAGCTCATGTAAGCGAAAATAGTTCCGTTTGGTCAGATTTTTTAGCTACGATTAAAATTGGAATAGTCAACTCGAATTTCATCACCACCTTTACTGGTTTTTGGCTAGCTCTTTTCTTCAACGAACAACACTTCTTAGAAAACCTGGATAAAGCATTTTTTACTTTAATAGGTTCTTCACTTATCATCGCCGGTTCATGCAGTTTGAACAATTACATAGATCGTGACATTGACCCTCTAATGGAACGAACAAAGGGACGACCTACAGTGACAGGGAGTTTTACACCTTTGACGGTCCTTGGGATTGGAATCGGTTTTACGTTAACCGGCTTGCTTATGCTACTAGTTGTTTCTTCAGTAGCCGCTCTCATTGGATTAGCAGGAATACTTACATATGTAGTTCTTTACACCATGTGGTCCAAAAGACTATACACAATTAATACAGTAATCGGAAGTATATCAGGAGCTGTCCCGCCTTTAATTGGATGGGCCGCTATCGATCCCAATTTACATGTAGTGGCTTGGGTATTATTTTTAATCATGTTTATTTGGCAGCCCCCTCATTTTCTAGCTCTTGCTATGCGAAGATGTGAAGAATACCGGGCAGCGGGAATCCCTATGTTGCCTGTTGTACACGGGTTTGAGCTGACAAAACGACAGATTCTCATTTGGATTGCTTGTTTGTTGCCATTACCTCTTTATTTATACCAATTAGGGACTCCATTTCTAATTTTGGCCACTGTTTTAAACATAGGATGGCTATTTTTAGGATTTGCTCAATACAATAAACAAGAAGACACAAAGTGGGCTAGCATGATGTTTGTCTACTCACTAAACTATTTAACTATTTTATTTGTCTCAATGATTGTCGCAACGCTTTTTGCCTAGATAAAATCTTTCACTGAATGCGACACTGCACAAGGGGGATTTCTTCTACATGTAGAATTCATTATAGAAGGAATAAGTTTTATGCTCAAGAGGGCATAGATGAAATCACGTCAATGAAAGAGAGGTTGGGGAATGGTATGAAAAAATGGCGATTGAACTTTCGTGTTTTGTCGTTATTTACGCTGCTTGCATTCGTGTTATCGGCCTGTGGAAAACCGTTTTTGTCGACACTTAAGCCTGCAGGTGAGGTAGCTGAAGAACAATATTCGCTTATGCTGCTTAGTACAGCCATCATGGTTTTAGTTATTATTGTTGTCACCATTATCTTTATATTTGTTATTCTGCGCTTTCGTCGTCGTAAAGGCGAAGAAAATGTGATTCCAAAGCAAGTAGAGGGAAGCAGAAAGTTAGAAATTATATGGACAGTGATTCCTATCTTGCTGCTGATTATTTTGACTGTTCCAACGGTTATCTCAACATTTAAGCTAGCGGATGTAAAAGGAATGAAGGACAAAGATGCTGTCGTAGTAAATGTGCGCGCTAACTTGTACTGGTGGGAATTTGAGTATCCTAATCAAAAAATTATTACATCGCAAGATCTAGTTGTTCCAACGGATAAAAAAGTCTACTTTAACATTAAAGCTTCTGACGTCAAGCACTCATTCTGGATTCCTTCAGTTGGAGGAAAGCTCGATGCTAACACAGAAAATGATAATAAATTCTGGCTAGTGTTTGATTCTAAGAAATCGAAGGAAGCTAACGGGGTTTTCTACGGAAAATGTGCTGAGCTTTGCGGTCCATCTCATTCTCTTATGGACTTTAAAGTACGGGCTGTATCAAGCGATGAAT
The DNA here is from genome assembly GCF_042787865.1 of Priestia sp. YIM B13486. Lineage (NCBI taxonomy): Bacteria > Bacillati > Bacillota > Bacilli > Caryophanales > Bacillaceae > Priestia > Priestia sp. YIM B13486. The sequence goes on along the minus strand of NZ_JBHZOZ010000006.1, from coordinate 165,574 downwards.
TTGATACGTGGGCAAAAGATTTGAAAAAGGCAAAGCCTGATGTAGAAACAGCATCCGCAAAAGCTGGTCAAGAGGTCTTTAATGAAAGCTGTATCGGATGTCATGCTGTTGACGTTAAAGACAATCGTCCAGAGCAAGCTCGTCAAGCACCAAACTTAGCCGGTTTTTCTGAACGTGAGCGTGTAGCTGGGGTGCTTCCTCACAACAAGGAAAATATCAAAAAATGGTTAAAAGACCCTGAAAAAGTTAAGCCGGGTAATAAGATGAGTGGTACATATCCTGACTTAACAGATGAACAAGTGAATGAGCTAGCAGACTATTTAATGAGTTTAAAAGAAAAATAAACGTCCAGTCGTTTTTAAAAGGGGAGGTTTAGCGATGAGTACACTCAGTCAAAAGAAGGGTGTAGGTGGAACAATTTGGGACTTTATGACAACCGTTGACCATAAGAAAATCGCCATTCTTTATTTAATCGCCGGCGGTATCTTTTTTCTAGTCGGAGGAGTGGAAGCGCTATTTATACGTATTCAGCTGGCTATACCAAGCAATGACTTTGTTAGTGCAGGAACGTATAATGAAATTTTAACAATGCATGGAACAACAATGATTTTCTTAGCCGCAATGCCGCTTCTTTTTGCCATGATGAATGCAGTTGTTCCGCTGCAAATTGGAGCTCGAGATGTAGCATTTCCATTTTTAAATTTGTTAGGTTTTTGGTTGTTTGCCTTTGGGGGACTCTTTTTAAATCTAAGCTGGTTTTTAGGAGGAGCACCTGATGCAGGGTGGACATCATATGCTTCGCTGTCTATTGCATCACCTGGTCACGGAATTGATTTTTATGCGATAGGTTTGCAGATTTCCGGAGCCGGGACATTGATTTCAGGTATCAACTTTCTCGTGACAATCATTAACATGAGGGCGCCAGGTATGACTTATATGCGTATGCCGCTGTTTACGTGGACGACGTTTGTTGCATCAGCTCTTATTTTGTTTGCGTTTCCAGCGCTAACGGTTGGATTGTTCTTAATGATTTTTGACCGCTTATTCGGGGGAAACTTTTTTGACGCCACAATGGGTGGGAACACCATTATCTGGGAACATCTTTTCTGGATATTCGGTCATCCGGAAGTATATATTTTAATTCTTCCAGCGTTTGGTGTTTTCTCTGAAATTTTACCTACTTTTTCAAGAAAGAGATTATTCGGGTACTCGTCGATGGTTTTTGCTACCGTATTAATCGGATTTTTAGGGTTCATGGTGTGGGCTCACCACATGTTTACAACCGGACTTGGTCCAATTGCAAATGCCATTTTTGCTGTCGCTACGATGGCTATCGCCGTTCCAACTGGAATTAAAATTTTTAACTGGCTGTTTACGCTTTGGGGAGGAAGTATTGAGTTTACGTCTCCAATGCTGTATGCTGTCGCTTTTATTCCATCATTTGTTATCGGTGGAGTAACAGGAGTTATGGCAGCTGTAGCACCTGCAGATTATCAATTTCAAGATTCTTATTTTATCGTTGCTCACTTCCATTACGTTATCGTAGGCGGTGTCGTATATGCTATATTAGCAGGTGTCACATACTGGTGGCCAAAAATGTTTGGGAAGATGTTAGATGAAAAGTTAAGCAAAGCAACGTTCTGGCTCTTTTTGATTGGTTTTCACTTAACGTTCTTTATCCAGCATTTCTTAGGCCTAATGGGGATGCCTCGCCGCGTATGGACGTTCTTGCCTAATCAAGGTCTCGACCTTGGGAATGCAATCAGTTCATCAGGAGCTGCTTTCATGGCGGTTGCTACGCTCATTTTACTGGTTAATATTATAAAAACAACTGCCAAAGGACAAAGGGTAGGAAGAGACCCTTGGGGAGACGGACGCACATTAGAATGGGCTATTTCATCTCCGCCTCCAGAGTATAACTTTAAACAAACGCCGCTTGTACGCGGGTTAGATGCATATTGGATTGAAAAAATGGCAGGAAATAAAGAAATGACGCCAGCCGAACCTCTTGGTGATATTCATATGCCAAACTCGTCGTTTATTCCATTTATGATATCGCTTGGAATGTTTATTGCAGGGATTGGCTTTTTGTATCGAAATGATCATGCGTGGGGAGATATTGTAGGGATTATCGGAATGATCGTCATGTTTTTATCGATGTTCTTCCGTTCATGGATTGATGATCACGGCTTTCATATTCACAAAGAAGACTTAGTTGATGATGACAAGGAGGCGAAGATGTAATGGAGACTGAACAAAAGCTAACTGCTGAAACTTTCCCTGCTTCGCCTGAAAAAGCAACGCTTGAAGGGAAAAATAAATTTACTGGCTTTTGGCTCTTTTTAGGCGGAGAGACGGTTTTGTTTGCTTCACTTTTTGCTACTTATTTAGCTTTACGTAATTCAACGATGTCAGGACCTAAGCCAGAAGAATTGTTTGATATTAAGCTTGTTTTTGCAGCCACCATGATTTTATTAACAAGTTCACTAACAAGCGTATATGCTATGTATCATATGAAAAATTTTGAATTTAAAAAGATGCAGCTATGGTTAGGCGTTACGTGGCTTTTAGGTTTAGCGTTTTTAGGGCTAGAAATTTATGAGTTCAGGCATTATGTTCATGAAGGGCATACGTTTACAAGCAGCGCATTCGGTTCTTCTTTCTACGCGCTGGTTGGGACCCACGGAGCTCACGTAACGTTCGGATTGCTTTGGATTGGTTCTTTGATGATTCGAAATGCAAAGCGGGGGTTAAACTTATATAACGCTCCTAAATATTATGTCGCAAGTTTATACTGGCACTTTATCGATGTTGTGTGGGTCTTTATTTTCACGGTTGTATATTTAATGGGAATGGTGGGATAAGCTGATGACGACAAATCAATCAAACTCAGATAACCCAAGGCTCAATTTAGATTATCGTAAAAAAAGAAACGCAGAAGATATGAAGATGCAAGTTATCTCTTTTGGGATGATGTTGTTTCTAACGCTAATTGCTTTTTTTGCGGTTTATCAAGAGTTTAGCGGATGGTACATTATGCCGGTGATTGTGCTCTTGGCCGTTGTTCAAGTCATCTTTCAACTTTATTATTTCATGCATATGAACCACAAAGGACATACCATACCAGCATTTTTCTTGTATTCAGGCGTATTGGTAGCTCTTTTAACCATTTTAGCTTTTGTAACCATTATTTGGTGGTAAAGAAAAGGGCTGGCATGCGCCAGTCCTTTTCATCATCTGTAGAAGGAGGAATAGATGTTGATTAACAATTTGCAGATGTTTGGTTTTGAAGCACTTTGGAGTCCTTACTATTTTTTAACCATTTGTCTGGTGACCGTCTTATATTTTTTCATCGTTGGTAGATGGAGAGGGAATTTTATAGGAGCGGTGGCCGTAAACAGAAAAACAAAAGCGTATTTTGTTATCAGCATGGTTCTTTTATATATATGTAAAGGAGGACCTGTAGATTTACTAGGGCATTTTATGTTTAGTGCTCATATGACGCAAATGGCAATCGTTTACTTGGTGATTCCTCCGCTTTTTATTTTAGGAATTCCGGCGTGGTTAGCTCGTTCCGTTATTTATGTAAGAGGGGTTAAACCTATTTTTAAATTCTTTACACAGCCCTTAATTGCGCTACTGTTATTCAATGGGTTATTCTCTTTGTATCATATTCCGCTGCTTTTTGATTTTATTAAAACGGATATGATGCTCCACGGAATCGTGAGTGTTGTATTATTTATCGCTGCATTTTGCATGTGGTGGCCACTCGTTAATCAGCTAGAAGAAGAACAGACGCTAAGTTCTTTAAAAAAGCTTGGATACATTTTTGCAGATGGCGTACTCCTTACTCCAGCGTGCGCGCTGATTATTTTTGCAAATCATTCTTTATATGCGACGTATACAGACTCAAGCGCTTGGGTACAAGCTCTTTCCCTTTGTGTACCGCCTTCTATGATTGCAAGTTTAGGGCAGCTTGCTCCCGAGATGTTTAATACGCTGCCGCCTGTGGAAGATCAGCAGCTAGGCGGCGTTATTATGAAGATCATTCAAGAAATTGTGTATGGAACGGTTTTAGGCTTTATTTTTTTTCAGTGGGCTCGAAAAGAACGAGAGAAAGATACGTACATGCCCGATTTTACTGAGCCTCAAGATATAAAACCAAAGGAATTTCCGTCTACTCCTCCTTTGAATTAAAAAAAGCGCAGTGTGATTACTGCGCTTTTTCCAATTCTATAGCTGAACGGTTTCAAGCTGTGATTTGATTTGTGTTAATATCTTTTCACACTGTTCTACAAGGGATGGCGGAAAGTATTCGCCGTCACCATATTCTACACCGTGAGGATAATAATGTTTGCCTAGTAGAGGTGTCATAAGATGAATAACAGCATGCCTGCCCCCTACGTCGCCTGAAATAGCATGTCCTTGGACTCGCAAATAGAAGGTATCTCGCTGAAACTCGAATTTTCGATCGTACGTGACGCGTTCATAATCCCATTGTCCGGCGCGGACCAGACCAAATTGATGCATAATCTCATCTAATAAATCTAAATCAACCTTTAATGAATCAAATTTTGCATATTCAAATTTCATATGAACTCCCTCCCAAAACAGATATACCCCAACTAAATCATAAGCCGAATGGATAAAACTTGCAATATCTAATAAGGAAAAATGTAAACGTTATCTATTTTTATTTAAACGTTTTAAATACGAAAGTTTACTAAAAAGTTGGTCACACTATAAAACGAACACATGATGTAAAGGAGGATAAAACAATGAAAACTGTACAAGAGGTAATGACAGCTGATACGGAAACATGCACCACGCTTGATAACGTATATGAAGTAGCAGTGAAAATGAAGGAATGGAATGTAGGAGCAATTCCAATTGTCGATAGAGATCAGCTAGTAGGAATGATTACAGATCGAGACTTAGTTATCAAAGGCATTGCAGAAAAGAAGCCAAATTCAAGTAAAGTAACGGATGTTATGAGTGAAGAGCTTATAACTATTACAGCAGAAGCCTCTGTAGAAGAAGCTTCTAAGCTTATGGCTCAACATCAAATCCGTCGTCTTCCCGTTGTGGAAAATCAAAAGCTAGTAGGGATTGTATCGCTAGGTGATTTATCAACGTTTCGCTATGCAAATGAACGTGCAGGAGAAGCGCTCTCAGACATTTCACAACAAACGCATTAAAAAGCGAAAGTCAACTGTTTGCAGTATATTCGTAAATAGTTGGCTTTTTCTTTTGTTTCCTTCATACCGATAGCTATTTTTTTTTGAATGCATGTATAATAGAGATAAAAATAAGTTAAACAGGTAAAGAAAACAGGTGTAAGGAGAGGAAGAAAAGCTGAAAAAAGTTATTTTTATTCTCGTATTAATAGTGGCATTTGTATACGCGGAGGATTATTTACCTCAGCTAGAAAAATATCTAACGGGTCAAAATATTGAGCAAAACCAAACGGATTCCAAAAGTCAGCCCACACAAGAAGTGGCTTCTTATGAAAAACAAAGTGAAAATATGATGAGGCTCATTGGAGATCATTCAGAACAGTTAATTGGAATGCTTGGAGAGCCGGATCGTATTGATTCTTCTGCATATGGCTATGACTGGTGGATTTACAAAAAGAATCGTCAAACGTATGCGCAGGTAGGAGTAGAAAATAATCAAGTCGTATCTGTATACGTCATTGGCTCAAAAACAAATACAGATCCTTTTGAGATTGGTGAGAAGCGAGAGGAAGTAGAAAAAAGAGTTTCACTTTCATCCGAACTCACGCTTCAAAAAGACGGAAATGAATACCGATTTCGCCTGAGTGAAGAGGATATGAAAATGCGTCCCATTATTAAATATGGAGATGTATACGTCCAACTATATTTTGATCAGTTCCTTAATACAATCTCAAGTATTCGAATTATGGACATGGAGACGCTATTAAAACAGCGTCCGTACGAAATTGTTTATCGCGGCGAACTTCCCACAGCTCCGTCATTGACACCGGAGGAGTGGAAAAGTGTCCAAGAAGGAGAAGAGCAGCAAATTATCGATATTACAAATGTAATTCGAGACCGGTTTCAGCTGTCACCTTTAGCTTGGGACGAAGCCACTGCCGGAGTAGCTTATTTACACAGCAAAGAAATGAGCGACTTAAACTATTTCTCTCACGTTTCACCAGCACAAGGTGATTTAGGCAACCGTCTGCAAAAAGGTGATGTAGTATACCGTATCGCGGGCGAAAATATTGCCTCGAATTATCAGGATGGAATCGCTGCGGTTGAAGGGTGGCTTAATAGTGAGGGACATCGTAAGGCTTTACTCAATAAAGAGTTTACGCGTCTTGGTGTAGGTGTATATGAGAAATATTACACGCAAAACTTTATCACTCCGATGAATGAATAGTAAGATTAAAACTTCCTTTTGAAAATAGGTCTACTCTTGTCCTCTTTCTCATAAGTTTTAGTAGAGGTTAGAGGAGGGACGAGAATGAAAGGAAGAATAGTAGGAATATTGCTCGTACTTTTCTTTGCATATACTACTACTGTACATGCAGCTGAAGGGCAGTGGGAAAAGCTTGATAACTTATCTGATCAAACGCTATCGCTTGTAGAGCAAAAGGAGTATAAAGCAGCCCAACATTTGTTCAGAAACTTTTCGAATGAATTTACCAGTCTCAATACAGCTTCTTTGGGCGTATCGGCCGAAGATATACGTATTTTAACTCTTTGTTATGAACAGGTAGAAAGGTCTCTTTTATCTTCTGATTCCAGTGATGAAGAACGTCTTCAAAAAGCTACTCAATTTCGATTGTTAGTCGATGCGCTGCACAGCAAGCATCAGCCTATGTGGACTGAGCTCGAAGGCAGTATGCTAGCAACATTTAAAGAGATGCGAAATGAAGCGGTAAAAGGAGAACAATCGGCTTATGAAGCGCAGCTTAAGCAATTTTTGAAGGAATATGATATGATCTTACCGAGCGCGCAGGTAGACGTGTCGTCTCCCTACGTACAGCGTGTGAGCGCGGACGTTCACTTTTTACAAACTGAAGGAACGCTAAGTGAGATTAACGATGAGCAGTTTAACCAAATGGAACAAAACTTAAAAGATTTTTTTGAACAAGTAAAAGAAAATCGTACAGACCCGTCTTTTATTTGGGTTACAATTACCACCGGAAGTATTATTATTGCTACACTTTTTTATGTAGGAGCGCGAAAATATTTTGCTGACCAGAAAAGAAAGTCAGCTAGAGGGCGTAATGATTGACGTAAAAGCGCAGAATTGTCTAAAATAAAAGAGTAGTCAAACACATAATGAAAGGTGTGGGTAAATGAGCTTTTTGATTTATTTTCTCATTATTATCCTTGTGCCAATTTGGGCACAGTTTAAGGTGAGAAGTGCTTACAAAAAATATTCACAAGTAAGCAACTCATCAGGAATGACAGGCGCAGAAGTGGCAAGAAAAATTTTGGATGAAAACGGGTTGTACAACGTTCACGTAGAGCCTGTAGGCGGATTTTTATCGGATCACTACGATCCTCGTTCAAAAGTAATTCGTTTATCAGAAGACAACTATTACGGAACGTCTGTCGCGGGCGCTGCCGTTGCGGCTCACGAAGTGGGCCACGCGATTCAAGACAAAGAAAACTATTCGTTTTTACGTCTTCGCCATTCCCTTGTGCCGGTGGCAAGCCTTGGATCAAACGCTTCTTGGATTTTAATTATGATTGGAATTATTGCGTCGATTAAGCCGTTGCTATTGTTAGGTATTATTTTCATGGCAGCAGCGGTCGTATTCCAAGTTGTAACACTGCCTGTTGAATTTAATGCTTCAAGCCGAGCGATGACGCAAATCGTCTCAGTCGGAGCGATTCGAAATGACGAAGAGCGCGAGACGCGTAAAGTGCTTAACGCAGCGGCTTTAACATACGTAGCAGCTGCAGCAGTAGCAGTTCTTGAGTTGGTTCGTTTAATCATGATTTATACAGGAATGAATAACGACGACTAAAAAAAATACCGCATTAGCGGTATTTTTTTTATCTTTCAAGCGGTTTTTTATTTTCATCAAGGGTAAATCCTTCGCCTAAGACATCATGAACATCCGTAACTGCAACGAATGCGTGTGGATCTACAGAAGTAATAACTTGCTTTAAACGGAAAATTTCATTTTTACTAACCACGCAGTATAGCACGTTGGTATCTTGCTTAGAAAAAGAACCTTGTCCTTTTAAAATCGTCACGCCTCGATCCATTTCTTTCATAATTTTATCCGATATGGCTTCGTTATGATTTGAAATGATCGTTGCTCCTTTTGCGGCATACGCGCCGTCTTGCATAAAGTCAATAACCCGTGCAGCGACAAAGACTGCAACAAGTGTGTACATAGCTTCTCGGTAAGATAAATAAATGAGAGACGCACTAATCACAATAAAGTCAAAAAGAAACATCGTTTTCCCCATATTCCACCCGATATATTTTTGAACAACACGTGCGATGATATCGACTCCTCCTGTTGTTCCTCCAAACCTGAAAATAATGCCAAGACCCACTCCAATAAAAACACCGGCAAAAAGAGCTGCTAGAGTCATATCATGACGCAGGGGCATATTCACTGGGAAGCGCTGGAATATCCATAAAAATAGCGATAAGCTAACGACTCCGAGCATGGTATAAATAAATGCTGTTCTCCCTAATAGTTTCCACCCTACAAAAAACAAAGGAATATTTAACACTAAGTTAGAATAAGAGGGATCAATGTTAAATAAGAAAAATAAAAGCAGGGTAATGCCTGTGAACCCACCTTCAGCTAAATTGTTTTGCATGTTAAAATTAACAAGTCCAAACGCAAATATGGCAGCACCAAGCAGTATAAAAATAATATTTTTTAATCTGAGACCTTTCATACTTACAAACCTCCTATGACCGTTTTTGCACTACCTTATCATAAAGGAATATATTTCATTTCGTAAATAACTATCGAAAAGATTTTTGAAAATAGTAAAAAGTGATGATGTTTCTTCTAGTGCTATGTATTAGTAGTATCCTCAATTCGTAAAATATAGACAGATTTTTGAGAATTAAGGGAAACGTGAGGAATATTGTGAAAGAGCATCTGATAAAGGCTTGGTAAGAAGAAGTAATTACACTAAATAATTTGAAGTAAAGATGTTATAATAGTAAGCTGAGTGTACTTCTAAAAGAGGTGAAATAAAAAGATGTCAAAAAAAACGATGGAGCAAATGCAGCAAGAAGTTGATGCATATATTAGCCAATTTAAAGAAGGATATTTTAGTCCTCTTGCTATGCTTGCGCGCATGTCGGAAGAAGTGGGCGAATTATCGCGCGAAATTAACCACTATTATGGTGAAAAGCCGAAGAAAACGACTGAAGCAGAACGTACGGTCGAAGAAGAAATGGGCGACATTTTATTTGTATTAATTTGCTTTGCAAATTCATTAAATATCGATTTACAAGAAGCGCATGATCGCGTTATGAATAAATTTAATACGCGTGACAAAGATCGCTGGACGAAAAAAGAAGACTAAGGAGAGAAAAAGAATGGACAAAATTCGAATTGTACTTGCAGGACCAAGAGGTCGTATGGGAAAAGAAGCTGTATTATTAATAGAAGAAACAGAGCATTTTGAATTAGTAGCAGCGGTAGATCGTATCAATGAAGGAAAATACATAAGTGATATTGAAGGAATGCCAAATGTACAAGCACCAATCTACACGGATATTGAGAAATGTTTTCAAGACGTTAAGGCAGATGTTTTAGTTGACTTGACAACACCTGAAATTGGGCGCGTTCATACTAAAACAGCCCTAACATATGGAGTAAGACCTGTTGTAGGAACAACTGGCTTTTCAGAAGAAGATTTAAAAGAATTAAAGCAGCTTGCTGAAGAGAAGGAACTTGGCTGTATCATTGCACCTAATTTTGCGATTGGCGCTATTTTAATGATGAAGTTTTCACAAATGGCAGCTAAATACTTTGATGATGTTGAAATTATTGAAATGCATCACGATCAAAAGTTAGATGCACCATCAGGAACAGGCTTAAAAACAGCGGAGCTTATCAGTGAAGTTCGTGAAGCAAAAAAACAGGGTCATCCTGAGGAAAAAGAATTGCTAGAAGGGGCGCGCGGTGCAGATTATGAAGGAATCCGCCTACATAGCGTACGCCTGCCAGGGCTGATTGCTCACCAAGAAGTGATGTTCGGAGGATTTGGACAAACATTAAAAATCCGTCATGATTCATACAACCGTGCTTCTTTTATGTCAGGTGTGAAGCTAGCTGTTGATACAGTTATGAACGTAGACACACTTGTATATGGATTAGAAAATATTATTGACTAAGGAGCGAGAAAAATGAAAATCGCCTTAATTGCACATGATAAAAAGAAAAATGATATGGTCCAATTCACAACAGCCTATCAAGCGATTTTACAGGAACATTCGCTGTTCGCAACAGGAACAACAGGAACGCGTATTTCAGAAGCAACAGGTTTGAAGGTTCACCGCTTTCAATCAGGACCGCTTGGAGGAGATCAGGAGATAGGAGCTTTAATTGCTCAAAATGAAATGGATATGGTTATTTTTTTCCGCGATCCGTTAACAGCTCAGCCTCATGAACCTGATATTTCAGCTCTGATGCGCCTATGTGACGTCTATGCGGTTCCTCTTGCAACGAATATGGGAACAGCAGAGATTTTAATTCATGGACTTGAACGAGGCGATTTGCATTGGCGTTCAATTATAAAAAAATAGGGTGAAGATAATGAAAGAAACAATAGATATCCTTGCCTTTGGTGCTCATGCCGATGATGTAGAAATCGGCATGGGTGGAACCATTGCAAGAATGAGTGAACAAGGTTTGAAGGTAGTTATTTGCGATTTGACGCAAGCTGAACTTTCTTCAAATGGAACGGTTGAAATTCGAAAACAAGAAGCGTCCAAAGCTGCTGATGTCTTAGGTGTTCATGAGCGAATTCATCTGCATTTGCCAGACAGAGGTTTGGTTTTAAAGGCAGAGTATATAGCTGAAATAGCATCAGTCATTCGCACGTATCAACCAAGGATTATATTTGCTCCTTACTTTGAAGATCGTCATCCTGATCATGGAAATTGTGCAAAGCTTGTAGAAGAGGCCATGTTTTCCGCTGGCGTTAAAAATTATATCGATTATAAAGAGCAAAAAGCTCATCGTGCTGAGTCTCTTTATTTCTATATGATAAATGGATTTCATAAGCCAGATTTTATCGTAGATGTATCAAGCACGTTTCAAAAGAAAGTAGCTAGTCTAGAGGCTTATGAAAGTCAATTTATAAAAACAGCAGATACGTTTGATACGCCGCTGGTAAACGGATATATTGAAACGGTAGAGAGCAGAGAGCGATTATTTGGCAAAGAAGTCGGGGTAGCATACGGTGAAGGTTTTTTATCTAAAAAACCGATTTTGATGTACGACGATTTAGTAGGTGGAAAATAAATGAAGTTAAAAATTGGTATTACATGTTATGCTTCCGTTGGAGGTTCAGGAGTGGTAGCAACGGAGCTAGGGAAGCTGCTGGCTGAAAAAGGGCACGAAATTCATTTTATTTCCTCTAGCATGCCTTTTAGATTGACGAAAGTATATCCAAATATTTATTTTCACGAAGTAGATGTAAATCAGTACTCCGTCTTTAAATACCCTCCGTATGATTTGGCTTTATCCAGTAAAATGGCTGAAGTGGCTAAAAGAGAAAAGCTTGACATTATTCATACGCACTATGCAATCCCCCATGCCGTTTGCGGGATTTTAGCTAAACAAATGGTGGAGCACGAAGTGAAAATTGTGACGACTCTTCATGGGACAGACATTACGGTTCTAGGAGAGGATCCATCGTTAAAAGATTTAATTAAATTTGGAATTGAGAAATCAGATGCAGTGACGGCTGTATCTCAGTCACTTGTTGATCAAACTCACCATTTGATTAGTCCAGATAAAGAAATTGAAACGATGTATAATTTTATTGATGAACGAGTTTATCATAAAAAAGAAGTGCAGTATTTAAAAGCGGAGTATGGCATATTAGAAAATGAAAAAGTCGTTATTCATATTTCAAACTTTCGTCAAGTCAAAAGAGTTACAGATATAGTCAAAACATTTGCTATTATTAATAAAAAGCTTCAGTCTAAGCTGCTCCTTGTAGGAGACGGCCCTGAAATGACGGTAGTGTCTCAATTAGTAAGAGAGCTAAATCTTCAAGATTCTGTGTTATTTCTTGGGAAACAAGAAAATGTAGCAGAACTATATTCGATTAGCGATTTAAAACTGTTATTATCTGAAAAAGAAAGCTTTGGGCTTGTGCTTTTAGAAGCTATGGCCTGTGGTGTTCCATGCATCGGAACAAATACAGGCGGAATTCCCGAAGTAATTGAACACGAAAAAACAGGATATATTTGCGAAGTGGGAGACGTCGAAGAGGCAGCGAGCAAAGCAATTCAGCTACTTCAAAATGAACAGCTGCATCACCAAATGAGGGAAGCGTCTCTAAGCGCAGTTAATCATAAATTTCATTCAACAGAGATTGTGAGTCAATATGAAAAACTTTATTATAAATTGGTACAGGGTTGAAGAATGGAGGAAGTTATGAAAGAACCGTTCATTCATCCGCTTTATATTATTGAAAAACTGGAGACAGCCGGTTACGAAGCGTATTTTGTTGGAGGAGCGGTCAGGGATCTCATTTTAAATCGCACGATTGGAGATATTGATATCGCTACGTCGGCTAGGCCTGAACAAGTGATGGAACTCTTTCCTAAGACGATTCATGTAGGAATCGAGCATGGTACGGTTGTCGTTGTCCATGAGAACGAGACCTATGAGGTAACCACTTTTCGCTCTGAGGGAGAATATGATGATTTTCGTCGGCCCTCGTCCGTTACGTTTATTTCGTCTCTGATAGAAGATTTGCAGCGTCGCGATTTTACAATCAATGCAATGGCTATGAATGCAAAAGGAGAAATTATTGATCCATTTAATGGAAGAGAAGATTTGCGAAATCAGCTGATTCGCACTGTCGGAAATGCTAAAGAACGCTTTCATGAAGATGCTCTTCGTATGATGAGAGCCGTTCGCTTTGTCAGTCAGCTGGCGTTTTCGCTGTCTGATCAAACTAAAAGAGCCATTCAGCAATACGGTGAACTGCTGAGGCATGTTTCTATTGAACGCATTACAGTTGAATTCGAAAAAATGCTGAGCGGAAAGCGTCCGTCTTTAGCATTAGCACTTGTAGCAGATACGGAGTTGTATCGCTACTTGCCCCAATTGAATGTAGATCCGCAAAAATTCCGGTCTGTTTGTGCACACGATTGGATGATGCTTCAGCGAGTATCGGAGTCATGGACACTTCTGGTACATCTGCTCGATATTCAAGACAAGCAGGCATTTTTTAAAAGCTGGAAATTATCTAATAAGCAAATTAAAGATATTCAGCTTCAGTCTATTGGCCTTCGAGACGTTTTGGAAAATGGATGGTCAAAACGCATCATGTATACAATTGGAGAGCAGGCCAGCGTAAGCGTGAATCGTATTTTACAACTTCTTCGAAGCAATGAGCATATGAATGAACATGAGCTTCTTTACATCTATAGCGAGCTGCCTATTCATTCTTTAAAAGATTTAGATATAAATGGTCAAGATCTTTTAGTGTGGACAGGTAAAAAGGGTGGTCCATGGGTGTCTCAACTGTTAAAAGAAATTGAGGAGAAAGTTCTATACAATGAGTTAATGAACACGAAATCTTCAATAAGAAAGTGGGTGCAGTCTTGCAGTCAGATATAAGAAGAACGCTGCTTGAAATGTTTACGAACGCAGATGGGGACTATGTCTCCGGCCAAAAGATCAGCGATTTATTAGGCTGTTCAAGAACAGCTGTATGGAAGCATATCGAAGAGCTGCGAAAAGACGGCTATGAACTTGAAGCTGTTCGTAAAAAAGGCTATCGCATTGTAGGGAAGCCGAACAAAGTAAGCAGCAACGAGCTTTTATTAGGGCTCCAAACAACAAAAATCGGTCAGTATATTCATTATGAGGAAAGCGTGCATTCTACTCAGAAAATTGCTCATCGAATCGCTCAAGAAGGAGCAAAAGAAGGAACGGTCGTAGTTGCTGAAGAGCAAACGGCAGGGAGAGGAAGACTTGATAGAGCTTGGTATTCCCCAAAATATACTGGTGCCTGGATGAGTATTATACTGCGTCCTTCTATCCCTCCGCAGCAGGCTCCTCAGCTGACTCTACTATCAGCAGTGGCTGTTGTACAGGCCATTCAAGAAGTGACGAACCTTTCTCCAGACATTAAATGGCCTAATGACGTTTTATTAAATGGGAAGAAGCTAGTTGGGATTTTAACAGAAATGCAGGCTGATTTTGACCGGATTCACTCAGTCATCATTGGAATCGGCATCAATGTGAATCAGCAGGAAACGGATTTTAATGAACAAATCAAACACATTGCCACATCTTTACGTATTGAAAAAGGTGAAGAAATTAATCGTGCGGCTTTGATGCAAGCGTTTTTCTTAAAGTTAGAAACCCTTTACGAAGAATACTTGAAAAATGGCTTTGGTTTAATTAAAGTTCTTTGGGAAACGTATGCGATCAGTATTGGCAAGCGAATTATAGCACGTACGATGACAGCTAACATTGAAGGCTTTGCAAAAGGTATAACAGATGAAGGCGTTCTATTGATTGAAGATGATGAAGGAGTTATACACCGAATTCATTCTGCAGATATTGAGCTCTCTGCTAAAAAATAGTAGAAAAATAAAGAAATTTTTATTATAATATGAGTATCAAGGTAGTATCGCAAGAACTTCACTTGATACTCGTTTTTTTATTTTAAATACGACAATAAATCTGCCTTGATCCATTAAGGACTAGGACAGAGGGATGACGCGTAGGTAAGCACATTAGGTAAAGTGTGCTTTTTATAGATGAAGTCTGTCAAAGTCCTTCTTCCTTTTATAGGTAGAAGGACTTTTTGTGTGCAGACGTGCGCTCATCTCCTCTGAGAAGGAGGAGAAAGTTAGTGAAAACAAAATTAGATTTTTTACGTATGAAACAGAACAATGAACCAATTGTGATGCTGACTGCCTACGATTATCCGTCAGCTAAGTACGCTGAGGAAGCAGGCGTAGACATGATTTTAGTAGGCGATTCTCTAGGAATGGTCGTTTTAGGATATGACTCTACGATTCCTGTAACGGTAGATGATATGATTCATCATACAAAAGCGGTTAAAAGAGGAGCTGCTGATACATTTATCGTCACCGACATGCCATTTATGTCCTATCACGTGTCGAAAGAAGACACGATGAAAAATGCTGCTCGTATTATGCAGGAAAGCGGAGCTCATGCTTTAAAAGTAGAAGGTGCAAAGGATGTTCTTTATACAATTTCAGAATTGACGCAAGCGGGTATTCCGGTTGTGGCACATCTCGGGTTAACTCCTCAGTCTGTCGGTGTCATGGGCGGTTATAAAGTGCAGGGAAAAGAAGCAAAAGAAGCTAAACAGCTAATCCAAGACGCGATCAAGTGTGAGCAGGCGGGAGCTATTGCTGTTGTATTAGAATGTGTTCCTAAACAAGTAGCAAAACAAGTAGCTGAACGCTTGAGCATTCCAACAATCGGAATTGGAGCAGGAGCTGATACGGATGGTCAAGTACTTGTATACCACGATGTATTAACGTACGGAGTAGAGCGTGTGCCAAAATTCGTTCAGTCATTTGCGAAAATAAATGAGCCTATTTTACAGGGGCTTTCTCAGTATGTAAGTGAAGTGAAAAAAAGAGAGTTTCCGAAAGAAGCACATACTTTTTCAATGAAAGAAGAGCAGTTAACGGCACTGTACGGAGGAAAATAAGATGAAAGTCATTACAACAATTAAAGACATGCAGCAGGAGATGAAAAAAGAAAAGCAGCTTGGACGTTCAATTGGATTTGTCCCGACGATGGGCTATTTGCATGAAGGCCATGCTACTTTACTTGGAGCAGCCCGCACAGAAAATGAAGTAGTGGCGCTAAGTATTTTTGTGAACCCGACTCAATTTGGGCCGAATGAAGATTTTGATACGTATCCAAGAGATTTTGAGCGCGATGAGCGCGTGGCAAAAGAAGCTAACGTCGACTATTTATTTTATCCTTCAGTAGAGGAAATGTATAAGTCAAGCCATTCAGTTGCTATAACCGTGACAGATCGTGTAGACGTATTGTGTGGACAGAAGCGTCCCGGCCATTTTGACGGAGTAGCCACGGTACTAACAAAGCTTTTTCACATTGTAACACCAGATCGTGCATACTTTGGTAAAAAAGATGCACAGCAAGTTGCTGTAGTAGATAGCTTAATTGAAGACTTTAATTTCCCAGTGGAGCTTAGACCAGTAGATACGGTGAGAGAAGCAGATGGCTTAGCTAAAAGTTCTCGTAACGTATATTTAACAGAAAAAGAAAGAGAAGAGGCACCTGTTTTATTTAAGAGTTTACAAAGCGCTCTGCAGCTGCTTGAAAGCGGAGAGAAGCACGTAGAAATTATTAAACAGACCATTCGAAAAGAAATTGAGCAATATACGAGCGGTAAAGTGGATTATATCGAGGTTTATACGTATCCAAAGCTAAAACCGATTAAACAAGCCGCTGGCAAAATCATTATTGCTTTAGCTGTTCAATTCTCTAAAGCACGTTTGATTGATAATGTAATTGTAGACGTACAGGGGGATAACTAAATGTTTCGCACGATGATGAACGCTAAAATACACAGAGCTCATGTAACTGAAGCCAACTTAAATTATGTTGGCAGTATCACCATTGATGAAGATATCATCGACGCAGTAGGAATAGCAGCAAACGAAAAAGTCCAAATTGCAAACAATAATAACGGAGCTCGCTTGGAAACTTACGTGATTCCCGGCGAACGCGGGAGCGGCGTAGTTTGTTTAAATGGAGCTGCTGCAAGACTTGTGCAGCCTGGAGATATTATCATCATTATCTCTTATGCGCTCGTGGCAAATGAAGAAGTAGCCCACCATCATCCAACCGTAGCGATTATGAATGAGCAGAATAAAATCCAACAATTGCTTAAACAAGAACCAGCTGGTACAATTCTATAAGAACAGTCCCCCTTTATGAGGGGGATTTTTATTTGAATACATACGCTAGTAAGTGAACGGTATAAACCTCTATACACACTAAAGTAAAACTCTATGTATGAAAGCCTCTCTGTTTTTACGAGAAGGAGTTGCGCTTTTAAAGCATATAGAGCAGGCTTTCACTTTATACTATAAAAAGACAGACTTGCGAGGTGTTGACCGTGAATAAACGCTTTGTTGTGGTAGATCTTGAAACGACGGGACATTCTCCAAAACAAGGAGATAAAATGATTCAATTTGCTGCTGTCATAGTAGAAGACGGCAATATTGTTGAACGTTTTTCTAGTTTTTTAAATCCTGGTATGGATATTCCGCCTTTTATTACACAACTAACTAACATTCAAAATGATATGGTGAAAGATGCGCCTTTATTTGAAGAAATTTCACCTAAAATTATAGAATTGCTAGATGATGCTTATTTTGTTGCGCATAATGTGGCATTTGATTTAACTTTTTTACAAGAAGAACTCTATCAGTGCGGAGAGGAGACGCTTTATAATTCAACCGTAGATACCGTCGAACTGGCCCGGATTCTGCTGCCTACAGTTGATGGGTACAAACTTAGCCAATTAGCTGAGTATTTACATATTGAACATGAAAACCCTCATCAAGCAGATAGTGATGCAGAAGTAACGGCACGTATTTTACTGTTACTAATTGAAAAATTAAAGAAGCTACCTCTAACAACCTTAAAGCAGCTGTATGCGCTAAGCTTGCACTTTAAAAGTGAAATTGGAGAACTGATTCAACAAGTTATAGATGATAAAAGCTATGCCGAGGATGATTCTTATGAATTTATACATGGCATTGCGCTAAACAAATATCAGCCGCATTCAGCTAATGAAAAGCAGCACTCTCATACTTACGAAATATTTGAAACTGAAAAGCAAAAGCTGTTCCATCAGGCTCTGCCATTGTTTGAAGAACGAAAAGGGCAGTGGGAGATGATGAACTTTGTACAAGAGTGCTTTGCAGGTAATGAGCATGCTTTAATTGAAGCCGGGACCGGTATTGGTAAAACCTACGCTTATTTAGTTCCTGCCGTATTTTATGCTTCTGTTCATCACCGCCCAGTTATTATCTCAACTAACACGGTAACGCTTCAGCAGCAAATCATCGAAAAAGATGTGCCCATTCTAGAAAAGATTGTTCCGTTTCCTGTTACGGCAGCTGTTTTAAAAGGAAGAGAACACTACATTAGTATAAGAAAATTTATTCAGCTCTTAAAAGAGCGCAATAATAATTACGATGCAATTCTTACAAAAGCGAAGCTGCTTATTTGGCTGACGGAAACGGAAACGGGCGATAGCGATGAAATCAACCTGCCTTCTGGCGGCAAACTTTTTTGGGAACAGCTAAATGAAAGCAATCCGTCTCCAAGTGACTTTAAGCATCCTTGGAAACTTTATTCTTTTTATGAACGAGCGCAGAACAGAGCGCAAAATGCCCATATAGTAGTGACAAATCATCGCTTGCTGTTGATGGATGTGATGAGTAATCATGAGCTGCTGCCTGAGTATGAACAGATTATTATTGACGAGGCTCATCACTTAGAAGACATTGCTGGAGAAGAGCTGGGGGAGCGCTTAGATTATTTTGCGGTTCATGCGCTATTAAACCGAATCGGAACCATTCAAGACAAAGGGCTGTTAAAAAAAATTCATCATACGTTTGTAAAGTATAGCATCGAGCTTAACACTGAATTTCTTCAAAACCTGTTTGTGCAGCTCCATTCTGAGTGCGACGACTTATTTCGTTTGATTCATTCTTTTGTCCAAAAAAGAATCGGCAATCAGCAGGGCGAGATTGGAAGAAGCAGCTATCGATATAAAGTGGAAAAAGAGCATGGGCATTACTGGACGGCTATTCAAGAAGCAGCGTCGCGCATTCGTTTTTTAATTCACGATCTTTTTACATGGAATGATGGGGCAAGACATTCCTTTGACGAACTATATGACAAAGTCACAAAAAATGAACAGTCGTCTCTTCATGAATTTCAAACGGCTGTTAAAGGATTTGAACACATATCTCAGCAAATAGAAAAGCTTTTGTTCAAACAGCAGAGTCATCACGTAACGTGGTTTGAGATTGAACCAAAAGGAGCAGCGAATGCTACGTATATCTATAGTCAGCCTACTTCCATTGCCGATACGCTGGCTGATGAATTTTTCGCCAAGAAACAAAGCGTTATTTTAACATCGGCTACATTGACGGTGAATGGAACATTTGATTATTTAATTCAAGAGCTAGGGTTATATGACTTTCAGCCTGCTCAACTCATTCTCCCTTCTGAGTTTGATTATGAGAAGCAAGCTAGAGTCTATATTCCTCAAGATATGCCTGCTGTTAACGAAGTATCATTATATGAGTATAGCGCTATGATGGCAGAAAGTATTCTTGACGTAGCTAAAGTAACAAATGGTCGTATGCTGGTGCTTTTTACTTCATATGACATGCTGAAAGCTACGTATGGTTATTTAAAAGAGTTAAACGATCTTGAAGAGTTTGTACTGCTCGGTCAAGGAGTCACAACTAGAAATCGTAATAGACTGCTAAAGGACTTCAGCCAGTTTGAGCATTCCATTCTATTAGGTACAAACAGCCTTTGGGAAGGAATTGATCTGCCAGGAGATTTATTATCATGTCTCGTAATTGTCAGACTTCCTTTTTCATCTCCAAATCAACCTTTGCTGACAGCTAAATTTGAGCAGATGAAAAAAGAAGGAAAAAGTCCTTTTATGAATTATTCACTTCCTCAGGCCGTTATCCGTTTTAAACAAGGATTTGGACGGTTGATTCGTTCGAAAAGTGACCGAGGAGCTATATTTATTTTTGATAATCGTATTACGCGAACAGCATATGGGTACCATTTCCTTCACTCACTTCCAAAAGTCCAGGTTGTTCAAAAAACGTTTTCGAATATCTTACTGGACTACAAAGAATGGTGGAATGAAAAGACTTGAGCATACGCTTAAGTCTTTTTTTATGCATACTGTTTCTTCACTTGAGAGACGATAGTAATATACTATGATAAGCAAATGAGGACATTGTATGATTAAAATATTAATAAGCGCCGTACTGTTTTTTAGTTTTATGAACTGCTCGGTTTCAGCAGCCGTCATTAAAAACGTAGATTTTGGTTTACAAGCTGATGAAGTAGTGATCACCTTCTTACCTCTTTCAGCTGGAGAAGCGAGTCTGATTCAAGACGGAAGCGGTGAGACTATTTTGATAAATACCGGGAATGCATCTTCCTATCCCGAGCTGAAGAAGTGGTTGAAGCGATATAAAGTGAAAAAAATCAACCAATTAGTGATTACGAAACAGCAAAAGTACTATGATTCAAATGTTCAGCGAGCTGTGAATGATTATCATATAGAGCGTATTATTGTCCCCGCTCAGTACCAGGCGGAATTTCAAACAGAGAAGTGGAAAGAAAATGATTTATTTCAGTTAACAAATAATATACACGTTGATGTCTTGCATGCATCGAAGCAAAAAATAGCGGCTATGGATCTATTATTTACGATCGGAGAACATCGGATTCTATATGCAATGAGCAGCTCAGATGAAGTAGAAGAAAAGTTTTTACGTATTCCTCTTACCCATGTAGATGTATTGAAAATTCCTGATTTTGGAGAGGGAACGTTTTTTTCGAATGCATTTTTGAAGCAATTAGATACACAGCTTGCCGTTTCTTTTACGAAACCAGGCCGTTCCTATTCCCCTCGACTGCTTTCAAATTTAACAGCTGAATGGATTGAATTATATGACGTAAGAGAGGGGAGCGCTTACTCTATTAAAATGTCGCTAAAATCCTATGATGTGATGAAATTTTCTGCAAAATAAACAAATTTCCTTTTGCAAAAAGAGGTAAATTCCTTATAATATTATATATGTTTACTTATTTATTCGGTTTTTACGCAAAACGTACAGACGGGATTGATGAGTGAAAAAGATGACGATGGTTTTTGATACCTGTTATAATACGAATATCGTCATTTTTGCGTCGTGATAGACGAGCTAGGAGGTTTACAATGGAAAGTAGGATTGAAGTATTATCAACTGTCCGCGTGGAAAATTCCTCGGATTTATATAAAATTGTTGATAGTTTGAATCGCACGTTGAAAAAGCAAGATTTGATGTTCGGATTAGCGTTAGATGAAGAAGATCAAAGCAAAGCTGTATTTACAATTTATCGTACATAAGTAGGGATTTTATGAAAAAGTTAATTATTGTAGCGGTAGCTGCTGTGCTTTTAATTATCGGAGGCATTTCTTTTAGCATTTATCACTCGTCCGTGAAGGATGTTCAGTCTGCTGAGGAAAAAGCAGCATCCCAAGCAAAAAAAGAATTTAATTTGAAATCTGTCACAAGCACCCAGCCATATTTCGGCAATCATGCATTTTATGTAGTAGAAGGTACAAACCGAAGCAATCAAAAGGTAATTGCTTGGATGCCTAAAAGCAAAAAGCAAACAGCTGTTTTAAAGAAAGCAAGCAGCGGGATCACAAAAGAGAAAGCCATTTCCATTGTGAAAAATGATAAAAACCCGCAGGAAATTAAGTCGGTGCGCCTAGGCATTGAAAATAAAAAGCCGCTGTGGGAAGTAACATATGTGGATAAAGATAAGAAACATTTAACATACTATTATCTTGATTTCTCTAGCGGTGAATTTATAAAACGATACAGCTTATCTCAATCATAAATCGTTTATACCATATGAAATACCATATGTGTCATAATATAAGGTTTCAGCGCTTTATGAAAATGAAGCCAATTTTTTATCTATAATCAGCTCGCGGGCTGATTATAGCTTTAGTTCATAGGGGGAGATTTTAGTGAAGTTAGCAAAACGTGTATCAGCATTAACGCCATCATCAACATTAGCGATTACAGCAAAAGCGAAAGAATTGAAAGCGGCTGGTCATGATGTGATTGGACTTGGAGCAGGGGAACCTGATTTTAATACGCCGCAGCACATTTTAGAAGCGGCTGTTACAGCAATGAATGATGGTCAGACAAAATATACGCCAGCAGGCGGCCTTGCACCATTAAAAGAAGCGGTAATTGAAAAATTCAAACGCGACCAAGGCCTGACGTATTCACCTTCTGAAATTATTGTTTGTACAGGTGCTAAGCACGCACTGTATACGTTATTTCAAGTTCTGTTAGACGAAGGTGACGAAGTGATTATCCCAACTCCTTACTGGGTGAGTTATCCTGAGCAAGTAAAGTTAGCAGAAGGTACACCAGTATTCGTTGAAGGTTCTGAAAATAACGAATTTAAAATCACACCTGAACAATTAGAAGCGGCTATTACTGCTAAAACCAAAGCTGTTATTATCAATTCACCAAGCAACCCAACAGGTATGATTTACACAAGAGAAGAGCTTCAAGCTTTAGGAGAAGTTTGCTTGAAGCACGATATTTTTATCGTATCAGATGAAATTTATGAAAAGCTTGTATATGGTCAAAATGAACATGTATCGATTGCACAGCTTTCACCAGCGTTAAAAGAAAAAACAATTATCATTAACGGTGTTTCTAAGTCACATTCCATGACGGGCTGGCGCATTGGATATGCAGCTGGTGATGCTACAGTTATTAAAGCGATGACAAACCTAGCGAGTCACAGCACGTCAAATCCAACATCTATTGCTCAATATGCAACAATTGCTGCTTATAACGGCACTCAGGAGCCGGTGGAAATGATGCGACAAGCTTTTGAAGAGCGTCTAAACGTAATTCATGAAAAGCTGATTAATATTCCAGGATTCTCATGCTTAAAACCACAGGGTGCTTTCTACTTATTCCCTAATGCAATTGAAGCTGCAAAGTTAACTGGTTTTGATACAGTTGATGCATGGGTAGAAGCTATTTTAGAAGAAGAGAAGGTAGCGCTAGTGCCTGGATCAGGATTCGGTTCACCAGAAAACGTACGTCTTTCTTATGCTACATCACTAGATTTGCTAGAAAAGGCATTGGAACGAATTCAATCATTCATGACTCGTCACATGAAATAAAAAAGTAACAATAGGTAGAAACAAAAGAGCCTTTTAGCACAAATCACACGTGTTAGAAGGCTCTTTTTGTTTGTTACTTGTTATTATGTTTGTCGAAATGTATAATAGGATGGCATACATAATTACGAAATGTAAGTTTTTTGGAGGGATATTAATCGTGAAAATTACGATTTCAGAAGCAAGCAAGCATGTAGGAAAAGAAGTAACAATTGGTGCTTGGTTAGCGAATAAACGTTCAAGTGGTAAAATTGCCTTTTTACAGCTGCGCGATGGATCAGGATTTATGCAAGGGGTAGTTGTAAAAGCTGAAGTAGAAGAAGAAACTTTTAAATTAGCTAAATCTATGACGCAAGAATCATCACTATATGTAACAGGTGTAGTACGTGAAGATGAGCGCTCACCGTTTGGCTATGAATTAACAGTTACAAGCCTTGAAGTTATTCATGAAGCTGTTGATTATCCAATTACGCCAAAAGAACATGGAACAGAGTTCTTAATGGATAACCGTCATTTATGGCTGCGTTCTAAACGTCAACATGCTGTTATGAAGGTTCGTAACGAAATTATTCGTGCAACGTATGAATTCTTTAACGAAAACGGGTTTACAAAAGTAGATCCGCCAATCCTAACAGGAAGTGCTCCTGAAGGAACAACAGAATTATTCCACACGAAATATTTTGACGAAGATGCATATCTTTCTCAAAGTGGACAGCTTTATATGGAAGCAGCGGCAATGGCTCTTGGAAAAGTATTTTCATTCGGTCCAACGTTCCGTGCTGAAAAATCTAAAACACGCCGTCATTTAATTGAGTTTTGGATGATTGAACCAGAGATGGCTTTCTACCAATTCGAAGATAACTTGAAAGTACAGGAAGAGTATGTGTCTCATGTCGTACAGTCTGTTTTAACAAACTGTAAGTTAGAGTTAAATGTACTAGGCCGTGATACATCTAAGTTAGAACAAATTAAAGCGCCATTCCCTCGTATTTCGTACGATGACGCTCTTAAATTCTTACATGAAAAAGGATTTACAGACATTCAGTGGGGAGATGACTTTGGAGCACCGCATGAAACGGCTATCGCAGAAAGCTATGACAAGCCGGTATTCATTACACACTATCCAACGTCATTAAAACCATTTTATATGCAGCCAGATCCAACAAATGAAGACGTAGTATTATGCGCAGATTTAATCGCACCAGAAGGCTACGGAGAAATCATTGGAGGCTCTGAACGTATTCATGATCAAGAGCTTTTAGCTCAGCGTGTAGAAGAGCACAAATTAGATACTGAAACGTATAAGTGGTATTTAGAGCTTCGTAAGTATGGCTCAGTTCCACATTCAGGATTTGGTTTAGGCCTTGAGCGTACGGTAGCATGGATTAGCGGCGTAGAACACGTTCGTGAAACGATTCCATTCCCACGCTTATTAAACCGTCTATACCCGTAAGGAAGTGAAAAAAGTATTCTGACTCTTGTAGTCAGGATACTTTTTTAGCTTTTTTTATGAATTATAAAAAGAAAAGAAAAACGAGGCTTTTACTTATATCGTAAGGAAACAAAGGCAAACATAGAAAAGAGCCTAACTTAAAAGGGAGTTGCAATTCTCGAAAAAATAAGTTAGTGTAATATTCTTGGAAGGAAGTCATCGTTCGTATATATTTTATATGTGCAGAGCAATGGTACGGTTTCAGCGGAAAGTTTTACATAGAAGCTTTTTTAGCTTCGAATAATTATTACTTTGACTATAAACTTCATGATATACTAACTACTGAGGTGTTCGGATATGAAAAAAGAAACGTTAATTGAATGGTTTGAACAAGGCACAGTTTCAATTCCGAAGCTGCTGTTTAATCACTATAGCGATTTGGGAATGAACGAAACGGAATTCATGACGTTAATGCATATTTATGTTTCCATTGAAGGCGGTGAAGGTTTCCCGACACCTAACGAATTGGCGGCAAAAATGAGTATTTCAAGTGCTGTCTGTATGGATACGCTGCGAGCATTAATTCAGCGCGGCTTTTTATCTATTGAGCAAGATCAACAGCAAAACGCCCTTATTTGTGAACGTTATTCATTAAAACCGCTTTGGGAAAAGCTTATTCATCATATGATGCAAGAAACAAAAGAAGTAGAAAAAAGTGAAGAAGAACAAGAAGAGCTTAATTTATATACAATGTTTGAAAAAGAGTTCGGCAGAGCATTGTCTCCGTTTGAATGCGAAACTCTAGCGATGTGGATTGATCAAGATCATCATGATCCCATTATTATTAAAGCGGCACTAAGAGAGTCGGTGATGTCTGGAAAATTAAACTTCCGGTATATTGATCGGATTTTATTTGAATGGAAGAAAAATGGTATTCAGACCATTGATCAAGCCCGCAAGCATAGCCAAAAATTTCGTCAAAATCAACAGCCCAAAAAACTATCTTCTGTTAACCCTTCTCAGTCTACATCAGCCATTCCTTTTTTTAACTGGCTAGAGCAATGACAGGATAAAAAGCTGCTTCAAGATCCAAGTAATTGAATCTTGAAGCAGCTTTTTTAAAAGAATATGGACAAAAGTAGCATTTGACAGGAACCCTATTGTAAAATAGGAGGGAACTACCTGTAAGGAGAAGGAGAACTAGTATGTTAACGTTAAAACAAATCAGACAGTGCCTAGATGCTATGGCGGAAATGTTTCCTGACGCCCACTGTGAGTTAAATCATCGGAATCCCTTTGATTTAGTCATTGCTGTGGCGTTATCTGCTCAGTGCACAGATGCTCTAGTCAACCGCGTAACAGCGGATTTATTCAAAAAATATCAAACGCCTGAAGACTATTTAGCCGTTTCGTTAGAAGAGCTGCAGCAAGATATTAGATCAATCGGCTTATATAGAAACAAAGCTAAAAATATTCAAAAGCTCTGCCGTATGCTCATTGATGAGTATGGAGGAGAAGTTCCAACAGATCGTGATGAGCTGACCAATCTTCCAGGAGTAGGGCGTAAGACGGCTAATGTTGTTGTATCCGTAGCTTTTGGAGTACCGTCAATAGCAGTAGATACGCATGTAGAACGTGTAAGTAAACGCCTTGGGATTTGCAGGTGGAAAGATTCTGTTTTGGAAGTAGAAAAAACGCTAATGAGAAAAGTTCCGAAAGATGAATGGTCAGTCACGCATCATCGACTTATCTTTTTTGGACGCTATCACTGTAAAGCACAGTCTCCTCAATGTCATGTCTGCCCGCTTCTTGATCTTTGCCGAGAAGGAAAGAAACGAATGAAAGGAAGAGAGAAGAAGACAGATGTTACCGATTGAAGTGCCGTCACATTTCATATGCGAACCATTCTATTCAAAAGAAGACCGGATTCTTGAAGTGGGTGGAAAAAATTATTTTGCTTATGATATTTTATACGATGTACATAAAGAAACGAAAACACCTTGGAGGGATGTTCAAAAGAACATACGGCCATTTTTTGAAAAGTGGGAAACTCAAAGGGAAGAACTGTATACGCTTTTTTCTCTGCGAAAAGCAAAAGAAGCAGCCCCTTGTATGAAACAAGCTGCTGCTATGTATATTAGTTTACTGTTTTGGATTAACGGACAGCCCGTTCGGCGTTTAAATCGGCTGCAAGAAGATATAGCGGACCTAATCTATAAGCCTATTAACTGTGCTGAGAGACTTATGTTTTTGCTGCAGCGAGTTTCTTCTTATCAAGCGTATATTCAGCTGACAGAGTTATTTAATGAGCTACGTAAGCAGTATGCAAAAATGCTTATTCTTCACAAGAAATAAAGCCCCTACACGTGTAGGGGCTTTTTACTGCTACGTTAATTTTCAGTTGTTGGCTCTTGCTGCGGTGTAGCAGGTGTTGACGGCGTCGATGGTGTAGCAGGGGTTGTTGGTGGTGTCTGACTTCCTGAGTCACTTCCACCGTTGTCTGCTGGAGGAGTTGTTGTGCCTCCGTTATTACTGTTGTTGCCGCTGTTACCATCGTTAGCATTGCCGCTATCATTATTGTTATTATTGTTATTATCGGTATTGCCGCTATTGTTACCGCCGTTATTGCTGCCATTATTGTTGTTTTGGTTATCATCCGGCTGAGTAGATGAATCGTCCCCTTGATCAGAGCCGTTGTTTTGATCAGTGTTGCTATTGTCTTCATTTTGATTATCGTCCGTTGTTCCGTCATCTTCAGGCTTAGTAGAATCATCTTCGGTAGCTTGATCTGATGAATCAGGGACTTTTACAGAAGAACTAGCGCTTTCGCCCGTATTTGTTGTTACGGTGAAACTATACGTTGCGCCTGGTGCTGGGTTGGAAATTGTTTTTCCACCGGCTCCTGCGCCAGATGCGAGTTGTTCAGAACCGTTAGGAGATGACATTGTGACTGTAAAGGTCGTATCACTGGCTGCGTTTGACGCTGACCAGTTAACTGAAATTGCTCCTCCGCTATACGAAGCAGTAATTTTTGGCTTCACATCTTTATTGTCTTTTTTCTCTTTTATGTCCTCTTTTTTATCTTCTTTCTTTTCTTCTTTTTCTTTCTTCACAAACGTTTGAGATACTTTTGTCGGTGCAGTACCGCGTACAAAGTATTCTTTAGTAATTAAGCTCGAAGGAGTAGAGCCGCTTGGGCGTTTTAAGTCTTTGCCCGTTGGTTTTTCCACGGAACGTTCAACTACGCTGTCCGGCTGCTTGAAACTTCCTTTAGGTTTGCCTTCAGAAATATGAGTAATAACATGCTTAAAGATATTTTTTGCCATGCCTGTTTCATTAGGACTTAAAATATAGCCGTCTTTAGCAGTTTCATAGCCTGTCCATACGGAAATCGTATAGTTTGGCGTAAACCCATTAAACCAAACGTCTTTTTCACCAGCGTCTGGAATGTTGTATCGTTTTTTCTCGTCAGCACTAAAGTTTGAAGTTCCGGTTTTACCCGCAATTTCTAATCCAGGTGTACGAACAGCACGAGCTGTACCATATGATTCGTTTACAACAGATTTCATCATGTCCGTCATCATAAATGCCGTGTAATCTTGCATTGCGCGTTTTGATTTTGGTGTTAAATCAATTTCTGTTCCATCTGGGAATTTTACCTTTGTCACTGTATGAGGTGCATTGTACATACCTTCATTTGCAAAAGCGCTATAGGCTCCAGCCATTTGTAGCGGTGTAACACCTGTACGGAAGCCTCCGATAGAATAAGATTCAGAATAAGCTTCGCCATCTTCTTCGTCTAATTTTAGCCCAAGGCCAGTAGCAAACTCTTTTGCTTTGTCTGCCCCGGTTGCTTGAAACGCTTTTAAAGCAGGGATGTTCAGTGAGCGTCCTAAAGCTTCACGCGCTGAAACCCACCCTTTATAATTGCGTCCGAAATTTCGGATTGGTGTGCCGTTTGAATAATGATATTCTTCATCTTTTATCGGTTGTCCAGTGGACCACTTTAAGTTCTCAATCGCTGGGCCGTAATCTAAGATCGGTTTAATGGTTGAGCCGGGCTGGCGTCTCATATTTGTTGCAAAGTTTAAGCCGCCTGACACACGATTACGTCCGCCTCCAATTGCTTGAATACCGCCTGTTTCATTATCTACAACGACAAGACCTGCTTGGAATTTATCATTCGGGAAGTTGACTACTTTGTTATTCATCACATCATCCACATAGTCCTGAGCATTAGTGTCAAGCGTTGTATAAATTTCTAAGCCCGCAGAAAATGGATCTGCGTCTGTTTTCTTTTTTACTTCTTCGATTACTTGATCAATAAATACATCGTACTTAGATGTTGATTCAGTTTGTTTAGCTAAGTGAGCTTGTACATCTACTTGTTTTGCTTTGTCTGCCTCGGCTTGTGTAATGAAGCCGTTCTTAGCCATTAAGTTCAATACTGTGTTACGGCGTTTAGTAGCATTCTCTGGGTTTGTAACTGGGTTATAAGTAGTTGGCGCTTTTGGTAAGCCTGCCAACATAGCAGCTTCATCAAGAGTTAAATCTTTTACGCTTTTAACTCCGTAAAATTTCTCAGCTGCTCGTTCAATACCGTATACTTCACCTGATGCGAAATATATTTTGTTTAAATACATTTCAAGAATTTGTTGCTTGGAATATTTACGCTCAAGCTGGTAAGCTAACCACATTTCTTGTACTTTACGTTTAACCGTCTTCTTTGGTGATAAGAACGAATTCTTTACCACTTGCTGAGTAATCGTACTACCGCCCTCAGCACCGAAGCCGTTTTTAAAGTTCGCCATTAATGCTCCGCCAATTCGGTAAAAGTCGACGCCGTGATGTTTATAAAAACGAACGTCTTCCGTAGCGATAAATGCGTTTTTGACGACTTGAGGGATTTCATCGTATTGCACATATGTACGTTTTTGAGCTCCAATTTCTTTTACAACTGTCTTTCCATCGTTTGCATATACTTTAGATGAAAAAGAGTTTTTTAATACCGAGTCATCAACTTTTGGAGCATCGCTTATCATAGCAAAAAAAGTTCCCACTCCGGCAATGAGCCCGATGATTCCTATCAGTAAAACTGCGGCAACAATTTTACGAAATAGGCCTCCTTTTTTCTTCTTTTTCGGTTTTCCTTGAGATTTACCTTCTGGTTTGTTGTCATTCAAAGCTCTTCGTCGTTCTTCACGAGAGCGATAATTATCTGACATAAAAACTCCTACCTTTCAACGCATTGTAAGAGAATGATTTCCGTAAACATATATATCATACTCTTAAAAGTATAATTTATCTATAGTTTTTATGTAATCGATTCTCGGATGGTAACCAAGTTCGATGAAATGTCCTTTTTTTTCAATATCTGCCTTAGGGATTGATTTTCGTCCATCTTTTTTCATGGCATCCCAATAAGGAAAAAGGAACTGTGCTTCGAACAAGTATATTTCTTGTAAAGTAGAGAACATTAATATAACGAAACAAATCCCGTTTTGTTTCACAATTTGCTTCATATGTTCAATTTGATGTTCATGAAAATTACGCAGCGGAAATGAGGTTTTATTTCTCGTTTCTTTTGCTTCAAAGTCAAGGTGTTTTCCTTTATAGACTCCATTATAGTCTGTAGTAGAAGCCTGTTTAAAATAAGCTTCTTTAATAACAGCGGCACTTCTCTTCGGATAGTCTACTTTTACAATTTGAACAGGGGTTGGTTTTTTGTGAACAATGGCTATTCCTTTTGAAACATAGTATTCGTTTGTTTCGTTTAAATCGTCCTCCAGCGTCATACCACGATTGCTATAGCTAGCTTCTAGCTTTTTAGGGGAAGGACTGCTGGTATTCAATGGCTTATAGGCCTTTCCGTTAGGATAGCGAATCATAACCATCACTCCTTTAGTGTAAATCTATTAAACAAACAAATTCTATTATACCAAATCCTACAAATAAAAATAGATGAAAGAAGATGAAGAGATGTCACTCAATAGTTCGGAACAAGCGCTGTTGACGGCGATTAAAAAAACCACAGACAAGCTGAATATTGATAATATATCAAGAACCCAGGCTTATGCAACTTTTTATCATAGATATCCTGAAGTAAAGTGGGCATTTCTCGCAAGTATGGTGTCACGAAACGCAGGATGGAATATGTGTGATTTGCAAGGGGAAAACATGAAAAAAGCGTTATCAAAGCAAACGCGCGATTTATTATTTTTGACGTATGAAAGAGCAAATTGGCTTATTTTTAAAGATGTCTTCCCACAATTACTATTGTATGCTGTTTCACGTAAAAAACATGTCTCTTACGTGCATTTACTTCCCTATTTAAATGTTTCATCTTTTATCGAAGAGAAGTGGAGACAATTTATGCACAGACCTTGTGAACTGCAGCTTATTCATGCGTTAATTGTGAATGAGCAGCATGTCATTCAACAGCCCGTTATTGAACAACCTTTTTATCAAGATAGAGTGTTTAAAAGTACGCTGTTTTTTTTTCAAGATATATTCCACTTTAGTTCCGTCCTTTTTCCTACTACAAAAGGGGAATTATACGGTTGTTCTGTTCATGATTTTACAAAAGTAAATAATCGGATTGATTTGGGGAAGAAATTAGCGGCTTTATTATTTCATGAAAAGTATTATCCCTTGTTTTATGAATTTTCTTTGAAAACAAAGCATACGGGTTCGAGATACGATTATGAGCAGTATTTTGTGAATAAAACCAGTTGCCGTACACCTGCTCTTCGAAAGGTGTATCCGGCTATCAGACATCATGAAAAGAAGAGAGAAGAGTGGTTTTTAAAGAAAAAAGAGGAACAAAAGCTCATGAAAAAGCCGTCTTTTCCAAAGAAAGTTCATTTTACAAAGTGGTATCTTCAAAAGCAAAAACAGCTGTATATATTAATGAAAGTAGCGCAAGTATTTAATGTAAATAAAAACGGTCACAAGTGACCGTTTTGTTCTTAAGTAGAAGGCTGGTTAGGACCGTTTAACTTTTTAGGATCACCGTAGGTTTTTGTTTCAGGCTTATTTTTAGGCTGTGATTTTTGCTGTTTGTTGGCCATATCTAGGCACCTCCTATCATGTTGTAATAAACGTTCAGCAGCGGAATGTATCTGCTTAGCTGAAATGTCTATACTAGTGTTTTCAATATGTTCACTTTCGATTCACCATAAATGAAAATGTCGAAAACATCTTTCTTTGACGAATAGAAACTAGTTTTGTCATGTGTGAAGGGACAATGAAGAAAAGAGAGAATACGTTATGCAAAGGAAAATTTGGAGGGATGGCGATGAAACAAAGTATGGTTAAAACAAGCGAAATGATGACTTTATTAGATAGCTTACTAGAGCAAGTAGATTTAGTGGATAAAACGATGTCTACATCTATAAATGAAGCATTTACACATTGTGAAGAAACATATATGGAACAAGTTCATCGCATTGACCAATCACTGCAAGAAATTGAAGTAGCTGTGTATGAAAGCATGCCTTCCGAAACAGAATGGAATAGAAGCCGAAGAGAAATGGTTCTTCATACAGTATAAAGACTGTTTATGTTACAATAGTCATCGTAGAGGTGACGAATAACGATGAATGAAGATGTGAAAAAAAGTACGGAGATCATGTTTCAATATAATGAAGTAGCTGTAGAACGATTAGCGTCTATTCAACAGGAAGAAAATTATGAAGTGAAATTTTTTGAAGAAGTAAAGCCTTATGGAGATATTTTCTTCAAAGAACTTGATGAATGGGCTAGTCTCGTAACGGAATGGCTGAAGAAAGAGCGACCAAAATATATTCATGTTAATCAAGTAGAGACGTTAAAAGAAAATTTACAAAACGTTGTACTACAGTCGTTTTATCCCGAGACGCGAGAAAAGCGATTTAAAAAGATGTATCACTCAAATAAGTATGTGCTCGAGTCGATATTGAATAATTAATCCCGGCCTTCCGTTGAGACTTATAAGGTGGGGATTTTCTATGTATGAGATTGTGACAAAAGTATTTTACACGAAATGAAAAACGAACTATCGATCAAAATTTTTGATTCGTAGTTCGTTTTTTTTGATGAGAAGCATAGGTTTCATTTGTTTTGTTCCTTCTAGCAGTTGATTGGAAATCAACTGCGGTGTCATAAGCGGTTCAGCTCATGTATCCCATTTGTTCGTCTCAAGATTGGATTCATTTTGTTATGTCCCAGCCTCTTTTTATCATATCAATCAAAAAGTTAATCAAAATCTTTTTGAGATTGGATAGAAACAGCTGGGTGATCTTGTGAAGCGACTGTATCGATATGATAATCAACTTTTTCAGTATGTTTAGAAGCAACGGCGTTATTTGTTTTAGTTGCTGCACTTTGGCCTTGCTTTTTATGATCAAAATGTTTTCCACGACTCATGAGATAGACCTCCTTTATTGAATACTACGTTAAAGCTTTTATAGTATAAACAAGTCAAAAAAGAAGTATGTGTCCACTTTATAGGAAACAAAGAAACCACCGATTTCTCGGTGGTAGTAAAAAAATTAATCATCTTGTGCACTAAAATCGGGCTTAGTAGCTCCAATTTGTTCGAGTTCACGTACAGCGGCTTTGTAATTCATAGGAGTTAAAAAACCTTTTAAATACTGCTGCTGAGCAAAATCGAGTAATTCATTACTTGACTGCGGCTCATACTGTTTCACCGCAATAAAAGCTTCTTGAAGTTCGTTCACATACATGTAAATTCCCTCCTAATCCCCATTTGTGCCACTACGTATCGTAGTATCACTTGTTCTTATCGTACCATATATTTAAATAATCTCGTTTTTTTGAAAAATTTAAACTTTCGACAGAAACCTACATATTTTTGAATGTGTTTTCCAAAAGTACAAGTAGACGAACGTCACCTCTTATTTCTGCATACATACTATATATTATGTAATATTGAAAAGGAGGTATTGATTTTGCATGTATACAAGTAAGCATTATCCGTATTATGAGCAACATCAACCAGAACGTTTTGATTTAAGTCAGGTACATCCATTTCCGCAGTATCATCAGCAGCCATGGACGGAAGCTTATATGCCGCAACATCCGTACGCTCAGCAACAAATGCCTTTTGGTCCTCAGCAAATTCCCTATATGAACGGAATGTACCAGCAGCCCCTGTACAATAATGCAGGTGCGCCTTTTAATCCATACCCTAAAGCTCAGCAACAAAAGCCTCAGCCTTCTCAATTTCAGTCATTAATGTCTCAGTTTAAATCGAGTGATGGCAATTACGATATGAACAAGATGATGAATACTGCGGGGCAGATGATGGGAGCCATGAACCAATTAACATCCCTAGTAAAAGGGTTTTCCGGGATTTTCAAAGTATAAGGACTAGAAGGTGTTTTCTAGTCCCTGCTTATTATTTTTTCTTTTGATTTTTCAAATAGGTTTCTCCAAGAAGTGTAAATACTTCATTGTAAGTTAATCCAGACTGAGCATTTAAACGTTTAACTTCTTCGACATCTGTTGTTGATGAAGTTGAAATTTGATGCTTGCTTTTTTTCATAAAACCTCTCCTTCTCTATGTAAAATGAATAACATCGCATCTTAGTATATTTCCAAATGTGCTTGTTCTATAAGTGGAAAAAAACGCCGAAGACACTCATGGTTCTTCGGCGTTTTTTTTCAATAAAGATGAATGTTTAGAGAAATTAAGAACGACGAGAGCGGCGAGTAGAACGACGAGAGCGGCGAGTAGAACGACGAGAGCGACGAGTAGAACGACGAGAGCGGCGAGTAGAACGACGAGAGCGGCGAGTAGAACGACGAGAGCGGCGAGTAGAACGACGAGAGCGGCGAGTAGAACGATGAGAGCGGCGAGTAGAACGATGAGAGCGGCGAGTAGAACGACGAGAGCCGCGGGTAGAACGGCGAGTGCTACGAGAAGAGCGACGCTTTCTTGTTAGTGGACCGGCAGTTGGCTCTTGAAACATAAAAGATTTTAATTCTGTACATTCTAGAGCTTCAGCAGCCTCTTTAATTTTTTCAGCTGTAATATGCAATACAAAAACCTCCTTGTCAATTGGACTAGGTCTTGCATTAATAGAATACGCACTGATGCTTGTCCTTGATATGAGTCAAAAGTGGAGTTTGCACAAATAGTTGATGCGGTGGGGTATCATGGAGAATTTACCCTTCATATACTTTAATAATTGAAGAAAGGTGGTCGAATAATGAAGCAAAAAGAAATCCCTCAATACGCTCTGTTTGTGAATGTAAAAGATTTAAAAGAAATGCAAAGAGATATTTGGTCAGAAGAAGCGGTTCAGGCAACGATGAAGTTTAACAAAAAACGCTACGATATTGATTTGCTGCTAAGAGGCTCCCATATTCGGAAGATGAAGAAAAAGTCATATTATATTGAATTTTATTCTCCAAAAATATTTCAGCGCGCCAAAGAAATACACCTAAACGCCGAATACAAAGATCCATCACTTATGCGCAACAAATTGTCCCTCGATTTTTTCTCCTCTTTAGACGTTTTATCTCCTCACTCTCAGTTTGTCACTCTTAAGATTAATGGGAAAAATGAAGGGATATATCTTCAGCTCGAATCGGTAGATGAACTATTTTTGAAAAAAAGAAATTTAGCGGATGGATCCATATTTTATGCAGTGGACGGAGATGCTAATTTTTCTTTGATGAGCGATTTGGATAAAAGGCCGAAAACAACTTTGTTATCTGGATATGAAGATAAAGCAGTGAAAGAAGGGGATGAGGAAAAATTAGAAAAGTTTATATTTAATCTTAATACGTGGACAAATACGGAATTCGAACAGAATATTGAGAAGTATCTGAACGTCGACCGCTACTTATCTTGGTTAGTCGGTATTATTTGTATGCAGAATTACGACGGTTTTGTCCATAACTATGCCCTCTATCTAAATCATGAAAGCGGGCGCTTTGAACTGATTCCATGGGATTATGATGCAACTTGGGGAAGAGATGTAAATGGAAAAGTAATGGAAGGAGACTATGTCCGTGCACAAGGATTTAATACGCTTACGGCTCGCTTACTGGCGGTGAACAGCATTAAAAAGCGATATATTCAAAAAATGAACAATGTTCTAAATAATCAATTTACAACAGAATGCATGAAACCAATCATTTATCAACTGCATGAGTATATTGCTCCCTATGTATTAAAAGATCCTTACGTAAAAGATAACTTGGAACAATTTTATAAAGAACCCGAATTTATGCTGTCTTTTATAAAAGAACGAACAGCGTATATTGAAAATAACCTTTTGACTCTTTAAAAAGAGATAGATTTATAGGCAATTTATAGGCAACAGTGGATTTTGTTAATAATAGGCAAATGCAGGAAATCAATAGCTGTACATGATACGTATATATACAGTATGAATGACCAATAAGGATAACTAATAAGGAGGAAAAACAATGAGTAACTATTACTATGGCCAAGAACAAGGGCAAAATCAAAATCCACGCCAAAAATCAAGCCAAAAACGCAGCCAAAATACACAAATGCCTGATAAAGGCTATTCTTCTCACTTCAAACCCCTAAAAGGAAGAGTGGTGACCGTTTATCGTGGAGGACCTGAATCTAAAACAGGTTATTTGGTTGACGTGCAATCAGATTATTTAATCTTAGCAGTGGAAAGCAACAATAACAATAATAACAATAATGGTGAAAATAACAACCAAAACAACCAAAATAACCAAAATAATAATCAACAAGAATATACACTTGTATATTATCACTTAGCACATGTAAAAAGTATTACTGAAGATACTATGTCAAATTCGGCACAAACGTTTACTGGAATTAGCACAGAATTAGAGTTATATCGAGGAAAAACTTTTGCTACAACTTTATCATTGATGAAAACTAAATATGTGCAGGTTAACCAAGGTGGACCTGAGAAAAAAGCAGGTCAGCTTCTTGATGTCTTAGGTTCATTTGAATCTGCTTATATAGTATTGCTCACAGAGGACGACGGTGTCATCTATATTAATACTGAACACGTTAAGAGTGTGAGTGAATATCAAAACAACAATGGAGATCAAGCTAATCAATCTGCAAATGAACTCTTAGTGAGCCAAGAACCAGAATATATGAAATCCAAAAGCTTTAACGATCTTTTTGCCCACCTTTCTCATAAATGGGTATCAATCAATAATGGAGGACCTGAAGCTGTAGAGGGCGTGTTAGTACAAAGCCGAAATGGTACATTTACACTTGTGCAGAATAATCAAGTATTACGCTTACAGCCAAGACACGTTAAAACCATTTGTGTAGGAGCAAAAGGGGCTTTTAAGCAAAACGATAACAATCAAAATAATAATGAAGAAACAGAAGGAAATGGAGAGACTGAAGCTGCAAAGTCTACAGAAGAACGTACAGGAAGTCGCACGGGCGGACGTAAGGGAAGCCGCACAGGTGGACGCACAGACAATCGCTCTCAAGGACGCCGTACGGGAGGACGCACAGGCGATCGCTCAGGAAGACGCCGTACGGATTCACGCTCTTCAGCACCGGCCGAGAAAGTTATTAAAACGAAAAATTATCGTTGGAAAGCATGATGAAATGGAACATAAAAGGTGCTTATAAAGCACCTTTTCTATCATATAGAAAAAAGGAGGAGAATGAGTATGAGTATGAATCATTATATCGATAAAATTGTGGAGTTAGATATTTCAGGTAAAACGACATTTGTTGGCAGACTTATTGATCTTGGATTAGATATTATGGTTTTGTATAATGGACATGATTATTTGTATATTCCTCTTTTACACATGCATCGTTTGCGGGAAGTATCGGAAGAAGACTATACGGTTTTACGTGAAATAGAAGAGAACTTAATAGAAGAAAGTCAGCGGATTTCTTATCGTAATATTTTACAGCAGGCAAAAGGGAAATTTATTGAAATTTATGTAACGGGAGGGAAATCATTGCATGGCTATATCACAAGCGTGCTGAATGATTATCTTGTGTTTTATTCTCCAGTGTATAAAAATGTCTTTGTTTCTCTGCATCATTTGAAATGGCTTACCCCTTACAGCAATGAGTTGACCCCTTATTCTTTAAGTGACAAAGAGCTCCCAGTAAGGCCCGCCTCTGCACCTTTTGTCAGAAACTTTGAAGAGCAGCTTAAAAAATATGAAAATCAACTGGTCGTATTAGATTTAGGGGATCAATCAGAAAAAATTGGCGTACTTAAAGAAGTTTCTAATAATATTGTTGAACTAATTACGGCAAATGGAGAAAGTGTGTATTGGAAGTTAGCTCACGTAAAATCTGTGCACTTGCCTTAGAAAAAGAGACCTCGCTTTCGTCTCTTTTTTTTATGTGCTTATCAGGACAAGTATATTGAATAAACAAATGAGATGATTTAAATTTTTTAGAAAATTATGTTGACAATAAAGAAAATCTTTATTAAAGTTATTAACAACAAACGTTAACCACTAACAATTATATAGAACTCTTATCAAGAGTGGCGGAGGGACTGGCCCTGCGATGCCCGGCAACCATCAAATGAAACATTCATTTGAACGGTGCTAATTCCTGTGGAACATCAGTATTGTTCTAACAGATGAGAGAAATCGTGTATAAACGAACACTCTTTCATCTGTGAAGAGTGTTTTTTATTTTGAGTTAAGGAGAGAAATAGATGAAAATTGAAACTTTATTAGTTCGTTCAGGAGTAGGTCGTGACCCTTCAACAGGTTCTATTACAACACCCATTTACCAAGCATCAACATTTGCTCATCCTGCTTTAGGGCAAAGTACAGGATTTGACTATGCACGTACGGCAAACCCTACTCGTACAGCATTGGAGGAAGCAATTGCTGCTTTGGAAAAAGGAGAAGTAGGAGTAGCATTCGCTTCAGGGATGGCGGGTGTAATGGCAGTTTTAGCACTATTTAAAAACGGAGACCATTTAATTGTATCAGAGGATTTATACGGAGGAACGTACCGGGTACTAAATGAAATCTTTTCAGAGCAAGGAATTACTGTTTCGTACGTCAACACAGCCCATCTCGAGCAAGTAAAAGATGCGCTTCGTCCCAACACAAAAGCTTTATTTATTGAAACACCTACGAATCCAATGATGCACGTGACTGATTTGCCAGAAGCAATTGCGTTAGCTAAACAGCATGATTTGCTTACCATCGTTGACAATACCTTCATGTCCCCTTATTATCAGCGTCCTTTAGAGCTTGGAGCAGATATTGTGATACATAGTGCAAGCAAATACATTGGGGGTCATAATGATGTAGTTGCTGGTCTTGTAGTGGCTCGATGTAGTAGCTTAGGAGAGAAGATTCGTTTTTATCAAAATGCAGCTGGGGCAATCTTAGGTCCACAGGATAGCTGGCTGTTATTACGCGGTGTTAAAACACTAGCGCTTCGTATGGAAAAGCATAATGAAAACGCACTGAAAATTGCAAATTGGCTTACTGCTCATGATCTCGTGGAAAAAGTGTATTACCCTGGTCTTGAAACACATCCAGGCTATGAAATCATGAAGAAACAAGCAACTGGATTTGGAGGCATGATTTCTTTTGCTGTCTCACACCCTGACATCGTGTCAGTACTTTTAGAAAATGTCAAAGTTATTACATTTGCAGAAAGCTTAGGAGGCGTGGAAAGTTTAATGACATTCCCAGCTCGTCAAACACATGCTGATATTCCGGAAGAAATTCGAAATCGTGTCGGAGTAACAAACTGTTTACTGCGATTATCAGTTGGAATTGAGCACGCAGATGATTTAATTAAAGATTTGAAGGAGGCATTTGATGCATACCAACAATAATAAACATAGATTTGGTACGAACTTAATTCATGCAAATACAGGAATTGACGGTCATTTTGGAGCGGTTAACGTACCTATTTATCAGGTATCTACATTTAACCAAGAAGATGAGACGAACAACGGCCGCTATGACTATTCTCGTTCAGGAAATCCAACTCGTGAGGCTTTAGAAAACACCATTGCTCAGCTAGAAAATGGATACGCTGGTTTTGCTTTTTCATCAGGTATGGCTGCTATCTCATCGGTGTTATCTATTTTTGAATCAGGGGATGAAATTTTAGTTTCACATGATACGTACGGCGGGACATATCGTGTATTAACACGGTTATTTTCAAAGTTTGGTATCAAAACAACTTTTGTTGATACAACGAAGGCTGAGAAAGTAGAAGAAGCTATCACAAAAGATACGAAGGCTATTTATATCGAAAGCCCTTCAAATCCATTTTTACAGGTAACGGATATTAAAGCAGTAGCAAGTTTGGCGAAGGAGCGCAACCTCCTTACAATTGTGGATAATACGTTTTTAACACCTTATCTACAGCAGCCGATTGACCTTGGTGTAAATATTGTGATTCATAGTGCTACAAAATATATCAGCGGTCACAGTGACGTCATTGGCGGTCTAGTTGTGGTAAGCGATGAAAAGCTAGCAGAAGAAGTAAAGTTTGTACAAAATGCTTTTGGTGCTATCTTAGGACCGCAGGATTGTTTTTTACTGCTTCGAGGAATTAAGACATTAAAAGTTCGTTTAGATCAGCAGTTAAAAACAGCGCTGCAGTTTGCAGAGTGGCTTGAAGAACAATCTCTAGTGAGCCGTGTATACTACCCGGGCTTAAAAAGCCATCCGGACCACAAACTGATTTCAGAACAAGCAAATGGATACGGAGCTATGATTTCTTTCCAAGTACAGGATGAAAAAGTAGCGCGACATATTTTACAAGGAGTCAAATTGGCTTCAATTGGCGTTAGTCTAGGTGCAGTTGAATCCATTCTAACGCATCCTGCAACAATGTCTCATGCGAGTATCCCAAAAGAAGTGCGTGAAGAAAAAGGAATTACTGATTCACTTCTTCGCCTTTCAGTAGGGTTAGAGGAATTTGAGGATTTGAAGCAAGACTTTAACGCTGTTTTTCAAAGCTTAGAAGAAAAGGCGTTAATTAAATAAAGAAAAGAGACTGGGACAAAAGTATTGTAGTTAAAGTTAAACAAGAACTATTAATCAAAATTACTGATTAATAGTTCTTGTTTTTTGTTGTCACGGTGAACGTAGGTTTCATCTATTTCGTTGCTTCTAGCGGTTCAGTTCCTTTATCCCATTTGTTCGTCTTTACACTAGATTGATATCCGTTATATACAGCTATCTAAAAGGTTTGTGTATAGGGACGTAAGCGCAACTTTTTCATCAGAGGAAAGACTGCTGTTTAGAATTCTTTTTATGCCAAGGTGATATTTTACATACGGTGTTTGCCGGACGCGTGGATGAGTCATTTCATCTTTTAAATCCTTCATAATGGCTTCGTGAAGCTGATCTTCACTTGTCATGGCTTGTTTAGAAGCGAACGAACGGTTCAACCATAGGGTTTGATAAGCTGCTAGTAAATGTTCAGAAGTCATTGTGCAAAGAGCTCCTTTAGATTAGTTTCTTCATTATAATAATCTATAGTTTACCATAAGTATTAATACGTGTACGTAACTTTTACAGAAGCAGATACAGTCAAGAACTGAGCTTGAATAGGGGGAGAGGCTGCTAATAACTTAGGCGAGGAGCCAGATGACTGATAGACGGGGCCTTCTTCGATTAAAATGGGGATTTGGTTAATAGGGAGCTGCAGCGTGTTGGCAATGGTAAAGGCCTTTTCTTTAGCGTTAAGCAAAGCTTTACTTATCGCTTCTTGTTCATATTTATCATCATTTGTAACGTGGAATTGAAGATCTTGCGCTACGTTGGCTCCGCTTGAAAAAGTAGCGTTATAGACATCGCCAGCTTGTTTTACATCTTGTACTCTTACTCTAAATAAGTGCTGTACTTCGTATCCAGTAAGAGTCGATTTTCCATCACTGTAATCATATTTAGGATTTATGGTGAACGAAGCTGTTTCAATTTGCTGGTCATTGATTCCAAGTTTTTTTATTTCTTGCAGCAAAGTATTTGAAACAGCTGAATTTTCTTTTAAGGCTTCTTGAACGTCTCGGTTTTCCGTGCGGGTTCCAATCGTCATGGAAATTTCATTTGGAACTGCTGAAACACTTCCTTCACCAATTACTTTAATTTCTCTATTTTGTGTATCTACGCGCAGTTGCTGTGTAGGTTCGTAAGGGAAATAAGAATGTTGCATGTAAAAACCCTCCTTAATCTGTCTTTAGTACATATATATGACAACATGGCTTGCATTAAAAGCAAAAAGTACACAAGTTACGACTTGTGTACTTTTTTTACTATTTTGTATGCTGTTCTAATACGCTTTCCATGTTTCTAAATTGATCTTCTACAGCTTTTGAAGGCTTTTTTGTTAACAGACTTACTACAATAACAGCCAGTAAGCTTAAGAAAAATCCAGGAATCATTTCGTAAAGGGCATCCTTCAATGGAGTATTTACCCAAATTAATACTGTAGCAGCACCTACAATCATCCCTGCAAGTGCTCCCCATCGAGTCATACGTTTCCAGTAAAGACTTAGTAAAATAGCAGGACCAAAAGCTGAACCAAATCCAGCCCAAGCATATCCAACCAGTCCTAAAATCGTATCACTAGGTTTTAAAGAAAGCAAAATGCCAATAATTGCAACACCTAAAACCGCAGCTCTTCCAACCGTTACAAGCTCTTT
The DNA here is from genome assembly GCF_042787865.1 of Priestia sp. YIM B13486. Taxonomy (NCBI): domain Bacteria; kingdom Bacillati; phylum Bacillota; class Bacilli; order Caryophanales; family Bacillaceae; genus Priestia; species Priestia sp. YIM B13486. The sequence goes on along the minus strand of NZ_JBHZOZ010000006.1, from coordinate 123,281 downwards.
GTCAGAGGCCTTGCGTCGGAAAAATGTTTTATAAAAGTCTTCTGTAACAGAGCTTGCCGTTACAAGCAGTTGAGAAGAAATAGTACTCATAATTGCGGCCAATAAAGCTGCATATAAAAATCCAGTAATTAATGGATTAAATAAAACATCAGCAAATTTAATAAAGATTGTTTCAGGATCCCCAAGTTTCATCCCAGTTTGATCCACATAAGCAATTCCAACAAGACCGGTTAACATAGCACCAACGATTGATAGGATCATCCAGCCCATACCGATACGACGAGCAGGCTTTAATTCTTTAATAGAAGAAATCGCCATAAATCGAACGATAATATGAGGTTGACCAAAGTAGCCGAGCCCCCAGGCTAAGAAAGAAATAATCCCTACTACGGTTGTCCCTTTAAATAAATCAAGGTAGGTTGGATCGATATTTTTAACAATATTTATTGTTGTTCCAACGCCGCCTAAGTCAGTAAAGGCTACAATGGGCACTAAAACGAGGGCAATGAACATAATAACGCCTTGCACAAAATCTGTTAAACTAACGGCTAAGAAACCGCCGAACAGAGTGTAGGCAATAACGACAGCAGCCGTTATAAACAGTCCGATTTGGTAATTCAAACCAAATGCCGATTCGAATAATCGTCCGCCTGATACCATACCAGCTGAAGTGTAAAGAGTGAAGAAAATAAAGATAACAATCGCTGATACGGTTCGAAGAATCTTGGCATGGTCGCCAAAGCGATTTTCAAAAAAGTCTGGAATTGTAATGGAGTCATTCGCTACTTCCGTATAAGTGCGAAGACGCGGAGCGAGGATTAAATAATTTAAATAAGCACCAATAGATAAACCTACTGCAAGCCATAAACTTGAAAGACCTGTCACATACATGGATCCTGGAAGCCCCATTAACATCCATCCACTCATATCTGAAGCGCCAGCTGAAAGCGCAGTAACGGCCGGACCTAGTCCACGTCCGCCTAGCATGTAACCCGATACGTCCTGAGTTGTTTTTGTGTAGGCATACCATCCTATTCCAAGCATTCCTACAAAATAAATGCCCAGTGAAATATAAACACCAATATCCACCAAATCTCCCCTTTATGCATTTTTTATGCATGAAACGAGCAGTGCTCGCCATGCAAACATCTTATGGTTTCTAAAACTAACAAACTTTTCCCTTACTATCAACCCACAAAACCGTAAATTACCTAAGTCTAAAATCCCCTAAGCCTTTATATTATAGAAATGAAAACGTTTTCAAAATAAAGTAAAATAAAAATATTCAGAAATTTATAAGCGCATTTTTTATGCAATATTTTATGCAATAGGTAAAATGAAAAGAGCATTTTATAAAATGCTCTTTTAACATTCATGTATATTAGTGTGAGTTCGGGAATACGCGGCGAACAACTTCTGAAAACTCATCAAACAGTCCAGAGACTGGTTTGCCGGTTTGAAGCTTGTCTACATATCCGTTCATACGGTTTACAAAGTCAGGGTTTGTTGATACAAACACTCGATGAACACTGCCGTCAGCTTTTCTCACTTCATGTGCGATCTTATGCTCCATATCTTTTGTGAGATTACCTTCTTTGTTATCGTCTAATACAGCTGCTACGTAAGCTGTATGATCGGTTACGATTACGTTAGCATCTTTAACGTTTTTTAATGCTACGATACGATCAGCCGCCACATCGGCTACTCTCATTCCGCCCGACTGGTTATATTGTTCTTTTTCGTTACGCTGTACATCTTGCGTATCGTTCACGTCATTCATTTTCGTTTTATTGTTTCCATTTTCATATGTGACGTTGCGGACTGTATCATCATCAATGACGCCATCTTTACCTTGATCTGCTGTGCTGCAGCCGAATAAAGAAAGGGTCGTCATGCAGCCTACAACAAACAAAAACGATTTCTTCATAGTATCACTCCTTATAAGTTTTAACCTTTCTTATAATTTGTTAAAAACGTGTGAAGCATACATGAAAAATATAAAAAAGCCTATACTATCGAAAAAGGAGGAATATGTATGAGTGGAATTCAACAAAGCATATTTGTGCTTCATACAAAAGAAGAAAACCATGAAGAAACAACAACGTTTGCACTAACTTCAGAAGAAGCTAAGTTATTATTTGAGACCCTGCAAAATAAACGAAAAGAAATTATCGACGCCCATATTGATAACATGTTGACGTAAGGAAGATCAATATTTTGCAAAACGGCTGAGCCATATGCTAAGAATGGCCAAATATTTGCATTTTACATATAGGTATAGTATAATGTAAACGCAACCAAATTTAATAAATGTAATGAATACTACGTTTGACCATACACTCGAATTAGATTTAGTGAAAATTCACTTGTTATAAAGGAGATCTACTTCGCGTAGGTCTCTTTTATAATATGTGAATTTTTTATTTACGGTATAAATGTAAATATAGAGTAACATATTAAATTTTTTACATTTTTTGGAGGTTTTTTACATGGCTACTACAGGTACAGTAAAATGGTTTAACAGTGAAAAGGGCTTCGGTTTTATCGAAGTACCAGGCGAAAATGACGTATTCGTTCATTTTTCAGCTATCCAATCTGAAGGCTTCAAAACATTAGAAGAAGGCCAAAAAGTTGAATTTGAAATCGTTGAAGGTCAACGTGGACCTCAAGCGGAGAATGTTGTAAAATTATAATTCAACGCTACATATGAAAGCTGCCGACAGGCAGCTTTTTTTATACAAATTTGTTTTATTTGTATGATTAAGAAAATAGATTAAAGTAGGGAAGAAGGGAAGGCATGAGTTCATTTCATTGCTGTGCCACATGTCAACATTTTCAAAGTATTAAATTGGATAAGGGAATGAAATATCGATGCAAAAGACTGGGCTATGAAACCCGTCCTTCTTATCAGTTTACATGCTGGGAGCCAAAAGAAGTAGTTAAAAAGCTAATGGAAAAACGAAATCAAAAATGAGGATTGGACATAACGCAATCAATTCAATCTACAGACGAACAAATGAGATAAATGAGCTAGTAGGGATCGTTTTTTACACAACAGCTAGAAGCAGTTACATACATAAAACCTATGTTCACTCTACCAATGAAAAAATCCGAACGAGTTTGATTCTCCACCAAGAATCTCGATTCATCGTTCGGATTTTCCTTCAACTAAAATACGTTTGTCCCAGTCTCTTTTAATTATTCCTCGTTATTTGTACCTTCCTCTGAAGGTAAGTGCTTCCCGCAAAACTCTTTTACAGCTTCTTCTTCCTCTTCTTCAAGGTCGAAGTCTAATACTTTATTTGTTGAAACTTCGTAAAAATGAGTTTGGGCAATAGAAGTGTTATCTTTGCCTTTAATATATACTAAGCGTAGTGCTAGGTCGTTGCCCGTATATAATTCATCATCTTCTTCTACCTCAATGTATAAATGAAATTCATAGCGTTCACCTAGAAGGAGACCAAATGGATCCTGCAATTGTTCAGCTGTATATTCTTTAATTGTAAACATATGTACGTCCTTTCCATATATCAGTAAAATGCTTGCATCATCTATTATAGTTTTTCTTTGCAAAGAAAGAAAGTGCATGCGTAATCCATGCACGGATTTATTCCTTGATCATTCTATTTAGCGAATCGATGGCGCAAGAACTTCGATGATTTACTTAAAGGCGGAAGAAACGCGCGTATGTTTTTGCTTATACATGGCAGCATCTGCTTTTTGAATTAATGTATCTAGGTTGGTGTTGTCTGAAGGCGCACATATAATAAATCCGTAACTCGCAGACAGTGCATATGGCTTATTAAATTCTTTCTTTTTATCTTCTAGCTGTTCATTAATATTTTGCCATAGCTCTTGTACGTATTCTTCCGTTTGTTCAGGAGCAATTAATAAAAACTCATCCCCTCCGTAGCGAAAGAGCGTATCATCTTTGCTAATATAACCACTAATTGATTCTGCTATTGTTTTAATAAGCCAGTCGCCTTCTCTATGACCGTATTGATCATTTACTAGTTTTAAAGAATTAATATCGATAAAACATAATAGGAAAGATGTATGATTGGTTTTAGCTCTCAGCAGTTCCAGCTGCAGTTTTTCCATTCCGCTTCTTCGATTTAAAATTCCGGTTAGCATATCAGTTGAAGCGTGTAAGCTCAATTCATGCTCAACCGCTTTTAAATCGGTTATATCGGTAATACCTGCGAGTATGCAGCTTTCGCTTTGATACTCTAGTAATTCATAATTGATCATAACCCACTTAGAATCTCCATGTTCACGTGCTTCTAGGATGTAGTTTTTTACATATTTCTTTTGTTGAAGACGTTTTAAAATCTCCTCTCGATCTTCATCAGTAGGATAGATTATAAATCCGTCTATTTGATCAAGATCTTGAGCAGCAAGATTGTAAAAATGAATAGCTTTATTGTTAATGAGCAGCACTTTGTGGTCGGATAATCTTGTTAATAGTAAAGGATAGGGATTAATTTTGAACAGCGTAAAAAAATTACGTTCGCTTTCTTTTAGCTGTAAATGATTCATATATTCTTTGTGACGGTATGTATAAAGAATGTACGAAATAAGTAAAGCGATAGCAACTGCTGCAGTTGTATTGATCTGCTTTGAAATAAGAGAAAAAGAATCTGGTACATATCGTGATAAGCCGTATAGTAAAAAAAGATGGTTAGGAATAAAAATGATGCACAGATGTTTTAATTTCATAGGACATAAAACAGCTGTGGAAATCAAGAGCATCATATACACGTCTACGCGACCTGTGAAAAGCTGACTGTTAATAGTAGAAAGTGCTGCAGCAAATACGTAATAAAATATATAGCCATATACAATGGTGCTTAAGTAGTTAGCAAACCGTTCTTTTCTCTTACTAACATAATAGAAAAATAAATAAAGAGAGGAGAGAGCAAAACTAGTGAAATGAATACCAATTAGTGTATGTCTAAACTGAGGTGTCCCCGCATGTTGAAGTAAAGAAAACCCTATATAAATATAAATAGGATAGGAAACTACAAGAGCAAGTGAAACTAGCTTGACTCTCTGTTGAAGCATCTCTACATTCGTTTTATCGAACATTTTATCTTCATTAACTTCTCTTCCTGAAGGAAAATGACATTTCTTCAGAAAGGAGAAAGGTAAAAGCGAAAGAAGAAATGACATGACCATCATCTCCATATCTTTTTTTAGGTATTTTAGCATGTTTGTATAAGAAAAGACATGAATTTTTTAGATGAGAATGCCTGCTTTTTGATCAAGAAAAAGCATAAAGATTTACATGATTAAAGGTGAGGCCAAAGAGCCTCACCTTTTTTATTGAAGTTTATTGGATTCAGCATGTCGTACAAACATGGTCTCATCTTCTACTAAGCCGCAAGCTCCGCACTGAATACGTTTTTGCGGTCCGTTATAAGCAGCGTGAAAGGCATCGAGCGTATCGTTTGTGTATTCTTCTACGACGTCTCCGCTTCTTGGGTCCATTTTTACAGGTTTTGCATTTTGTTCAATAATATTAAAGCGCGTTCGATTTGTTTTGCAGCTAGGGCAAAGATAAGGGCTTCCCATTTTTAACATCTCCTTGAAAAATTTACTGTATTAATACCATGTCCGAATCCCCCAAAAACATACAAAAACTTATGGTTTTCTATCGAACGTTCATTCGTTAAAATAGAAGCAGGTGATGAAAATGAGAATACGAAAAAACTTACAAGAAGTAATGGATATCTTGCAAACGAATCCGTCATATCAAAAAAATATTGTTCATTGGCATACAATCGAAGAGAAAGAAGCTAAAACTGCGCCATTTCCGGCTTCTTTGCATACGAAACTGCGGCAAGCACTTGAGAACCGAGGAATTGGTTCGCTTTATACGCATCAAAAAACAGCGTTTGATTTGGCGACAGCTAAGAAGAATGTTGTGGCTGTGACGCCGACAGCATCGGGGAAAACATTGTGCTACAACTTGCCAGTACTCCAAAGTATTATGGAGAATGATCAGGCTAGAGCTCTTTATTTGTTTCCAACAAAAGCCCTTGCCCAAGATCAAAAAAGTGAATTAAATGAAATCATTGAAGAAATGGAAGTGCCAATCAATAGCTACACGTATGATGGAGATACTCCGGCAAATATCCGTCAAAAGGTAAGAAAAGCAGGTCATATTGTTATTACGAATCCAGATATGCTTCATTCAGCTATTTTACCTCATCATACTAAATGGGTATCACTGTTTGAAAACCTGAAATACATTGTGATTGATGAACTTCATACGTACCGCGGTGTTTTTGGAAGCCACGTAGCCAACGTTATACGCCGGTTAAAGCGAATTTGCCGCTACTATGGAAGCAATCCTATCTTTATTTGTACATCAGCCACCATCGCTAACCCAAAAGAACTCGCTGAACATTTAACGGGAGCTCATGTTATGTTAGTAGATAACAACGGAGCGCCTAGCGGCCGCAAGCATTTTATTTTTTATAACCCGCCTATTGTTAATAAACCGTTAAACATTAGAAGAAGTGCTACGCTTGAAGTGCGAAATATTGCAGGAGAGTTTTTGAAAAATAAAATTCAAACGATTGTATTTGCACGAAGCCGAGTACGAGTAGAAATTATTTTAACGTATCTGCAGGAGCTCGTAAAAAACCAGTTTCAAAATAAGTCTATTCAAGGGTACCGCGGAGGATATTTGCCGAAGCAGCGACGGGAAATAGAAAGAGGACTTCGAGAGGGGAGTATTTACGGGGTAGTCAGTACGAATGCTTTAGAGCTAGGAGTGGATATCGGGCAGCTGCAGGTGTGCGTGATGACAGGTTATCCAGGCACGGTTGCAAGTGCTTGGCAGCAAGCAGGACGAGCAGGGAGACGTCACGGAGAAGCCGTCATTGTGATGGTCGCAAGTTCAAGTCCGCTTGATCAGTATATGATTCAGCATCCGGACTACTTTTTTAGCAGAAACCCAGAAACAGCTCGAATTAATCCTGATAATCTTGTTATTTTAGTCGATCATTTAAAATGTGCGTCCTATGAGCTGCCGTTTAAGCAGGGAGAAACATTTGATGGGGTAGAAATTGAAGATGTGCTGGAGTTTTTGCAAGAAGAGCGAGTGATTCATTTTAGCGGAGACAAATGGTACTGGATGAATGATTCGTTCCCAGCTCATAATATCAGTCTGCGTTCTGCATCCCAAGAAAATGTTGTCATCATTGATCAATCGGACGTTGCAAATGTGAAAGTAATTGGAGAAATGGATCGCTTTAGTGCCATGACGCTTCTTCATGATGAGGCGATTTACTTGCATCAAGGCATTCAGTATCAGGTAGAATACTTGGACTGGGATGAGAAAAAAGCGTATGTTCGTGAAGTCGATGTAGACTATTTCACCGATGCAAACTTAGCGGTTAACTTAAAGGTGCTAGAAGCTGATAAAGAACGGATGGAGAGAACATATTCAATTGGTTATGGCGATGTAATGGTCAGCGCTATGGCTACGATATTTAAAAAAATAAAGTTTGAGACGCATGAAAACATAGGGTCAGGTCCCATTTCACTTCCAGAAGAAGAGCTTCATACAAATGCCGTGTGGCTAAGCTTTGAAAAAGAACAGTTTTACGAATCTGAAGAACAACGATTGGAACAAGCGCTCATTTCCGTGGCAAATGCCCTTCAGTCAATTGCACCGCTTATGGTGATGTGCGATCCGTCTGATTTACATGTAGTGCCTCAGGTAAAAGCGGTGCACAACGAACAGCCGACTATCTTCTTATATGATCGATACCCGGGAGGCATTGGGCTAAGTGACAAAGTGTACGAACAAATGAATGATGTGCTAAGTCAAACCAATCAATTAATTGTAAATTGTTCTTGCGAAAGCGGCTGTCCGTCTTGTATCGGTATGGAAGCACAGGGAGAACACGCAAAAAGCGATGCGCTCGTGCTGCTACAACAACTGCAAAGTAGGTGAACTCTTGTCTTTTAAAAATAAATTAAACCGTATGAAAAAGCATCTTCATGTTACAGAAGCAAAGCCGCCGGTTGAAAGTAACCCGCAGCGACCTAAGAGCGCATCTATTCCCTATGAGCAGGAATGGAAGGGAAATTATGCTGTGCCTTACTTTGCGGAAGACAGCTACTGTATGATTAGAGAAGTGGTTTACCCGCTCGACTACAAACATGGACATTATGAATTTAATGAGCTGAAAAAAGTAGTGGAAGTATGGAATCGGTCTACAGTTGCTCATCCGCTTTCATCGAAAGGCCACACATATTCAGATTTATTTTTCTTTGATACGGAAACGACGGGGCTTAGTACAGGTACGGGAACGACTATCTTTTTGCTAGGATATGCAAGGGTGCTAAAAGATTCCGTCGTTTTTCGTCAGCATATATTAACGGAGCCAAGTGGAGAAGTAGCATTTTACGAAAGTTTTTTAAAAGAAGTAGACTATACGACGCTTGTGACTTATAATGGGAAATCTTTCGATTGGCCTCACGTGAAGACTCGCCATACGCTATTGAGAGATCATTTGCCCAAGCTGCCTAAGTTCGGTCACTTTGATTTGCTGCATGCGTCAAGAAGGCTGTGGAAACACAAAATGAGTTCGGTGAAGCTTGCGAATGTCGAAAAAGAAATACTTGGAATTGAACGAGTTGATGATATTCCAGGTTTTTTAGCTCCCATGATTTATTTTGATTTTATTGAAACGAAGAATCCAAGAGGCTTATTCGATATTATGAAACATAATGAACATGATATTTTATCGCTTATTACCTTATACATTCATTTATCAAAGCATCTCCTTACTAGTGATGAGTTTACAGAAAAAGAAACGTACGAAGTAGCAAGGTGGTACGAGCAGTTAGGGGAGAACAAGCACGCTTTCTCTCTTTATCAGGGCGTAGCAGAAAAAGAAAAAGAAGAGCATGAAAAAGCTCAGCTAGCGATGGCTTATCATTATAAAAAAGAGAAGAGTTGGAAAGAGGCAGTGGACATGTTTGAACCCTTGGTTCAAACATGTGAAGGTGACGTCGCTATAGAAGCATTGGTTGAGCTAGCTAAAATTTATGAGCATCGTCTCAAAGATGTTCATCAAGCACTTCTATATACTGAGCTAGCCTTGGAGAAGTGGAATCAACTCAGAGGAATGACTAAAAAAACGTCGAAGGAAGCGCTTGAAAAAAGACTTCTTAGACTAAAAAATAAATCAGCTAAAGCATAGACTTCAGCTGATTTATTTTAAAAAATTCAGAATTATTATTCTTTTGTTTTTGTAGATGTTTTATATTGTTCTATTTTTCAGTCATTGATAAAATTAGTCAATGTAAGACTTATTCTTACAGCTTAAAAATAGAACTTTGGTGAGATGGAGAGAGGCCCCATGAAAAATGTGATTTTAGTATCATTTTTCGCATTAATTTGTTTAACAGTAATTGTCTTAAGCAGTTTAAAAAATTCGTATAACTCCTTTATGTAGGTCAAAAATAGGTGTTTGTCTTAGTACATGTACATTGCCCTTCACATATTGTAATAGTGTAATAACTAAACAGTGAAAGGGGAAAAAGGATATGTATCCAAGACCAACAAAATGTATGCCACCAATTGTGCATCCAACAAAATGCTGCACGCAGTTTACTTCTCAGGAGGTAGTAGTACCTCACATTCATCCAAGTCATAATACATTGGTGAATCATACAAATGTGAAGCACGTACATTACTTCCCGCAAACGCAATCTGTTGTAAATGAAACTTCAAACCAACAGTTTTTTGGCGGCGCGCAGCAATATCCAACTCAAGTAGGAGGAGCAGGCTATCCAGGTCAAATGGGAGGCTATCCAAGTCAAGTAGCAGGTGCTGGTTATCCAGGTCAAATGGGAGGCTATCCAGGCCAAGTAGCAGGTGCTGGTTATCCAGGTCAAATGGGAGGCTATCCAGGTCAAGTGGCAGGAGCAGGCTACCCAGGTCAAGTAGCAGGTGCTAGTTATCCGGGACACAAAGGCTGCGGCCAAGGAAGCTGTCATACAAAAGGCGCGCATCAAGGACCAAATTCAGGGTATTTTAGATAATGTACGCTAATAGGAGCTGATTACATCAGTTCCTATTCTATTTTGTTACAAAGGAGTTATATAATGAAGGTGCTAACAGTTACCGGTTATAAGCCATTCGAACTTGGCATTTTTAATGAAAAACATCAAGGTATTACATATATAAAAAAAGCGCTCTATAAAAAATTACAGGAATTAGTAGAAGATGGATTAGAATGGGTATTGATTAGCGGCCAGCTAGGAGTAGAAATTTGGGCAGCAGAAGTGGTATTTGATCTTCAGCTCGATTATCCCGAGCTTCAGTTAGCTGTTTTAACACCGTTTTTAGAGCAAGAAGAAAAATGGAATGAAGCCAATAAAGAATTGTATGAATTCGTTTTAAGTCAAGCAGATTATGTAGATAGCATCACAAAAAAGAAATATGAAAGTCCAGCACAGTTTCGGTTGAAAAATCAATTTTTAGTAGAAAAAAGTGAAGGTATTTGTTTAGTTTACGACGAAGAGCACGAAGGAAGTCCTCAGTATATGTTAGAAACGGCTAAAAAACGTGCTGAACGAGAAGAATACCCTATTATAATGGTGACGTCTCACGACTTACAGGATATCGTGGATGAAGAAAAATTTTCGTCTTTTTAACGCCGCTTGGCGAAACATTTTAAAAGATAAATTGACATTTGAAGCTATTTTTGAAAAAATGAATTATAATAAAGATAAGGTTTATCGTATTCGAGGTGATAGAGATGTTAGCTGATAAAATCCGTTTAACGGCCAAAGAAATTTTAGAAAAAGAATTTAAAACAGGCATGAGAGGCTATAATCAAGAAGAAGTAGATAAGTATCTAGATTCTGTTATTAAAGATTATGAAGCATTTCATGAAGAAATTGAAGCATTACAAACCGAAAATTTACGCTTAAAAAAGCAAGTAGAAGAGTTATCTAAAAAGCCGCAACAACCTTCGTTTACCCCGCCGCCGGCTCAACAGCAGCAGCAAGCGGGTACGACAAACTTTGATATTTTAAAACGTTTGTCGAACTTAGAAAAACATGTGTTTGGAAGTAAATTATACGAATAACCTAAAAATAGGAGTTGCATTCAACTCCTATTTTTATTATACTAAGGAAAGTCGTTATCAATAACGTTCGGGTAATTGCTGCATCACATATGAGGATGTAGAGGAAAGTCCATGCTCGCACAGACTGCGATGTCTGTAGTGTTCGTGCCTAGCGAAGTCATAAGCTAGGGTAGCTGTTAAAAGCTAACGGCGGGGAAAAAGCCTAAGTCTTTTTTAAGATATGGCTTGACTACTCTGAAAGTGCCACAGTGACGAAGTCTTATCAGAAATGGTAAGAGTGGAACGAGGTAAACCCCTCGAGCGAGAAACCCAAATAATGGTAGGGGAACTTTCTGGAAGGAACTGAACGGAAGGAAGGACAAAATGGTTACATTTTGTAGATAGATAATTGCCACCGGAGTACGAGGTAGCTAGCCGCTTGCAGTACAATGGTACAAAACATGGCTTACAGAACGTTATTGAAAAGCAATCGACACTTGTTGTTATACACTATATTTTAATCCAACCCAGCTCTTCGTATAATGGAAGAGCTTTTTTTATGTCAAAATGACAGCTTATCATAAGCTGTCATTTTTTTGTACAATCAGACTGAGCTTGTTGTCAGCCTCAGGTCTTAGGAGAAAATAAAGCTTTAGCTCGTTTTGAAAAAACGTCATAATCCTTAAACTAAGTATATAGATAAGCGAAAGGAGGAGACAAAATGAAAAAAGTTGGTTTGTTTTTGATTGGAGCGGTAGCTGCTATCGTTCTTCTTGCAAATGCCGGTCCGATGGTAGGGCTTGCACTTGGCTTGGTTATTTTGTACGTAGCATTTAAAGGGTTTGTTAAAGCAGAGACCCCCTTTAAAAAATGGCTCTGGGGGTTTATTGGTGTTGTCGTACTCTTAACAACTGTTTCAAACCTCCCGGCCCTTGCTGGTATCATCGCAGCAGTCGTACTTTACATTGTATATAAAAAGTGGAACAGCAGCAGCCCTATAAAAACGGAAAAAGAAGATCCGTTTAAGCATTTTGAACGTCAGTGGGCTGACTTAAATCAAAAATAATAAAAGTTTACTTTATTATCTAAGGAGATGAACAAAATGAGAAACTTATTTACTCGAATGAAAGAAACGATTTCTGCAGACCTTCATCAATTGCTTGATCACAAAGAACAAAAAAATCCAATTGCTGCACTAAACCACTATTTGCGTCAATGCGAGCAGGAGACCGAAAAGGTAAGGCAGCTTGTTGATCGACAGCACACGTTAAAAGAACAGTTTAATCGCGAATATCATCTGGCCCTTGACATGATGAAAAAGCGCCATGAACAAGCACAAGTAGCACAAGCAGCTGAAGAAGCGGAATTACATGAATTTATTTTAAAAGAACATGCTCACTACGAAGAGAGAGCAAAGCGCGTAAAAGAATCTTATGAAGATGCATCCAAGCAGTTAGAAGAGCTCGAACAAAAGTATGAAGAAATGAAGCATAAGGTAAAAGATATGCATATTCGCCGTATGGAACTAATGGGGCGCGAAAATATTGCTCGTGCGCATCATCGTATGAATTCAGTAATGAAAACAGAAGCATCTTATACGTCTTACAGCCAGTTTGACGAAATGGAAACCTATATTGACCAGCTTGAAAATCAAATTAATACAAATTACTATAGACAAACGGTAGACAGCAAGATTGCTGAATTAGAAAAAAGAGTAAAATCATCGTAAAAAATCAGTGTTTCTGCATAAAACATGGTATTCTTAAAAAGGCGTAGGTTTCTGCGTCTTTTTAAGGTGAGAGAATAGATACCTGCGGCATCCAAAGAACGCTATGTCATCTACGAGGAGAAGGGAGAGAGAGCTGTGCAAAGCGTAAACAAAACAGAATCTCTTATGTTCATTTTTATTTGCAGTTTATTTGTCCTGTTTATTGAAATTATGTTTTTTCACAGCGGCTTGATCTTTTCTGTATTAATTGCCGGTGCGTTCATGTATATTGGGCGAAAAAAAATGAGAAGAAAACTAGGGCGCATTTTATTTTGGATTGGCGTTATTGGGCTTGTGTTGAATATATTTAATACGGTTGCCTTTAAGTTTTTAGTTATTGCTCTTTTTCTGTATTTTTTACTTAGATTTATTCAATCAAGAAAGCATCCGGTTGAATTCAGACCAACTGACGAATTTACCCAGCAGCCAAACCAAAGTTTGGTGCAGGTCCGGCCGGTTTTGACGAATAAACTTCTTGGTAGTCAAAGAACCGAAGACTCCGTATACGAATGGGATGATATTAATATTCAAAGCGTATGGGGCGACATTGTGGTTGATTTAAGCAATACCGTTCTGCCAAAAGGCGATGCGGTTATTTTTATTCGTCAAGTGTTTGGAAATATTAAAGTGCTTATTCCTTACGAAACGGAAGTATCTGTGAATCATTCTAAACTAGCAGGAAACGTAACGGTTTTTGGACATCAGCGCGGCTTTTCGTTCAATGAAAATTTGTCTATCAAAACAGAGGAATTTGATCAATCTGCTCATAGGGTGAAGATTGTTACAACTGTTGTGATTGGAGATTTAGAGGTGCAAAGGATATGAGTATTCTTCAACGGCAGTTATTATGGGGGATTTTCCTAAGTTTTTTTGTATTTGTATCCGTGCTCCTTACCGTGTTTTTTGCATATCCTGTTTTTCAACTTAGCGACTTATGGAAAACAAGCGTATTTGGCATGCCTTTTGTGCTGTTTTCCTTCAGTTTGAGCCTTACGATTGGAAGCGTGATTGGAGGAATCATGGGGTTTATGTGGAGACAGCAGTGGACATATGTTGAAAACCGATTATATGAAATAGAAAATGGCCACCGGCATATGTCGGCAAATGAACAGCTTATTCAAGAAACGTCTCGAATTATAAGCCGTTTAAATAAAGTAGATCATAAAATGATTCTTCAAGCACAGCAATCTCAAAAGATGGCAACGGAAAAAGTGGAAAATCAGCAAAAGCAAGTGCAAGAAATTGTTTCTCAGGAACGAAATCGGCTTGCTAGAGAACTGCATGACTCCGTTAGTCAGCAGCTATTTGCCGCTTCGATGCTTATGTCTGCTATTACGGAGTCCAATCTTAGGCTGCAAGACTCTGAAGCTAAGCAATTAAAGATGGTTGAAAAAATGATTAACCAATCACAGCTTGAAATGAGGGCTTTGCTTCTTCATCTTCGTCCTGCAGCATTAAAAGGAAAATCGCTACAGGCTGGAATGAAAGAACTGATGAATGAGCTTGCTCAAAAAGTACCGCTTGAATTAAATTGGAAAATAGAAGGATTTGAACTTGATAAAGGCATTGAAGACCACTTGTTTAGAATTTTGCAAGAATCCGTATCAAATACGCTGCGTCATGCCAATGCAACAGCTTTAGATGTGTTGCTGATTAAACGTGACTTTTCCATTATTTTACGTATTGTTGATAATGGAGTTGGTTTTGATGTAGAAAAGGAAAAAGTCGGATCGTACGGTCTGCAAAATATGTACGAACGCGCAGTTGAAATTGGGGGCCTATTAAAAATTATCAGCTTGCCCGACAAAGGAACAAAGCTAGAAGTAAAAGTACCGTTAGTAGAAAGAGAGGAGAAGCAAAATGATTAATGTACTGTTAGTGGATGACCATGAAATGGTTCGTATTGGCGTAGGAGCGTATTTATCGGCTCAAGCAGACATCCATGTAATAGCTGAAGCAGCAAACGGCCAACAGGCCGTTGAATTAGGGCTTCAGCTGCGCCCGGATATTATTTTAATGGATTTAGTCATGGAAGAAATGGACGGGATTGAAGCAACAAAACAACTGATTAAGCAGTGGCCAGAAGCGAAAGTGATCATTGTCACTAGCTTTCTAGATGATGAAAAAGTATATCCCGCTCTAGAGGCAGGGGCAACAAGCTACTTATTAAAAACGTCTAAAGCAGGAGAAATTGCAGCTGCTATTCGCCGTACATATGAGGGGCAATCTGTATTAGAGCCCGAAGTAACCGGTAAAATGATGTCTAAAATGAGAAAACCGTCTTTACCTCATGAAGAACTGACGGCTCGTGAAATGGAAATTTTACTGCTAATGACACAAGGCAAAACAAATCAAGAGATTGCAGACGAATTATTTATTGCGCTAAAGACGGTAAAAACACATGTGAGCAATTTGTTAAGTAAGCTGGATGTACAGGACCGGACTCAAGCCGTCATCTACGCCTTTAAACACAAATTAGCGCAGTGAGAATCGTTATTCAAAAGAGAATAACGATTTTTTTTGTGAAAAACCTATTTTTTTGCATGTATTCATTATAAAATAGCGATATGCGTAAAGGCAAACGCTTACGTAAAAGCACTATTTTGAGGGGTTGAGCACATGGAAAAGAAATGGTGGAAAGAAGCTGTTGCGTATCAAATCTACCCGCGAAGCTTCATGGATTCAAACGGCGACGGAATTGGTGACATTCAAGGGGTTATTTCAAAATTAGACTATTTATCTGATCTTGGAATTGATGTCATTTGGATTTGCCCGATTTATCAGTCTCCTAACGACGATAATGGCTACGATATCAGTGATTATAAAGATATTATGAAAGATTTCGGAACAATGGAAGACTTTGATGAGCTGCTAGATGAAGTTCACCATCGCGGAATGAAGCTGATTATGGATTTAGTTATTAATCATACTTCAGATGAACACCCTTGGTTTTTAGAGTCCAGGTCTTCTAAAGAGAATCCATATCGTGATTATTATATTTGGCACGAAGGTAAAGATGGCAAAGAGCCAAACAACTGGGAATCTATTTTTAGCGGATCAGCTTGGGAGTTAGACGAAAAGACAAAAGAATATTACATGCACGTATTTTCTAAAAAACAGCCCGATTTAAACTGGGAAAATGAAAAAGTACGTCATGAGCTTTATGAAATGGTTAACTGGTGGTTAGATAAAGGAATTGACGGTTTTCGTGTAGATGCTATTTCGCATATTAAGAAAGTGGCCGGCTTCCCAGACCTACCGAACCCTGAAAAACTAGATTATGTGCCATCGTTTGAAGGGCATATGAATCGACCGGGAATTCAAGAACATTTAAAAGAGCTAAAAGAAAATACGTTTGCCAAATATGATATTATGACGGTTGGAGAGGCAAATGGTGTAACATCGGACAGCGCAGATGAGTGGGTAGCTGAAGATGGCGGAAACTTCAATATGATTTTTCAGTTCGAGCATATGGGACTATGGGATAAAGGAGAAGAAAAACCGCTTGATTTAATCGAGTTAAAAACGATTTTAACTAATTGGCAAAATGGTTTAGAAAAAATCAACGGCTGGAACGCTTTATATTTAGAAAATCATGACCAAATTCGTTCTGTAAATAAATTCGGCAGCGTAGCTTACCGAGTAGAAAGTGCAAAGTGCTTAGCTGCACTATACTTTTTAATGAAAGGAACACCGTTTATTTATCAAGGACAAGAACTTGGAATGACCAATGTTAAGTTTGATTCTATTGACGATTATGATGATGTTGGTATGATTAACTACTACCGTATCCAGCGTGAAAAAGGCGATACACATGACGAGATTATGAAAGTGATTTGGGAAACAGGCCGCGATAATTCAAGAACGCCAATGCAGTGGAATACAGAAAGAAATGCAGGGTTTTCTACTGGTACCCCTTGGATGAAGGTGAATCCAAATTACGTAGATATTAACGTAGAAGAGCAGAAAATTGATGAAAATTCGGTGCTGAATTTTTACAAACAGCTCATTAAAATTAGAAAACAGCATGATGTGTTAGTATATGGAACTTATAAGCTATTGGCAGAAGAAGATTCCGCTATTTACGCGTATACGCGAACATTAGAAGGTAAAACCGCTGTTGTTATTTGTAATATGTCACCGAAAAATCAAACGTTCGATTTTCTTTCAGAGAGCTCGTTTTCAAACAGAGAAGTGCTGATTCATAATTATCCGTTGGATAAAAATGAAACGCTTGAAAAATGTACGCTGCACCCATATGAAACACGTGTATACTTACTTTCATAAACAAGTTGAGCAACCGATTGCGCAATCTTAAAGTGAAAAGCTTTTAAAAACACATTTATAGGCGACATAGGTGAAGAAACTGCTGGCTCTATCCAAAGCCAGCAGTTTTTGCATTTTAATAAAAAGACGGAGAAAGCTTTGACTACGGCGCATGTATATGGTACTTTTACACTTAGTGTAGATAATTAGAAACAAAATGAGGTTGAAAAATGGCGAAATATAAAATTATTGCAACAGCAGCAATGGGTATTGAAGCACTGGTCGCTAAAGAAGTGCGTGCTTTAGGATATGACTGTGAAGTAGATAATGGCAAGGTTATTTTTGAAGGGGACGAGCTCGCAATTGCTCGCTGCAATTTATGGCTTCGTACAGCAGATCGAATTAAAGTGCAGGTTGGACAGTTTAAAGCTCGTACGTTTGATGAGCTTTTTGAACAAACAAAAGCATTAAATTGGGGAGATTATTTGCCCGTAGATGCACAGTTTCCTGTATCGGGAAAATCAGTTAAATCTAAATTGTTCAGCGTATCAGATTGTCAAAGCATTGTGAAAAAAGCAATTGTTGACAGCATGAAAAAACATTATAACAAAACAACAGGCTGGCTCGAAGAAACAGGGTCAACGTTTAAAATTGAAGTAGCGCTATTAAAAGATGTTGCTACATTAACAATTGACGCAAGCGGTGCAGGACTTCATAAGCGCGGTTACCGCGTTGGGCAAGGGGAAGCTCCTTTAAAAGAAACGCTGGCAGCGGCTCTAATTATGCTAACGCCGTGGAATGCGGATCGTCCGTTTGTCGATGTTTTTTGCGGTTCAGGTACAATTGCTATCGAAGCAGCGCTTATCGGTCAAAATATTGCACCAGGATTTAACCGTGACTTCTTATCAGAAGAATGGCCATGGATGTCAGCAAGTATTTGGGACAAAGCGCGCGAAGAAGCAGAAGACTTAGCGAACTACGACCAAGTGCTAGATATTGCTGGTCATGATATTGACCATCGTATGGTAAAAGTAGCGGAGCAAAATGCATTTGAAGCTGGACTTGGAGATTTAATTCAATTTAAGCAAATGCAAGTGCGCGATTTTACGACGCCGAAAGAATATGGAATTATTATTGGTAACCCTCCGTACGGCGAACGTTTAAGCGATCGTCCTTCTGTTGAAAAAATGTACGCTGAAATGGGCGAAGCGTTTTCTAAGCTTGATACGTGGTCGATTTATATGCTTACATCTCATGAACAATTTGAACAATACTACGGTAAAAAAGCAACGAAAAAACGCAAATTGTTTAACGGGTTTATTAAAACAGACTACTATCAATATTGGGGACCTCGTCCTCCACGCAACGATCAATAAATACAAAAGCCAAGCGGTGTAAAAACCAGCTTGGCTTTTGTACGTTATTTCTTTTTCAAACCTCGATAAGCTAGCATTCCAAACATGCCTATACCGAGCACGACAATTAATAAAATAAACCAAAATGTAGCATTAAGCAGGTATTTATATAGTCCGTCATAATAATCATGCATATACTCACCCCATTATGTTTTTTATAGTATGAGCGAGTAGCAGGGCAATATATGTATTCATTTCTTTTCAATAGCAGGCCTAAAGCGAGAAATGATTAGCTTATTTCTAACATACTTACGAAAGGGAAATCTCATACTAAAACCTAAGAGGTGATAAAATGAGAAAAAATCGATCAGCACGGATTTTTGGGGGGCTGATGCTTCTTTCATGGCTAACCATCCCTTTTATAGGACGACAGCATATTAAGCGCTATTTATCATCTACTATGTTTATTTCCTTTTTAATTATGGTTGAAAGCTATATTGCTGAAAAAAAGAAGTGGTGGATATTCCCTAATCCTCCTCATCCATATCTAACAGGTGAAGCTGCTTTACTTTTAGGTCCATTTTTAGCAGGTTCTTTATGGATTAAAAAGTTCACATATGGCCATTTTGGAAGGTATATGTTATTAAATGCAATCGTAGATACATTTTTAGTTTATCCTTTTCAACGAGCTATGAGCCGTGCAAAGCTTTTTAGGGTAGGCACATTTAAAGAGTACCATTTGCTAGGTATCTTTCTGTTGAAAGCTGCTTTAATGTACGTTTACCAACATCTAGTAGTAGAGAAACCGAAACCTCAGCGTGCTTTTTAAAAAAATCCTATCGAATAAAGGGGCAGGCAGGGAAACGTGATTTTCTTGCCTGCTATTTTAATGCCCCAGATGTCATTCCTGAAATGAAATGCTTTTGCAAAAACACGTACGCAATCAATAATGGGATAGAAGAAAGAACGACTGCTGAAAACAGCATAGGGTAATTAGTCAGAAATTCCCCTTGAAAGTCCAATAGTGCAATAGGCAGCGTTTTTACTTCTTTAGATTTTAACAACAGCAAAGGGAATAACAGATCATTCCACACAATCACAAACGAAAAAATTCCTACTGTAGCCATTGATGGTATTGAGAGTCGAAGAGCGATTTTTGAATATATTTTCCACTCTGACGCTCCGTCCATGCGAGCAGCTTCGAATAGTTCCCTTGGCAAAGTTTTCATAAAGCCCGTGATAATAAACACACCGATGGGAAGCAAAAAACTTATGGAGACGATAATGACGCCTGTTAGCGTATTGACGAGTCCAAGCTTATTCATCAGCAAAAAGACAGGAATCATATTGACTTGAGTAGGGACAATCATTCCGCAAACAAAAAAGCCGTATACAATCCATCCAAGCTTTTGAGGTAGCTGAATAATAGCATAAGCAATCATGCTTGAAAACCATAGAATAAAAAACGTGCTAAAGACGGTAACAATCACGCTGTTTTTAATATAGCCAAAGATGGGTTCATTGACGAGCAGCTGTTTATAATTTTCAATATTCCAGCCTGCTGGTAATCCGATTGGGTTGCTGTAAAGTTCAGGCGTTGTTTTAAAGGTTGTTAATAAAACCAAGCTTAAGGGCAACAGAATGATCAAACCGTATATCCCTAAAATCAGTTGTCTGAATGGGTTTTGTTTCATAAAAGAATCTCCTTTTACATTTTGGTCAAGCGAAGTACGCGAAATTGAAGAAACGTTAAAAGAGCAATTACAATCATAAATACAACTGAAATGGCAGAGGCATAGCCGAAACGAAAATTAATAAAAGCTTCGTGATAAAGAAGTGTCGAAAGAATTTCAGTTGAGTTGGAGGGACCTCCATTTGTCATTGCAATGATTAAATCAAATGCTTTAAAACTTTGTATGGTCGTATAAGCTACAACCATTGTCGTAGCTGGAGCTAACAGAGGCCACGTAATGCGCTTGAATTTTTGCCATCGTGTTGCTCCATCAATACTAGCAGCTTCATATAACTCACTGGGAATAGCTTGAATTCCAGCTACAAAAATAATAAGCATTTGACCAGTATGTGCCCAAAATTGTACAAAAGCCAAGCTGTAAATTGCGATATGTCCATTACCAATCCAAGACTGGGTCCAATGCTCAAGGCCTATTTTACTTAAAAATAGGTTAACTCCTCCAATGTTGGGGTCATACATAAAGTTCCACGTGAAGGCAATCGACACGGACGAAATAATCGTCGGTACAAAAAAGAGTGAGCGATAAAATGTATTCCATGCAGAATTTTTATAAAGTAAAAGTGCAAATCCCAAGCTCAATAACGTTTGAAAGATCAGCACGCCAATTGTGAACTTTAAGTTGTTTGTAAGAGACTGTGTAAAAATAGCATCGTTTGTTAAAATTTCTTTGAAGTTTTGAAGCCCTACAAATGAGAACTGAGAAGACAATCCATTCCAATCAGTTATGCTTAAAAATAAAGCAGAAAGCGTTGGCAAGGCAAAGAAAACAGTATATATGATAAAGCCGGGAAGTAAAAACAACCATAGATGTCGGCTTTTAGAGATACTTTTAAATGAAAAGAGAGGAAAAGAGAACGAAGGGGTTCTCTTTTCTTCTTCTTGAATAGACGTATTAGTTTTTAGCGACACGTTCTACCTCTCCTTGTGCTTTTTCAGCAGCTTTTTTCGCTGACATACCGGATAGTACGTCCTGTACAGATGTTTCAACAGCTTTTGATACGCGCTCATTTAAAATTGTAAATCGAGGTTGGAAGACCGTTTTTTTGTCTTTCCATTTTGCGCTTTCTTTGAGTTCAGGTGAATCATATTTCACGTCTTTGACCGTTAATAACTGGCCAGTAGCATTCGCATACTCAGAAGAAATCTTTGGATCTGCAAGGAAAGTTAAAAATTTCTCAGCAGCTTCTTTGTGTTTTGATTTTTCAGCAACACCTAATAAGAATGTCGTGGTATGAACACCTTCGTATTTTGCTTTATCTTGATTCACTGTAATCGGTGCAAGCAAACCTTGATCAATCTTCGGATTTTGCTGTTTGACTGTAGCCATCATATAAGAACCTTGAGCAAGCATTGCTCCTTTTTCCTGAGCAAAAAGTGCTGCAGCACTTTCTTTTTTCGTACCAAGAGCATCTTTTTGGAAGTAACCTTTGTCATTTAATTCTTTAATTTGAGATAGGGTTTTGGTAAACCATTCATCAGTTAGCTTGCGCTTGCCCGTTTCTACTTCATGAAGGGCGTTGTTTGTAGGTTCGTTATTCATAATCATGGGATTAATAAATTGAGAAGGACTTACGTCTCCTGAAAATAAGATCGGCGTGTATCCATTTTTCTTTAATGTTTCAGCTGTTTTTAAAAAGCTATTCCAATCTTTAGGAACATCTAAATTTAATTTTTCAAAAATGCCTTTGTTATAGACAGGGATGTTATAGACTAGCTGATAAGGAAGAGCATATTGCGTATTATCCGCTTTACCCGCTTGGATTAGCTTTTCGTCAAATTTGCTGAGTAAGTTTTGGTCGTCCAGCTTTGCAAAACCGTTTGCTTTGCGAATCGTTTCAAATTGACTTCCTGGAAAACTAGCAAATACATCGATACCTTCTCCAGATAGTAGAGATCCTTGAATTTGTGATTGATAGGAATCAGAAGGAAAGACGGTCATTTCTACATGAATGTTTGGATTTTTCTTTTCAAATTGCTCAATGATAGAATCAAAAGCTTTCGAATCTTCTCCTCGCCAATGCGTAAAGTTAATGGTTACTTTTTTAGAAGAGTCGCTGCTGTCGCCGCTTGTTGAACTGTTTTTGCCGCAGCCCGCGATGATCACGGTGAGCATTGCTAACAGAATTAATAATTTTTTCATTTTAGTTCCCCCACTTATAGAATTCATTTTAGATAGTTATTGGTCAATTTTAATACGGTTGGTAGATGCTTGATCAAAGAAATGAGCATGATTCATTTGAAAATGAAATGGAAAGTGCTGATGAACTTGAATATGTTCATCCCCAGGGATTTTAGCCACAAAGAGCTGGTCTCCTAAACTACTGTATAGTATGTACTCTGCTCCTAATAACTCAGACACATCTACCGGTAATGAAATATGAGGAGCATCAGAAGAGGCCCGCGTAATATGCTCAGGTCGAATTCCTATAGTAACGAACTGATTGTTGTAGCCTTTTTCATGTAACGAATGCATTTGATTTTCTGTCAGTTGAAACTCATGTTCACTGATGTGCAGTTTACTGTTCACTACTTTTCCTGTGAAAAAGTTCATTCCCGGTGATCCTATAAAACTAGCTACAAACGTATTCTCTGGAGCATTATATACTTGCATAGGTGAACCTATTTGCTGAATTTTTCCGTCTTTCATAACTACAATTCTGCTTGCCATCGTCATCGCTTCTGTTTGATCGTGGGTTACATAAATAATGGTCGTCTGCAGCTTCTGATGAAGCTTACTAATTTCAGCTCGCATTTGTACGCGAAGCTTCGCATCAAGGTTAGATAAAGGCTCATCCATTAAAAAAATTTGGGCATTCCGTACAAGGGCTCTTCCTAAAGCCACCCGCTGACGCTGCCCTCCTGATAACGCTTTTGGCTTGCGTTTTAAATAGGGTTCTAAGTCCAAAATACGAGCCGCTTCACGAACGCGCTCATCAATTTCTTGTTTTGGGAATTTGCGGAGCTGCAAGCCAAATGCCATGTTGTCGTAAACTGTTAAATGAGGGTAAAGCGCGTAGTTTTGAAACACCATTGCAATATCTCGGTCCTTAGAAGGTAAATCGTTTGCACGATCTCCATTAATAAGCAATTCTCCTTCTGTTATCGATTCAAGGCCAGCGATCATTCGAAGGGTAGTGGATTTGCCGCACCCTGAAGGTCCTACAAATACAATAAATTCTTTGTCTTGAATATGAAGATTGAAATTATCAACTGCAAGACTAACTTTTCCGTATTTTTTATACACATGCTGTAACTGCAGTTCTGCCATTTTTTCTCCTTTCAGCAGGCTTTTAAAAAAATAAAAGCCTCTAATTGCACAGACGGATGGTACGTGTATCTGGCAATTAGAGGCTATCGGTTGACCGGTAAGCCTGTATTATGTAGTTTTGAGTGATTGAATCTGTAAGTAATTTTAAAATATATTATTCCTATATGTCAAGTGAGAATTAAAATATTTTAATAAGTTCGATTATTTTCTTAAATGAAAGAAGCCACTTATTAAGCTAGAGATGCTGGTTTTGAGAATAAAATAAACAGCTGGTGTATAGAATGATAGTATTCACTTTTATAGTAAGCACTACAGAGAGAGGATGTTTATAAATGGATAGAAACACGGAGTTCACTATGATTCGTCAAGCGTTGGAAAACAGCTATTATTTAATGCAGCAGGGAATAGAAGTAAGCGGAGAGACGCTTACTCAGCTGGAACAAGCAAAAGCCGAGTATGAAGCGGCCTTTTTATTGTCTCAGTCCACGGACTCAAAATTCCGCTGTAATTAATTTTTAATAGCACTTATTCCGTTTGCGTTCTATACACTCAGCTTTTATACAAAAAGGTTCTGTCATTACAGGCAGAACTTTTTTATGTTCAGCTCTTTTTATTGACATTTTAGATAAAGTAGTCAATAATTAAGTTTTGCTTACATGAGAAATTTACTAGATAAAAAGAAGTGAAGCTAATTTTTATTGATAGATATTTACATAAATAAAGGAGTCAGTATCGATGATGAGAGAGCGGTTGCCTTTTACAATTGAGCGGGATGAAAACTTTTTTGACAAATTAAATGAATGGATAGGTGATGTTTTTTATGATCATCTTCCAGACGCTGGGTTAGAACTTCGGGATGAACAAATTTTTATGGCTTTTCAAATCGAACGAGCTTTTAAAGAAAAAAATGTAATCTTTGCAGAAGCAGGTGTAGGAACAGGGAAAACTATTGTGTATTTACTGTACGCTATTTGTTATGCAAGGTATATTGGCAAGCCAGCTATTATTGCCTGTGCGGATGAAACATTAATTGAACAGTTAGTAAAAGCCGAAGGAGACATTGCAAAGCTCTCTGGTATTTTAGATATTAACATGGATGTTCGCCTAGCAAAATCTCAAGATCAGTATCTGTGTTTAAAGAAATTAGATGCTGTGACAGCACGAACAGATAATGAAAACATTGAAGAAATTTACGATACGCTTCCTGATTTTGTTCATGATCATAGCGGTATGCAGTCGTTCTATCACTACGGAGACCGTAAAGAATATCCTCATTTAACGGATGAGGAATGGAATCAAATTAACTGGGATACGTTTCAAGACTGCTCTTCCTGTGAGCAGCGTCATAGATGCGGCTTAACGCTTTCACGTGAGCACTATAGAAAAGCACATGACTTAATTATTTGCTCTCACGATTTTTACATGGAGCACATTTGGACATATGAAGCCCGCAAGCGTGAAGGACAGCTTCCCCTTCTTCCTGAAAGCAGCTGTGTTGTATTTGATGAAGGTCACCTGCTGGAATTTGCTGCACAAAAGGCTTTAACATATCGCATTCAAGAAGATACGTTAGAAAACTTGTTAACGCGTCTATTAGAAAATGACGTGCGAGAAGAATTTGCTGTGAAGATCGAGCATGCTATCGATGTATATGCAATGTTCTTTGACCGTTTAAGTGAAGCAAGTGCAGAAATCGTTGGTTCTAGCCGTAAAGAAGTAGCCCGTACAAACGGATTACAAAGTGTAGGAAAAGAACTTTTATCGCTGCTTGAGCATATCGGAAACGAGCTTGTGTTTGAGAGTGAGACCTATACAGTAGACGAATATACGCTGCGAATTGTAGATGAGTACCTGGATCAAATTGATTATTCGCTGCGCTTATTTATGGACAACGAAAATGCCATCTACTGGGTAGAAGAAAATAACTGGCAGCTGACGTTGGTTATTATGCCGCAAGCAGTAAAAGACGTCTTAAAAGAACGAGTATTTGCGAAGAAAATACCATATATTTTCACTTCTGCCACTCTTTCAGATAACCAATCGTTCGATTATTTAGCATATAGCTTAGGAATTGCAAAGCCGCTTTCTTTTTCTGTTGAATCGCCATTTGATTATGATGAGCAAATGAAAATTGCGGTAAAAAATGTTTCGGATGATCAAGAAGAAGCATTTGCTGAAAAATTCGCCTTTGCTGTTGCACAGCTCGAAAAAACGAACGGACGGGCACTTTTACTGTTTAACAGCAAAGAAGAACTAGAGATGTTCAAAGAAGTTTCCAAAGAGTTAAATCAGTACACATTTTTATTTGAAGGCGATCAAGAAATCAGTAAATTAGTATCTCAGTTCCAAAGGGAAGAAGAAACAATTTTATGCGCTGTTCATTTGTGGGAAGGATTGGATATTCCTGGACCTTCGCTATCTAATGTAATTATTTGGTCTCTGCCGTATCCACCAAATGATCCGGTCTTTGAAGCAAAGCGCACTCAAGTAGTCGATCCATTCTGGGATGCAGATATGCCTTATATGCTTCTTCGCTTAAAGCAAGGAGTTGGAAGACTGATTCGCTCTCATAACGATAAGGGTCTAATCACGATCTTTATGCCAAAAAGCACAGATTCAAAAGTGCGTTCAATCATTGAACAAAATGTCCCAACGAAAATAGAAAACATATAAAAAAGCGCGGTTGTAGCCGCGCTTTTTTATATGCATAATAGATTGAATATTCAGTTATATACACGCCGTTACTATTATGATAAAATAATTTATGGTGAAATAAGGAAAGTAAGGAGGAAAAACAATGAGAGAAGACATACAGAAAATTGAGAAACAGTTTTATGAATACATGAATAAAATCAAAAGTTATCACGAGGCAATCGGAGTGATGTACTGGGATTTGAGGACGGGTGCTCCAAAAAAAGGGGCGGATCAGCGTTCTGAAGTTATTGGCATGATGTCATCAGAAGCGTTCAATCTTTCTGTTTCTGATGAAATGGCAGGTTTTATTGAGAAATTAACGAACCCTGAGTCACAGCCTTACATAAACGATATTACGAAAAAAGCAGTGGAAGAATGTAAAAAAGAATATGACTTAAATAAAAAGATTCCTCCGCATGAATATAAAGAATACGTTACGTTAACTTCAAAAGCGGAGTCGGTTTGGGAAGACGCAAAAGAAAAAGCAGATTTTGCTTTATTTCAACCGTACCTCGAAAAAATTGTAGCGTTCAATCAGAAGTTTGTGGAGTATTGGGGTTATGAAGGAAACAAATATAACCGTTTATTGGACCTTTTTGAACCGGGGATGACGGTTGAAATCTTAGACGAGGTATTTGGAAAGCTACGGGAGCATATTGTGCCTCTTGTTCAGCGAATCGCCGGGTCGAATACAAAGCCAAATACGGAATTTTTATTCCGTACTTTCCCAAAAGAAGCGCAAAAGCAATTTAGTCTAGACGTGTTAAAAACGCTTGGCTATGATTTTGAAGCGGGGCGACTTGATGAAACAGTCCATCCTTTTGCTACTGGCCTAAACCCGGGAGATGTGCGCATCACGACTAAATATGCCGAAAACGATTTTCGAACGGCTATTTTTGGAACAATTCACGAATGCGGCCATGCTTTATATGAACAGAATATTTCAAAGAATCTTGTCGGTACGGTTCTATGTGAAGGTACTTCAATGGGAATTCATGAATCACAGTCGCTGTTTTTTGAGCAGTTTGTCGGGAAAAATAAAGCATTTTGGCAGCATCATTACGACGTACTAAAAAAGCATGCGCCGGGACAATTTGACGATGTAGTTTTAGAAGATTTTTACCGAGGAGTAAATGAGGCGAAACCGTCGCTTATTCGTATCGAAGCAGATGAGTTAACGTATCCTCTTCATATTATGATTCGCTATGAGATTGAAAAAGGATTAATAAACGGAGAATATAAAGTTGCAGATTTACCGGAAATTTGGAATGAGAAATACGAAGAATATTTAGGAGTTCGTCCAAGTCACGATGGAGAAGGCGTGCTTCAGGACGTACACTGGGCTGGAGGAAGCTTTGGGTATTTCCCTTCCTACGCTCTTGGCTATATGTACGCAGCGCAGTTTAAGCATACCATGTTAAAAGACTTGCCTAATTATGATGAACTTCTCGAAAAAGGAGAAATTTCGCCGATTACAAATTGGCTAACAGAACATATTCATCAGTACGGAAAAATGAAAAAGCCTCTTGAAATTTTAAACGATGTAACGGGAGAAGGCTTAAATGTAGATTATTTAATTCAGTATCTAGAAAAGAAATATGGAGAAATTTATCACGTATAAAAAGCGCTATAACCGAATATTATGTTTTGTATCGCAAGTAAATGTTCGAAAATATCTGTTTTAGATATTTTCAAATAAAAGATTTGCTGATATAATACAATTAACTCAATAACGCACTCATATAATGACGAGAATAAGGCTCGTAAGTATCTACCAAACTACCGTAAATAGTTTGACTATGGGTGAGCGATGAAGTTTGTTTTTCACTTTTGTGCGTAACAGCTCAAAGACATTGCTCTACTCATATACGAGTGCAGCTATGTTTTTGAGCTTTTTTAATACAAACGTTGGAGGAACGAACTATGAAAGCTTTGCAAAACAAAATTTTAACAGATGGTATCGTATTATCGGACACGGTTTTAAAAGTAGACACATTTTTAAACCATCAAATGGATCCTGTATTAATGAAAGAAATTGGAGAAGAATTTGCTTCGCGTTTTGAAAATGCAGGAATTACGAAGATTTTAACGATTGAATCATCAGGAATTGCTCCAGCGATTATGACCGCATTGAAGCTAAACGTTGAGATGGTGTTTGCTAGAAAAAGAAAATCTTTAACACTTCAAGACGGACTCATTACATCAAAAGTATATTCATTTACAAAAAAAGAAGAAAATGAAATTTCAGTTGCTGATAAATTTATTCGAGAAGATGACGTGATTTTAATTATTGATGACTTTTTAGCAAACGGCCAAGCTGCATTCGGCTTGATGGATATCGTGCAAAAAGCAGGTGCTAAAGTAGGCGGCATTGGTATTGTTATTGAAAAAGCGTTCCAAGATGGAGGAAAACAAATTCGTAAATCAGGCGTTAAAGTAGAATCATTAGCACGCATTCAGTCTTTATCAAATGGTAAAGTGACATTTGCTGAAGATAAACCAACAGTGGAGGTTTAATATGAATAAAGGAAAAGTCTTTTCACTTGGTTTACAGCATGTTTTAGCTATGTACGGAGGTGCGATTGTTGTTCCGCTTATTGTTGGAGGAGCCATTGGCTTGACTCAGCAGCAGCTTACGTATTTAGTGGCGATTGACTTATTTATGTGCGGTGTGGCAACGTTACTGCAAGTATGGAAAAATCGTTTTTTTGGAATTGGTCTTCCAGTTGTATTAGGGTGTACGTTTACTGCCGTAGGACCTATGATTTCAATTGGAGGTTCTTACGGCGTTTCCTCCATATATGGTTCTATTATCGTGGCTGGTTTACTCATCGTCCTTCTTTCTGCTTTTTTAGGTAAATTGGTTAAGTTTTTTCCTCCTTTAGTTACAGGTTCGGTTGTAACGATTATTGGAATTACGTTAATTCCCGTAGCGATTAAAGATTTAGCCGGAGGAGAAGGAAGTAAAGATTTTGGCAGCTTGAGCAATTTAGGTTTAGGTTTTGGCGTTTTGCTATTAATTATTGTTCTGTACCGATTTACAAAAGGGTTTATGCGATCCGTCTCTGTGTTATTAGGATTAGTTGTTGGAACAATTGCAGCGTCTTTTATGGGAAAAGTCGATTTTTCCGGCGTAAAAGAAGAAGCGTGGGTTCATATGCCACATGTGCTGTACTTTGGGATGCCAACTTTTAATATTATGGCCATTCTGACAATGTTTCTTGTTTTACTTGTTGGCATTGTCGAGTCAACAGGCGTTTATTTTGCTGTTAGTGATATTTGTAAAAAAGAAGTGGATGAAAAAGATTTGTCTAAAGGCTATCGTGCAGAAGGATTGGCGATTTTATTAGGCGGATTTTTTAACGCATTTCCTTATACAGCGTACTCTCAAAATGTAGGACTTTTACAGTTGTCAGGTGTTCGCACAAGGAATGTTGTATTTGCAGCGAGTGGAATTTTAATCGTTTTGGGTTTTCTACCTAAAATCGCAGCCGTGACGACAGTTATCCCGAGCTCTGTACTTGGAGGAGCAATGGTAGCTATGTTTGGAATGGTAATTTCTTCAGGTATTAAAATCCTTAGTCAAGTTGATTTAGCCAAACAAGAAAATCTTCTTGTGATTGCATGTTCGGTTGGCATGGGTCTAGGGGTGACGGTTGTGCCTGAACTCTTCAAAAACTTACCAGAGAGTCTTCAAGTGCTTACTGGAAGCGGTATTGTAATGGGGAGTTTTACAGCAATCTTTTTAAATATTGTCTTTAATATGATGAAATCACCACGTACGCAAGTTGCAGAAACAAAGTTAACAAACGAAGTAGTATCGAAATAAAAAGAGGCTAGAACAAAAGTATTTTAGTTAAAAAGATCCGAACGATTAATCGTTCGGATCTTTTCATTGTTATGGGGCGACAAGCGATCTATAGTAAATCATTCATCCAATTTGTTCGTCTTTCCTATTAAGAACGTGTTTTGAAAAACAGTGTATAAAGCATTTTCCCCACGTCAGGGTTTTTTGCCACTAATGAAATTTCTCTTTTGAATTTGAAGTCTGTAATGGGTAACGCTTTAATGTTTGAGCTTTGTAAATGGCGCATAAAAATTTCAGGGAGAATTGAAATACCTAAATTAGCTGAAATAAACCCCATAATACTTTGCGCAAATTCAATTTCATTGACAATGGAAATTTTTAAGTTATGACGCTTGTACGCTTTTTCTACTAGTGTCCGAACATCGCACCCTTGGGGGAGGACTACAATGGGTTCTTCTTTAAAATCTTCAAATGATACGCTTTCTTTTTCGGCTAACGGGTGCTGATCATTCACAAATAAATAAAAGTCTTCTTTGAACAATAGTTTTGACCAATAAGTATGTTGAACCTCTCGATCATCAAATAAAGCCCCGTCAATTTGATTGCTTTCTAACTGCTCCAATAAATCATAATAGTGATGCGAGATTTTTATATCAATATGGCGATTGTGGTCTTTAGCAGAAGCCAGTTGATAAGGTAAGTAAAAAGCAGCCATACTTTGCCACGTTCCGATAGTTAAATCACAGACTTCTTGCGTAGACACTAATTTTTTTTGAAGAGCATGAACGCTTGATAGTATGGATTCACCTTCTTGTAAAAGGATTTTACCTGCTGAGGTTAATTCTACTCCTGTAGCGGAGCGAATAAATAATGTTACTCCTAAATTTTCTTCTAGTTTTCTCATTTGCTTACTGAGCGCGGGCTGCGTCATATGCAGCTGTTCGCTTGCTTTGCTTAAGCTTTTTGTTTTGGCTGTTTCAATAAAAGACTCAAGCCATTCTGTTTTCATATTTATCACCTATAACCTTTTGTTATACCCATAGTATAGAAGGGAAGTTCTCATAAATCAATGAAGATGCTAGTGTATATAGTGTAGTTAACACAGCACAAAGAAATTCACACAACTAGGAGGATGAATGATGTATCCAAACAAACTATATATTAACGGTGAATGGACAACAACAGAAGAGAAAATTGATGTGATTAATCCAGCAACAAAAGAAGTAATAGGACAAATTCCAAAGGCAGGCGCAAAGGAAGCAGCACTTGCCGCTGATGCAGCGGCTGCAGCTTTTAAAACATGGTCGAAAAGAACCGCTCAAGAGCGCAGTGCTATTTTAATGAGATGGCATCAACTAATTGAAAATCATAAAGATGAACTAGCAGAAATTATGACAATGGAACAAGGCAAACCATTTGCAGAAGCAAAAGGTGAAGTGCAGTATGGTAATGATTATATTGCTTGGTTTGCTGAAGAAGGAAAGCGTGTATACGGTGAAACGATTCCAGCTCATCATACGCATAAACGTATTACGGTTAAAAAACAGCCTGTCGGCGTTGTAGCAGCTATTACACCATGGAACTTCCCTGCAGCAATGATTACGCGTAAAGTGGCCCCAGCTCTTGCAGCAGGATGTACAATTGTTCTAAAACCATCTGAAGAAACACCATTTACAGCATATCGTTTAGTAGAGCTCGCAGAAGAAGCGGGAGTTCCAAAAGGTGTGATCAATGTTGTTACTGGAGATGCAGCAGCTATTGGTGACACATGGCAAAAAGACGGACGCATTCGCAAATTAACATTTACTGGTTCAACAGCGGTTGGTAAACATTTAATGCGCGGTGCTGCGGATACTGTGAAAAAATTATCGCTGGAATTAGGCGGTCACGCACCGTTTATCGTAACAGAAAATGCAGATTTAGACGCTGCTGTAAACGGCGTAATTGCTTCTAAGTTTGTCAACGCAGGTCAAACGTGCATCTGCACAAACCGCGTATATGTACAAGAATCCATTGCAGATGCTTTTGTTGAAAAATTTGTAGCAAAAGCGGCGGAATTAACAGTAGGAAATGGATTAGAAGAAGGTACACAAGTTGGACCGTTAATTAACGACAAAGCGGTTGAGAAAGTAAAAGCACAAATTGCGGATGCAAAAAGTAAAGGAGCTAAAGTTGTGGTTGGCGGACAAGCTATAACAACTAAAAAAGGCTTCTTTATGGAGCCGACAATTATTACAAATGTAACTGATGACATGAATTGCATGTTTGAAGAAACGTTTGGACCATTGGCACCTGTAGCAACATTCAAAACAGTAGAAGAAGCCGTAGAACGAGCAAACAATAGCCCTTATGGTTTAGCCGCTTACGTATTTACAGAAAACATTAAAGAAGCAACGTTTGTATCTGAAGAGCTAGAATACGGCATTGTAGGAGTAAATGATGGCTCTCCATCTGCAGCTCAAGCTCCATTCGGCGGCTTTAAAGAAAGTGGTCTTGGACGCGAAGGAAGTCATTACGGCATTGAAGATTATTTAGAAGTAAAATATATCTCAATGGGACTTTAATAAAAAGTAGAGACTGGGACGAAAATATTTTATTCGAAATGAAATACGAACTAGCAACTAATAATCAAAATTATTGGTTGTTAGTTCGTATTTTTTTGTTGTGGAGATGGACGTAGCTTTCATGTGTTTCGTTGTGTCCCAGCCTCTTTTTTATGCACTTTTGTAAAGAAAATTTGGAATAATAGTTCTTTAACGCAATTAATTGCATTTCTAGAATGTCTGTGCAAGAATAAGTATTTCAAAAATGGTTTAGCTTTGTTTAAAGCGTGGGTAATACAACAAATGCACATGATTGCTTGTTAGATGAAATAAAAAGCAGAACTTTACCACTGATAAATTACCCAAGCTAGAACCAAAATAGTAGTACTGAATGGTGAAAAATATAGGAGTTGATATAGATGATTACAGCAGAGAAAAACATAGTGAAATTTAAAGCAAAAGACGGACGTGAAGTCACTATTCGCCCTGCACAGGCCAGCGATGCAGAGCATATTACAACAGCGGTAAGAGAAATTATTGAGGCTGGGGAATTTATTCAAAAAGATGAGCCGCGTACAGTCGAAGAAGAGCAAGATTTTATTGCATTAGTAGAAAAGAACAATCACATGTACGTTGTAGCTGAAGTCGAAGGTGAAGTGCTTGGAATTGCACGTGTTCTTAGAGGCGAAATTAAAATGAAGCGCCACACGGGGCTCTTCCGTACATGGCTTATTTCAAAAGCACAGGGAATGGGAATAGGAAAACAGTTTATGAATTATACGCTAAACTGGTGCAAAGAAAATCATCTTCATAAACTTTCTTTAACTGTGTTTGCTTCGAATAAAGTGGCATACGAATTGTATAAAAAGGTAGGATTTGAACAAGAAGGCGTTATGAAAGAACAAGCTTATTTCAACAATGAATATGTAGATGAAATCTATATGTCCATTTTCTTTTCATAAAAAATAAGCACTTATTTTCGTCAATCCATAAATTGTATCTGTACATTCAGATTATTTGCGCTATAATAAAAGTGCACAACAAACATACACTTCTTCAAAACGTAGACTTTCCTGAGTTACAGGAAAGTTTTTTTTATGTTTCGCCTCCATTCCACTAAAAAAGAATTGAATAAATCCCCAGCTATTACAAATGTTAAATGTAACGCAATCAAAGAGGTGAAGTGTATGCCAAAGATTATCTCGGTTGGATTTGGAGTTCCCCCTTACGAATTAACTCAGCAAGACACGCTGCTATTTGCAAAAGAACTTTTTTCCGAATCATTTAAAGATATTAATCGTCTGCTAACCGTTTTTCAAAATGGTCAAATTGAGAAACGTAATTTTGCCAAAGACTTATCTTGGTTTCAAGAAGACCATACATTCGAAGAAAAAAATGATGCTTTTATAGAATCTGCTGTTGAATTAGGTACAAAAGCAATTGAAGACTGCTTAACAAATAAGAACCATGTAAGTACCCCTTTGCCGTGTGGAGAAATTGAGGCTGTTTTTTATGTTTCAACAAGCGGTTTAGCTACGCCTAGCATTGAAGCGCGAATTATGAATAACCTTGCGTTCTCAGACCATACAAAAAGAATTCCTATTTGGGGATTAGGGTGTGCTGGAGGAGCGTCTGGGCTTTCAAGAGCTTATGAGTATTGCAAAGCCTTTCCGCGTGCCAAAGTCCTTGTTTTATCCATTGAGCTTTGCAGTTTAACTTTTCAGCGAAATGATCGTTCAAAAAGCAACTTAATTGGTACGTCTTTATTTGCAGATGGAGTAGCGGCTGCTTTAGTCGCAGGTGACGAAGCTGATACCACTTTTGCTCTTGCAAAAAGCTATCCTAACATTTTACATACACAATCGACGCTCATGCCCAATTCAGAAGATGTAATGGGGTGGGAGATTAAAAATGATGGACTATTTGTTGTCTTTTCAAAAGACATTCCCACGATTATCGATTCGTGGTTAGGCGGAGAAGTTGAGTCATTTTTACAAACTCAGCATTTGACCAGTCGCGATTTGAAGCATTTTGTTGCTCATCCTGGAGGGAAAAAAGTGCTTGAAGCATATGTATCAACGCTGTCGTTAAACGAAAATATGATTGCTGATTCCCTAGATGTACTTAAAAACCATGGAAACATGTCTTCGGCAACCGTTTTGTATGTGCTAGACCGCTTTATGAAGAAAGAAATTCCGAGTAAAGAATATGGTTTATTAACAGCTCTTGGCCCTGGATTTAGTTCTGAAATGCTTCTATTAGAGTGGAGGTAAAGCGATTGTTTTTTTATAGCTTTTTTGTATTTATTATCTTACAGCGTCTATGTGAATTGGTTATTGCCAAAAGAAATGAAGCTTGGATGAAGAAGCAGGGAGCATACGAAGCTGGTCAAAGTCACTACAAATGGATGGTAAGCATGCATGCCGCTTTTTTTGCTGCTCTTTTTACGGAAGTGTATGTGTTAAACGATGGAATGTATCACTTTTCTTTTTTGTTGTTTAGCTTTTTTGCGCTTGTGCAACTTGCAAGAATATGGGCTATTTCTTCGTTAGGAAAGTATTGGAATACAAAAATTATCGTTTTGCCTAATGCGAAGGTTGTGCTAAGAGGTCCTTATCGTTTTATGAAGCACCCTAACTATACAGTAGTAGCGGCAGAATTGGTGTTAGTTCCGCTTATGTTTCAGGCATACTGGACGTTAGCTATTTTTTCTGTTTTCAATTTGTGTATATTAGCCGTCAGAATTCCCTTAGAAGAGCAAACGTTAACGAATGAAACAAATTACGGCGAAGTGATGCAAAACAGGGGAAGTTTCTTTCCTGTAAAAAAATCTTAAAACTAATTGAAAATGATTATCTTTCATGATAAGATGAAACAAATGATAAAGATTATCAATTTCATCAAGTAGAAACGGTGGTGGACGTAATGGTTAGTCTTTTTGTGATCGGAGCACTTGCTACATATGTTGGCGTCACAACGTATGTAATGAAAAATATTGAAAAAGCCCAAAAGGCGTAACATACATGCGATGAATAAAAAAAGCTGTCAAATTATTGACAGCTTTTTTTATTGTTTTTGTAACTAAAAATTCAGTTTTTTATGGGAAAACGCATGCGAATCAAGTAAAATAGAGAAAGAATAAGCAGAAATGAAGATGGATAGAGCACATTTAAATACAGTCTTGAATGAGGCAAAAGGGGTAGAGTAATAATGGGTAAAGTGAGTGTGAAACATCAAGAAAATCTCCGATTGGAAGCATCTCTTTTTCATTTACATAAGCAATTTCAAGCAGCTGGAGATGAACAGCAGGCAGCAAAAGCAATACAGCTGTTAAAAAAGTGGGTGAACGGCGAATTTGTTGTAGCATTTTGCGGACATTTTTCGGCTGGAAAATCGAGCATGATTAACGAATTAATGGGGCAAGCAATTTTGCCTGCAAGTCCTATTCCAACAAGCGCAAACTTAGTATCAGTAAAAGCAGGGGATGAGCATGCAACCGTTTATTATCGCAAACAGCCGCCGGTGCGTTATGAAGCACCTTATGAGTATGAGCAAATTAAGCAGTTTGCTGTGGATGGAGATGAAGTAGAGTCCATTCATTTATCGATAGATACAGATGCTATTCCTAAAAATGTTGTGGTGATGGACACACCAGGAAT
The DNA here is from genome assembly GCF_042787865.1 of Priestia sp. YIM B13486. Taxonomy (NCBI): domain Bacteria; kingdom Bacillati; phylum Bacillota; class Bacilli; order Caryophanales; family Bacillaceae; genus Priestia; species Priestia sp. YIM B13486. The sequence continues at coordinate 87,068 of NZ_JBHZOZ010000006.1, read as the reverse complement.
TGATTCAACAGATGATGCACATCGTGTATCGACCGAGTCAGCTCTTCACTTAGCGGACGTTATTTTCTACGTAATGGATTATAATCATGTGCAGGCAGAATTAAATCTTCAATTTGCAAAACAGCTGCAAGAAGCTAATAAAACGCTTTATTTAATTGTAAATCAAATCGATAAACACCAAGAAGATCAGCTAACATTCCAAGCATTTAAAGAATCTGTAGAAACGTCATTTTTAAAGTGGAATGTGAGACCAGAAGGAATTTTCTATACGTCGTTAAAAGAGCCAACCAACCGTCATAATGACCTTTCGTACGTAAAATCTCTATTACTTGCTATGATGACGGAAAAAGAAAACCGACATCAGCATATTCAACATGCGATGCAAATGTTAATTGACGATCACCTTGCCTTTATTGAAGACCAAGAAGAAGAAAAGTTAACGATTCATGACGAGCTGCGCCATAAGCTGACGCTTGAGAATCGTGAAATGAATAAGCAGCAAAAAGAGCAGCTTCTCGAAAAAGAAGCGGAAATAAGGCGTGCTGAAAAGCAGCTAGCAGAAACGTATCAACAAGAAACAGGTAAGATACTAAGCAACGCTAATTTAACACCATATGAAATGAGAGAAAAAGCTAGGCTGTTTTTAGAAACGACAAAGCCTGATTTTAAAGTAGGTCTTTTATTTGCTAAGAAAAAGACCGAGGAAGTAAAAAAAGAGCGGCTGACGTTATTTTTTGATGATATGAAAGAACGAGCAGCTTCTCAGCTGCAGTGGCACTTGCAGCAATATGTGCAAGAGCTGGTGAAAAATCAAAATCTTACCTATCCGGATCTTATACGCCAGGTTCAGCAGTTTGAAATTCCGTTAGAGCCGTATGATTTAATTGAAACCGTAAAGGCAGGAGCTACGATTAATGGTGATTATGTTTTAACATACGCAAAAGATGTAGCCGATCATATTAAGAAAAAAGCGACGCGATTATTATACGAGCTTTATGCGCAAATTGAACAGAGCAAAATCGAGCAAGATGAAGTAAAGCGTAAAAAAATTTATCAACACTTGCAGGAATGTGAAGTATTTGAAGAAGCATATACATCTCTTCAGGAAATGAAATCAAAATTGGCACGTACAAAAGCTTTGCTTCAATCTTTACAGCAAACTGATGACGACCTAACGGCAGAAGATACAAACGAGTTGTCATATATGTTACAAGAAGAATATGAAACAGGCATCATGAAAGCTGAAGAAAAGCAAGAAGCTGTGAGTGAGCAGCAGTTAGTTTCACAGCCTGAGGAAGCTGTGCATGAAACAGGAACGGAAAAGGTTCTTCAAGATGTATCAGCTGTTCTCGAACAGCTCCGTTCATTTGGAAAGTTAGACCGCTTTATTACCAGGCTTCAAGAAAAGCGTAAAAAGCTATCAAATCAAACGTTTACTGTAGCTTTATTCGGAGCATTCAGTGCCGGTAAGTCATCTTTTGCTAATGCGTTGATTGGAGAAAGATTACTTCCAGTATCTCCGAACCCAACAACAGCAACCATCAATAAAATTATGCCTCCAACAGAAAAACGGCCGCATAAAACAGCTGTTGTGCAAATGAAAACAAACGAGCAGATGATCCAAGATTTAAATGGTGCACTTAAGCTGTTTCACCATGAAGTAGAATCAATTGACGAAGCGTTAACAATTATTCCAACTCTGCAGGCAACAGAAGAGCTGCAGCTGCATTTGTCGTTCTTACAGGCAGTAGAAAAAGGCTACGGCGAAGTCAAGCAGCATATCGGTTCAGAAGTAGTGGTAGATACAGAAGGATTTCATGATTATGTAGCCAAAGAAGAAAAAGCGTGTTTTGTTCAATTTATTAACCTGTATTATGACTGTGAATTTACTCGCTTAGGCATTACGCTCGTTGATACACCCGGAGCTGATTCAATCAATGCGAGACACACTGGAGTAGCTTTTGAGTATATCAAAAATGCAGACGCCATTTTATTTGTAACATATTATAATCATGCGTTTTCAAAAGCTGACCGCGAATTTCTTATTCAGCTTGGCCGTGTAAAAGATGTATTTGCGCTTGATAAAATGTTTTTCTTAGTAAATGCAGCGGACCTAGCCAGCTCGGATACAGAGCTGCAGTTAGTTCAGACCTATGTAAAAGAACAGCTTGAACAGTATGGTATACGTTTTCCGCGCTTATACCCGGTATCAAGCTTGCAGGCTTTGCAAAACCACGAGGATAAAATGTTTCTGCCATTCAAAAATGCGTTTTACCGCTTCATAAATTATGAATTACCAGAGCTTGCTATCCAAAGTGTCTATGCAGATTTCGAACAAATTTTAGCAGTTTCCAATGAAATGAAACAGGTGCAAACAAAATCAGAAGTGGATAAAAAGCGATACATTCAATCTCTTCACATAAAAAATGAGCAGGTAGCAGCAAAACTGCATGAAATTCATTTTGAATATGAACAACAGCAGTTAGACCGAGAATTAGAAGAGCTCTTATTTTATGTAAAAAAACGTCTGTTTGTGAGGTACGATGACTTCTTTAAAGAAGCCTTCAGTCCGGCAAACTTAAGGGATGATCGAGGTGAAAAGCAAAAGCAGCTGCGCCTTTGTTTGCAGGAGTTGTTAACGTCTATTTCCTTCGATGCAACGCAAGAAGTGCGTGCGACCACTTTGCGAATCGAAAAATACATCGTAAAATTAATCGAAGACTGGCATCGAATGATCATTACAAAGCTACATCGCTATGAACCGACGTTTACTCCAACGCTGAACTCGTTAGAGCCTCCAAATGGCAGTGAAGTTGTGACAAGTCATCAATTTGATGAGAATGAATCGTATCAAAAAGAACTTTCACTGTATAAAAACAATAAAAGCTTTTTTGAAAAAAATGAGAAAGTAAAGCTTCACGCTGCTTTACTAGAACGTATTAAGCCGGATGTTAATCACTACATTGCGAAAGAAGAAGCCGCTCTTCATTCACACTATACCCATTTAGTGAATCAGTACGTTCTAGCGCATAAACAGTCTGTATCTGAAGAATGGTATGATTATTACAAACAGCTGCAAGCGGCCGTGTCTGAAGAATTTCCAATTCAAGAATTGGTAAGTACAATGACGGTGCTAGAACATGTATTGGAGGAAAGAAAGGGTCATTAATTTTTATGTCTACACACATAAATAAACGGTTACAGGAAATTGAAAAAGAATATAATGTGGAAATTTTGTTTGCATGTGAATCAGGCAGCCGTGCTTACGGACTCGACACGTTAGCGAGTGATTTTGACGTCCGCTTTATATACAAGTATAAAGCATCACGCTATCTTCATCTCAATAGACCTCAAGAGGTCATTAATGTAGCAGAAGGCAATTATGATATGCAAGGGTGGGATTTGTACAAAACCATTTATTTGTTTACAAAATCAAACCCTTCGCTTTATGAGTGGCTATGGTCGCCTTTTGTTTATTATCAGAAGCCATCGTTTGCTGAGCCATTGCGGCAAATGATGGCTCACTCATATTCCTTAAAAGCATTGGGGTATCATTATTTTAAAATTTTAACGACAAATAGTAAAAGAAATCTGACATCTTCTGTTACAATAGAGGATATAAAAGTGATGCTTCAACTGATTCGTGCATTTTTATCACTGAAAGTAGTAGTAAAGCAGCGCAGTTTCCCTGTCATTTTATTTGCCGATTTATGTAAGCAGGCAAATCTCGACGATAGGCAGCAATCCATCATTGAGCAATTTGTACAGTGCAAGATAAGCGGGAAAGTTGCTTTTAATGTAAAGATGAAAAACTTTTTGGACAGCATTAAGAAAGAAGCTGCAGCGATAGAAAAAAGCTTAAAAGAATTACCGGAAAAGCAAATCAGTTATGAGGACATTAACTTATTTTTACTAAATCAGCATAATATAATGGAGGAACGAACATGAGTGTACATAAAGAAATTTCAGCCCATTCTAAAAAACAACACGAATTAGTACGTGCTTTTGCAAGCTTAGAAGCTCGACGCGAGCAAGCTATTGAAGCAGCTGTGCTTCTTTGCAAAGAAGGGAAACCCTTTTCTGTAGACGGTATTAATGCTGTAACAGCAGAAATTAATGAGCTGTCTCAAAAATATACCATCATTCCAGGCCGTAAAGTAGTGACAGAAGAAATGGTTAAAGAGTACGTAGCAAGAATATAAACGTGCTAAGCTCTGGTGTTTTTACCTTAATTTGAACAGGATATGACGTGCCGCTTGATCCATACTAATAGTGTACCAACGAGGTACAAATAGGAGGAGATAGCGATGGGTCGTCAAAAATTAGGTAATAAAAATGCGCAAGCGAATAACAATGCAAAGCATAATTATAACCAAGAGTTCTCTTCTGAGTTTAAAGCAAATCAGGCTCAAAAAGCAAAGCGTGCAAAAAGTGCAAATGACACTTATGCTGGGGAGTTTGCTTCTGAGTTCAACGTGCAACAAAACCAAAACAATTCTGTTAACAAGAAGTTAGAAGCTAATAAAAGTGCAAATAATCAATATGGCCAAGAATTCGGCTCTTATGCTGAAGTTGAATCTGCCAAAATGAATAATGCTGCACAAAAAAAGCGTAAAAAATAACAGAACTGTTTCCAAAAGCGCCGGGATTAGTCTGCTCTGTCAGCAGATTAGCCCGGCGTTTTTTGTTGGGCAATATTTGCTTGGGTACGAGATGTCAATCCATCGCAAACTATAGATGAGGTGAAGCAATATGAATAAAGGAATTGTCATTGCTCTTTCATCAATCGGTTTAGCCCAAGCCTTAAAAATCCCCATTAAAAAGTATCAAACAGGAAAATGGGATATGCGGATGATTGCTGCGTCGGGTGGAATGCCAAGCTCTCATTCAGCCGGCGTATCTTCTTTAGCGACCTATGTAGCGTTAAAAAGAGGTGTTTCTACGATTGATTTTGCGTTAGCATCTGTTTTTGGAATTATTGTGATGTATGATGCACAAGGAATTCGAAGGCAGACTGGCGAAATTACTATTAAAGTGAATACGTTAGATGAAGAAATTGAAAAGCTTGCGGGTCTTCCAGACGGAGGCTTTCACGATTTGACGGAACAGCGCTTGAAAGAAATGCTTGGGCATCAGCCCGAAGAAGTAATTGGCGGAGCCATTTTAGGAGTAGCACTTGGAGCGATTGGCTATTTTTTAGAAGGGAAATCATAGTCAAATAGCCAAAAGTAAGCTAAGATAAAGAAGAACCTTTGCAAAAGGATGGGACGAAAAAGTGACAAAAACAGCTCAAACCGTTGAAGAGTATCTTCTTTATCTTGAAGAAAAAGGCTTTCATTTAGCAGAAGATGCACGTGGATTTATTTCATTTGGTCAGCAGTATACGCGTGCAGCTGACGAGATGGTCATATTTACAATTGAATGGACACTAAAAGTACAAAAAGAATTTGACGGCAGTTTTTTTGTATCGCTCCTCGAGAATTTGACATCAAATCGTATTAGCAATCAAAAACAAGCCATTCAATATTTAAAGTCATCAGGTATGATTTAAGCAGGATTACATTCCTGCTTCTTTTTGATTAATGGCTTGTCTGGCCAGCTGATCAGCACCTGCGTTTTGAGAGCTAGGGATCCACTTTATAAAAAATAACTCAAATTGACTGGACAATTTGAGCGCTTCTTCCAGTAAAGGAGCAAACGCTCTATTTTTAACGTATTCTTGGTTCATTGCGCGGTCTACTAGCTGAGAGTCCGTTCGAAAAGATACGCTCGTATACTTTTTTTCTAAACAAATTTTTAATGCATGAAGAAGTGCATGGTACTCTGCTTCATGATTCGTCATTGTCCCAAGAGCAATAGCGTAACGATGATGTTCACCATTTCCTTTAATTAAAATACCAGCTCCAGAAGGACCAGGGTTACCAGCAGTGGCTCCGTCTATATAAACTTCAATCATCATACAGCCTCCTTGTTAAAACAATATAAGCTTAAACCATGTTTTTTCATCAATAGTATTGTATCATAAGTACTTCAGCTATTTTATATTAGCACGTATAAACGCTAAAATCCGCTTATTAGGTAAGAAAACTGTCATGAAAAGACATAATAGAAGATAAAATACAAAAAAGCAGAAAAAGTGTTGAATTCAAAATTGCTGATGAAAGGAATGCTCGTTATGAATTTCCAAATTGAATGGCATTATAAATCCTCGAAACATAAACAGTTAATTTTCACATCCGATTTCACAGATGCGAATGAGGCGCTAATGATTGTGGGTGATTTAGAAAAAACAGGTCGAACGAAGGAAATTTTTCTACTTGATGAGCAGCAGCAAAAATGGACTGTAAAAGAAGCGAAAAAGCTCTTACAGGAAGTACAGACAGAGCCTCACGATATTGTGGCATATTTTGACGGAGGCTATGAACATGATACGCTCCTAGCGGGGCTTGGGGTTGTGATTTATTTTAAACAGAACAACAACTCTTACCGAATACGACGCAACTCAAGGCTGCAAGAGATTGAATCAAATAATGAGGCAGAGTATGCTGCTTTTTATTATTTAATACAAGAGCTTGAGGAACTTGGTGTTCATCATATACCGGTAACGTTTAGAGGTGACTCTCAGGTTGTATTAAATCAGCTGGCTGGGGAGTGGCCCTGTTTCGAAGAAGAGTTTAATCGGTACTTAGATCGAATAGAAGATAAAATGCAGGAGCTTGGTATCCGGCCGGTATATGAGCCTATTTCAAGGAAGGAAAATGAAGAGGCTGATCAGCTTGCTACTCAAGCTCTTCAAGGGATACCAATTGCTAGCAGGAAGCAAGTGTAACACACAGAACGAAATGGAGATGAACGAGAGTGGAACGTAAACAATTATTAGAAGAAGTAACGGAGTTATTGGATTACTACTGTAGTGATTGTTTTGTAAAAAAAACGTTTAATAAAGAAAAGGGCAAAACATACGCTCAGACGTTTTGTATTAAAGAGTGTACCGTAGGAGAAAAAATTAAGCAGTATGGAGATTTGCTGACTAAAAAGTAAGCGTGTATAATTTGCCGGCAGCAGCTTCATTCTATCCATATGGAGGTGTTCTTTCAATGGATAAGTTTTTAAATGAAGAAGTAACAACAGGATATAATGATTTAAAGCAAGTAGAAGTTTCTATTCAATCTGCTCAAAAGATGATCGGGACAGCTACGATGAGTATGAGTCCTCAGCAGCTTGAAGAGGCAACGAATGCGCTTAATGATGCAAAAGCACAGCTTCAATCTGCCAAAGCTCATGGCACAGGAGTAGACGAGCAATTTCTTCAGCAGTGCATGCAGTCTATTCAAACATGTGAACAGCAGCTTACTGAGGCCAAACGCTAGGTATAACAAAAAAGAGACTCGGAAAAGAGTCTCTTTTACTATAAAATAAAAAGATCTATTTATGATAGCTTAGTGACATTAGCGGCTTGCGGGCCTCTATTGCCTTCTACAATTTCAAAAGATACCTCTTGTCCTTCTTCCAAGGATTTATAACCTTCGCTTTGGATGGCAGAAAAATGTACAAATACGTCGCTGCCGCCTTCAACTTCAATAAAGCCATAGCCTTTTTCATTGTTGAACCATTTTACTTTACCATTTTGCATAACTTGAATCCCCCTAGTACTGTGCAGCCTCATGCTGCTGAAACTCGAATTATCATTTCCAATAGAGGTAAATGATTGTTTATATTATATAATAAGAAGAAATAAAATTTCAATATTAAAATTTAACTTTTCTGAAAATTAAATTTTTATTTAACGTAGGCGTAGTACAAATATAACTAAAAAAATTTCTTATGAGATGAAAAATAACTGAAAATTTAGTTTATAATACAAGTATAGTCAGCATAATTTTAAAGCGGTGATAAGGAGTGGATCGTGTATGTATCGTACACAAGTAAATGGAAAAGAAATCATTTTGTTATTTTCAACGCTCGAAGCAGCAAAGAGCCGCAGCAACCTAGAGAAAGAGCAAATTTATAAGCGCGTGTTGCATTTAAATGAGCAGCTGCTAATGTTTCAAAATGGAACAAGCTTCACCATTGGCGATCCGTTAGGATTAATTGTAGCTCAAGTGAAAAAAAGTGATTTGACAACCATATATATCGAACATATCATTGATAAACAGTTTATGTATGATGGAGAGGGGCATCGAGGTGAAGTAGTGTAACAAGATGACACCTATATATGAAGAAGCGTACGGAGATACTCGTACGCTTCTTCATATATAGGATTAAAAATATGCGATTTTACAAGTATTAACAGGGATAAATAACAAAGTTTAATAAATTAAAGAAGAACAGTGAAACCATGAATAGCAATCACCTTTTTAGCTAAAAAATATAGATACACATCATCTTATGTAATGAGATAGTTAAGCTTTAAAATCAATGAACACGAGAGATTTTATAAAGCTTAAATTGAAAAACGTGTGATTGTGACGTTAATTAGAAGTAAGGTTTGGAGGACGCTATGGAAAGTAGAAAAAAATTGGATTTACTTGCTCTTGCTTCTGTGCCACTTATCATGACCCTCGGAAATTCAATGTTAATTCCGGTATTGCCGGTGATTGAAAAACGTCTACAGATAAGCTCGCTGCAGGTATCCATGATTATCACGGTCTATTCAATTTTCGCTATTTTTTTAATCCCGATTGCTGGTTATTTATCAGATCGATTTGGCCGCAAGAAAATTATTATTCCAAGTTTGCTGCTTGCTGCAGTAGGAGGGGCTTTAACAGGCTGGGCTTCATGGCAAATGGCCAATCCTTTCTGGGTTATTTTAATTGGCCGCGCGATTCAAGGAATAGGTTCAGCAGGAGCTATGCCTGTTGTGATGCCTTGTGTAGGAGATATGTTCAAAGACGAGCAAGAAATTACAAAAGGACTAGGTTTAATTGAAACAGCTAATACGTTTGGGAAAGTACTAAGCCCAATACTGGGAGCTTTTTTAGCGGCTATGATTTGGTTTCTTCCTTTTTGGTTCATTCCTATTCTTTGCCTTATTTCGATTCTTTTGGTTATCTTTTTAGTAAAAGTTCCGAAAAATGATAGTTCTTCTGAATCTGAACAAAAAAAGAAAAGTATTAAGCAGTTTTTGAAGGATTTGAAGAAAACGCTCAAAGAAAATATTGGATGGCTTATGGCTATTTTTATTTTAGGCGCCATTATTATGCTTGTATTATTCGGTGTTTTATTTTACCTATCGACCATACTAGAGGAGCGTTATCATATTGTGAATACGAAAAAAGGTTTAGTGATGGCTATTCCTTTGCTCGCTTTATCTATTTCTTCTTTTGTGGCGGGGAAAAAAGTTGGAAACAATAAAATCGTTATGAAGTGGTCTGCTTTTTTTGGCTTCTTATTGTTAACATGTTCTTTCATCATTTTATTTTTTAATACGTCTCTTTTTAGTATTTTACTCACTTTAGTGCTTGGTGGAATTGGAATTGGAGCAGCTCTTCCCAGTCTTGATGCGCTTATTACAGAAGGAATTGAAAAGGAAGAGAGAGGAACCATTACGTCTCTTTACAGTTCGATGCGCTTTGTAGGAGTAGCAGCTGGGCCTCCCCTTTATACATTGCTTATGAAGTGGTCGGACATGGCTGTGTTCCAAACGTCTCTAGGGGTTAGTGCGGTAGGTGCCATTTTAGTTTTAAAAGCGATTAAACCAAAGCCTGAAGGCGGCGTAAAACTGAAGAAAGCTGAAGTGTGATTTTATAGAGCTGTCTTATGATAAAAGACAGCTCTTTGCTATTTAAAGACCCGTCAATATACTTAAATTTATATTGTGTCTAGAAAAAATCCTTGAAATTTCTTATACTTCAATTTATAGACAGCAGATGCAATAGTTCTTATTTTATTGAATAAGGTGGTTTTGAATTGAGTATAAATTATCAGAAATTAAAAAGCATGGTGGATCATTATCAAATATTTGATCTTGTAGCGTATATAACAGAAGAAGTACAAAGCCTTCAACCAAAGAGCCTTACGGGTATTGTGAAAGAATGGTTAGCAAACTTACAAACGGAAGAAGAGCTGCACGAGCTTATCCGCTTTTGTGATGAAGCTTTATTAAATCGTTTAAGTCGAATGTTAACGACATATGGATATCGTCGATTTGGCTCGATTCGAATGGTAACTCTTTATTGTGATGATCTCCTGCGAGAAGGCAAGATACTCGACGCTGATGATAGACTTTCTTTATTAATTTCTCAGCTGGATACGGAATCAGTTAAAGAGGAACAGCTTGAGAAAATCTATTTTTTAAAGGTAAGAATTCTTTTAGAAATGAAACAAGTGGATGAAGCTTCTGAGTGGATGAAACAAGTAACGTCCCATAATCAAAAGGGTATGGCTGACAGATGGGGCTATTTTCATTTGCAGCTCAACGACAGAATGAAAGCTGAAGCCTGCTTAAAAGAAGGAACGACATATAAGGAGAATGGAGATTTTTGCTATGCAATGCTCGCAGACTTATATGCGTATGAAGGGAAGCATAAACAATCGCTTGAAAAAATTAACGAGGCTATTGTCCGCTACCCACAGCTTCCGTCTTTATATATGGATAAAGTGATGCGATTAAAAGATTTAAAAGAGTATTCTCTCTTGCTTGAAACGATTGAATTTATCGATTCAAAGTTACCCTATCACGATTATCAAGACTTTTTTACGCTGCTGCGCGCCGACATTTATTTTGAACAGAAGCAGCAATCTCAGCTTACGCATCTGCTCTCGACTAAGCGATGTTTAAAAGATTCACCTTATCAAAAATTAATTGGAAAGAATACAGACGATAAATGCAGTACAATCAAGCTTCCTATTGTACCGATTGTTCAAAAAGATAATTATTGCGTGCCAGCTAGTATGAGTATGATGTTAAGGCTTTTACATACCGAAAAAACACAGGATGAGATTGGGACGCGTATTTACGGAAGGTTAGGCTCCAAATTATCAACTGCGGTGAGCTACTTTGAATCTCTTGGCTTTGCAGCGATGTTTTTTACAGGCACAGTTGAACAGTTTAAAGAACTATTAGACAAAGGGCTGCCTATTTTGGTCAGTCTGGAATTTGAACAAGCTTCCCATGTTCAAGTTGTATTTGGCTATGATGATGAACTTGAACTTTTTCATGTACAAGATGCTAATTTTCTAAGTCCAACGTATGTAGAATATAAAAATTTTGATCAGCATTACGCTAATTCGGGTTTTTTATCAATTGTTGCTTCTAAAGCGGCAGCGGATCTCGCTTCACTTTCTAAAGAGCAAGATGTGTTTATTCGTCAGCTGTATGACTTAATCGAACTAGTTGAAGCGAATGAAGAGGCACACATTAATGATCTCGTTTCTTTACTAAAAGCAAATGAGCATGTTCCATTTGCCGCTATTTACAGTATGAAGCATTTGTATAGAAAAGAGCATGAAGCCTATATTCGTACGTGTATTAACCATGTGTTAGAGAAGTATAGCAATCATGATTATCTTAAGCTTCACGCTGCATATGCCTTTTTTAAACTTGACGACAGTAAGGGAGCATCTTCCTTGTTACACCACATAGATAACAAAAAGCATAGCTCTTTTTATCACTATCTTAAAGGAAGAATTGCGCTGGATGAAGAGAAGTATGATGAGGCTGTTGAAGCACTGCGCAGCTCCCTGCAATTAGACGTAGAGCAGCATTTGAACTGGAGCTATTTAGCACTTGCATATATGTACAAAGGAAACCTGGAAAAGGCTTTTGAATGCTCGACCATTTCCTTAAATATGTATGGCGATGAATCTTATACACAAATCAATCACGGACTTATTTTAATGGAGAAAGAAAGATATGCAGAAGCCAGAAATCTTTTCGACGCGTTATTAAAAGAAAACCCAAAAGATGCGCACAGCTGGTTTGAAAGAGCCCGTTGTGATGAACATTTAAAAAAGTTTCGTAAAGCTTACCGGGGATTTCAAGTAGCTAAACAGCTTTTGCCGACTGTTCCTTATCCATATCTTTCGATAGCTGATTTGCTACAATATCAACTAGAAAAAACAGACGAAGCTGAAAGCTATCTCAAAGAAGGCATGAAGCATCTCCCAAGCGACATGACAATTCGAGGAAGACTAGGCGATTTATACGTCGCGAATCAAAGGTACGAAGAAGCTATTGCTCTGTATAAAGAAGGCTTAAAAATAGAAGAAGATGCCCTTATGTATTTGGGCTTATCTTATGCGTATCTAGAAACAGGTGAACATTTAACGGCCGTTGATACGCTCACGCTTATTGCGCAGAAGTTTTCATCGAACAGCGACGTCCTGTTGGATGCAGGCAGCATGCTTTTGGATGCAGCAAAAGAGAAGAATCTAGACGACCAAACGATAGAGTTTGGATTTGCTCTTTATGAAGAAGGAATTCATTTTGCTCAAACAGCGCTAGCTGAAGTGTTAGAAGCATATACGAGTTATTTAGAAGACACGGCTTTACTGACTCGTGGAATTAAGTTTTTAACTGCAGAACATCAAGAGCACCCTAATGAGATTTTGTACATGTGCTACTTAGGCATATTATACGAACAAGCCAAGCAGCTAACAAAAAGTGAGAAACTTTATCAACAAGCGCTTCGTATCAAGCAAGATGCTTTGCCATATTATCGGTTAGGTGAAATATATCAATCAATGAATCGCATCACTGAAGCAAAAGAGGCCTTCCAAAAATGCTTAACTCTTGATAAAACATTTGAAGCCGCTTGTATGAAGCTTGCTGAAATGGCTTGTGAAGAACAAAATCGAACGGCTGAAAGGAATTGGCTGCTTCAATGGATACAGCTGAATCCTATGGAAGTAAACGTTGAGCACGCAGCTTCACTTTGTGAAACAGAGAAAGAGTATGAAGAGCTGTTAGAGGTATTAAAAAGCGTAAAGGAAATCGTTTTGCCTCAGTGGCTTGCTGACAGCCAGGCTCATGTGTATCGCCTAAAAGGAGACATTTCACAGGCTGAAACGTATTTAGAGAAGGCGCTTGAACTAGATCCACAGAATCCTGCTATTCGCCACCATCAGGCAAAATGGCTCATCATGGAGCATAGATATGAAGAAGCTAGAACAATTCTTACAGAGCTACTAAGTGAGAATCCGGAAGATTACGCTCTATTTCAAACGTTCATGTCTAGCTTTCCAAATGGAAAAAAACTGTCTGGGCTTACGACAGATTTAAAAAAGATAAAAATGGAAAAACACAGCAAAAGCTTGTTATTTAAAAATGCAGCCGAGGCTTTAAATGAGTATGCCGATTCGATCGTAGAAGAGCAGCAAGGATCTATCTTCAAACGAAGCTTAGCAAAGTTCAAAGCAAAAGCAAAAACGGTTACGCTGCTTGGCTTAACGATTGAACTGTATGAACTTGCTATAAAAACGGATCCGAATAATAAAGAGGCTGTGCATGCATTTGCGGCTTTTTACGAAGAGAAAGGATTAATTGAAGATAGCATCACCGTGCTGAAAAAATCGCTGCATCAAAGCTGGGATTTTGATGTTGCCTATCATTTAGCCAATATACTCGTTAATATCCATGAAAATGAACAGGCTGCACATGAAGCGCTAAACTTAGTTCAAAAACTTCTTGAACAGCAGCCGTATCATATAGATTTGCAGATATACCGGGCATTTATTTTGAGTAGCCTTGAAGAGGTAGAAAAATCGGAGACAGCTTTTCAAGAATTACTTCAACAGGAGATTTATCAGCCTGACATATATGCAGGACTAGCAAAACTGTATAATAAAACAGAACGTTATCATGAAACTGTTCAGCTTCTTCAAAAAGCGATTGAACAGCGTCAAGAGTATGAAGGGATGTATACTGATTTAGGTATCGCGTATCATTTAGAAGGTGAAACGGAAGCAGCAGCTTCGCTTATGATAACCAGAGTAGAAAGTGGAGACGAAGATCTTTTTATTCGCTATAACTTGGCATGCTATCTAGCTGTTCTTGGAAAAACTGCTTCTGCTCAGGAAGAGTTGGATTATATTTTAGCACATGATGAAACGGGAGAATTCTATGAACTGGCTATGGCAGACGATGAACTAAAAGGATTAACGGTAAGAAGGTAAAAAAAAGAAGCTGGGTTTCAGCTTCTTTTTTTTATCCCTCTTTTGCACCTTGTCTTTTCAAAGAAATGGATTCAGAAATTTCCAGTGCAAGAATGATAATTGTGCCAAGAACTAATCCGTTGCTTAAAAACGTAGTAACTAAAGGTGGCAGTGTTGAAAAAGCTTGAGAAGGCAAAAACATAACCCCTATCCCCGACAGCAACGCAATACCGGCTTTTTTCATTGCTTTTTCGGGCTGTTTGGCATGCTTGAATTCTCCAATTCCAAGAGCCATCATACCTGTAAAAACAGGAAAGATTGCCGCGTATCCGACAGCAGGAGGAAGAGCGGACATAATGGATGTTAAAGGAGTAAAGATACTCAAAAAAAGCAAAAGACACGATGCTACAATAAAAGGAACTCGGCTATAAAGATTTGTAGCTGAAATAAATCCACCGGAACCTGAAATAGGAACGGCACCGACACCTGAAAACAATCCTCCAAGCAGCTGACTTATACCCGAAACCATCCCGGAACGCTTAATATTGTCTTTTTCAATTTTTTCTCCTTTGTGTTTATAAACAGACTCAACAACACGAATAGAAGCGAGCATGTTTGTAATTAAAATGAGCGTCACAAAAAAAGCAGTGACAACCATATTCCATTCAATGCGAGGAGCTCCAAATACAAACACTTTAGGTATGTAAAATAACTGCGCCTGAAACTCGATAGGTTTAGCTAATCCTAGTATTGCAAATACTCCCCAGCCTACACCAATACTAATAATAATGCTGAGCTTATTTAACGTCCTGTGTGATAATAAATAAAAAGTCAGCAGCAAAATCGCAGCTGAAGCCAGCGCAATAGGAAGTTTAATAGCTGAATTCGTTTCTGTAATACCAAACATTCCTTTTAAAAAGGAACCGCTGAGCTGCGTCACTAATAAAATTAAATATGTACCGGTAACTGTCGGGGTAAAGTATTTTGCTAGTTTATCAATGAGACCAAGCAGGCTCATCAAAATAGCGATTATCCCGCTTATAAGGAGGGTGAACTGCAGTACGCGGAGCGTTTCAGAGTGAGAACCAAACAGAACCGTTCCAAGACTCGCATACAGAGAAAAGACGCCCCACCAAACACCAGCTGGCCCTTCCATGATGGGATATTTATGCCCTATAAATACCTGCAAGAGCCCGGATAAAGCTAAAATAAATAACGTTCGCTGTAAAAATTGAATAGAATCCGCTGCGTTTAAATGAAACTGAGAAGCAATTACAATAGGAACAATCATACTATTAGAGATCATAAATAAAAACCATTGTAGTGAAGCAATGGAAACTCGAAACATTCTTAACACCTCAATTAATGCCGACGAGCGGCTGAATGAACCAACAGGCTGCTCTATTATTTTACCATGGGATTTCCAATTTGTAAGCGATATCTTGTTAAAAGGAAGACGAATAAAGTGTCAAAAAATTCAATATATTGTTGTAAAAAGAAGAAAGATAATTTATAATTTTCTTACAATTATAAATTATAAACATAAGAATAATTTATAATGAACTGACTAACAGTCAAGGAAGGAGGAGGAATAAGACAAATGAAACTATATCTGTCGGTTGATATGGAAGGAATTACGGGACTCGTCGATCACACAAATGTTCTGCGACAGAAAGAAAATTATGAGAGAAGCCGCAAAATAATGACGGATGAAGCAAATGCAGTAATTTATGCAGGATTTAGAGAACAGTGCTCAGAAGTTGTGGTAAATGACAGTCATTCGAGTATGAATAATCTCCTTGTTGAACGGCTTCATCCAGAAACTCAGCTTATTTCAGGAAGCGTAAAACCATATTCAATGGTACAGGGATTAGATCAGACTTTTGATGGTGCTATGTTTCTAGGATATCATGCTAAAGCATCCATGCCTGGTGTCATGTCTCATTCGATGATATTTGGTGCTCGCAATATGTACATAGACGATACGAATATTGGAGAGTTAGGCTTCAATGCATACGTCGCAGGCTATTACGGCGTGCCAGTTTTAATGGTAGCCGGTGATGACCAAACGGCGCTGGAAGCACAGCAGCTTATTCCAAACGTGACGACTGCTATCGCCAAACAGGCCATTTCACGTTCTGCAGCCAAAACATTAACCCCTAAGAAAGCAGAACAATTACTTCAAGAAAAAACAGCCGCAGCTATTCAACACAAACACCTTGTTAAACCTTTAATTCCACCTAAACATCCAACCTTACGAATAGAATTTGCAAATTACGGTCAAGCAGAGTGGGCGCATTTAATGCCGGGAACAGAAATTGAGCCTGGAACGACGACCGTTCGGTTTCAAGCAAAAGATATTTTAGAAGCTTATCAGGCCATGCTTGTTATGACTGAATTAGCTACGCGCACAACATTCTGTTAGAAGGTGGGATAAAGGTGAAAAGTTATATTCTGAAACGATTTTTATCCATGCTTGTTACGCTGTGGGTAATTGTGACCTTAACCTTCTTTTTAATGCATTCGATTCCTGGATCTCCATTTAATGAAGAACGAGCGACAAGCGATGCAGTTCAAAAAAACCTGGAATCATTTTATCACTTAGATGAGCCGCTAGCTGTGCAATATATTCTTTATTTAAAATCCATTGTTACCTTTGACTTTGGTCCTTCCATTAAACAGCCGTCTCAAACGGTTAACGACCTTCTAGGAAGAGGGTTTCCCGTGTCATTTGAACTTGGAATGGTGACGTTAATTCTTGCGGTAATTTCCGGTATTACACTAGGCATTATCGCTGCTCTTAGAAGGAATGGAATAATTGATTACATGGCGATGAGCATAGCAGTTATCGGATTGTCGGTTCCAAATTTTGTTATGGCCACGTTGTTAATTCAACAGCTTTCTGTTAATTTGAAAATTTTACCTGCCGCTACGTGGACGAGCCCTTTACATATGATTCTTCCGACTCTAGCTCTTGCCACAGGTCCTATGGCTATTATTGCACGTTTGACTCGCTCAAGTATGATAGAAGTACTAACTCAAGATTATATTCGAACAGCGCGTGCAAAAGGGCTTTCACCAGTAAAAATTGTATTTAAGCATGCGCTTAGAAATGCTTTAATGCCCGTTATAACAGTTCTTGGAACGATTGCGGCCAGCGTATTAACCGGCACATTTGTTATTGAACAAATCTTTGCTATTCCTGGCATGGGAAAATATTTTGTGGACAGTATTAATACGAGAGACTACCCGGTAATTATGGGCACGACGGTCTTTTACAGTTCGATTCTCATCATTATGCTTTTTTTAGTAGACATTGCTTACGGAATACTTGATCCACGAATCAAACTGTATAAGAAGGAGGGATAACGTGCTGGAAAAACAGGAGTATAAGCAAATTCCTGATGAGTGGTTTGTGCCAAAGAAAAAAAAGAAATCTGAAGCTGAAGCAGTTGTAAGGCCGAGTCTTTCTTATTGGCATGATGCTTGGCGCAGGCTTGTAAAAAACAAGTTGGCCATGCTGGGTCTCTTTTTTTTAGTCATTCTCGCTGTGATGGCTATATTCGGTCCTATGTTTTCACCCTACAGTGTAACGAAAGCTTCTTTTACAGAGCAAAATCTTCCTCCTTCAGCTAGTCATTGGTTTGGAACGGATGACTTAGGCAGAGATATGTACACCCGGACATGGTACGGGGCTAGAATCTCTTTATTTGTAGGACTGATGGCAGCGCTTATTGATTTTATCATCGGTGTCATTTACGGGGGATTCTCAGGCTACAAAGGCGGAAAAACAGATAATGTCATGATGCGCGTAATTGAAATTTTATACGGTCTTCCTTATTTATTAGTCGTGATTTTACTAATGGTAGTCATGGGCCCCGGGCTTTCTACGATTATTGTGGCACTTTCCGTTACAGGTTGGATCGGGATGGCGAGAATTGTACGGGGGCAAGTATTGCAAATAAAAAACTATGAATACGTGCTTGCATCCAAAACGTTTGGAACAAAAACTAGTCGTATCATTAAGCGAAACCTGCTTCCAAATACGATGGGACCGATTATCGTTCAAATGACACTAACCGTACCAACTGCCATTTTTGCTGAAGCTTTTTTAAGCTTTTTAGGGCTGGGTGTACAAGCTCCTTATGCCAGCTGGGGAGTAATGGCAAACGATGGTTTATCAACGATTCTATCAGGCTATTGGTGGCGTTTGTTTTTTTCCGCTTTTTTTATTTCTCTTACCATGTTTGCTTTTAATGTCCTTGGAGACGGACTGCAAGATGCACTTGATCCGAAATTAAGGAGGTAAGCAAATGGAAAAAATGCTCCAAATCAAGAACTTACACGTACAGTTTTCAACTTACGGAGGGCGAGTTCAAGCTGTAAGAGGCGTTAGTTTTGATTTACATAAAGGAGAAACACTAGCGATTGTCGGAGAGTCAGGGTGCGGAAAAAGTGTGACATCTCAAAGTATTATGAGGTTAATTCCGACACCTCCGGGCAGGATCACAAGCGGATCTATTTTATTTAAAGGCCAGGATTTAACGAAACTATCAGAAAAGAAAATGCGAGACATTCGAGGCGCTGATATTTCGATGATTTTTCAGGATCCCATGACTGCGCTTAATCCAACTCTTCGCGTAGGTAAGCAAATTGCAGAAAATATTATGCAACATGAAAACATTTCAAAAGAAAAAGCCAAAGAAAAAGCATTTGAAATGCTGGAGCTAGTCGGAATTCCAAATCCTAAAGAACGCCTAAAGCAATATCCTCATGAATTTAGCGGGGGAATGAGACAGCGTATTGTCATTGCAATGGCTCTTGTATGCAATCCCGAAGTGCTAATTGCTGATGAACCTACCACAGCTCTTGACGTTACGATACAAGCGCAGATTTTAGAATTGTTTAAGGATATTCAGCAGAAAACGGATGTCTCTATTGTTTTAATTACCCATGATTTAGGTGTAGTTGCTCAAGTAGCTGACCGTGTTGCCGTAATGTATGCAGGAAAGATTGTAGAGATTGGAACAAGAAGAGACATCTTTTATACGCCGCAGCATCCGTATACAAAAGGATTGCTGCGTTCAGTTCCTCGGTTAGATTTATACGAAAGTGAACTTGTGCCTATTACAGGATCACCTCCCGATTTATTTGCACCTCCATCCGGATGTTCGTTCGCACCTCGCTGTCCTTACGTAATGGAAGTATGTGACCGCATGTATCCTACGTCAACAAAGCTGAAAGAAAGTCACCAAGTGCACTGCTGGCTTCAAGATGAGAGAGCCCAAAAATTTGTAACAACTATAAGCTAGATTTATAGATGAATAGAGAACTTATGAAAGAGGGGGAAATGATGAAAAAAATAGGGTCTTTACTAATGATGTGTGTACTTACATTTGCACTTGCTGCCTGTACGGCCACAAAAGATTCAGGCGCGGAGCCAGAAAAGAAAAGCAGTACAGCAAAAGAAGACGGTAAGGTCCTTTATATGAATAATGGCGCAGAACCTACGTCTTTTGATCCGCCTATTGGATTTGATTCATATTCATGGAATATGCTTAATAACTTAATGGAAGGGCTGACTCGTTTAGGAAAAAGCGATGAGCCTGAAGGAGCAATGGCCGAGAAATGGGATATCTCTGAGGACAAAAAGGTCTATACGTTTCATTTACGAAAAGATGCTAAATGGTCAAATGGAGATGACGTGAAAGCAAGTGATTTCGTATTTGCTTGGAAGAGGCTGTTAGATCCTAAGACGGGTTCACCAGCGGCATTTTTAGGTTATTTCATCCAAGGTGGAGAAGAATTTAATACGGGTAAAGGTAGTGCTGATCAAGTAGGGGTAAAAGCGCTAGATGACAAAACCTTTGAAGTTACGCTTAAGAGCCCTCAAGCCTATTTCTTAAGCGTAGTTTCCAATCCAGCGTTCTTCCCAATTAATGAAAAAGTAGCAACAAAAAATCCGAAATGGTTTGCAGAAGCAGACTCGTTTGTTGCTAATGGTCCCTTCAAATTAACTCAATGGAAGCATAACAGTAATCTAGTCATGGAAAGAAACGATCAGTATTGGGATGCTGAAAATGTAAAGCTTGACAAGGTAAAATGGGCAATTGTTGAAAATACAAACACAGAATATCAAATGTATCAAAATGGAGAACTAGATGTTTCTGAAATTCCATCGGATTTAAGTGAAAAGCTGCTGAAAGATGGAGATGTTCATATCGAAGACCAAGCGGGAACTTACTTCTATCGCTTTAACTTAGATAAAGAGCCCTTTCAAAACAAAAATATCCGTAAAGCATTTGCAATGGCTGTAGATCAAGATCAAATTGTTAATTTTGTTACAAAAAATAAAGAAAAACCAGCTCGTGGGTTCGTATCTTACGGATTTAAAGATGCAGATGGAAAGGATTTCCGTAAAACGGGCGGCGATTTATTAAAAACAGATAGCAAAGAAGCAAAAGCACTTCTGAAAAAAGGAATGAAAGAAGAAGGATATAAAAAGCTGCCAGCTATTACTCTAACATACAGTACAGACGATACGCATAAAAAAATAGCAGAAGCACTGCAGCAAATGTTCAAAGAAAATCTAGGCGTAGATGTGAAGCTTGCCAATATGGAATGGAATGTTTTCCAAGAAGAACAAAAAGCGTTAAAGTTTCAGCTGTCACGAAGTTCATTTTTAGCTGATTATGCAGATCCAATTAACTTTTTAGAGAGCTTCCAGACGGGTCATTCAATGAACCGTACAGCTTGGAGCAATAAAGAATATGATGAGTTAATTAAACAAGCTATGAACGAAACGGATAATAAAAAACGTTTTGAGCTTATGTATAAAGCAGAAGGTATTTTATTTGATGAGATGCCAATCATTCCTATCCATTTCTACAACTATGTGTTTTTAATAAAAGATAACGTATCTGGAATTGTTCGTCATCCTGTTGGCTATTTAGATTTGAAGTGGGCAGATAAACAGTAAAGTGGAACTTTTCGTCAGAGGGGATTTCAATACCCTTCTGACCCAAGTTTCACTTTCTTCATTTCTTTACACAAAAGGAGTGTAACAAATGATAAAACCAAAACCATTACAAAAAGGTGATACAGTAGCTGTTATTGCACCTGCTAGTCCGCCTAATCAGCACAATCTAAAAAAAGGAATAGAATATTTAAAGGAAATAGGATTAAACGTAGTAACAGGCGCGCATTTATATAAAAAAAACGGGTACTTGGCAGGGACTGATGAACAGCGAGCAGCCGATATACATGCGATGTTTGCCAATAAGAAAGTAAAGGCAATTATTTGTGCATGCGGAGGTTACGGGACTGCTAGACTTGCCTCGCAATTAAACTACGATTTAATTAAGCGAAACCCAAAGGTTTTTTGGGGATATAGCGATATTACGTTTTTACATACGGCTATTCATCAGCGCACAGGTTTGGTTACCTTTCACGGGCCAATGCTTTCGTCGGATCTCGGAAAAGAAGATGTTCATATAGAGACGAAGCAAGCTTTTTATCAATTATTTTCTCACCGTTCTTTGTGCTATACGGATCAAATTAGTCCCCTCGACACCATTTGTGAAGGAGAAGCAACTGGTCAGCTGATAGGAGGAAATCTGACTTTGCTGGTAAGCACGCTTGGCACACCATTTGAGCTAGATACAAAAAATCGAATTTTATTTATTGAAGATATTGATGAAGAGCCGTATGAAATTGACCGCATGATGACACAGCTGTATATGGCCAATAAACTGCAGGATGCAGCGGGAATTATTATGGGAGATTTTCATAACTGCTATCCTAAAAAACGTACGGAGTCGCTTTCTTTAGAAGAGGCATTAACAAGTTACCTGACTTCTTTAAAAAAACCTGTGATGAGAGGGTTTCGCATCGGGCATTGCTCGCCTCAAACAGCTGTGGCGATTGGAAGCTATGCCACGATGTCGACTTATGAACGAATGGTGGAATTTGAATCCGGTATTACATTACCAAAAGATAAAGTCGAACGCTGAAGGTTAAACCTGCGGGGAGGATAAATAGGTGATGGATAAAAAAACGTATTACGTTTGTGTAGCTGTGGCGACTGTTTGGACTTCCTATGACTCTAGCAGAGAAATAGATGACAATGCAATAAGTGTCCCAGTAAAACTGGATAAATGGCTAGAACAATTAACGTATACACGCCGGTTGGAGCTTTGTGAGAAAAATTTAGTTCAAACGCAGCTGTTACTAGGAGAAGAAGTATATGTAACAGAAATGAAAGGTAAATGGGCAAAAATCGTTATTCCTTCTCAGTTTTCTTCTAAAGATGAAAGAGGATATCCCGGGTGGGTTCCTTTTCACCAACTGATTTCTCAAACTGAATATTTTCCGTTGAATAAACCAACGGCGGTGGTATCAGCAACGATTGCGACCCTGCACCTAGCGGAAGAAGCCTTGCAAATTAGTTATCAAACGCAGCTGCCTCTTTTAAAAGAAGATAAAGAATGGCTAGAAGTTCAAACGCCGGTTGGCAGTGGGAGAATAAAACGTCAAGATGCTGTTGTAATAGAGGATAGAAACCGTAAAGTAAAAGGAACTGGGGATAGGATTATTGCAGCAGGAGAACAGTTTTTGAATCTTCCATATTTATGGGGTGGCATGAGTGCCTGGGGATATGATTGTTCCGGGTTTGCCTATGCTACTCATAAAGCAAACGGATATCTTATTCCAAGGGATGCAACCGATCAAGCAAGGCAAGGAAAAGAAGTGGGGTTAGCCTCTATTCAACCTGGAGATTTGCTGTTTTTCGCTCATGAAAAAGGTGAAGGGTCTATCCACCATGTTGGTATTTATTATGGTGAAGGAAAAATGCTTCATTCACCTAAAACAGGTAAAACCGTTGAACTGATTGAATTAAAAGAAACGCTTTATGAAGAAGAGCTGTGCGCAGCCCGGCGCTATTATTAGGAGGTGGCAGTTATGACAGCGAAGCATTTGTTAGAAGTAAAGCAGCTGAGCAAATATTTTTCGATTACGAATAAGCAGGTTTTGAAAGCAGTAGACGGCGTGTCTTTTCATATTTCAAAAGGAGAAACCTTTGGACTTGTTGGTGAATCCGGCTGCGGAAAATCAACTGCGGGGCGAACAATCATTGGGTTGTATAACCGTACATCAGGAGAGGTGCTTTATAAAGGGAAAAACGTGCATGAGCTATCAGAGAAAGAAAAATTTGCTTTTCATCGTAATATGCAAATGATTTTTCAAGATCCATATGCTTCACTAAACCCTCGTTCTACCGTGAAGGAGATTATCTCAGAACCAATGGAGGTTCACGGACTTTATTCGAATAAAAAAGAGATGCTGAACCGCGTGTATGAGCTGCTAGAAGATGTCGGGCTAAACCGTGATCATGCCAATCGCTATCCTCATGAATTCAGCGGCGGACAGCGCCAGCGTATAGGGATTGCGAGAGCTTTAGCACTAAATCCAGAATGCATTATTGCAGACGAACCTATTTCTGCTTTAGATGTGTCTGTACAGGCTCAAGTAGTTAATTTATTAAAAAAACTCCAAAAAGAAAAAGGGTTAACCTATTTATTTATTGCACATGACTTGTCGATGGTAAAGCATATAAGCAATCGTATTGGAGTTATGTATTTAGGGCATTTAGTAGAATTAACAACAAGTTCGGAGCTGTATCAAAAACCGCTTCACCCTTACACTCAAGCTCTACTGTCAGCTATTCCTATCCCTGATCCTGACGTTGAGGATAATCGGAAGCGGATTGTTCTTAAAGGAGAATTACCGAGTCCAATTAACCCGCCCTCTGGCTGCGTGTTTAATACGCGCTGTCCTCTTGCAGTAGCAGCCTGTAAGACTCAAAAGCCAGAGTGGCAGGAAGTTGAAGACAATCACTTTGTATCCTGTCACTTATACAATCAAAAGATAATGAGTAACAACTATATTGAAACAGCTGCGACAAAATGATGGAAAGAGCGAGAATGAAAATCGAAGATGCAGTTACTACATGGAAGCGGAGTAATAATGGACTTATACGTATTCATATTGAAGGAAAAGAATCCATACAGATTAATTCTTTTATCCAACAACGAGCAGCAAGTACAATCAAGCTGCTGCTTGCAATAGAAGGGTTTCGTCAAATTGATGCGGGCATCTTGGCTTTAACATCTGTCATTCAAAGAATGGAAAAAAACACGGTTGGCGGAGCAGGCGTACTTAGAGCTCTTCCGCGGTTAACACATATTAAAGTAGAAGAGCTGCTTACCCTTATGATAATTGTTTCTGACAACACAGCTACAAATGAACTCATTTCTTTAGTAGGATTTGAAAAAATTAACGAATGTGCTAAAAATCTAGGATTAAAGAAAACCGTTTTAAACCGCTATATGATGGACGAAATCGCTGTTGAAAAAGGGATTGATAATTATACGTGTGCCTCTGACGTAGTAAAGTGTCTAAGGGAAATATATGAAGGAAACCTTTTGCAAAAATCTAGTCGCGAAAAAATAATGAGAATGTTAGAAATGCAGCAGTTTCAGCATAAGCTTCCAGCACGTATAGGATCAGCGTTTCAAGCTGCGAATAAGACTGGAGAACTACAGGGAGCAGAACATGATAGTGCTATTCTCATGCGAGGTAACGAAACATATTATGCCGTTGTTTTGATAGATGGACTAAGTGACAATGAACAGGGAAGGAGATTAATTGCTGATATTGGATATCTTCTGTCATCTAACATCTAAAAATCTTTTGACCATATACTTCAATAAGCGGAATTGGTTTGCTCCCTTTTATTTAATGTCTTCTATCAAAGAAAAACTCACATTTACTAATAATAAATACTTATCTTCTCAGATTTTGGCGAGATCGTTGTTTGCTGTGCTGGATTTGTGCTAGTAATAGATAAACATGTTCTTTTTCATAAAATTTTATGAAAAAATAATGATAAATCATTCATCCTATACCAACTTATTCATATTTTTTATATAATAGAATAATAGTATATATTTTAAACGAATAGTGAATGTCTATGCAAAACAGCAAGGAGCATGAAATTATTCGATTCATAAATGGTGGTGTATGTATGGCAAACGAACATGTAATGATAGATATTATAAAAGCATTTAAACGCAATTCAACTGAATCCATTGCTATGGATTTAATTAAGGAAGTGCGAGGGACATTTAGTCCATTACCTAAATATATAGCGGATTTAATTGATGAGCTGAGAAAATTAAATTTAAAAGACGAAGTGATCAGTGTCATCTTGTATCAATCTGTATATGTGGCAGACCATCAATTTAATATTAAAGATACCATTACCAATCGTCAGTTTGTAAAAGATACAATTGAAATGGGCAGAAGATGGGTGCATCAGTACGGCCGAATTGAAACAGTAGAAGAAGCAATTCATATTGCAGAGCAAGTGTCTACAAAAGAGGACTTGCCTCATCATTTGCAAACAGCAACAATTGACGAAAAAATTACGCTTGAGGTGCAGCTTGATCATCAAACGTATGAAATGTTAAAAAATATAGCCGTTTATTATGATCATCATTCCTATGAACAGTCAATGACTGTAGCAATTAATCGTTTATATACGCAGCTGCGCGATGCACAATCAAAAAATAGTTAAATGTCAAATCTCACATGTTCCGTGCACCATGTGAGATTTTTTAAGATGTGAAAGAGGCGCAGATGAAAATGTCTTGTTCCATCATTCACCAAAAGGAGGGAGAACATAGATGAGGGTATATTTATCTCCTCTTCAAAAAAAAGATGCTTCTAAAGTTTTTGAATATTGGTCGGATGAAGAGGTTACTAGATATATGAATATTGAGCCCTTTACGACGCTTTATCAAGCGGAAAGCATGATTGCACTTCTCCAAAGTTTGACGAAAGAAGGGAAAGCAACACGCTATGCTATTCGATTAAAGACTTCCGATGAGATCATTGGAACCTGCGGTCTAAACCGTATTGATTATGTTAAAAAGCAAGCAGAGATTGGGTATGATTTAGGCAGACCTTTTTGGAAAAAAGGTCTCATGACAGAAGCGCTCTGCCTTTTGCTAGAAAAAGCTTTTGAAGAGTTTCGTATACAAGAAATTGAAGCAAAAGTTGATCCTAATAATAAAGATTCAATTACTCTTTTAAAAAAATTTTCGTTTCAACTAGAAGAGGCGTATGAGTCAGATGATTGTACTTGTTTATACACTGTCAACAAGGAAAAAGTGAGCGCGATATTGTCAGGACGTTCAAAAGGTAAGAAGTAAATCAAGCATAAGTTCTTTTGAAATAGTAAATATTTTTAGGCCTTAACCGATAACAAAGAAAAGAACGAATTGAAGGAAGGTCATGAATGAATCATCATACACATTTACTAGAAGGGACGTACAATGAGTTACTCGTTACACTCTCTTTCCTTATCGCTATTACTGCGGCGTACGCTTCTTTTGGGTTAGCTAATCGTGTGAAAATTTCCCGGGCAAAATTTATTCAGTTTTGGTTAATCAGCGGGGCATTTACATTGGGGATAGGCATTTGGTCAATGCATTTTATCGCCATGCTTGCTTTTCACCTGCCCGTAGATGTTTCATATAATTTATGGTTTGTTCTTCTCTCAATCTTGGGAGCGATAACGGGATGTTATATAGGTCTCTACCTCATTCACAAACAAAAGAAAAGTATAAAAGCACTTATCATTGCAGGGAGCTTTATGGGAGCGGGAATTGTTTTTATGCACTATTTGGGCATGATGGCTATGGAGCCAATTATGATTTCGTATGATCCATTTATCGTTTTTCTCTCTATTCTTATTGCTGTTGCTGCTTCTAATACAGCTTTGTGGCTTGGTTTTTATTCAAAGCTAAATGAAGGGAAGCTTACCGTTTTTGCTAAGGTTATTTGTTCTACTATTATGGGCATTGCTATTGCAGGTATGCACTATACGGGCATGCAGGCAGCTTCTTTTTCAGGAATGTCAATGTCTGAACACTCAAACGGTTTTGCCTTAAATCCAATATATTTATCCGTCGTTATTGTTTTTTTTATTGTCTGCCTCTTTACGGCTGTGTTTTTAACCATTTTTATGGATCGACGCGTACAAAAACAAGAAGTTTTAAAATGGGCTTTTTTTGAATCCGCTCTGGATGCTATTTTGGTGATCGATGAAAAAAGACATGTTTTATCGCTCAATTATGCAGCGGAAACGCTTTTCTCTCTTAAAGCATCAGATGTAATCGGGAGTAATGTTGTTAAGCTGCTGCCCTTCTACGAATTTTCTTCTCTACAAGATGGACGAACTGAGCACTCCCTTTTGATAAGTAATAGAGAAGTTACGGTTGAGATAACGGTGATGGCGGTAGGAATTGAAGAGACGGTTGAGTATATGTTGTATATCCGCAATATGACGCAAGAGCGCGAAGCGGAAAAAACGTTGATTGAAGCAAAAAATCGCTATGAAAACTTGTTTTACTCCTCTCCATTGGCAATTATGGTCCATCGAGAAGAAGAGGTCGTGTCTGTGAATGATGCTATGATTCAGCTTTTAGGAGTAACGGAAGACCAGCTCGTTGGTAAATCGTTATATGATTTCTTTTCATCTGAACAAGTTCCCGATATTAAAAAAGGATTGAAGGCAGTAAAGGATAGAAAAGATGAGCCAAGATCTCCATTAGCTCAATTGAAAATGTTTAATGCGTTAGGTAAGGAACTCTTTTTAGAAGTAAAATCTACGCTCATTCAAATTAATGGAGAGACGCTTTTTCAGACAGTAACTAGAGATGTAACGGAACAGAAAAAAGCTCAAGAATCGCTTCAATATATGGCTTTTCACGATATGCTAACAGATTTACCAAATCGAAGTATGTTTTCAAGCATTGTAGAGAAATCCATTGATTCAGCAGCTGCTTCAGGAAAAAAGCTTCATTTCTTATTTTTAGACCTAGATCGTTTCAAACAGGTAAATGACACGCTTGGTCATCATGCTGGAGATCAGCTTATGCTTCAGGTTGTTGATCGAATGAAGAGCTGCATAAGAAACCAAGATGTGCTTTCGCGTTTTGGAGGAGATGAGTTTTTAGTTTTACTGCATGATAGGACTGATGAAGAAGTGAAAAAAATCTGTCAATCATTAAATGACTGCTTATCCACTCCTTTTGTAGTGCTATCGAGAGATGTTTATTTAGGGGTAAGCATCGGAGTTAGTTTATTTCCTAAAGATGGAAAATTGCTTGAAGTGCTAGTTCGCCATGCTGATTTAGCGATGTACGAAGTCAAAAAACAAGGGCGTAATCATTATCTGTTTTATCAAAAAGAAATGCAGGTTCATACTACGCGACGAATGAGAATTGAAGATGGGTTACGCAAGGCTTTTGAGCTGGGCGAAATGGAGCTTCACTATCAGCCGAAAGTCAATATTCAAAGTGGCCATATTGTTGGAGTGGAGGCTTTAATCCGGTGGACTCATGCCGAGATGGGCGTCATTTCTCCCGCAGAATTTATTCCGATTGCTGAAGAAACAGGCGTTATTGTTACACTGACGAAATGGGTATTAAAAAAAGCGTGCCATCAAAATAAGTATTGGCAGCTTCAAGGACTTCCTCCCTTAAAAATGAGTGTGAACATATCAAGCGTGGATTTTGGCACAACTGATTTTGTTGATTATGTGTTAGGTGTCTTGCGTGAAGTAGAGTTAGAATCAAGATATTTAGAACTTGAAATTACAGAAAGTGTAACGATGAAGCATGTTGAGCAAACAATCGAAAAGCTACAAATCTTAAAAGATGCAGGAGTATTTATTTCAATTGATGATTTTGGCTCAGGATACTCCTCGTTTAGCTATATTCAGAAGCTGCCTATTCATACGCTGAAAATTGACCGGTCTTTTATTAAAGATTTAGATCCTAATACAACGGAAGTATCGATTGTCAGAGCCATTATTACACTAGCCAAAAGTTTGCAGCTATCCGTCGTAGCAGAAGGTGTAGAAGAAGTTGAACAAGTAGAACTTCTTCATAAAGAAAAATGTGATGAAGTGCAGGGATACTATTTCTCCAAACCGATTTCAGCGGAGGAATTTTATGAGAAATTTCATAAAATCGAAGAAAAAATGGAATTTGTTCATTAATGTAAAAAGCCGTTCTTATTTAAAAGAACGGCTTTTAATTATTGGTTATTTCGATATACATAAGGGTCCTTTGGAGCCTGCTCCCGCTTCACTTTTGTTACTTTCAAAACAGGAATGGTTTTTTTGAACGGCTGATAATACATTGTACTGACTTCACCTGTAACAGTTGCCCAGTCATCATTTTTAAAAGCAGCGTCATCTGGAAACTCAATGAGCATTCCAAACACCCCTGAATCTGCAATACAATGAATAATACCAAAGCGAAAGAGAAAATACTGATTCTTTTTTAGCTCCTTCGTTTGATACATAAATCCTTTAAATGAAATGGTTTTGCCACTGAATTGACCAGGATATCGGTAAATAGTTTCCATTGCATTTAAAAATTCCTCATCTTCTAAGTTGATATTCTCTCCTTTAGAAAATTTTTTAAGGTCATGATGAATCATTTGGTCATAGGCTTCTTCGCCGTAAAAAGAACTTGTATCCGGCTGTAAAAATTGATGAGAAGAATAAGGATCTTTTTTATCATAAATAGGAAAATGAAATCCTTTAGCTTCAACAATGTTAGAATCAAGAGTTGCGACAGGTAAAAATAAGACAGTGAATACAGGTAAAATATAAATTGGGTACCATGCTCTTCGTTTCCATTTGCTTTCTTGATGGTTATGGGCGCATCCGCAGCTACAATCATCATCATGTTTTTTAGGGCCTATCATGTAAAAGATTAATTCTGCGATAGTTAAAAACCAAAGTACAAAGATAGTACCAAATGAAATCCAAGAATATTTCATATTAATATATTTTGAGATATCCCCAGTTGCATGAAGGTGCATGAAGATGAACGTAAACCCTATTAAAATTAAAATACGAATCATGCTAAATCCCTCCTTATTAATGAACAATTAAGATCGAAACAATAAGTACTAAAATAAAGACATAAGCCAAAAGTGTAAAGACAAATTTAGTCTTAAACTGGCCTAGCATCATCAGCGTATTCTTAATGTCAAACATTGGGCCGAATACCAAGAATGAAACAATAGCACTGTCTGTAAACGTACTGCGAAACGAGGAAGCGATAAACGCATCTGCAGAAGAGCAAAGCGATAATACATATGCAAGTCCCATCATTACCGCGTTTGATGAAACATCGCCTTGACCTAATGAAAATAGAGTAGATGTCTTAACAAACGTCTGCATTCCGGCTGCAATTAATCCTCCGATAATCAGAAATTTCCCAACAGAAAAAAACTCATCAATAGTATGACGGGTAGCTTCTGAAACCTTCGCACTCATTTTTTTGGGGGAAGTATGCAGGTGAACCTCACGTTTCGTCTGAGGTGTTTTAAACTGAAAACTTAAAATGAAACCTACAAGTAAGGAAACAATAAAAGCCACTCCTGCACGATACAATACTATCTTCCAATCATTACCGAAGGCTACAAAGGTAGAAAATAAAACAACTGGATTAATAATAGGACCTGTTAACATAAAAGGAATAGCAGCATAAAGAGGAACTCCTTTTGCCATTAAACGTCTAGTAATAGGAACAATTCCACATTCGCAGGCTGGAAAAAGAGCTCCAATCACACTAGCTAATAGGACAGCACCTATTTTATTTTTAGGAATAACTCGAGCCATCATTTCATCAGTTACAAAAATTTGAATAATTCCTGAAATGATCACGCCCAGTAATACAAAGGGAAGGGCTTCGATGAGAATACTAATAAATATAGTATTCATTTGTAATAGAGACGAATTCACTATCTTCACTCCAAAATTAAGATTATTTAAAAGTGCGTTAGTACAATAAAGTTGAATATGGTCAACTTACAGATAGTGTATCGTAAAAAAGGGAGGGAATAAAGCTTTTTCAAGAAAGGGATTAAAAGGATTCTTCTGTTATTTATTCAAGAAATGTCCCATATTACGAGAAAACTATTGACGCACCTTTAATTAACAGATAACATTGATGATAATGATTATCAGCGTCAAACAGAGTATATACATAGGAGGAAGCGTTAAAATGAAGCAAGTTAAAAAGATTAGACTTGCCAGTGTAGCTGCTATTGTTTCTATTTTATTTGTTCTAGCAGGATGCGGGTCAACTCAAAATTCATCAAAAGAAAATTCAGATAATAGTCAAAAGATATCTGTGCAGCATGAGCTGGGAAAAACAAAAGTTCCTGAAAATCCAAAAAAAGTAGTTGTGCTTGAACTATCCTTTGTAGATGCTTTGCAAGGTTTAGGAATGAAGCCAGTAGGAATTGCAGACGACAACAAAAAAGATATGATTGAAAAACTCGTAGATGGGAAGATCAATTATACTTCAGTAGGAACACGTCAACAGCCAAATTTAGAAGTAATTAGTTCCCTGCAGCCGGACTTAATTATTGCCGATGTGCAGCGTCATAAAGCAATCTATAAAGAATTAAACAAAATTGCACCTACAATTGAATTGAAAAGTCGTGAATCTACATATGAAGAAAATATAGATTCATTTAAAACAATTGCGAAAGCAGTAGGAAAAGAAAAAAAAGCACAACAGCGCTTAAATGAGCATGAAGAAACAATTTCAAAATTAAAAAATGAGTTAAAAGAAGAAAGTGGTCAGACAGTCTTACCAGCAGTTGTCAGAGATACTTCTTTCCAAGCGCATACATCTTCTTCTTATGACGGAGAGTTCCTTGAAAAGCTAGGATTGAAGAACGCTGTACAAGACAAAGAAGCATATGCTGAGATGAATTTAGAACAGTTGTCAGACATTAATCCAGATATTTTAATCCTAGCAAATAACGAAGGTAAACTTGTAACGGATGAATGGAAAACAAATCCTCTTTGGAAAAATTTAAAAGCTGTTAAAAATGATAAAGTTTTTGTAGTAGACCGTGATTTATGGACAAGATTCCGAGGAGTGATTTCAGCTGAGGCAATTGGAAAAGATACGGTTAAGTTACTAAACAATAAGCAGCAGTAACATAACAGAGTCTGACAAAGAGGCGAGAATAGTTATTCTATTCTTGCTTCTATTTGTTTAGAAAAGAAAACTGTAGAAAGTGTGTTGGAAATGACAAATCTTGTCCAAAAGCAAAAAATGAATAAATACATTGTGTTGGTAGCTAGCGTTTGTTTGTTAATCATTGGAATGATTTTGCATGTGGCTGTGGGATCTTCTGCTGTCAGCTTTACAGAAGTAATTAAGGCAATTTTTGCGCCTGATGACTCTAAGCAGACAACAATCGTACAGACGCTTAGACTGCCAAGAGCTGTGCTGGCAGCTCTTATTGGAGCCAGCTTGGCAGTTGCTGGAGCATTGATGCAAGCTATTACACGAAATTCGCTTGCCTCACCCCAAGTGTTTGGAGTAAATGCTGGTGCTTCATTAGCGATTGTAATAGCTTTTATTTTATTTCCTGACCTTACCTCTCAATCAACTGTTTATATTGCCTTTTTAGGGGCAGCTTTAGGAGGAATAACTGTTTATTTGTTCGCATCGGGCGGAAAGATAACTCATGTGAAACTAGCACTTGCCGGAATGGCTGTGCATTTATTTTTATCGTCACTTACTCAAGGAGTAATTGTGCTAAATGAACAAGCTACGGACGTTTTGTATTGGCTTGTAGGTTCTATTAACGGGAAAGACTGGACTCATGTGAAAATTCTTTTACCTTGGTCGTTTCTAGGTCTTCTCCTAGCTTTTGGATCATCTCGCTCTATATCGATCCTAGTATTAGGAGAAAATATGGCAACAGGATTAGGAGAAAAGGTAAAATGGATTCGCTTTTTTGCAGGTATACTAGTCATTATGCTCGCCGGTGCATCTGTTGCCGTTGCGGGGCCAATTGGATTTGTAGGTCTCATTGTACCTCATATAGCTAGAAAATTGGTAGGAGGAGACTACCAACGAATTCTGCCATTTTCAGCTATATTAGGAGCCATTTTGCTTGTTTATGCTGATGTACTGTCTCGTTTCATTGCATATCCTTTTGAGTCGCCAGTAGGGATTGTAACAGCTCTTATTGGAGCGCCTTTCTTTTTATACCTTGCTAGAAAGGGGAGGAATATTAAGCAATGAAAAGAAAACACCCTTATCAAATGTTAAGTATCTTATTGTTAGGTTTAATAATTACGATTGTAATTAGCTTAGGGATAGGAGCCGTTTATATTTCCCCGGGAGAAATCTTTCAGCAAATAATTGGAAGTTCTCAAGGGAGTTCATTTATTTTAACGAATTATCGTATTCCACGCACCCTCATTGCTATTGTTGTAGGTGCGGCTTTAGCAGTAGCAGGAGCTATTTTGCAAGGGATATTAAAAAATCCAC
The DNA here is from genome assembly GCF_042787865.1 of Priestia sp. YIM B13486. NCBI lineage: Bacteria > Bacillati > Bacillota > Bacilli > Caryophanales > Bacillaceae > Priestia > Priestia sp. YIM B13486. The sequence continues at coordinate 53,523 of NZ_JBHZOZ010000006.1, read as the reverse complement.
TAGCTTCTCCCGATGTTATCGGTGTCACAAAAGGAGCGGGGCTATTCGCCGTTTTTATCTTAATTGTATTTCCAACTGCTTCTGTGCTTCTGCTGCCACTTTCAGCTTTTTTAGGAGCAGCAGCTATAGCCGTTATACTTATGGTGTTTTCCTACTCTCAAGGAGCTAAACCTCATACGCTGGCTTTAGTTGGCGTAGCGTTAGGAGCTATTTGTCAGGCTGGAATTCAGTATTTTATGATTAAGTTTCCAGATGACGTGAATACAACTCTTCTTTGGCTCACAGGAAGTTTATGGGGAAGAGGCTGGAGTGAGCTTGGGATGTTAATTCCTTGTGTTGTACTCGTGCCTGTTATTATTATATTTGCATCTAAGCTCGACATTTTAAACTTAGGGGATGAGATTGCAGTTGGCTTAGGAGAGCGAACAACATACGTTCGTTATACACTATTGAGTATGGCTGTGATATTGTCAGGGTTATCTGTAGCTGTGGTTGGGTCAATTGGTTTTATTGGTTTAATTGCTCCTCATATTGGTAGGAGGCTAGTAGGAAGCCGTTCGAAGTTCTTGTTACCAGTTTCAGCAGCAGTAGGTGCTTTATTCCTGCTAATTGCTGACAGTTTAGGAAGAGGGGTTATGCCGCCCGTTGAGATTCCAGCTGGAATTGTAACAGCTGTTATTGGCGCCCCTTATTTTCTATATTTACTGCGCCGTGAACAGAAAAAATAGAGGAAAGGAGGAACAGTAATGACAAAATTAACTGCTGAAAAGCTTTCACTATCATATGATTCAACTTCAGTTATTCATAATATTGACCTTCACATTCCAGAAGGAAAGGTAAGTATAATCATTGGATCAAATGGCTCTGGAAAGTCAACAATCCTTCGTTCATTGGCTCGTTTATTAAAGCCTACAGAAGGAAGTATATATTTAAATGGAAAAGATATTCATCGTCATTCATCAAAAGAAGTAGCAAAAAAACTGGCTATTTTGCCTCAAGCTCCTGAAGCTCCTGAAGATTTAACAGTAAAAGAGCTTTGCTATTACGGTCGTCACCCTCATAAGGGCTTATTTGCTCGCTATTCTGCTGAAGATCATCAAATTGTAGAGGAGGCTTTACAGGCAACCAAACTGTCTGATTTAAGTCATCGTACACTGGATGCTCTCTCTGGAGGGCAGCGTCAGAGGGCCTGGGTTGCAATGGCATTAGCACAGGGTACGGAGCTTCTACTTTTGGATGAGCCTACCACATATTTAGATTTAGCTCATCAGATTGAAGTGCTTGAACTTCTTCGTTCTTTAAACCAAAAGAGAAATTGTACAATTGTGATGGTCTTACACGATCTAAACCAAGCAGCTCGCTATGCAGACTATTTAATCAGTATTTCAAACGGCCAGATTTACAAAGAAGGTTCTTCTGCTCAAGTATTTACAGAAGAAATGATAAGAGATGTGTTTAATTTATCTTCAACTATCATTCAAAATCCGGTTGATGGTTCACCTTTATGCATACCAACTGGAATCATAAAATAAACTGCATTTTAAAACAGCGTACTATTTTTGCATAGTACGCTGTTTTACATTTAAGGTCAGAGCTAACAGTTTATACAATACATAGATTCCAAGGTATGCCCCGGTTAATAAAAAAGCTGAATTTAAAAAGATTGCATGGATGCTCGTCATAAAAACAGTATGGTTTTTTAAGATACGATAGATAGAAGCAGCGGCTATATTTCCAAATACTAGCGCTGAAAGAAGGGCTAGCGTATTAAAAACTAGCTCTGCTCCTTTCCATTTGAGTGAGAAAAAGAGCATGATAATAGGAATAATGATACTTCCAGAAACTAACAGAAAAATCAATGGACCATCTCCAATACGTTATCTTATTACAGTTACATAAGATAATGTTTTTGCTTATCTTTAGATAGTCTTCCCTTTTTATAATCCGTTAAGCTTTTTTCTTCCATTTTTTACTTATATAAAAAAGTAAGATGATGGATAAAACCATTAAAATGATTTTGCCTTGCATAGATCCTTGTGAAAGATGATAAACCGAATAAACTTCAATAAAAAGCGCTGGAATTTTTCCAAGTGCGCTAGCAGAAATGAATACCGCAAAGGAGCCTTTTCCTACAGCGCTGAAGAATGTAATGAGGCCTGATGGAACAAAGGGAAGTAAACGCAAAGAAAGAATCAATACAAAACTCTCTTTCCCTTGTACGCGCAGCAGTTTCAGCGACTTAGAGTGAGAAAGTGTTTTTGTATGAACAAGTGTACGGAAACCTTTTCGATACAGCCAAAAAGAGAGAGCTGCACCTAAAACTTCTCCAATAAAAGAAAGTAAAAATCCGTTCCAAAAACCAAATAATTTTACGTTTGCGAACGTAAGGGGTGCACTTGGAAATACGCCCGTAATGCTAATAAGAATGTTCAAGAGAATGCTGATAAACCCAGCTGCTTCTAAATGTTCAAGCAGAAATGTTTGAAGATAGTCAGTCATGGTTATACTCCCATTTATGTTTTACTTGTAGGGCTATTTTAGATGGTTTTCTACTATTATATAATTTTTAGCATGAAATAAGTAGGTAAGCAGTTTATAAAAAACGAAACAGGGTAACTACTTACTAATGAAAGATGATTTACTGATTTGAAGGGATGGACAACTCATGTTGAAATTTTTGCTTGTTATTGTAGTGGTATTATTAATTATTATGATTTTTAAACGCTTTATCCGAAAATGAAAATGCTAACTAAGCAGCTCGTGGGATCTTTCTCACGAGCTCTTTTGCGGAGCTATTCAGTAGCTCAACAATACACTTTTTACCTGTGATGAATATCACTGCAGCTAGGGAAATGAAGGGGTAAGATAGAAATGGGAGGGAGGTATATGGAATTATTATTCTATCTCAGCACTTATTTATCAGGGGGAGCTATTGCATTATGGCTAATTAATGCAGCATTTAATGGATTATTAAAATAACAGAGGGAGAGAAAATGAACGATTCTAAAGGTATATTTAACGATAAAGAAAGAAAGCTTGCTCGCTATTTGGAGACGTACACAACTGAGCAGATTTTAACTGAAGCAGGCATGTCTTCGTCTGCTGCGCTATATGAGTTGAAAAAAATAAGATTACCGCGGGCAGTTGCTAATACGATTGTTTATTACGTACTGGCAACAAATAATCAAAAGCTGGTTATGTACAAACTGCTCATGTTAGCTGGCGTTTGTAAAAAGCTTGGCATTCAAGATGCACAGGCAGCCCTCACTTTTATCAAAAAATATTACGTTTGTCATCAGCATTTACACTAGAAAGTACATTTGTCTGAGGGGGAAAAGAGATGAATATTGTCCCGTTTAAGCAGCGTTCATCTGCAAAAAATGATCAAGGCAGAGAACAGCCGTTTCAATGTTTCATTGAGGGAGATCGATTTCAGTTAGATTTGTATATGACATATTTATTTCATCGCTGCCATTCTAGCAGGTATAGATATAACCGTGCTAACAGAAAGGGTAGGATGTAATGATAAAATACCAGTGGTAGCGGCTTCATTTTTCCTGATGGAATAATGAAGCCGTTTGTTGTGTTAGAAAGAATGATTTACTATGATGTAGTTAATGATAAAAGAAAAAGGAAGGGAAGGAACGTAATGGATTTACATAAGTGGGAATATTGGATTTCAAAGCTCGAGCTTCAGCCTCATCCAGAAGGAGGGTTTTATAAACAAACCTATCGCTCCAATGATGAAATTTCTGATAAAGAAGTGTCATCGCAGTTTGATGATAAACGATTTCTATACACGAGTATTTACTTTTTATTAAGGTCTCAAGATGTATCGCATTTCCACCGGCTGCAATCAGATGAACTATGGTACTATCATGGGGGAAGTCCTTTAACCATTCATATTATTTACCGCGACGGAACCTATCAAGAAGTAAAACTAGGTACAAACTTAGAAAATGGAGAAGTTCCTCAATTTTTAGTTCCAAGAGATACGATTTTTGGTTCCTCTGTGGCAAATGAGAATACGTTTTCTCTCGTTGGATGCATGGTCGCACCAGGTTTTGATTTCCGTGACTTTGAATTATTCACAAAACAGCAGCTGCTTGATGAATTCCCTGAGCATGTTGTGATCATCGACAAATTAGGGTACGATAAATTGCCAAATGATTAAAAAGCATGCATCTCGGTTTGATGCATGCTTTTTTCATTTGAACCAGCCTTTTTCCTTAAAGCGAGTAATGGCTTCAATGCGGTTCTTTACTTCGAGTTTGTCCAGAATGGTAGAAATATAATTGCGCACCGTTCCAGTCTTAATAGATAGTTCGTCAGCAATTTCTTTTGTGTTTTTTCCATCAGCTACTAGAGCTAATACTTCTTTCTCTCTAGCTGTAAGAGGACTGGTAGATTCACTATATAAGTCATCCACTAATTCTGGAGCATAGAGGCGTCTGCCTGCCATCACGCTTCGAATGGAATTTGCGAGTTCTTCACTCGGACTATCTTTTAGCAAGTATCCGCTTACGCCTGCTTTCAAAGCTCTTTGAAAATAGCCGGAGCGAGCGAACGTTGTCAAAATGATGACTTTGCAGTTTAAATCTTTCAGTTCCTCTGCAGCTTCAAGCCCAGTTTTAAGAGGCATCTCGATATCCATTACGCATATATCTGGCTGGTGCTGCTTAGCAAGTGATACCGCTTGTTCCCCATTTGAAGCTTTTCCGACAACTTCCATGTCATCTTCTAAATTTAACAAAGAGCCTAAAGCCCCTAACATCATTTGCTGATCTTCGGCAATAACAATTCGAATCATAATTGTTCCTCCTTAATATGTTTAACGATGTTTGGAACTGTAATATGAATAATCGTCCCCCCTTGGCTGGAGATATCAAGATGGCCGTTTACAAACTCCAGCCGTTCTTTCATTCCTAAAAGACCGTTTCCTTTCCAGCAGGTTTTCTTCGTATTAATACCAACTCCATTGTCTTCTACCGTTATGCCTACTTCTTTTGCAGACTGATGTAAAGTAATCGTGCAAACGGTGGCTTGACTATGTTTGACCACATTGGTTACTGCTTCTTTTAAGCACATGCTAAGAATATTTTCAATTAGCAACGACACATTCTCTAATGAAATGGCTTCTTCTCCTACAAACTTAATTTCGGCAGCTTCTAAAAGCTCTTGAACGCGTTTTAGTTCTTCACTAAGGCGGATTCCACGCATTTGAGAAACCATGTTTCTCACTTCATTAAGAGCCGTGCGCGCTGTTTGCTGGACATCTTTTAATTCTGATTTTGCTTTTTCAGGATCTTTTGTAATAAGTTTTCTTGCTAAATCACTTTTTAGACCGATAAGAGACAGCTTTTGTCCTAACGTATCGTGCAGATCGCGAGCTATCCGCTGGCGTTCTTCCTGTTTTACAAGCTCAGAAATACGTTTATTTGCATCTTCAAGCTGTTCTTCCAGCCGGTCTCGCTTCTTCCGATTATAAATGCTAAATGGCAGTACAATCACACTGATGGAAATTACAAAAATGAAAGGCAGCTGTTTTAAAAAGATCTCTTCTTGCATAACAACGTTAAAGTTTACCGAAATAACGGTGCTAATTAAATGAACAGCATACAAAGTGAAGAAAGCGAGTCGTTTTTGGATATTTCCAATAAAATAAGCGATAAAAAACGCAAAGTAAAAGGCAAAGTAAATATAATTGAAAATAGTTGTCAGGGCTAAGGAAATAACGATTAACAAAGCCGTCCATACGTAAACGGACTTGCCTGTTGAAACAAACGCAAAACGATAGAAAATAAAAAATAAGATGGTGAGTAACGAACCAACAATAATGTGATTCATGGATGAAGACTGTAAAATAAAATAAAATGGTAGAATGACAAATACCGTCCATATGTAGGGAGATAGCCCAGTGATTTTTTGGAAAAACGTATATTTTTTCATAAAGAACCTCGTTTACTTGTTAAAATACACTATTAGTTTACCACAAAGTAGAACGAAATAAGTTTAGAGAGATAGATAAAACAGTCAAGCTTTTGAAAGCTTGACTGTTTTGTTTTATTAAAGTTCTGCTTTTGTTTGAGATGACATTCTGCTTGCTTTTGGTGCAGCTGAGCGTGTTTTTATTTCTTTAAAGCTCACAAACATTTTGTTTTCTTCATCCCATAGACGGAATCGAAGAGAGCGAAGACTTGTTGCGAGTGTAATGGTTGGTACATTTTGAAGAGGCTGCGTGTGTTGATGAACAGCTTCAAGCTTATAGTTTGGCACTCTTGGGCTTAAATGATGTACATGGTGAAACCCAATATTGCCTGTTAGCCATTGCAATAGTTTTGGAAGCTTGTAAAATGAACTTCCTTCAACGGCAGCTTTTACATAATCCCAGTGCTCATCTTCTTCAAAATAAGAATCTTCAAACTGATGCTGTACATAAAACAGCCAAATTCCAATTGAACCTGAAATGAAGAAAATCGGTCCTTGAATTAATAGGAACGCCTGCCACCCTACCAACCAGCAGGTCGCTGCTGCTAATGCAACGATCAATACATTTGTAAGATACGTATTCATTCTTTCTTGTTTCTTCGCATTTTTTTGATTGAATCGGTTTGTAATCAAAAATACATATATAGGTCCCACGCCGAACATAATGAACGGATTGCGATAGATACGGTAAGCGATTTTTTTCCAAATAGAAGCTTCTTTATATTCTGTTACGGTTAACACCCAAATGTCACCCGTACCTCTTTTATCTAAGTTGCTGCTTGTTGCATGGTGAATTGCATGGCTATGTCCCCATTGACTGTAAGGGAACATCGTTAAGACACCGGTAATGGTTCCGAGAATTTTATTGTGTTGTCTACTTTTAAAGAAAGAGTAGTGACAACAGTCATGAAAAATAATGAATATTCTTACTAAAAATCCTGCTGCGATAACAGTTAGCGGAAATGCTAAAAAATAAGAAATTGAAAGGCTCTCATAAGCGAGAAACCACAGTGTGAAAAAAGGTAAAAAAGTATTAATCAATTGTCTTATGCTGTCTTTCATTACTGCTTTTTCAAAAGGTGCAACTTGTTTTCGTAAATTCTTTTGTTTTTGTATAGTCATATGAAATTCCTTTCATCACCGTATATTACCCTCAGTATAAAGAGATTTTTCTGACTATTTAAGACATACGTGTCATATAGAAACCATGACAGTTGTCATATATACGTAGGGGGAAGCTGTAAAAAATGAAAAAAAGCGGTATTTAACAGTCTGCGGTTCTGATAAAATTATACAGTGAAGGCTTATTGCTACGGAGTATTTAAGAAGAAAAAAGGAGTTTGAAATGAATAAAAGAAATAGATGGGTATATCTTCTTCTAGCTTTTGTGATCATGGGAGCAGGCCTTTTATCAAGAAAACTTACCGCGTATCTTCCTCACATCGTAAATATATATGCGGGAGATTCGTTATGGGCCTTAATGATTTTTGTCAGCGCGGGTTTTTTGTTTCCTGCATGGAGGATAAAAATGACTGGTATGTTTGCTATAGTGTTTTGTTACTTCATTGAATTTACACAGTTGTATCACGCTCGGTGGATTGATGACATAAGAAAGACTGCGCTAGGAGGGCTCATTCTGGGGTATGGCTTCTTATGGAGCGATATACTGGCTTATTCGATTGGAGTCGGGGTAGGAATGAGCTGGGAATATTATAGATATCGATTTAAAAGATCCGCCTAGCAAATACGGTTCAACGAATTTTAGAACTCAGCTGAGGATGGAATAAGCCGTAAGGTTATGAAGCAGGATGTATATACATAAAAATAAACTTATGCATAAAAATTTTTCACTTAAAACCAATTGTCTATTCGTTGAACGAGAGGAAGAGAGGGGATTATTTGAACTTAATAGCCTGGATGATTATTGCATGTGAAATCGCTTTTTGGATAGTCATCATTTTAGGATTAGCAGCAAGGTATATGTTTAAAAAACAAAAGCTCAGTTTTTTTATTTTAGCTCTAACACCTGTTGTTGATTTTTTTCTTCTGATTGTGACGAGCGTAGACCTTTACGGAGGTGCTACAGCGACCTATGCTCACGCTATTGCAGCCGTGTATATTGGAATTTCGATCGCTTTTGGAAAAAGTATGATTCAATGGGCAGACGAACGCTTTCAATATTATGTGATGAAAAGCGGAGAAAAACCCCGTAGGCGCTATGGAAAAGAATATGCAAAGCATTATTTTAAGTCATGGCTACAGCATCTTGTTGCTTACGCTATTGGAGCAGCTCTTTTAGCGGCGATGATGTATATAGTACCAAATGGAAAAACCAACGTGCTGCAAAATGTAGTGGAATTTTGGACAGTTATTGTAGGAATTGATTTCTTATTATCTCTTTCTAATTTCGTTTGGCCTAAAAAAGAAAAAGAGTCCGGTTATACCAACTTATAAAAAGACATCGTCATGCGTGTGAAGCAAAAAACCTCCCCGTAAGGAGGTTTTTTGTTTTACCATCCAGGGTATAGGTATATGAATGATGCTTGTCTAAGGTAGTTCAGTTTAGTTGCTTAAGCGGCTAAACTGCTTTTTGTGCAAATATATGTACAATTTATGTAGCATGCATGATAAGAATTCTGTGTATTCCATATACTACCTCATATGAAAGATAGACAAGTGATACAATACAGTTTGTTTTTAGGAGAGCTTTTATGAAAAAACGCCGGTTGGACTTTATTTTTTTATTTATTATTTTACTTTCCATTTATGCTTTCTTTTTTACCTCTATTGATGTTCATTGGAAGTATGCCTTAGTTGGATTATATGGTGTCATCATTTTCATTTGTATGTATTCACTTATGCTTGAAAATCGAACGCCTGAAAGTACGTTGGTTTGGATGTATGTCCTCTTTTTCTTCCCTGTTGCAGGTTTTTTCTTTTATTTGTATTCAGGACAGCTCTATTTAAAGGGGCATATGTTTAAAAAAAAGCGTATGCATAACCGAGAAATGCTTAGAAAGATGGCAGACAAAGAAACGACGCCTGATCTATCGCCACTTCAATCGCATCAGCGTTACTTTGCTCAGTATCTTCAATGTGTATCTTTGACAAAGATGAATGTTCATACAAAAACCTACGTCCTTAAGAACGGGCAAGAAACGTTTAATGAAATCAAAAAGCATTTGCAATCAGCAAAACAGTTTATTCATATGGAATACTATATGTTTCACTCAGATTCTCTAGGAAAAGAAATCATTGATATTTTAATAAAAAAAGCAAGCGAAGGTATAGAAGTGCGCTTTACATTCGATACAATGGGAAGTTTTACACTATCGGGTTCAGATATTAAACGAATGAAAAAAGCGAATATTAAAGTGCATCCTTTCTTACCTATTAAGTATGGATTTTTCAATCAAAAATTCAACTTTCGAAACCACCGTAAAATAGTCGTAATTGACGGGGAAGTAGGTTTTGTAGGGGGATTGAATGTTGGGGATGAGTATTTAGGAAAAAACAAAAAAATTGGTTTTTGGAGAGATACTCATCTGATGCTAAAAGGAGAATCTGTTCAAACTTTGCATTCGATCTTTATGTTCGATTGGGAATACGTTTCTGGAGAATGCTTAATTAACGATGAAGCGTATACAAAGCCTCATCCTGTCGAAGGAGAAGGCTTTGTGCAAGTGGTGGCGACAGGGCCCGATACGCAGGAAAATATGAGTGATTATTACTATACTATGATTACAAGCGCGACGAAATCAATCTGGATTTCAACTCCTTATTTTGTTCCAAATGAAGCCATAAGAACCGCCCTTCGTATTGCGGCTAGAAAAGGTGTAGAGGTACGGATTATGGTACCCGAAATTAATGATGGCTTTCTGACTCAATATGGAACTAGGTCATATTTTGCTGAACTTCTTCGATGTGGAATTGAAGTATATTCGTATAGAAAAGGGTTTTTGCATCAAAAAATTGTGATTATAGACGGAGATATGGCTTCGGTCGGTACTGCAAATATGGATATGAGAAGTTTTCATCTGAACTTTGAAGTTAATGCATTTTTAATTGAAGGAGAGACGATTCAAACGCTCATCAAAAATTACGAAGAAGATATTGAAGACAGTCATTTGATCAAACCAGTAGCATTTTACAAGCGAAGCTTAGTAGAACGTTCGAAAGAGTCATTTGCACGCTTATTTTCAGGTGTTTTATAAAATAAAGTTTGTTTTCAAAAAGCAGGAGGAAACGTATGGGTGAATCTCCATTTGTTAAAAAAGATACGTTTGGTCGAAAGTTACATCGCTTAAAAGAACGTACTAAGCCATTTGTCGTACGTTTTTCACGGTTTGGTCATGTGGCTCAAGGTGTGGTCTATTTTATCATCGGTATATTAGCGATTCAGACAGCTTTCGGATTAAAAGGCGATTTAGTTACTTCTCAAGGAGCCCTGCACACAATTGCAAAGCAGCCGTTTGGATTTTTGATTTTAATTGTCTTGGCAGTAGGTTTAAGTGGATATGCGTTTTGGCAAATCATTTCTGCTATTTTTGATCCTCACCACGTTGGGCATGGGGTAAAAGGCGTTTTCACTCGTTTGGGCTATTTAGTTGTAGCGACGTTTTATATTAGTCTTTGTGTGAGTTCGGTGAAAATTTTGCTTCATGCTCACGTTCATACCTCAGGTAAGCATTATCAAACGGTATCAGCCAAGCTGTTATCTTATCCCTTTGGGCAAACCATCATTGCGCTTACAGGTATCGGCGTTATTATCTTTGGGATTGGACAAGTATATTGGGCTCTTTCAGGACGCTTCTTAAAAAAACTAAAGAAAAACGAAATGTCAAAAGAAGAGTGGCGATGGAGCGGGCATATTGGAAAAGCAGGTATTATTGCTCGAAGTATCGTCTTTGGCATTATTGGTTTCTTTCTTATTCGCACGGCTCTTCAAGCGGATCCAGACGAAACGAAAGGGTTAGATGGAGCCCTTGCTGAAGTAGCACAGCGTCCTTTTGGGTCTGTACTGCTGGCTATCGTATCAATCGGGCTTATGGCATACGGAGTATATATGTTTGCAGAATCAAGGTATAAACGAATTGATCCTTAATAAAATTAAAAAGATGAAAAAGCTACTTTTTGACCTTCTGCTCATATCATATAGCAGATAGATAATGAACAGGAGGAGAGGCAGATGCCATCGGTAGTAGGAGCCGTAAATATCTCGAATGTATTGGTTTCATCTTCAGTGGAGTTTGGTGATTGTCTGGCTATTAAGCCAAAAAGTACAGCTTTTACAACAGTCGGTTCTGGCAGCGGGAACACAGGGAATTTTATGAATATTACAAGCAGTTCCAGTACCGCTAATACAATTGATATGGATATTAAGGATCAAAATGTAGTGGGAAATGCATAAGAAACGAAAGCTTATCGTCATCGGACGGTAAGCTTTTTTATTTGTATTTCACGTATACCCAGACGTTTCTTTACCACAATGTACCTCTAGGATTCTATCTTATAGGAGTAGTAAACTAGACAGGTGATGTCAAAAAGTGGGGAGGCGAAATTATAAAATGAAGAAAATATGTATGAGCCTGATCGTTCTCTGTCTTTTCAGTGGAGGATTGGCCCCGATGAGTAAAGGAGCCGCTGCTTCTTCAGTGGGCACTGTCAAAGGTGACAACGTAAACGTATATCGTTCTCCTTCCTTACATTCTTCTGTTATGCAGACAGTGAAAAAAGGAGAAGAATTTCCTGTCATTTCATCTGAAGCTGGAGATGCAGCTCAGGTTACTACTCATACGGTAGTGCCGGGAAATACACTATGGTTACTAGCTAAGCAATACGGTGTAACAGTCAGTGATCTAATAAAACAAAATCAGCTAAAAAAGACGGAGCTGATTCCAGGGCAAACGCTGAAAATACCACCAAAAGGCTTGTTACATAAAGTAGTATCAGGAGATACGCTTTGGAAAGTCTCCGTAAAGTACGGTGTAAAAGCAAATGAATTAACAAAGTTAAATCAGCTATCCTCAACAAATATTAAGCCCGGACAAACGCTTATTATTCCTGATTACTATATACAAGTACAGCTTTTGGAAGGGAAAAAGGGCTGGATCAAAAAATCTGATTTAGTGCAAAAGAAGCATCAGCCTGTAGTTATGGGTTGGAGCTTTAATGAAAAAACAGCAGGCTATACAGAATCGATGAACCAAAAGAATTTAGACGTTGTTTCACCTCGTTGGTTTACGCTAACGTCGAATGAAAAAGTTGTTTCATCTTCTATAAATGAATCATATGTTCAAACGGCTCATAAAAACGGCAAAAAAGTCTGGCCGCTTATTGGCAACAATTTTGATGATGTACTTACAAGTGATGTGCTAAGCAATAAAGCAAAGCGGAAAAAGCTTGTATCATCAATAGAAAGTTCGCTAGTAAAAACAAACAGCGATGGGATCAATGTTGACTTTGAAAACATTAATATCAAAAACAAACAAGATTTTGTTTTATTTATTAAAGAATTAAAAGCAGCGTTAAAACCTCATGGTATGACTATTTCAGTAGACATAACAAGAGAAAATAATGATCCTTTTTGGTCGGGAAGCTTTGATAGGAAACAGATTGGTCAAGTGGCAGACTATGTCATTATGATGGGATATGAAGAACACTGGGGAGGAAGTCAGGTTCCAGGATCTGTTGCTTCACTGCCTTGGGTGAAAGAAGGCGCACAACTTCTTATGAAAGATGTACCTGCACACAAAATCCTTCTGGGAGTTCCTTTTTATACGCGAGAATGGAAAACGGACCTATCGACCAAAAAAGTTGTCACAAAAGACTTAACGATGAAAGAAGCCGAAGCTGTTATCTCTTCTAAAAAGTTAGCTAAAAAATGGGATAGCCAAGCCTCACAGTACTATGTAGAATACACGGAAGATGGTACGAAGCATCAAATATGGCTCGAAGACAAAGCATCTATGCAGCGCCGGGTTAAATTAATTAATGACTATCATTTAGGTGGGGCGGCAGCTTGGTATATTGGTTCAGAAACCTCAGATATATGGGAGTTATACAACTTTTAAATAAAAAACACACCTCTTGCTTGATTTAGTGAGGTGTGTTTTTTATTTGCATCATAATGAAGCGTATACATCTATTTACAAACGAGATAAATTTTACAATATTTGTTTTTCTTGAGTTAATTTATAACTATATTCCAAAATGAGCCTATTTAACCTTTTTTTAGTTGAAAACGCTTAATGACTTTACGATAAAGATAATTTATAGTAAATTCAGTTTCTATACAATAAATTTACCAAATGAACAATTAAGTAATTTAATTATTAACTAAGTGAAAGGAATGAATGTTATGGGAAAAGTATTATTAATAGGCTTTCCAGGTGAAGGACATGTGAATCCTTCTTTAGGAATTGTAAAAGAGTTGATGGCTCAAGGGGAAAAGGTCGTCTATTACGGCATTGAAGACTATGCTGAAAAAATTCGGAAATCAGGCGCGGAATTTCGTGAATACGAAGATTTTCGTCCAAGTCTTGATATGAGCAACCGGATGACAAACGAAGAGTCTTATGACCGCTATGAAATAATGAATTTGTTTTTAAATGAATCTGAAAATATTATTATTAAAATTATGAGTGAAACGAAACATGAAACATATGATTATGTACTTTATGATTATCACCTTTTAGCAGGTTCCGCTGTGGCCGACCTTCTTCAGCTTCCGAAGGTTTCTCTTTGTACAACATTTGCGTTAAATAAGGAGTTAGCAACTTGTATGATGCCAAGTGGTCAAACAGAACCTGACCAATCTTCCTTTTATCCTCAATTCGAAAAATCATTAAATAAGTTCAACAACCAATATAATACTCAGTTAAAGGATTCCATTGACATTATGTCGAATCCAGGGGATATTACGCTAGTATTTACGTCAGAATTCTTTCAGCCAAACGTATCTGAATTTACGAGTGAGTACAAGTTTATTGGTCCTTCAATTGTTAAACGATTAGACATTGAAGATCCTTCTTACTTACAAAATGAAAATGAAAAAATTATTTTTGTTTCTATGGGAACTATTTTTAATCAGCAGCTAGAAATCTATAACTTATGTGTAGAAGCATTAAAAGATTTTGAGGGTAAAGTTATTTTATCTATTGGTAAAAATACCAAACCTGAAGAATTAGCACACATTCCAGAAAACTTCGTTGTGAAACAATACGTACCGCAGCTAGAAATTTTAAAACGTGCGGATTTATTCATTACTCACGGCGGAATGAACAGCAGCAGTGAAGGTTTATACTACGATACGCCCCTTGTCGTTATTCCAATGGCAGTGGATCAATTTATGGTTGGCGATCGCGTGCAGGAGTTAGGAGCAGGTGTAAAATTAGATAAAAATAATGTATCTGCTGAGCTAATCAAAAAGACAGTTAACGACGTTTTAACTACTCACACATATAAACAGCATGCACAACAAATTGGAGAATCACTTCGCTCAGCGGGAGGATACAAGCAAGGAGTGAAAGAAATTTTCAATGTGGTGCCTGTCAAAGCGTAATAGATGTAAGGCAGCTAGATAACTAACAGAGAGGAGTAAATATAATATGCAGACTATAAAAAAAGCAGTTATACCAGCAGCAGGGTTAGGTACTCGTTTTTTACCCGTTACAAAATCTATCCCAAAAGAAATGCTTCCAATTGTAAATAAGCCCGTAATTCAATTTATTGTAGAAGAAGCCTTAAAATCAGGAATCGAAGATATTTTAATTGTTACAGGAAACGGGAAACAAGCAATTGAAAATCATTTTGATCACAATATTCAACTGGAGCACTTGCTTCATCAAAAGGGAAAAACTGAACTATTAGAAGAAATGGAGTATATCTCTGAACTAGCGAATATTCATTACGTTCGTCAAAAAGAAATGAAGGGCCTTGGCCATGCAATTGGCTGTGCTCGACAGTTTATTGGAAACGAACCGTTTGCAGTTTTACTTGGAGATGACTTAACAGACCCAGATCAGCCTTGTTTAAAACAGCTGATTGACCAGTATAACCAAACGGGATCATCGGTTATCGGCGTACAGCGCGTAGAGGAAGAATCCGTTCACCGTTACGGGATTATAGATCCAAAAGCAAATAAAAACCGGTTATACGAAGTGAATGGTTTTGTAGAAAAACCATCAGTCGAAGAAGCTCCGTCTAATTTAGGAATTATTGGACGCTATGTATTTACACCTGACATTTTTGAGTATCTTGAAACGCAGGAAGCTGGAAAAGGGGGGGAAATTCAGCTAACAGATGCTATTCAGCGTATGAATATAGACCGTTCTATTTATGCTTACGAATTCGAGGGCGAACGTTATGATGCAGGAGAAAAGTTAGATTTTATTTTTACGACTCTTGCTTTTGCATTAAAAGATGAAGAATTAAAAGCACCTCTTTTGACCAAATTCAAAGAACTTATCAGCAAAGAAGAACAAAAAGAAAAAATTGCTGTACAAATTGGAAAATAACCTTCATTTACACACCTTTCTTCTACTTTTTCTTGAAGAAAGGTGCATTTTTTTTGCGGAAATGGAACGTTTGACAGCTGGATAGAAAGGGTTGAAATGAGTTTATGTCGAAAATAGAAAATTCGTTTGTATCAGGCATAAAGATTGTGTTTACAGACCGGGATTTTCGAACGATTTTTATTTCATTATTTATTATTGGATTATCCGTTGGCGGCTTTATGCCTTATTTAACGGTTTGGGCAACAAATACATTGCATGCCACTTCTTTTCAAGCAGGATTTTTATTTGTGCCAATGAGCATTATTGGTTTAATCGTATCGTTTTATTTAGCTTCGTTATCAGACAAATGGGGGAAACGAAAGCCATTTATTATTTGGGCGTTACTGATTGGAACCATTTCAAGAGTGCCGTTAGCGTTTACGCATTCTTATACAATAGCACTCATTTTACTTGCTATAGGAGGGTTTAATGCGTTTTCTTTTTTCTTTGCCCTGCTGAATGATTTTATTGTTAAAAAGCAAGAAAGCAAATCGCAGGCAGGTACGATTACTGGTACCGTGCGAATGGCTTTTTCACAAGGCTATATTTTTGGACCTATGCTTGGCGCTTTAATTATTGATCACGGAGGGTATACTCTTTTATTTTTATTATCAGGGTTGTTATCGCTAGCAACTTTAGGGTGGGTTATTTTTGCGCTTAAAGAAGACAGTATGCCTCAAACTTCAGCTCATGCATCTTCAAAAGCGCCAGCCGGTATACCTTCTGTATTAATAGCTGTATTCGTAGCAGCTCTTTTCATTTTTGCGGGTGATTCCGGGCGTTCTATGTATTTGCCGCTCTACATAACGGATACGTTAAAACAATCCGTTTCGATTGTAGGGATTCTCTTTACCGTTACATCTGTTTTTGAGCTAGTATTTATGCCGTTAGGGGGCTATTTTTCTGATAAAATCGGAGTTAAACGATTCTTTATCATTGGAATTGCTTGCCAAGTGCTTTATTTTATTTTAACGAGCCTTCATTTACCGCTGAGTGGGTTAATTGTGCTTCAAGTATTTTATGCTTTTATTCTGTCCGCTACAATGGGAGTGGGAATGGTGTATGCTCAGTCACTGGCTCCGCGTCAAATTGGACTAGCCACAACGGCATATATGACGGCTATACAAACTTCAGCAGTTGTCAGCAGCTTAGCTATGGGGTCACTAGTCAGCGTGATTCCGCTGCCTTCTACTTTTTACATTTTAGCTGTTTTCGCGGTTATTTCAGGTGTGATGTTCCTGTTTATGAAGCAAAAATCAGCTGAGAAAATGAGTTAAAAAGAAAAGTTAAGAAGAGGTTGAGACATTACCCAATTAATTCAATCTAAAGGCGGACAAATAGTATACATGAGCTCGTATGGATTGCTTGTGCCACCGCAGTTGATTTCCGTACAAGTCTTCGCTTTCCGCGGGTGGCCGATGAGCCTCCTCGTCTTTTGCGCTCCTGCGGGGTCTGATCTGTTCCACTTTTCCCGCAGGAATTTTCGCCTTGCTCCCCAATCAACTGTTAGAAGGACCTAAACAAATGACACATACATTCACCATAGCAAAAAAACGAACCATTGATTAATGGTTCGTTTTTTTACTTTCTCTAAAATATTTTTGCCCCAGCCTCTTTTTTATGAGGCTGTTTCTTGAATTTGTTCGCTGCGATTTTTATTTAAAATTTTGCGGTAGCGGTAATTAACAAAAGCTGCCGCTGCCATACCTACTACTGAAAGCATCGCATCAAAAATAAAGATAATTGAAATATGTCCCGTTTTAGACATAAGCCCTGTTGCTAAAGGCAATAAAATAGCAGCTAGTCCAGCAGCCGTCGCTACAATTCCAGTAACCGTTCCTTTTTTGTTCCAGAAAAGCTCGGTCATAACAGTAATCGCTAATTGAAAGACCCCAGCCGTAGAAAATCCCATGAAAAAAGCAGCTGCAATTGCAATAGCAGGTACTTTAACAAAAAGAAGCGTAAGTACGGCTATAAGGGTAATCATCGGGTAAACGAGAATAACCGTTACAGGACGAAGCACTTTGCTTAATAATACAGCTAATACTAAAACAGAGATTAAAGCTCCAATGCTGTAGTAGCTTAAAAGGCGGACCGAGCTGCTTTCAGCCATACCTAATACTTGTTGACCGTAAGTAGGGAGCCAAATTTGAGCCACCGTAAAAAGCGCTGTAGAAGTAAATCCAATCACAATAAGAGCAATTCCTTCTTGTTTCATTTTAGGAGCAGAGATAAATTTATTCTCTGCTGTATTTTGCTGTTGAACTGTACTCTGTTCGCGTTTATGATTGGGAAAAGGCAGTTTGAACATAAAGATCATATTTAGTAAATAAATAAGAGCAGGAAGAAAAAAAGCATACCCATAAAACAAATCACGATCTGCAAAAAAGGCAATCATAAACGGCAGAAGTGCCGCTCCTGCAGAAATAAATGCTTTTACAAGAACACTGGCTGAACCTGAAGATTTAGGAAAGACCTCAATCAAAGCAGGGTACGTTCCAGCATCCATAGCAGAGTTTGCAATACCAGCGATAATAGCAAAGATAAAGGCTGTTTGATAATTTGGCGATAATGGAATGCCAATTAAAAAAATCGCCATCGTCAGAGACGAAACAATAATCAAAGGCTTTCGTCCGACTTTATCAGACAAGACGCCTGATAGAGAATACGAAAGCAATTTTCCAATTCCGATAGCAGAAATGATATAGCTGATTCCAGCACCGTCGGTATTTAATTGTTTTGTCAAAAATGACATATTTGATGCAAGCATGATATTGACCATGCCCAGTAGAAAGTAGTTAATATACATACCTGAAGCTGACAGCATGTACTTATTTTTCATCGTTTACACATCCTTACGTAAAAAAGCTTATATGAAAGGGATAAAAGTAACACCCGTTCCTCCTTTTTTCTTCGTTATTTATAAACCTACTTCCATGATAAGTTTATGAAGACATTACCTTTACCTTTTATCATTATATTTATTTAGTCCTTTTTAGTATGTGACTAAATGCGTGCACCTACTGCTTCAAATCAATATGAAATCTATTCTAACATGTTTTTAGCGCTTTAAACCAAAAAAGTGATATTTTATAAAAAAATCCTGTCTTCTTTCGCGGCTTCACAAAAGAAACCCTACAAAAAATGTTTGTTTTAAAGCCAGGATGCACAAGAAGTGCCTCCCAATAGTGGTTATTAAAAAGGAGAAAAGGGTATTTATAAATTAAGGAAAAAGAAACAAAAGAAGAAAGGTGGAAACAATGAAACACAAAGTATTTTTTGATGCGCAATGTCCTTTATGTTACAACGTAAAAAAAATAATTAAAGCGCTGGACTGGACGAACCAAATTCAGTGGATTCCAGTTCAATATATTGAACGAACGGAGTATAGTTACTTAAAAGAAGAGGGAAGAGACTTATATGATCAAATTCATATGGTGACCAAAAAAGGGGAAGTTCTAGCAGGATTTGAAACGGTCAGACGGCTTTTAGCTGTTTTGCCTCTTACATTCCCAATAGGTGTGCTTTTGCATTTACCATTAATGAACAAAGCGTTTAGTCCGCTATACAAATGGGTCTCCACAAACCGATACGACTGGTTTGGACGCTACGATTCTCCGCGAACCACATAAACAAACAAAAGGGACAAGCTTTGAAAAAGCTTGTCCCTTTTGTTTTGAAGACATTATACTTTATACATACCTTAATTTTAAAAAAACGTTAATTTAGTGTGACTTAGACGCGTGAATTTTAGAAAAACAGCTATAGCTGAAAGGGAGAACCTATATGATAACAAAATGGACAGCTGAACGAATGCCCGGTGTAACGGGAAAAACAGCCCTTATAACGGGAGGAAACAGCGGTATTGGATTTGAAGCAGCAAGGGCTCTAGCAGCTCGCGGAGCAGAAATCATTCTTGCTGTGCGTAATGAGGAAAAAGGGAAAGAAGCTAAGAAGAGAATTAAAGCGGATAACGGAAATGCTAAAGTGACTATTATGTCATTAGATCTCAGTGACTTGAGCTCTATTCGGCATTTTGCTAATCAATTTCTTCAACAATACTCGTCTTTGGATCTTCTCATTAATAATGCAGGCGTGATGGTTCCGCCTCACAGCAAAACGAAAGACGGATTTGAACTGCAGTTTGGCTGTAATCATTTAGGACATTTTGCGCTTACGGGTTTGCTGCTTCCTTTACTAATGGCAACTCCACATTCAAGAGTCGTAACGGTAAGCAGTATAGCTGCTAATTCTGGAAAAATCTATTTTGATAATCTAGACGGGGAAAAAGGCTACAGTCCAATGAAGTTCTATAGGCAAAGTAAACTCGCCAACCTATTGTTTGCTAAAGAACTGCAAAACCGCTTAGAAGCAGCTGGATCGACGACAATTAGTGCTGCGGTACATCCGGGTATTTCAAATACTAACCTATTATCACGAGGTTCAGGTAAAGAGCCAAACGGCTTGCTGAAATTTTTAGTCAAGCTATTTAGTCAATCTGCAGAAATGGGCGCGCTGCCTACTCTTTATGCAGCCACTGAATCAATAGAAGGCGGTACATATATTGGGCCAGACGGAAAAGATGCTAAAAAAGGATATCCTGCAAAAGATAGGATGGGAGATGTTTTATTCAAACCGGACGTAGCGGAAAGACTATGGAGCATATCTGAGAAATTGACAGGTGTTATGTATTCGTTCCGTGCGTAAGGCAAAAAGAGGTTAAGACATAACGAAATAAATCGAATTGAAAGACGAACAAATGGGATACATAAGCTGAACCGTTTGTGACACCGCAGTTGATTTCCGTGCAAGACTTCGCTTGCCGCGGGAGGCCCCTGAGCCTCCTCGTCGCATACGCTCCTGCGGGGTCTCACCTGTTCCGCTTTTCCCGCAGGAGTCTTCGTCTTTCCCACCAATCAACTGCTAGAAAGGCTTACACACATTAAACCTACGTTTACCATAACCAACAAAACGAACCGCGAATCAAACATCTTGATTAATGGTTCGTTTTTTATTTCGTCTAAAATTCTTTTGTCATAGCCTCTTTTTTGTTGCCCAAAAGCTGTTTGTCAAAGGCTTAAATAAAAAACAGAATGTTGGGTAGCATAATGATAAGTAAATGTACAATGAGTATGCTCTATTTTCAAAGAAACAGACGTACTCAACAAAGCTGAAGAAGCGGAGGGAAGTAACAGTGCCTGACAAACCTAGTATTACCTCAAGCGAAATTGGGACGCTGTGGATGACATATCAGCAGAAAACGTTAATTATTTGCTTGTTAGATTATATGATTGAACATGCGGATGATGAAGATGCTAAAACAATTATGACGGACTTGCGTGAGCAGCTTATTATATACATACGAAAAATAAAAACAATATTTGAAAAAGAAGGAGCGGTAGTGCCAACGGGGCTTTCATCTCAAGACGTAAATGTACAGGCTCCAAAACTATTTACTAACGGATTTGATATTATGTTTCTTCGTGTCATCAAAGAAATTAGTATGGGGATGTATACATTAAGTTTAGGCAAGGCCTACAGAGAAGATGTGGTGAAATTTTATCAAGATTTAACAAAAATTACACAAGAGTGCTACGATTCCTGTACGCAGTACTTATTGAGAAAAGGAATTTTATCCCGCCCACCCTATATTCCGATGCCAACTACCGTTGAGTTTGTTTCGGATAGAAAATATCTGAGCGGCTTAAATGTATTTGCGGACAAAAGAGTACTAAATACGATGGAGCTAGCGCAGATTTATCATGGAGTCGAAACAAACATTGTCGGGATGAAGTTAATGAAGGCTTTTTCTCAAACGGCGAAAGATGCCGAAGTGAAAAAGCATTTTTTGAAAGGAAAAGAGCTTAGTAAAAAAATTATTACGCGACTTGAAGAAATAATTATACAAGACGATATTTCACCTTCTGTTGCCTCAACAGGAAGCATAACGACTTCTGAAACGCCTGCTTTTTCGGATCGTTTGATGCTGACATGCGATATTTTACTAAGTAACTTCAGTATCGGAAGTCAGGCGTTTGGAGCAGCATTTAGTTTTCGAAGAGATATTGTGGCTAAAATGATGCTGATAGGAGAAGAGGCGTTTCAATATGCAAGCGAAGCAACAGAAATTATGATTAAAAAAGGCTGGCTTGAAGTTCCGCCAAGTATTGATTAGCTAAAAGGAAAGCCTCTTTCATGCATTGTAAATGGAAGTTTATATATCTTTACACACCTTTAACCTTTTATTCAAGTTGATTTAACAGACTGCGTGTACAGTTAAGTTATGTCAATAATAAACAGTAAAGGGTGTAAACAATGAAAAAACGTGCAATTGGAGCGGCAGTATTATCAGCGGTAACTGTAGCAGCGCTGGCATTTGGAACAAATTCACCAACAGATGCTAAAGCAGCTAAAGGCGTAAATAACCAAAAAGCTAAAAATGTTATTCTTTTTGTTGGAGACGGTATGGGTACCGATCATCGTGATGCGATCCGACTGGCCGCCGTAGGAGCAAATGGAAAGTTAGCAATGGATGATATGCCGGCAGTAGGGAGAGTCCATACATCTTCAGGAAATTCATTTGTTACGGATTCTGCAGCAGCTGCTACAGCCATGGCTTCAGGAGTTAAAAGTTATAATGGCGCTATTGGCGTAAATATGAAAGGAAAGTCTGTTCAAACAGTTTTAGAAAAAGCAAAATTAGCTGGGAAAACGACGGGGCTTGTGACAACAAGTCAAGTAACAGACGCAACTCCAGCTGCTTTTGGCGCACATGTTAAAGATCGAAGTGCTCAAAGTGACATCGCGAAGCAGTATCTTGAAAACAGTAAGATAGATGTGATTCTAGGTGGCGGAGAAGATTATTGGTACACAAAAGGAAATGAAGGTGCACATCCAGATGCCCCGCCAGAAGATAAAACTGAAGGAAGCAAAGGAACGCAAGGAAACTTAGTAAACAAAGCACAAAAACTTGGGTATACATACGTTAATAACGAAAATGAATTAAAATATGCTAAAGGAACAAAATTGCTTGGTCTGTTTGCTAATGAAGAAATGTTTCAACAAGCTCCTGAAGGCCAAGGTGATGTGTACAACCCTCAAGTATCTCTAAAAGACATGACAAAAAAAGCAATCAATACGCTATCACAAAATAAAAAAGGGTTCTTTCTTGTAGTAGAAGAGGAAGCGATTGATGAAATGGCTCATAATAATAATGCTGAACTCATGATTAAAGCAGGTAAGCAGCTTAATGATACGGTGAAGATGGCTAAAGCTTATGCTAAAACACACCCAGACACTCTCGTATTAGTAACAGCTGACCATGCAACCGGAGGTTTAGCACTTGAAAAAGTAGACAATAAAGATAACGGTGGAGATGAAGCATCAAAAGAAGATGGACCATTTGCAATCGCTCATTCAAAAGAGCAGTTCGTTGCGGATTGGACAACTGAAGAGCATACGTCATCAGACGTTCCTTTAAATGCAATGGGTGCCGGCTCAGAAAGATTTACTGGAGTATACGAAAATACGTATTTACATGATGCTCTTCTAAAAGCAATGAATTTAAAATAAGTGAGATAAAAGTACGGTGTTGATTTAATATACTTAGTATGTAAATCAACACCTTATTTTTTGCTTTGTGTGAGCAAGTTATGATGGAGTTTCTTCAAAGGTATGCTACGATAAGAATTATCTTGAATTGAAGAGGTGTCACGATGAAAATAGAAGTATGGTCAGATTTTGTCTGTCCTTTTTGTTATATTGGAAAGCGCCGATTAGAGCAAGCGCTTCAGCAATTTGCACACAAAGATGATGTGCAGGTTGAATTTAAAAGTTTCGAGCTAGATCCAAACGCCCCAGTTAATACTGGCAAAACAATTAATGAAGCTCTTGCTGCTAAATATGGAATGACGATTGAACAAGCGAAGCAAGCAAATGAAGGAATCGGACAGCAGGCAGCTAGTGTGGGCTTATCCTTTAATTTTGACGATATGAAGCCAACTAATACATTTGATGCTCACCGCTTAGCTAAATTTGCAAAAGCTCAAGGAAAAGAAGCAGCCATTACAGAAAAACTCTTATATGCATACTTTACTGAATCAAAACATCTAGGTGAAGAAGAGACGCTGGTTGCTGTTGCAGAAGATGCAGGTCTTGACCGAGAAGAAGCACGTCAAATTCTCGCGGATAAAAACGCATACGCAAATGAAGTGCGCAGTGATGAAGCAACGGCTCAGCAATATGGCATTAGCGGTGTTCCATATTTTGTTGTTAATCAAAAATATGCGATTTCAGGTGCACAGCCAGTCGAAACATTTGTAGGAGCTCTCCAACAAGTATGGGAAGAAGAAAATCCGACTCCCGCTTTGAAGAGCCTTTCTCCAGAAGGCGCAGATGATGCCTTTTGTGCAGATGGTCAATGTGCCGTTCCTGATTCCTCTAAAAACCAACAATAAATAAAAAGCAGAATCGGAATTTCCGCTTCTGCTTTTTATTTATTTGCAAAAAAATTCACAAAAACAAACATATGTTCTGTTTTTGTGTTATAATAAGTTTAGAAGCAAAAAACCTCGATGAGTAAGCTCCAAAAATAAGCGATTAAAAGTGATCCCACCATGAACTACCTTCCATTTAATCCTGCAGGGGGAATCTGAATGAAGAGCAAAGTGCGCATTATCCCATTTCAAGTAGTTGAACAATTGAATCAATTTAATGAAGTCCCAGAAGGAGTCGCTCTAATTGGAGCAGAGCAAGTATGGAAGCAAACAAAGGGACGGGGAATAACCATAGCGGTTTTGGATACCGGCTGTGATGTTACACATCCAGATTTGCAGGAGCGAATTATTGGAGGAAAAAACTTTACACAAGATGATCAACAAAATCCAGATATTTTTCAAGATTATAATGGTCACGGCACTCACGTAGCAGGCACAATTGCAGCAGCGCATAATGGAACGGGTGTTGTAGGAGTGGCTCCTGAAGTGGGCTTACTTATCCTAAAAGTACTTGATGGAAATGGTTCAGGTCAATACGAGTGGATTATTCAAGGTATTAACTACGCCATCGAGCAAAAAGTAGATATCATTTCGATGTCGCTTGGAGGTCCGTCGGATGTGCCTGAGCTACATGAAGCGATTCAAGATGCTGTTGATCAGAATATTTTAGTTGTCTGCGCAGCGGGAAATGAAGGAGATGGAGAAGGCTCCACAGATGAGTTTGCGTACCCAGGCTCATATAATGAAGTGATTAGCGTAGGAGCTGTTGATTCAGAGAAACGATCTTCGGTATTTTCCAACTCAAACAACGAAGTAGATGTAGTAGCTCCGGGAGAGAAGGTCGTATCAACTTACTTGAATGGAAAGTATGCCGCACTGAGCGGAACCTCTATGGCAACACCTCACGTAGCAGGGGCCTTAGGATTGATAAAAGTTCTTTCAAATGAAATGTTTGGAAGAGAACTTACAGAACCAGAGCTTTATGCACAGTTAATCAGAAGAACCCTTCCATTAAATGAATCACCAAGAGAAGTAGGAAACGGATTTGTGCACTTGACCGTTGTTGAAAAGCTGTTGCGTGAAATTCAACGTCAAATGACTTCAGAGGTGATCGGATGAGAAGCAGTTTAGATATGCTAATGATGGAAAAGCAGCAGGCAAAAGCTCTTTATCACGAATACGCAAACAATCGAAGTTATTATGATGAAAAGACAGATGAAGAAAATAAAAATCTTTATTATCAAGATACGCTCTTTGAAAGAGAAGCCATGCAAACGTTGTTAAAGGAAACGCATCAGCATTTGCTAAGTTATTCGCCGCATAAATATGTATATCCCTGGGTGGATCTACAGGAGAATGGGGAGCTGAAAAGTCTATACTCAGGGAAAGGGATGGATCCGTTAGAAACTATACAGCAAGATATTGATCAACTTCAGTCGCTTAGTAACTCCTCTCTTTCAAGCAATGATATACTGCTAAACTGTGAGCACGTTGTCCCACAATCTTGGTTTGGGAAACAAGAGCCTATGAGAGGCGATTTGCATCATTTATTTGCGTGTGAACCTTCTTGTAACAGTCGAAGAGGTAATTCTTCTTATATTGACTTCGCGGATTATACGCCGGAAGTAAAGCAATCAGATGTGAAAGAAGGATGTGGCAAAGCAGAAAAAGGTAAGTTTGAACCTGAATATGGAAAAGGAATTGTGGCTCGATCAACTCTTTATTTTTTAATTCGCTATCATAATAAAATTGACTCTTCGCGAGTAGATCTTCCTCTTTTACTAAAATGGCATGAAGAATTTACTGTTTCACTTTATGAAAAACATCGCAATGCAGCAATCTTTGAGTTGCAAGGCAACCGAAATCCTTTTATCGATTTTCCTGACAAAGCAGGTGCGTTAATGAGTTCTGCTTTCTAAAATAGCGAAGAGCTCCGCTTCAATTCGAAGCGGAGCTCTTTTGGATAATCTAATATGAAAATCCATATTTATCACTTAAAAGGGCGTCCATTTTATTTAATAAGCGAAAATATTCTTCTTGTTCTTCTACACTTAGAGCTGCTAGCATATCTTTTAAAAATCCATTTCGCTTCTCTGTAATCATTGAAACAAGTTTCTTTGATTCATCGGTCAGTGAAACCCACACGACTCTCCGGTCTTTTTCGTCTCGCACGCGCTGAATGAGAGATTCTTCTTCCAATTGATTTAATAAGCTAGTTGTAGCGCCCGAGGTTAAGTGAAGTTTATTTGAAATATCTGCTACCATATACTTTGTGCCGCTGGCAATGTAGTTTAAGATATAAAATTTAGTGGGTGTTAAGTGATAAGGCTGTGTTTTTAATGTTTCTTCGACTAAATGCCGCATATATTGAAAAAAAGATGTGTTAATTTGATAAAGGTGTTCAATTTTTGAATCTAAATTGTTATCCATGCTAGCTTCCATCTCCTTGTACACTACGGACGTATATAAACTAACTCTAAAATAAAATGAAACAATTGTAAAGGATGGCAATGATTATCTTTAACCACCATTATTATTTTTAAATTAATATCTTTACGAAAAAATATCTTTATGATAAAGTTGTTTAGGTGGTTAACCAAATAGATGATTGTAAAGAAACATATCTCATAATAGATGGAGATAATATCTTTATGAAAAAGCTATATAAAAAAGTAATTTTATTAGTGAAGTATTAAGGAGGAGTAATGAATGTCTAGAAGTCGCTTAATGGTAACAAATTTTATTGGAATTATCGTTATTTTAGCTTTATTAATTGGAGGAGGATATTATTACGTTCAAAAATCGAACTATATTACAACGGATAACGCTAAAGTATCCGGAGATGTATACAATGTAGTTGCACCTGCAGCAGGTAAAGTAGCAAGCTGGACAGTAGAAGAAGGAAATGATGTATCAAAAGATGCTGAAATTGCTAAAATTCAAGCTGAAAAAGGGTCTGTAGCTGCTAAAGTGCCAGCAGATGGAAAAATTATTCAAACAAACGTAAAAGAAAATCAAATGGTTCAAGCTGGACAGCAAATTGCAACGGAAGTAGATATGAAAGACCTATTTATCGTAGCAAATATTAAAGAAGATCAGCTTAAGGATATTAAAGAAGGCTACGATGTAGATGTAACGGTAGACGGAGACAGCAGTGCAAAAATCGACGGCAAAGTCGAAGAAATTGGATATGCAACCAATTCACTTTCATCTTTAACATCGAACTCAAGCTCAGATGGAAACTACACAAAAGTGTCTCAAACGGTTCCTGTGAAAATTTCTATTTCTAATTATTCAGAGCATGTACTGCCAGGTATGAACGCCGAGGTAAAAATTTCGAAAGACTAATTCTTACTACAACAGTTCAAGAAGGGAGGAAATATGATGACAGCCAGTATAGAAAACACAAGTGATGGATCCATCAAAAAGCATATTCCGCTATTGATTGTTTTAATGCTTGGTTTGTTTCTTGCGATATTAAACCAAACGTTACTGAACGTAGCCATCCCGCATTTGATTACTGAGTTTGGCGTAACGGCAAATACAGCTCAGTGGTTGTTAACTGGATATATGCTTGTGAACGGGGCATTAATTCCGCTTTCAGCTTTTTTAATTGAACGATTTGGTGTGCGTCGCTTGTTCTTATTTGCAATGTTTTGTTTTACAGTAGGGTCATTGATTTGTGGAATTGCACCTACGTTTTCGATTATGCTTACCGGCCGTTTAATTCAAGCTATTGGCGGAGGTGTCTTATCGCCTCTTGTTATGACCATTATTGTGTTTATTTTCCCTCCTCACATGCGAGGAAAAGGGATGGGGATTTTTGGTTTGGCCATGATGTTCGCACCGGCTATTGGACCAACGTTATCTGGATGGGTTATTCAAAACTATGATTGGCACATCCTTTTTAACGGCATGGTGCCATTAGGTGCCATTGTATTAATTATTGCTTTCTTTCAATTAAAAGACATTCAGCCTCCAAAAGATGTAAAAGTTCACATGCCTTCTGTTGTGACATCACTTGCAGGTATGGGATTATTGCTTTATGGATTCAGTGAAGCTGGAAATGACGGCTGGACGGATTCAGTTGTTCTTTCTACAATCATTGGCGGGGCAGTTCTTTTAATTATATTTGTTCTTCAACAAATTAAATCTGAAAAGCCGCTATTGGATATGCGTGTGTTTAAATATAATATTTTTTCACTATCAAATATTATTAGTATTGCGATTACAATCAGTATGTACGCAGGCATGTTCTTGCTTCCAATTTACTTGCAAAATATCCGCGGATATTCTGCTTTTGATTCAGGACTGCTGTTGCTTCCTGGCGCACTTGTTATGCTGGTTATGTCGCCGATTTCAGGTACATTGTTTGATAAAGTGGGACCTCGTCCGCTAGCAATCGTTGGTATGCTCATTACATCTATTTCAACGTTTGAATTTACGAAGCTGACGATGGATACACCGTTTAATCATATTTTAGCGATTTATATTATCCGTTCGTTCGGTATGTCACTCTTAATGATGCCGATTATGACAGCCGGTTTGAATCAGCTTCCGCAGCGACTAAGCAGTCACGGAACGTCAATGTCTAATACGCTTCGTCAAGTAAGTGGTTCAATTGGTATTAGTTTAATGACGACCATTTTTACGAACCGTACAACGTATCATGTAAATGAAATCAGCAGTTCCATGAATACGTCTGATCCATTCTTTATGAACAGCTTTCATTTATTTGTACAAAAAGTAGCTGCTACTTTGCATTTATCACAAGATCAGGCTCAGCAGCAAGCGCTGAAGGTTTTATCTGGAAAAATGACGCAGCAAGGTACGATCCAAGGTATTAACGATGCCTTTTACTGGGCAACAGCAATTTCTGTTATTGGTTTAATTTTAAGTTTCTTCCTTCGTGACGTACGTAAAGATAAAGTAGTCGAAGAAAAGAAATCAAAAGCTCAAGAGGAAGATATTCGTATGCTTCCAGCTCCGAAAAGTATAAATTCATAAGGAGCTATAGAAATCTAAAGTTCATCATAAAAATGTTGGAGAGAAAGGGGCAGTGAGGTGGATGGATCCATTGATATTTGGTAAAGAAATTCAAAGAATTTCAATATCTTTAAACAAAAAAGTAATGACAAATGTAAAAAGCCTTTTACATCATTACGGAATTACCCCTTTTCAATATCATATTTTACTGATTGTTGAACGTGCAGATACAATGCCTGTCACCAAAGTGGCAGACAAGATAAAGGCGAGCCCAAGCGTTATTACAGCATCGATTACACGTTTGTATGAACTGAATCTTGTGGAGCGCTACCATTCAAAAAGAGATCGGCGTAAAGTTATGGTCGAGCTTACAAACAAAGGGAAACAAGTGATTCAAGCTGCTGAAAAAGACATGCAGCAAGGGGTTGAAAAACTGTTTGCTTGCTATAAAGAAGAAGAACAGCAGCAATTTCTCACGCTCTGTCGACAGCTAGATGAACATGTGACTTGAACTTGAGTAGAAAAAAGTATATTGAGTTAAGCGGAGTGAGTGTAAATGAATAAAGAAACGGTAAAAAACATTCGGAAAAACTACAATATGAATCAGCGAAACTTCGCTCAAGCAGTAAACTGCAGTTTTTCTTTAATTGCACTGGTTGAAGTGGGGAAGCGAAGAGTAACAAAAAACTTGGAAGACAAAATTAAGCAAGCATTTCAATTGAACGATCACGATTTAAAAACACTGCAAGGGTAATACAAAAAGTAGGTGTGAAACGAGCGCACCTACTTTTTTTCGTCTTGTTTTTTTGTAAGCGGATCTACCGTATGTTTGTAATCGTAAGCTTTCGAAGTAGTAACTATGCATAGCAGTAAAATAACAAATACAATGATAATAGAGAGCGTAATAATGATGATCATATAAAACGTCCTTTCTTTTTCTTATTACGTATGCTTTCGGTCTTATTGGTAAAATTCCTTCTTTCTCCACATAGTGCAGAAACGACAAACGCATACTAGTAACAGTCTAGAATAAAGGAGTGTTTATAATGAATGAAAAAGAGTTGAAAAAACAATTAAAAAAGGTAGCGGATTATCCTTCATCTAAAGCAGATGGAGTAGACGAAGAGTTTTCTCGTGAATTAGCAGACCAAGACGATTTAGAAGCTCAGGCTAGAGCGAACGCTGCAGATGAAAGACAAAAAAAGCAAAACTAAAGCTGAGATAAAAGTATTTTAGCCCAAGTGAAAAACGAACCACTAATCGAAATGTTTGATTAGTGGTTCGTTATTTCTCAGCCTCGTTTATTATTTTTTCAAAAGTAAATAAACAAAGTAAGGAGCACCGATTACGGCGGCAATAATTCCTGCTGGTACACCGTTAGGATCGGCAATGTTATGTCCTATTGTATCTGCAATCAGCAAGAGCCAGCCGCCAAGTAAAATGGCAACGGGAATAAAAAGCTGGTTTCTCGGTCCGACTAAGCCTTTGGCAATATGAGGAGCAAGAAGCCCAATAAAGGCCACGCCGCCTGTAACTGAAACTGCGGCTGCCGCTAATGCAACCGCGGCTAGAAGCAATGTGATACGCTCTTTCTCCATAGCGATACCGACTCCAATAGCTGCAGCTTCATTTAAGTTAAAAATGTTTAATGAATTTGCTTTGTACAATATAAAAGGAATCAAGACAAGCAGCCAAGGTAGAAGTGCCCATATAAAAGGCCAGTCTGTCCCCCAAATGTTTCCTGCAATCCATTTAGCAATAAAATCAACTTTAGCACGATCAGCTGATGACATAATCACCACCATCATTCCAGAAAGAGCCATCGAAAAACCTACGCCTGTTAAAATAAGTTTTACAGGCTGCAGTCCTTGGCTTTTACTATATGCACAAAGGTAGATAAGACTAGCTGTAAACAAGGCACCGATGAACCCTACTAACGGAAGAGCATACACGAAAGAGCCAGCTTCAATTGGAAAAAATAAAAAGAATACGGCAATTGCGACGCCTGCTCCTGAATTAATTCCTATAATTCCAGGTTCCGCTAAGTCATTGCGCGTAACCCCTTGTAAGATAGCGCCTGATAAAGCTAGAGCCATTCCTGCTAAAAGAGTAATGATAATTCGCGGAAGTCGAATTGAAAAAAGAACAAACTCATCTGCAAAATTCCCTTTGCCAAACAGAGTAGGAAATACTTTATTATAAGGAAGGGAGGCATCCCCAAGCCCCATCCCTATTACAATTGTTCCAAGAATCAAAACAGTGAGCAGCATCATAATTATTCGTTGTTTTCTAATAAGCGCTGGGTGGATCATGAGAATGCTTTTCCTCCTTTACGAACAATGACTAAAAAGAAAGGTAAACCAATCATGGATACAACTGCTGCTATCGGTGTTTCATAAGGCGCACTTACGGTTCGGCCCAACGTATCAGCGAGCAGCATAAACGCTGCGCCAGTGACAGCGGACATAGGGATAATATAACGATAGTCGGTTCCTACAATTCCTCGTACAATATGAGGAATCATCAAGCCGATAAACACCATGTTTCCGACTAGCGCAACAGAAGCACCTGCAAGAAGAATCATGACAACAAATAAAACGGTTTTGACCTTTGTTGTTTGCTGACCTAACCCCACAGCGACTTCTTCGTTTAAGCTTAAAATAGTAAGCTGCCGGGAAAGCAAAAGGGCAATGAATATACCTCCCACAATAAAAGGAACAATGATTTGAAGCTGTTCCCAAGAAGTGCCTACCATTCCGCCAGCAGTCCACATCGATACATCTTTTGAAATTTTAAAATAAATACCGACGCCTTCTCCGATCGCATAAAGAAACGCTGAAACGGCAGCCCCGGCTAGTACAATTCGAAGCGGAGAAAAACCACCTCTTTTTATAGCAGCAATTCCAAATACCAAAATTGCGCCAACCGCAGCTCCGATAAAGCAAGCAATCGTAATACCTAAATAATTTACAGAAGGGATAAAGGCAATGGTTACAGCTAAAGCTGCATTTGCGCCAGAAGTTAAGCCTAAAAGTCCTGGATCTGCAAGAGGATTTCTTGTCATACCTTGCATAATCGCCCCTGATACTGATAAAGCAGCGCCAACAAAAACAGCGGCGATTTCACGAGGTAAACGAATATCTCGGATGATCGAAACCTGTTCGTTTACACTGCTTGATGAAAGTGCTAGCCACACATCTTTTATCGATATATCAGCAGCGCCAAAAATCATTGAATAACCAAACATTATGATGAATACGAGCAAGGCACCTATTAATTTATATAAAAAAGGAATGAAACGCTGATTGTCTATTTTCATAAAACACCCATCTTTTCATGTAAGAATAAATTTAGTAAAACAAAGCAAGAGGAATTCTAAAAAGAATTCCTCTTGAATGAGTTACTTGCCAAGAAATTTTTGAGTAAAGAAATCTAGTTGATAATCTAATGTGATTGGATCATTAAAATAAAATTCTTTTGCATTTGCTTCAAATACGTGATTATTCTTTACAGCAGGAATATTTTTGTACGTATCTGTTTTCTCAAATGATGTATCTCCATCTTGGTTTTTACTGAAGATTAAATAATCTCCGGCATATTCAGGAAGAACTTCTGGTGAAATTGCATAGTAACCATCTTTCAAAGCCATGTCTTTTACTTTCTCTGGCATTTTTAATTTCATTTCTTGATAAAGAATCTCCGTTCCGCGTCCCCAGTTATCGCCAAATACATAAAGCTGCTTGTCAAAGTTCTCAATAACTGAAACCGTGGTATCGTCGCCAATTTTAGCTTTGATGTCAGAACCAGCTTTTGCCGCACGCTTTTTAAAATCGTTTACCCATGACTGTGCTTCTTTTTCTTTATTTAATAGTTTTCCGATTTCTACATGCTGAGTAAGGTAGTCTACTTTATCGTATGTATACGTGACGGTAGGAGCAATTTTTTTCAATTTATCAACGTTTTTTGTAGTAGATAAGCCAATAATTAGGTCAGGCTTTAATTTAATGATCTTTTCTAAATTTTCATCTGATACTTCTTCAACGCCTTTTAATTTCTTTTCAAAGCGGGGATTCATTTTAGACCATGAATCAACTCCGACAATATTGACACCTAACGACATGACGTTACCTGCGTAGGAGCCTAACACTACAACACGTTTCGGGTTAGCCGGAACTTTTACAGGGCCGTCTTCAGATTGATATATGATTGTCTTAGATTCGCCATTTTTGCTAGAATCATTTTTGCTTTCAGTTGAACCGCTGCTGCAGGCACTAATAAGTAGTACGAATATGAGCATGAATGGAAGCAGTAATTTTTTCATTTAGTTATCTCCTCTTAATAAGTTATACGTGATGCACATTGGTTTATTGGTTCTCGGGTCTCGTCCGATTTCAGCGTCGATATGAAACACTTTTTTTAGAACGTCATGCGTGATGACTTCGTCACACGTTCCGGCTTTAACAATTTCTCCATCTTTTAAAGCGATAATATAATCTGCAAAACGAGCGGCTTGATTTAAATCGTGAAGTACCATTACGACGGTACGTTCTTGCTCTTTGTTTAGCTTTTGAAGCAGCTCAAGCACTTCTAACTGATGAGCCATATCCAAGTAGGTAGTCGGCTCATCGAGGAATATAATATCTGTTTCTTGAGCTAAAGCCATTGCAATCCACACTCGCTGACGCTGACCGCCTGAAAGAGAGTCAACGAGACGAAATTTGTAATCTTTTGTTCCGGTTACTTCAAGCGCCCAGTCAATCGTTTGATAGTCTTGTTTCGACAGACGCCCAAACCCTTTTTGATAGGGAAATCGCCCATAAGATACAAGTTCTCCAACAGTTAAGCCGCTGGCACTTTCAGGGGTTTGAGGGAGAATGGCCATTTTTTTAGCGAGTGCTTTTGTATGTTCTGTTGAAATATTTTCGCCATCTAAAATGACGGAACCGGATTGATGAGAAATAATGCGGGTGACGGCTTTTAAAAGCGTTGATTTGCCGCATCCGTTTGAACCAATAATCGTGGTAATCTTTTTGTCTGGAATGTTAACGCTTAAATTCTTTACTATTAGACGTTCACCATAACTAATATGTAATTTCTCTGTATATAGGCGAACCATATCTGACCCTCCGTTTACGTTTAATACAACAAAT
The DNA here is from genome assembly GCF_042787865.1 of Priestia sp. YIM B13486. Lineage (NCBI taxonomy): Bacteria > Bacillati > Bacillota > Bacilli > Caryophanales > Bacillaceae > Priestia > Priestia sp. YIM B13486. Next base: position 19,347 of record NZ_JBHZOZ010000006.1, on the reverse strand, counting down.
ACTTGATAATGATTATCAATATCGTTTACTTTACATACTATAATTCGAACGTTTCCGGATGTCAATAGTTATTTTTATTGTCAAAACGGTGAAGAAGATGTATATTCAAATGAGAATGATAATCAATAACAATTAATTGCAAGGAGCGGGTGTTCATGACACATAACGAACTGTTTGACGTGACGATTATAGGCGGGGGACCGGCCGGCCTTTATTCTGCCTTTTATAGTGGACTAAGAGAAATGAAAACAAAGCTGATTGAATATCAGCCAAAATTAGGCGGAAAACTTCACGTTTATCCTGAAAAAATGATTTGGGATGTAGGAGGGCAAACGCCTATTTCTGGTGCGAAGCTTATTGAACAGCTTGTTGAACAAGGGCTGACGTTTGATCCAACTGTTGTTTTAAATGAGAAGATTGAATCGATTTCTCGCTTAGAAGATGGTATTTTCCAGCTGACGAGTTCTTCAGGTGAACATCATTACTCTAAAACCATTATCCTTGCTGTCGGAGGAGGTATTTTAAATCCGCAAAAGCTCAAAATTGAAGGGGCAGAACGATTTGAAATATCAAACTTAAACTATACGGTTAAATCTTTGCAGCATTTTAAAAATAAAACGGTGATTGTTTCCGGGGGAGGAAATTCAGCCATTGATTGGGCAAATGAGCTAGAGTCCGTTGCTGAAAAAGTATATATTACGTACCGAAACAGTGAACTAAACGGTCATGAAGCACAAGTGAGACAATTAATAAACAGTTCAGCTCGGTGTCTGCTTAACACATCTATTACAAAATTAGTGGCTGATGGGACGCATGAATTTATTGAAAAAGTTGAGCTAACTAATCATCAAACCGGTGAAATTTCTTATTTACCGATTGACGAAGTCATTATTAATCACGGTTATGAAAGAGATACAGAGCTGTTAAAAAACAGTGAATTATATATTAAAACCATTGATGACTGCTATGTTGCAGGTAACGCAGCAAGCGAAACGTCGGTAGAAGGCGTGTATGCAGCGGGAGACATTCTCATGCACGAAGGAAAAGTCCATTTGATTACAGGTGCTTTTCAAGACGCTGCTAATGCCGTAAACAAAGCAAAACAATTCGTTCAGCCCTCTGCTGCTAAGGCGGCTATGGTTTCTTCTCATAATGAAGTATTCAAAAAACGTAATTCAGCACTAATTAAACAAATGATGAAGTAAAGCGAGGTGCAGGGTGCATGTCGCTTCTTTCTCTACGGTGGAATTATCTATATGGAGAGGCAGGGAACGAAAAAAGAAAAGAGAAATATAATAAAAGAAAACGCTTACATTTTTTTAAAAAATGACATAGTGCTTGTGTGCATAAGGGGGAAGCCGTATGAACGAAAAAGAGAAATATCAGTTTGAAACAAAAGCCATTCACGCAGGGTATGAATCAAAACATCATTTTGATAGCTTAGCTCCGCCTATTTATCAAACGTCTACATTTACATTTTCATCTATAGAACAAGGTGCAAACCGGTTTAGCGGAGCAGAAGATGGTTATGTATATTCCCGGTTATCGAATCCAACGGTCACCATTTTAGAAGAGCGTATGGCACAGCTTGAAGAAGGAGAAGCCGCTTTGGCATTTGGATCGGGAATGGCTGCAGTATCGGCTGTATTGATTGGACTTACAAAAGCAGGCGATCATATTTTATGTTCTAAAGGAGTGTATGGATGCACATTTGGTCTCTTAGAAATGCTTGAGGAAAAATATCAAATCCATCATTCTTTCTCCAACTTGGAAACTGAGGAAGAAATTCTTGCTGCTATCAGAAAAGATACAGCATGTATTTATATTGAAACACCGATTAACCCGACTATGACTTTAGTAGATTTAGAGTTAGTTGCTTCTATCGCCAAACAAAAAGGAATTCCTGTGGTAGTAGACAATACCTTTTCAACTCCTTATTTGCAACAGCCGCTGAAGCTTGGGTGCGACTTAGTCATTCATAGCGCAACAAAATTTATTGGTGGACACGGAGATGTTGTCGCAGGAATTGTAGTAGGGAACAAAGAGGTTATTTCCGTACTGCGCAAAACGACGCAAAAAGATATCGGAGGCATTCTTTCACCGTTTGATGCTTGGCTGTTACTCAGAGGCTTAAAAACGCTGGCCGTTCGAATGGATCGTCACTGTGAAAATGCTGAACATATCGCAAAACAATTAAGTCTCCATCCCAAGGTGAAAGCCGTTTATTATCCAGGTGATAAAAAGAGCACTGCTTATTCTCTCATGCAAAAGCAAATGAGAAAAGGAGGGGGGCTTCTCTCTTTTGAAGTGAAAGGAGGTTATGAAGAAACCGTAAAAGTGGTTAATCAGCTTAAGCTCATTTCCATTGCGGTGAGTCTTGGAGATGCTGAAACACTTATTCAGCATCCTGCCTCGATGACGCATGCAGTTGTGCCGGAAGAAGCTCGGAAAGAAATGGGAATTTCAAACGAACTCCTTCGTTTATCAGTTGGACTGGAAGCATGGGAAGATATTATGAGAGATTTACAGCAGGCATTAGATAGTATATAACAAACGCTCAAACAACGCTTGAAGTATCTTAAGGATATTTCAAGCGTTGTTTTTTGAATATCAACCGTATGTCATCAGTCATACATCCTTTTTTGCGAACGGAACTTTACCTACATCTTTAGACAAATGTCCTAGACAGAAGAGATGCCTTTCAATAGACTAAAGGTTATCTGTGAAAATACAATATTTAGGTAAGGAAGGTGCTCTGCTATTATGCTTCATAACCCAACTGGAAAAAAACGTCTAGGATTGGCGTTTCTTCTCAGCACGCTTGCGATATTAGGTCCGCTTAATATCGATATGTATTTGCCAAGTTTCCCTGCTATTGCTGATCATTTAGATGCGCGAGCTTCACTTGTTCAGCTTAGTTTAACATCGTGTTTACTAGGCCTTGCCATTGGTCAAATCGTGATCGGTCCAATCAGTGATGCGAAGGGACGAAAACGACCTTTACTCATTTCCATCTCTTTATTTATGATATCGTCCTTGCTCTGTGCTTTGGCTCCTACTATTACAGCTTTAGTCATCGCACGCTTTTTACAAGGGTTTACAGCTTCGGCAGGAGTTGTTCTTTCTCGAGCCATTGTCAGAGACGTTTTTAGTGGAAGAGAGCTTACGAAGTTTTTTGCTCTGTTAATGGTTATCAACGCCTTTGCGCCAATGATAGCACCAATGGCCGGAGGTGCTATTTTGCTTCTTCCTTTTGCAAGCTGGCATACTATTTTCTTGTTTTTAAGTTTAATAGGCCTTTTAATTGTTTTAACAATTTCAATGCGTTTAAAAGAAACTTTGCCAATTGAAAATAGAACGCCAAGTTCAATTGGTCATTCCATTCGCACGATGGGCAGTCTATTACAAGACCGTTCTTTTATTGGGTATGCCTTAATTGTCGGACTGGTCCACGGAGGAAGCTTTGCTTATGTATCAGGCACTCCATTTGTCTATCAAGGGATCTACCATGTTTCTCCGCAAGTTTTTAGCATTTTGTTTGGCATTAACGGCTTAGCCATTGTGACTGGAAGCTTTATTATTGGGCGCTTTAGCGGAATTCTTCATGAAAGAAGCCTGCTTCGCATTGCCGTGATTACGGCTGTAAGTGCTACTAGCGTACTTCTTATCATGACCATGCTTAAAGGGCCGCTGGCTACGATTGTTATTCCCATTTTTATTTACATGATCTCTATAGGAATGACAATCACAGGCTCGGTGACATTGGCAATGAAAAATCAAGGACATAGAGCAGGAAGTGCGAGTGCCGTGTTAGGCATGCTTCCACTAACTTTAGGATCAATTGTTTCTCCTTTAGTGGGTATTAACGAAACCACAGCTATTCCGATGGCTGCTATTTTATTTAGTACGGCGCTTTTAGGTTTTGTAGCTTTCTTTACGTTAACTAAAAACAAGAAAGAAACAGAAAAGTGCGAAGTTAATGAGTTTAAAACGGAGGTTTCTCCGTAATCACTTTTTTGATTGTTTGAAAGCACCACTCCTTTGTGAAAATGAGTGGTGCAAGTTTATTCAAGTATTGGATAATATATGCCAATCTTAGAGCATGATCGAAAGGAGTGGATAATAATGAGTAAAGTAATTCCTGAAATAACCCTTAATGACGGGGTAACCTAGCCTGCTATAGGTTTTGGTACATATAAGCTTAACGGAAATGAAGGAGTCAACGCTATAATGAGTGCGATTGATGATGAATAGCCCACAATTTAAAGGGAATATTCTCATATCGCCAATAAGCCACTCCTGTTGGGCTATTCTTAGCCTCATGGTCTAAGCTTACCTTCGCCAGTAAGAGATTAGGACCTATGCCTGCCGTAGCTGTCAGGCGTGTCTTATGATAAATTTCGTCGATAATATTGTGGGCTAATTCTTCTGGTGTACGAGCGAATAGATGTAGCGAAGCTGTCGCATCAATAAACAGCTCATCAATACTATAGGAATGAAAATCCTCAGGAGCCACATACTGTAACACCAAGCTCGAAATATAGGTCGAAGCCTTGATATATCTTTCCATAGATGGATTCACCACATGAATATCTTTCCTTTTAGGAATGTCGAAAAGACGACTTCCTGTTTTGACCCCTTCTTTCTTTAATAATGGCGTGGTAGCTAATACAACGGATCCCGACCGTTTGATATCTCCTACTACCGCAAGCTTTGTTTTCAACGGATTTAATCCTCTTATGACAGAAGAAACGGACGCATAGAACGCCTTCATGTCGACACATATAATGATTCTGTTTGGTAACTGCTCATCCTCCATTGAAAATACTCCTCAAATAAAAGAACGTTTGTTCTGTATATTATATACGAACAAACGTTCTTTATCCAGTGGAATATCATACCTTTTCCCGATTATTGCTATCCTATAGGAAAAGGAATACAAACTATCATTTAAAAGTGGAGTGAGAAAAAAGCCTGTATCTCCTTAGATACAGGCTTTTTCTTTTCGTGTTTAGTTACCATGATTTTAATTCTAGAACTAATTAAAACCTTTTCTATAAAAAATGAATTGTGTTTATTTTAAGGTTAACCCCATATTAAAAAACACATTATTCCAGTTAACTTAAAATAGATTTGATATTTTTAAGAGCATTATAATGCATTCCTTCGTGATATAGACAAAAACTCAGAAATTCATCTATATACCTTAACTTTAGACCAGTAGAGGTTATGTATGGCTGTAAGCTCTTTTCGCCTAATTTTTTTGGTAGTATAAGATTCAAGCGCTGATTCTGTAGTGTTAATAAGTTTAACAGTTCAATTAAACTTGGTCGTTCTATAGACCATTCTGATGGCTTGGTACCGGGTGCAAATATATTGTTATAATGCTCCGGTATATTTATTTCTTCTCCAGCAAAAGAAAAAGCAAATTTCTCTTGTACAACGTATATATGGCCTAGATTCCACTTTATATTATTATTTAGCCCATCTGGGATAATCTCTGTGAAAGCATCATCCATATGAGAAACTAGTTTAATTGTATTTTCTCGCGCAAAATTTAGTTGATTGCAAATATAATGTTCCATCATTAATCTTCTTCCTCCTTTACAACCAAAAAGTTGGATAAGCTCTATCACTTCGTAAATTATTTACGACTAAGGCTACAAGCACAATAAGTAAAGATCCAATTAGAACAGGCGTAATAATATAACTCCACGATACCCCACCTAAGATAACAACAATTGGATCGGCTCCTGCTGGAGGATGTGTTGTCTTAGTAAGCATCATTAACGCAATCGCTAAGCCAACAGCTACTCCTAAAGTCCAAGCATTATTTCCAAATGCATGATATATCACTAAACCCACAAGAGTAGCAACTAAATGTCCTCCGATGATATTTCGTGGTTGAGACAAAGGAGCATTCCATACCCCAAATGCTAATACACAACTTGCTCCAAATGGCGCCATCAACCAGGGCGTTGGAGTCATGTCTGTCAATAATCCTAGAGCTAAAATGCTAATAAGACCTCCAATTAATCCTGTGGAAGCATCCTTAAGATTAATCTTTAATGGACTTTTTGTATTAGTAACCATTTTTGAAAAGAAACTCCTTTTAGGTATAGCTGTACCTTCTGTTTTTGATTGAACTGAACCTGTGACACTCATATGCTTCACTCCTTTTTATTTTTCATTTATTTTACATTCATTAAAACTAACCTGTCAATATTGATTTAATAGGTTAGTTTATGACGGTAACAAAAAAGACTTGAATTCATTTTAAGAATTCAAGCCTTTTTATTGTTTTTATGTTGAAATCGAGCTACTTTCTTTCGATTCCCACATATTTTCATTGAACACCATTTACGTCTGCCTGTTAAATCAATAAATAATAGCACACAATCAGGGTTACTACATCTTTTGATTTTTTGTAGCTTACCATCAGCAATCAAACGCAAAGCATCTAATGATAAGAGAGATAAAATTTTATTTAGTTTGCTGCCTTTAGGAACTTCTCTTAGTTCACCTGACTCAAATTGATATACGTAAGGGGCATTCTCAATGTTTTTTTCTAAGTTTGAGATCCAATTGTTATTAATAGAATTCCCATCTGCTATTCCTTCGAAATTTTCTCTTAGTGTAAAGCGAAACTCATGAATATGAGGTAGTATTTCAGTTGCTTCATCCCTGGATATATTTAAAATCTCCCTATCAAGAGAAGGAATTTGTTCATACATTGTATGAAGCCAGTCTAAAAGATCTTGTTCATGAACCATCAATTCATGGCGACGACCATGACTTATAACTTCTGTATTTACCAAATCAATAGAAAGAAAGCCAGAAACTAAAGGGAATGTTCTCTTACTACACATTATGTTCTTCCTCCCTAAGTCAATATTGGTCAAAATTAATAATACAATTATATATTATCTAACTTATGTTTGAAATGGCATTCACTAACTTGGATTGATTAACCTTTATTTTAAAACATTAACTAATTTAAAATAGTAATTTTGGTTTCCATAAGTTTGATTTTAGGAACCAATTAAAATCTTTTCTATAAAAAATAAATGTAGTTAATCCAAGATTAATTCTCGTTAAAAACTAAGGTGTTTAAAACATAGCTGTCATTCTTATTTCCAAAGACAATCATTTTACTAAAAGAGTATTTAGGGTGAAGGAATCTTTCTATATTCCTTATTCCAAATTACTTGACTAGAAGATGATTTTATAGTGATTTTTACCTTTAGGGGAATTTAAAAACTATAAATAACTTCATATTTACATGATTGGATAACATTTGTAAGTTAGAGACTTATCTATCATAATGACGCTAGTAAATGTAGTGTCAATAGTTTTAATTCAGTGGAATTGTTCGTATCCTCTGTTAAAGCTTCATCAACGTATCAAGTTCAATTTTCTGCTGTAATCTAATTTATTAAGAGCTATAGCAGTAAAGATATTACATAATTTTATTCATAGTTTCTTATTTGTAATCATATTTAAAAATAGTTTTGTAACAGTTTCAAATGAATACAAGGGTGAGCTTTATCAAAATAAAGTTTTAATTAGACAACGTTTTTTAAAAGGATAGTCAATTAGGAAAGCTATTAGCTCATGCTGGAATACCTGAATATTAAATATAAAAAATATGTCAGATTATCTAACCATATATTTGCATAAAACCTTAAAAGTAATATAATCATTCTATCTTATGAACAAAAGTGTTCAAAAATATAGAATTGAACACTTTCGTAAAAAAATCATGTACAAAACCCATCAAAGGTGTTTATAATACATTCTTATAAAGAGTAAATGTTCTAAAAATTATAAATTAATTTATTATTTCAAACTTTTAGAACTAATTATCTAATAAGTATTGATAATTTGAAGATAGTATTGGCCAGTACTACAAAACACATCGATTTTAAAATCAGAAATCTATTAAAACTTTTAAGGGAGAGAATAGTACAATGACAACAACTCTTACAGAAATCAAAGCATATAAACATGAGCCTTTTACAGACTTTACACTTGAAGAAAATAAAAAAGAATTTAGTAAAGCTTTAGAAACTGTACAAGCCGAACTAGGAAAAGATTATCCTCTAGTTATTGGTGAAGAGTTAATTACAACAGATGAAAAAATTGTATCGATTAACCCAGCAAATAAAGTAGAGATTATTGGACGAGTGTCTAAAACGAATCAAGAATTAGCTGAAAAAGCTATGCAAACAGCTCTTTCTACATTCAATACATGGAAAAAAGAAGATCCAGAAGTACGCGCAAACATTTTATTCCGTGCAGCTGACATTATCCGTCGTCGTAAACATGAATTCTCAAGCTATTTAGTTAAGGAAGCTGGTAAGCCTTGGAATGAGGCTGATGCAGATACAGCAGAAGCTATTGATTTTCTAGAGTTTTATGCACGCCAAATGTTGAAGTTAAAAGATGGGGTACCTGTACAAAGTCGTGAAGGGGAAGAAAATAAATTTAATTATATCCCACTTGGTGTAGGAATCATTATTTCTCCATTTAATTTTCCGTTAGCTATTATGGCAGGAACTGCAGCTGCAGCAATCGTTACAGGAAACACAATCTTATTAAAACCTGCTGATGCAACTCCTGTCGTAGCAGCGAAATTTGTAGAAGTAATGGAGGAAGCTGGTCTTCCTAAAGGAGTACTAAACTTTATTCCAGGCGTTACACCTGAGATTGGCGACTATTTAGTTCAACATCCTAAAACACGTTTTGTTTCATTCACAGGTTCTCGTGAAGTTGGTTGCCGTATTTATGAAAAAGCATCAAAAGTACAACCAGGGCAAAAATGGTTAAAACGTGTTATTGCTGAAATGGGTGGAAAAGATACAGTGGTTGTTGATAAAGATGCAGATTTAGATTTAGCAGCATCTTCTATCGTTTACTCTGCATTCGGCTTCTCAGGACAAAAATGTTCAGCTGGTTCTCGTGCTGTGGTTCATCAAGATGTGTATGACATTGTACTTGAAAAAGCAGTTGCATTAACAAAAACATTAAAAGTAGGGAATCCAGAAGATGTATCTACTTATATGGGACCTGTTAGTCATGAGGCTTCTTACAACAAAGTATTATCTTATATTGCAATCGGTAAAGAAGAGGGGCGCTTGATGACAGGTGGAGAAGCAGATGACTCTAAGGGTTACTTCATTCAGCCAACAATCTTTGCAGATGTCGATGAAAAAGCACGCCTAATGCAGGAAGAGATTTTTGGTCCAGTAGTGGCTTTCTGTAAAGCACGCGATTTCGATCATATGATGGAGATTGCAAATAACACTGACTATGCTTTGACAGGTGCGTTACTTTCTAACACACCTGCCCATATTGAAAGAGCAAAAGAAGAATTTCATGTAGGTAATCTTTATTTCAACCGTGGTTGTACAGGTGCAATTGTAGGCTATCATCCGTTTGGTGGATTTAACATGTCTGGAACTGATTCAAAAGCAGGAGGACCGGATTACTTAATCCTGCACATGCAAGCAAAAACAACAAGTACATCACTTTAAAAACAATGGGACAGCTTTTCGAGGCTGTCCCGGTTTTAAAGAAAGGTACATATATTTAGGGGGGGATTTTCATGTTAGCAGAGGTTTCAAAAAATGTTTTTCTTCATGCTTCTCAAAATAGAGTACTAAATAAGGCTGCAAAAAAATGGGGTCTTAAATTTGGAGCTTCTCAAGTTGTGGCGGGGGATACAATTGAGAGTGCCATGGTAAAAGTAAATCAATTAAATCAAAAGGGGTTAGTTTGCACTCTTGATCATCTAGGAGAATTTGTATCTAGTAGAGAAGAAGCTATAGAAGCAACACAATATAACGTACGTACATTAGAAGCTATGGGGAAATCAGGGGTAAATTGTAATCTATCCGTTAAAATGACCCAGCTTGGTCTGGATATTGATCCAAATTTCTGTATGGAAAATATGCGTCGAATCCTTGAAACGGCAAAAAAATATAATAATTTTGTACGAATTGATATGGAAGACTATGCACATTGCCAAATTACGTTAGATATCTTAAAAAAATTACGTCAAACTTATAGTTATGATAACGTAGGTACAGTTATTCAAGCATACTTATTTCGAGCTGAGCAAGATGTAAAAGACTTAAAAGGCATTTCTCTTAGATTGGTTAAAGGGGCTTATCAAGAATCTCCTACAGTAGCTTACCAAGAAAAGAAGGAAATAGATAATAATTACATGAGAATTATTGAAGAACATTTATTAAGTGGAAGCTATACAGCCATTGCCTCTCATGATCATAATATTATCGAAAAAGTAAAAGAATTTGCTGAAAAACATCACATCAATCGTAATCAATTTGAGTTTCAAATGCTATACGGATTTAGAACCGATATGCAGTTGAGTCTAGCTAAAGAAGGCTATAAAATGCGTGTTTATGTCCCTTTTGGAAATGACTGGTTTGGATATTTTATGCGTCGTATGGCAGAAAGACCACAAAATGTTGCATTTGCATTAAAAGGCTTTTTTTCTAAATGAATATCTAAATTTTCATAATATTTAGATTTAACTGAGGTTCTGTCAAAAAAATTAAATAGCCTTTGTTATGTGAGCAAAGGCTTTTTCTGACGACTTTCTTCTCTACTCAACTATTAAATTTCCTTACTTTATGGATAGGAATATTAATTTTTACAAAGGAGGTTATAGGATATGCATGATCAACAGCCTGAGCTCAAAAAAGAACTAAAAACACGTCATATCACCATGATTTCTCTTGGTGGTGTCATTGGTGCTGGACTATTTATTGGAAGTGGAACATTAATTAATACTGCAGGACCTGGTTCGATTATCTCGTACGCATTTGCTGGTTTATTAGTCATTTTAGTAATGCGGATGCTAGGTGAAATGTCAACAGCCAATCCATCGAGTGGGTCGTTTGCTACTTACGCCAGAGAGGCACTTGGACCATGGGCTGGATATACTATTGGTTGGTTGTACTGGTTCTTTTGGGTTATTGTTATTGCAGTAGAAGCAATAGCTGGTGCAACAATTATTCAATATTGGTTTCCTTCTTTGCCATCCTGGTCCGTGAGCCTAATTCTTACCTTTCTGTTAACCTTAACTAACATATTTTCTGTTAAATCTTTTGGTGAATTTGAATATTGGTTTTCTTTAATTAAAGTAGTAAGTTTGGGTCTGTTTTTAATCCTTGGAGGAGCTATTATATGTGGTTTTATACCAGGAGTAGAATCACCTGGTACATCAAACCTTCTCGACAGAGGTGGATTCCTTCCCAATGGAATAAGTTCGATCTTCTTAGGAGTAACTGTTGTAATGTTCTCATTTATGGGAACAGAGATTGTAGCCACAGCCGCAGGTGAATCACCTCATCCAGAAAAAGCAATTATATCCGCAACAAATACCGTCATCTACAGAATTTTACTTTTCTATCTTGGCTCTATCCTGATTCTTGTAACAGTTCTTCCTTGGGATTCTTCAAGTTTGATGAAAAGCCCTTTTGTATCGCTCTTAGAAATTGTCAATATTCCAGCAGCAGCTCAAGTAATGAATTTTATCTTGTTAACAGCTGTACTTTCTTGCTTAAATTCAGGTCTTTATACAAGTTCTCGTATGTTATTTTCTATGGCTCAGAAAGGAGATGCTCCTAAACTGTTTTTAAAGGTAAATAGAAAAGGAATTCCTTTTAATGCAATTATAGGCTGTACAATTATTTCTTATATCAGCGTAGGTTTTAATTATCTTTCTCCTGATAAGATTTTTTTGTTTCTAGTCAATGCTTCTGGGGGAGTCGCTCTTCTTGTATATTTGGTAATCGCTTTCTCTCAATTACGTATGCGTAAAAGTTATGAAAAGGAGCAGCCTGAGAAACTCAAAATAAGAATGTGGCTGTTTCCTTACTTAACATACGGCACGATTGTTGGCATTACTAGTATTTTTATCGCAATGCCTTTTATTGATTCTTTACGTACACAGTTCTTTTTAACTTTACTAATAGCTTTATTCATTGTAGGATCTTTCTTTCTTACAAAAAACAGAAGGAATATAACAAAAATAGAAGTAGAGAAAAATATCTCTTAAATTTAAAGTCAATACAAATAAAGGAGCTATTTTTATGTGGATAATCACTACTTATTCAAATTTAAACAATACTACGATGTTTGAATATGAAAACGAAATAGAAGCAAGAAGAGCTTTTAAAGAAATCCAAGGCTGTAAGATCCTTTCGGAGGTTATTTATTTTAACGACTCTAAACTAGCTGTGAATGCATATTAATCTCTTATATTGTACGCTTCGTTATTAACGTTTGTTTTATAATTATTATAGAAGCTCGTCTAAAATAAACTTACCTCTAAGAGGTAAGCAATTTTTAGACGAGTTTTTTCACATATAAATATCTTTTGTTTTATCAACAAACGTTCGTTAAGGTGCATGTATTTAAAAGGACGTTCGTATTTTGTTATTTGAGTTAAACGGACGGTGAGAATGATAGATTTCTTATATAAAAGAAAAGTTCGCAAAAGTATACTTTTACGGACGAGATATTTAAATCTATTAGAAAATTTTAGAATAATTATTATCGGTAACAAAATAAAAAACCTTTATTTCCAATGATATACAGATAGCGCATTCATTGTTCTCGTAATCATCGTTTACACATCATCTGTTAAGTAGCGATGGATAGAAGAAAACACATTATCTCTTATCAGCTCTTCTTCATTTAATAAATGATGTTTTCCGTTCTCTATAAGTTCAACATCTATATTTGGAAACTTCTTTAGTAAGAAATCAACATTATATCTCCAATCCACTGTTGTGTCCTTTTTTCCCTGGAGGATGAGAACAGGGACAGAACTGGGATTCCCCTTCTTAATCAATTCATTCCATCTTATCAATGCTTCTACCCAACTGAGAGGGACCTGATCATACTGTAACGGATCATTCTTCACAAAACGCAAAAACTTTGCATCTGTTGAATTGTCTCGAAGTATCCTCTTCAAATTCCTGGTGAACGCTTTTAAGGGCTTTACTAAAATGGTGATTGCATTCCAGCGATAAGGCCGAACGAGGGGCGAGACAAGCACTGCTTTTCGAATCTGAGACGTTTCAGGGTTATTCAATATATAATCGACTGCAGCAGAAGCGCCCGTACTATGAGCCACGATATAGACGGGCAGAGAGCTTGAAGACAGGTGTCTACGTACGACTTCTCGAATACTTTCTGTATAGAGAGAAAACTCCGAAATGGCTCCCCGTTCTCCTGTTGACAATCCATGTCCTGGTAAATCAAATGTCAACACATGAAACCCTTGTTGAATCAAGAAACGAATGACAGTACTTAGTACTCCCGCATGATCATAATAACCGTGAAGAAGAAGAATATGAGCTTTTATCGGTAAGGGACGAAAAGATTGGATAAACAGCCGTTCATGGACAAACGATTCAAATCCGTAACGATACATTATGTTCTCTGTTGGGAGATTGTAAAACTCACTGTAACGTTTCATGTTTTCATTCATGGGGCGTGAATCGTATGTAAAGCGAAAATGCTGATCATTTTTAATGTTTTTAATAACTTGTTTCATATTCGACCTCTGTGTCTCCGTAATTTTTTTATGTCATTTAATAATATTATATTCCTCATTTACTAATGAAAAATGAAAAACCAAAAGAAAAGTTTTATGTAATTAAGTCATCGGTGTTTATTTTTTTGATTATTAAAAGCTTTATGCAGTTTTTACTGCATAAAGCTTTTAATAATCAACGATAACCCAATTGCTATACAAAACATACTATTGTAAATACAGTTTTTATTGCTTGGATAAACCGTTTTTCATCTGGTTTCTACTGCTCATTGTTTGCATAGTTGGTGCCCCTGTTTTATTTCCATTTCCTCTTATTATCCAAATCACTAAAGTCCCAATTCCTATGCTTAAAAGTGACAGTAGCATGCCTCTGTTATTATTTTTCTTTGCAAATAGGCCATTAACATTAAATAAAGAAGTTAGCTGCTGTACATTATTCATTATGCAAATCCCTCTTTGATAAGTGTTTGAAAGAAATCTCTCTTCCAACATCTTTATTTTTTACCGACGCTACATATATATACTAGGAAAATGATCTATCGTTACTTGGGTTTTCAAATTATTTCCTGTAATTATTTAAAAACCAATGTAAACCTTAATACATATATGACTATTAGAAGGAGTGGAAAAAGAATGAAGACAAAAAAATATGTACTGGGACTCTTATCAGCTATTTTATCAGTAGGATTTCTTTTTGGTTGTAATGATAAAAAAGATGAAGCTGAGCCTGATCCAACTGAAGAACCGTCCGAACAAAAAGCTCAAAATAATCGTGATAACAATGATCTACGAGACGTGGGATTTCAACCCGACGGTGTTCAAAATAACAATGTAGATAATAATAATCAGACACGATTAGAGGTAGCTGATAAAGCTGCGGATCGTATTGCTAAATTAAATGAAGTAGATACTGCGAATGTGATTGTTACAAACCGAAATGCATACGTGGCTGTTGTTTTAAAGAATGAAGCAAACGGGGAAGTAACCGACCGTTTAAAAAAGAAGATTTCAGATCAAGTAAAAGTTACAGATAAAGATATTCGAAATGTGTATGTGTCATCCGATCCTGATTTTGTGAATCGTATGGAAGGGTACGGAAATCGAATTAATGAAGGTTCGACAAGAAATGGCCTATTTGAAGATTTTACTGAAACCGTTAAAAGAGTATTCCCTAATAATCGTTAAACAGAAATGATGAGATATAAAAAAGTAATTTTTTATGTTTTAGAAAGAGAGGCCTCCTTATAGATTAAGGAGGTTTCATATATGCTTCTCTCTCTATTATACGAAATGACTTAATAGTTATTTTTGGTTCCTTTTTACTATCATAGGAGCATTGATCATGTAATGGATGCTTCATTAGGAGAGAAGAGTCTATCTAAAATTGAAGGAGAAAATCAGGATGGATTATAAAATATTCAAGATAATTAATCAACTGGCTGGGCGTTATTCTATATTGGATATGCTGATGATATTGGTTTCAAATAAGGTACGTTATCTATTCGCTTTTGTGTTAATGTCGATGTGGTTTCGAGGCCATTCGTACAGAAAAGTGATAAGATATGCCTTAATATCTGCGGCCTTTACGTTGTTGATTGACATGTTAATTCAATGTTTTTATTTTAAGCCTCGTCCTTTTATAAAGCACCGTGTCGGCATCCTTATTCCTTCAAAGATGAATTCCGCATTCTTAAGTAAACATACGTTGCTTGCAACTGCTGTAGCCACTTCTATTTTTCTACGTGAACGTGTTCTCGGGTCAGTTATGTGGGGAATGTCCTTGTTAACAGGATTCTCAAGGATTTGGGTAGGGCATCATTATCCCTCTGATATTGTCCGAAGCCTCTTTATTGGTAGCTTAACAAGTATTATTGTTGAGAAAGTTTTTGGTTCTCTAAAAATAATGAATCGAAAATCAAAAAAGTATTATGCCCAAATACGTAAATGAAGCATTTTCACTAGCTAATAATGTCTCGATTCTGTACTTGCTTTAATAATTAGTTAAAGCAGTTACTATAGCGAAGGCTTCTACTAATAACGACAAGATAAAGCTCTTAAGGGAAAAATTCCCTAAGCGCCTCATTTTTAGTTGTAAAATTTGTATTTAGGCTGATGAGCTAAACAATCTTACCGATCTCCTGTAGTTTATCATTGAGCTTTATACATATGAGATTTTAAAATTATTCATTACTTAAGTCTCTTTTTGTTTTATCACTGGATTTATTTAAGACAAATCCTGTAATTAGCTCATTAAATTGAACCCACTTTTTTGTAGGCAGTTGGTGACCCTGTTGTGGTAAAACAAAGAATTCAGCATGCTTACATTTATTTTTATACTCTTTCATATAGTGGGTAGTCCAATCCTTTTTCCCACCATATATAAACAACAAAGGCATAGTTAAGTGATGAAGTTTGTCTAAACAGTTATAGTGTAATGAATGATTATAATACTGATACCATGATTCTTGATCTGCTTTTTTCATATAACTAACTAGGCTCTTTCTTAGTGTCTTGTCCTGAGTATGACTTATAGAAAGGCTTTTTATTAATATATTTAGGTGTTCTTTTACCATATACATTCCTATTTTATGTAATAGTTGTCCAGGTATATCTCTTACTATAGGGTAAGTTCCTGAGAAAACTAATAATTCGACTCTATCGGGATGATAAATAGCCAGCTCTTGAGCAATTAGACAACCAGCAGAATAACCACATATAATAGCCTTGTCTAAATGCAGCGCATCCATAAAACGCAATACTTCGTTTGCATAGAAGGAAATTGATACAGTTTGTTCAGCTCTAGGGCTTCGTCCATGACCACTTAAATCTGGAAAGATGACTCTCATATGCTTGGATAAATCGTATTGATAATGGAAGACTTTATTTCCCATGCCAGGTGGATGAATAAAGATGACTGGCATACCCTGTCCACGCTCTTCATAATACAAGTATTTATTAGTGTCTATTTCGATAAAAGGCATGATTATTTCTCACTCCAAAATCAATTAATAATTACTCTTTAGTTAAGGTTAATCTAGTTTATGAAAACCAAGATCTTTTTTCATCTTACATTTAACTCCATATAATTAACTATTTGTTCTGTATTGTTTAAAATCAAAGATCCTTTTTATTATTTATTATGAGGTTATTATAGTGAGACTATACAGACTAAAAAGGAGGAGATTTTAGAATTGTTAATAGGATTTCTGATAATGCTGATTATGTGAACTAAACATGTATACAATACACAGCTTAAAAAGCAGAAAAACTCCCATCGGTTGGAAGGGAGTTTTTCTGCTTTTTAGGAGTTTGCTATAGTATTATGATTTATCCATCTTGAGTAGTTTGCTTAAAAGATAAACTTTTATTCATTTATATAAAAAGAAAAAACATTCATGACAGGTAGCTAAAGCTTATACATATAGTAAGAGATAAATTAATTAAAAAGGTGATTATTATGTTTCGAAAAATACCGGTTGTTCTTGTCGGAAGCTTATTATTAAGTATAGGAATTAATGGATTTTTAGTTCCTCATTATTTGTTAGATGGAGGAACAATTGGAATCGCTCTCATCCTTCACTATTATTTTGAATTTTCTACAGGTTTAACGATGATTATTTTGGGCTTACCATTATGTTGGTTTGCTTGGGTTTATGAAAGAACTTATTTTTATAATAGTTTTTATGGGTTACTTATTTCTTCTTTATTGATTGATTGGCTAGAGCCTATTAAAGACCAGTTTCAACTTCCTGTTTTTCCTAGTGTAATCTTTGGAGGAATATGTATTGGGACGGGGGTTGGTCTTATGCTTCGATACGAGACAAGTACTGGAGGAACAGATTTACTAGCACAACTTGTATCAAAAGCTTTTTCCTTAAACATAGGGATGGTTATTTTAATTATAGATGGTTTTATCATAACAGCAGCTCTTCCTTTATTAGGACCTAAAACGTTTCTTTTTTCATGTTCAACAATTTTTATAGGTGGAATGACGACTTCGTTAATTACAAAAAAGGAATAATTAGGATTATAAAGTTAGTATTTTCTATCCTCCGTTTTTTGCCCCTCCCTTTCTACAACCTTCAATCGCTTTATAAGTTCATGTTAATTATTTTAACTTATAAACCTAAAGTCCTTCTAAAATGGCCTTCTTTTAGAGTGAACTAAAATACATAAACCTTTTCGTGAAAATTAAGGAATGCTGCTATAACATTTGTTTGATTATAAATTGAATACCATATCTCTTTCTAAATCATACTATATAAGTACATTTGTATTTATATGAAAATCAGGAGGGTCTATTAATGAGCAATGGTAATACACCGGCAATTGGATTCATTTACAATGGTGAATTTTACGAGATACTTATAAATCAGAAGTCCACAACATTTAAGGAAAACATTAGCCCCCAGGAATCTAGATTACCTACGAAGTTAAACTTTCCTGGTGAAGACGAAAAAAAATTAGTTTTTGTTTCCTATAATTCCACCGGAAATGGTCAGACACCAATAATACTTGAGAAATCTAATCAATTACCAGAAAACGCTATAAAAATGCTATTAGAATACAGTATTGATTCGTCTAGACCTTTCTTATAAGGGAGACTTAATGTGGAATCTATTTTCAAAAAAATATAGCATGATTCTCCATAAGGACTATTTTTATAGGGACTAACATATATATATAATGCAGACTTTTTATGCATTCACCTTCCACTGGGGTATCGAGAAAACGTAGTCATATCAAGGATGTATAAAAAGCTGCATACTCCGGAAAAAGAACCCTCGGCGGAACCGTTCTGCGACAAGGGTTCTTTTTTGGTATGTGTTCCGGAAAGAGTGTTTATGTAAACTAGGAATGAATATGATATTCATATTATTAGAGATATAATTTAAGTAACTATTTGTAAAGGAGTTAGTTTATTGAAAAAGTATGAAAAGATGTTAATAGCATTCAATGATAAGGAATTAAATTGTTATGCGAATCAAGGAGATTGGCTTTATATTGCAACTAAGAAGGATACAAAAAAGGGATTATTTCGTTTAGCTAACTACTTGCATTATTTTGTTTCTTTAAATTCAGAACGCATTCCTTCTGAATTTGGGGTTGTAAAGAAGATTGAAGGCTATGTTACAGCAGAAGATTTAGCTAAATTGGATTATGAAAGTAGAAAACAGGATGTATCACTTATAACAGATCAAGTGTTAATAGATTATGAAAAATTCCTTCAAAAGATAAATGCTCAACCTGAACATACTCCTATGGCAGTTACATGGTTAGAAAAAAGGTTCCCTAATAATACAAAAGAGTTAAGGGTACATAAAAAGTTCTTTTCTGGCATGTCTAAAGCAGAAAAGAAATCTATATTTGAATTTACAATTAGAGATGGCTCTCAATAACACAAGCGCTAACAATTTGACGTTAGCGCTTATGTTGTTCCTAAAATCTTGATTATGTTAACTGATTTTGTATATTATATTCACTTTTCATATTAGCATTCGAAACTTTTATTAGTAAAAAAAAGAAAGAACAACATAACATTTTCTTCCTGTGATAGCATCAATTTAAGTAAATTCATAAATAAATTAGGGAGAGATCAGAATGACAGTTCGCTTAGTGAAAGGATCAGATTATTATATACTATCACCGTTAATCAACGAATGGTGGAATGGAAGACAAATGTCTGACTTGTTGCCAAAGCTTTTTTTTGATCATTTTAAAAATACTAGCTTTATTGTTGAAGAAGAAGGTGA
>NZ_JBHZOZ010000005.1:0-370063 GCF_042787865.1 Priestia sp. YIM B13486 | reverse complement strand
CATGTATTAGGCACGCCGCCAGCGTTCATCCTGAGCCAGGATCAAACTCTCCGAAGAAATGTTTGACTTGCTCAATTTAAAAAATAAAAATTAACGTTGACGTTTACTATTTCGTTCAGTTTTCAAAGAACTCTTGTCTTAAAGCGACTCCTATATAATAACACTTTATAAGAATCGTTGTCAACACTTTTATATAACTTTTTTAAAACTACTAAAAAAGTTATATATGTTTTGCTGACTTTTTATATATTACCAAAATCAAAAGCCTATGGCAAGGTTTTTTACATAAAAAAAGCCCCTGCTTTTTCAGGGGCTTTTTTTATTCTTCTGTTTCTTCAGCTTCAATTATTATATCTGTCTCTTCATGTTCATCTAATTCATCTAAAACTTCGTCTTCATCTTCTGAAGTTTGTACTTTTGCAACCGTTGAAACAAACTCTTCGTCTCCTAAACGGATGACTTTGACACCTTGTGTGTTACGGCCCATTTGTGAAATATCTGAAACAGAAACACGGATAAGAACGCCGCTTACTGTGATAAGCATAATATCTTCTTCTTGAGATACGCATTTCAGTGCGACAACATCACCATTTTTATCAGTGATATTACATGTTCTTAAACCTTTACCGCCTCTTGTTTGTACACGATATTCTTCAATCGGCGTACGTTTTCCGTAACCATTTTTTGTAATGATCAAGACATCTGATTGTTCTTCGAGAATCTCCATACCGATTACTTCGTCTTCTGAATCGAGAGTGATCCCTTTAACTCCAGTGGCTGTACGTCCCATTGAACGAACATCATTTTCATTAAAACGAATTAACATACCCTTCTTCGTTCCAATAACCATATCGCGCTTACCATCTGTCAATTTAACAGAAATCAATTCATCTTCTTCTCTTAAATTCAAGGCGATAAGTCCGCTATTTCGAATGTTCTCAAAAGAAGATAAAGGTGTACGCTTAGAAATTCCTTGTTTTGTAGTAAAGAATAGATACCAATCGTCTACAAATTCATCGACGCGAATGATGGCATTTACCCACTCACCCTTGTCTACTTCTAACAAGTTAATAATAGGTATCCCTTTAGCCGTTCTTCCGTACTCTGGAATTTCGTATCCTTTCGTACGGTAAACTTTTCCCTTATTTGTAAAGAAGAGAATCGTATCATGAGTAGAAGTTGTTAGAAGATGTTCAACAAAATCATCTTCGTTTGTATTCATTCCTTGAATACCTCTTCCGCCTCTTCGCTGACTCTTATACGTAGAAACAGGCAAACGTTTAATATAGCCGTTGTGCGTTAAGCTAATAACAATATCTTGGCGAGGAATCAGATCCTCGTCTTCGATAATTTCAGCTCCTCCGCTTACGATTTCTGTTCGACGGCCGTCATTGAATCTTTCTTTTACTTCTATTAGTTCTTCTCTAATAATTTCTAATACTTTTTCTTCATCTGCTAAAATAGCTTTTAATTCAGCAATTAGCGCTAATAAAGATTGATATTCTGCTTCAATCTTCTCTCGCTCTAATCCTGTTAAACGCTGTAGGCGCATATCCAAAATAGCTTGCGCTTGTTTTTCAGATAACGAAAACTGCGTCATTAATCCTTCACGTGCAATATCTGTTGTTTGAGAACCTCTAATTAAAGCAATAACAGCATCTAAATTATCAAGAGCAATCTTTAAACCTTCTAAAATATGCGCACGTGCTTCTGCTTTTCGAAGTTCAAATTCAGTACGACGACGAATAACCACTACCTGATGGTCTAAGTAGTACTGTAGACATTGCTTCAAGTTCAATACTTTTGGCTGTCCATCTACTAATGCAAGGGTATTAATACCAAAACTTGTTTGAAGAGATGTCTGCTTATATAAATTGTTTAATAAAACATTTGCATTTGCATCACGTCTTACTTCAATAACAATACGCATACCTGAACGGTCAGACTCATCTCGTAAATCCGTAATTCCATCAATCTTCTTATCACGGGCTAGCTCAGCAATTTTTTCAATTAGCTTTGCTTTATTTACTTGGTATGGAAGTTCATGAACAAGAATAGTTTGTTTACCATTGCTTTGTTCTTCAATTTCTACTTTTGCGCGAACAATAATAGAACCTTTTCCGGTTTCATAAGCTTTACGAATTCCGCTGCGGCCAAGAATTTGTCCTGCAGTTGGGAAATCCGGACCTGGAATAATCTCCATTAACTCTGCAATTGTGATATCAGGGTCTTGACTTACAGCTAAAACGCCGTCGATGACTTCCCCTAACTGATGCGGAGGAATATTTGTCGCCATACCTACCGCAATTCCGGCTGAACCGTTTACAAGTAAATTTGGAAATCTAGCAGGTAATACAATTGGTTCACGTTCAGAACCGTCATAGTTATCTTGGTAATCAATTGTGTCTTTATTGATGTCACGCAGCAGTTCCATCGAAACTTTTGACATTCTTGCTTCTGTATAACGCATAGCTGCTGCTGCATCTCCATCAACAGATCCAAAGTTTCCATGACCGTCAATTAGCATATAACGATAGCTAAAATCTTGTGCCATACGAACCATTGTTTCATATACAGCTGAGTCACCGTGTGGGTGATACTTACCAATTACTTCTCCTACGATACGAGCTGATTTTTTATATGGCTTATCCGATCCCATACCTAAATCATTCATTGCATATAAAATACGACGGTGCACAGGCTTAAGTCCGTCTCTTACATCTGGTAAAGCACGCGATACAATTACGCTCATTGCATAATCTAAAAAGGATGCGCGCATTTCTTGACTAATATTTACTTCTCTTATTTGAGAGTTTGGTTTATCTGACATCGATAAGAACCTCCTTCGCGAAGTTCAGTATAGTAATTCATATATATGTAAACGCAGGATAGAACCTATCTCTATCCTGACGTTTATATACCCTTTATAAAAAATATAAAGGGTATTACCGTTCATTTAAATATCAAGATTTTTTACGTACTGAGCATTTTCTTCAATGAAATTACGGCGTGGTTCTACTTTGTCGCCCATTAAAATTTCAAATGTCTCATCAGCTTCAATTGCATCCTGCAAGTTCACCTGAAGAAGGGTACGGAACTCTGGATCCATTGTTGTTTCCCATAATTGTTCAGGATTCATCTCTCCTAAACCTTTGTAACGCTGAAGGTTTGGTTTTGCGCCTTCAGGGAAAGAAGCTAATACCTCTTCTAATTGACGATCGTTGTACGCGTACTCCACTTTTTTACCCTGTGTAACTTTGTAAAGAGGCGGCTGGGCAATGTAAACATATCCGTGCTCAATAATCTGTCTCATATAGCGATAGAAGAACGTTAGAAGAAGCGTACGAATATGGGCACCGTCTACGTCTGCATCTGTCATAATCACAATTTTATGGTAGCGGGCTTTCGAAATATCAAAATCGTCACCAATACCCGTTCCTAGAGCGGTAATGATTGTACGAATTTCGTTATTAGATAAAATTTTATCTAAACGCGCTTTCTCTACGTTGATAATTTTACCACGTAAAGGCAAAATAGCTTGGAAATGACGGCTTCTTCCCTGCTTAGCTGAACCTCCTGCAGAGTCACCCTCTACTACATAAAGTTCGCTAATAGAAGGATCTTTTGATGAACAATCTGCTAATTTACCCGGTAAGTTTGAAATTTCAAGCGCGCTTTTACGGCGTGTAAGCTCACGAGCTTTTTTAGCCGCCATTCTTGCTCTTGCAGCCATTAAACCTTTTTCAATTACCTTTTTCGCCACAATAGGATTCTCTAGCAAGTAAGTTTCTAAGTGTTCTGCAAACACAGAGTCAGTAATTGTTCTTGCTTCACTATTTCCCAGCTTTGTTTTTGTTTGTCCTTCGAACTGCGGATCTGGGTGCTTAATAGAGATGATAGCTGTAATTCCTTCACGAACATCTTCACCCGTTAGATTGGCGTCACTGTCTTTAAATACGCTGTTTTTACGTGCATAGTCGTTAATTACACGCGTTAACGCTGTTTTAAATCCTGCTTCGTGCGTTCCACCTTCATATGTGTGAATGTTGTTTGCAAAAGAATATAAATTACTTGTATAGCTATCGTTATATTGAATAGCAATTTCTACAGAAATGTTGTCTCGATTACCTTCAATATAGATGGGCTCTTCGTGAATCACTTCTTTCGAACGGTTTAAGTGTTCAACGTAAGACTTAATTCCGCCTTCATAGTGATATTCACGTCTTTTATCTTCTTCACGTTTGTCTTCAATCGTAATTTTAATGCCGCGATTTAAGAAAGCTAACTCACGCAGACGATTAGCTAACGTGTCAAAATCGTATTCAAGCGTTTCTGTAAAAATTTCACTGTCTGGACGGAATTGAATAACAGTACCTGTTTTATCTGTTTCTCCAACTACTTTTAAGTCAGCAGCCGGTACACCTCGTTCATATTTTTGATAATGAACTTTACCGTCACGATGTACGTGCACTTCCAAAGAGGTAGAAAGTGCGTTAACAACTGAGGCACCTACACCGTGTAATCCACCAGATACTTTATAGCCGCCGCCGCCAAATTTACCTCCGGCATGAAGAACCGTTAAGATAACTTCAACGGCAGGTCTGCCCATTTTTTCTTGAATACCAACCGGAATTCCACGACCGTTATCTTTGACTGTAATACTATTATCCTTTTCGATAATAACATTAATTTCATCGCAATAGCCGGCCAGCGCTTCATCAATACTATTATCTACAATTTCCCATACAAGATGATGTAAACCCTTTGCGCTCGTCGATCCAATATACATCCCCGGACGTTTACGAACAGCTTCTAATCCTTCTAATACTTGTATCTGATCAGCTTCATATGCTTGTACTTCTTTTTGTTCCATCGTCAAATGTATCACCTACACTTTTTTTTAACAGCAAACTGCTGTATTTATCATTTTGTATTATGTTTTTCGAATATTATGTGGAAATAATACGGAGCCTTTAATGTATTTGCAATTTGTTTACTTACGCACAAAATTTTCATAATCGAGGGTACGAGTTGAAATATATAGACTTAAAACTATAATGATATCATATTTCAGTTAGATTGCCTTGCGAAAAGTTTTTAGACAGATCAATTGCTATTTGACCTTTTGAATTTGGCCAGCTTCTACGTGGTATGTAGCGGCTTTTTCTAAGGTCTCGTGATGAATTCCTTCAATGCTCGTTGTCGTTACAAACGTCTGAACTTTTCCTTGAATGGTATTTAGCAAGTGTGATTGACGAAAATCATCTAATTCAGACAATACGTCGTCTAAAAGCAAGATTGGATATTCACCTACTTCTTGATGAATTAACTCAATTTCAGCAAGCTTTAACGATAAAGCAGTCGTCCGCTGTTGCCCTTGTGAACCAAATGTTTGAACGTCTTTTTCATTAACGTAGAAAAGAAGATCATCACGGTGTGGTCCTGCTAAGGTGACACCTCTATCAATTTCTCTACTTTTTATTTTATCAAACTTTTGATGATATGCTTCTAACATTTTCGACAAATCTGCATCTTCTGATACATCAATTGAATTCTTATACTCAATTTTTAATGTTTCTAAGTCTCGACTGATCCCTTTATGAATAGGCTCTGCCCACTGTTGGAGTAACCGTAAAAACTCAAAACGTTTTTTTAAGATTTTCGCCGCCATTTCACTTAACTGTAACGTAAGTACGTCTAAAAGTGAAAGATCCGTTTGTTTTTTTGTCTGCAGCTGCTTCAAATATTGATTTCTTTGTTGCAAAATCTTTTGATACCTGCTTAAATCATGCATGTAAACAGGCGAAACTTGACCAATCTCCATATCGATAAATTTGCGCCTTACTTGCGGACTCCCTTTAACTAAGTTCAAATCCTCCGGAGCAAACATGACAGTGTTAATTGACCCTATATATTGACTGAGTTTTTTCTGCTCAATGTGATTATATTTTGCTTTTTTCCCTTTTGTTGAGATGACTAAATCCAGTGTAACAGGCCCTCTATGCTTTTCTACAATGCCAGATAGCTTTGCATACTCACAGTCCCATTTAATTAATTCTTTATCGTTGGATGTACGATGAGATTTAGCCATAGATAATACGAAGATCGATTCCATCACGTTTGTTTTACCCTGTGCGTTTTCACCCAAAATGACATTTACTTTATTTTCAAAAGGAATCGTTGTCTTCGTATAGTTTCGGTAATTTGTTAAAGTAATTTCTTTAATATACAAACGTTTCACCAACTTTAAGTAATGACAACAAATGATCCTGCAGCCGGTATATCCACTTCGTCATTTGCATATAATTTACGTCCGCGGCGCTCTTCTAGCTCCCCGTTTACATATACTTCGTGCTCACTTAAAAACCATTTTACCATTCCGCCTGTTTGAATGACGTCTGCTAGTTTTAAAAACTGGCCAAGCGTAATGTATTCAGTTGAAATTTTAACTTCTGTTTTCATGCGACTCTCTCACTTTCTAATGATGTACCTCTATTTTACTAAATAATTCTCCTTGAGAAAAGAAAGCTACTAGTACGGCATGCTAGTAGCTTTCTGAGATTTAATATGTTCGCACTGGTAAAATCAGCTGCAGCATTGAATCATCCTCTAATGTTCGAATGACAAATGGACGCATCGCAC
Source organism: Priestia sp. YIM B13486 (assembly GCF_042787865.1). Classification (NCBI taxonomy): domain Bacteria; kingdom Bacillati; phylum Bacillota; class Bacilli; order Caryophanales; family Bacillaceae; genus Priestia; species Priestia sp. YIM B13486. Next base: position 363,421 of record NZ_JBHZOZ010000005.1, on the reverse strand, counting down.
CAGTGAAGTTAATTTTGATATCTGTTCCTTCGAGCGCTTTTAATGCGTCTAACATATATTTTGCGCTAAAAGAAATTTTTAATTCTTCTCCTGAGATAGACTGACTTTGTACCTCTTCAATTACTTTTCCGATTTCAGGAGAGTTAGAAGAAATTTCAACAATTCCCTCATCCAGCGTAGATAGTTTTACTACGTTGTTTCTTCCTTCACGAGCTAATAAAGAAGCGCGGTCAATCGATTGCAAGAATTCTTTTACGTTCAATATAACATCCGTTTTACTATCAGCTGGGATTAATCTTGAAGTATCAGGATAATTTCCGTCCAACAATCTTGAGAAAAATAGTAAATGTTTTGTTTTAAATAATACTTGATTTTCCGTGATAACAATGTCTACTAATTCATGAGAATCATCAAGGATCTTACTGAATTCACTTAAACTTTTACCTGGAATAACCACATTATACGTTGCTTCATTTCCAGTTTCAATGGTCGCTTTTCGCAAAGCTAGGCGGTGGCTGTCAGTGGCAATGCACGTTAATTCTTTGCCATCGACTTTCCAGTTTACACCTGTCAAGATAGGTCGTGTTTCTGAGGTGGACACCGCAAAGACAGTTTGTCGAATCATGTTTTTTAATAAGTCTGTCGGTAATCTAAACATATTGTTTTCTTCGATCTGTGGCAAATGAGGATACTCTTCTGCATCTAAACCGTTTAAGTTAAATTCAGCTTTTCCTGAACGAATGATTGTTAAGAAGTGACTTTGGACGTCTAATTCTACAATGTCTTTAGGAAGCTTTTTGACGATTTCACTAAAGAAACGAGCTGGGAGAACAACGCTGCCTGGTTTTTGGATATCAACAATCTCTTTTCCTTCTTCTTCGTTTGGAATAAACGATTCAATCGAGATATCGGAATCACTTCCTGTTAAGGTAACACCTTCTTCAGTCGCTACAATTTTAATCCCCGTTAAAATTGGAATGGTTGTTCTAGAAGATACAGCTTTCATAACGTCTTGAACGCTTTGAACTAGATAGTCTTTCTGTATGATAAATTTCATAATAATTAATCCTCCTTAAAAGTAGGTTTAAAAGCTTATTATTTATTATATTTTAAGATAGTAGTAGTAATAGGGGCTGTGGAAATGTGGATAACCCCTAAAAACGTGAGAACACAGCCTATCCACATGTGGACAGACTGTGTACAATCCTAACTCACTTATACACAAAATACAAGTAAAAAAAGCCTATATTTTTAGTGATTCACTTATTTCTTTAATTTGTTTTTGTAGGTCAGTATCTGTTTGAACAAGTTTTGAAATTTTTTCATGAGCATGGATGACAGTAGTATGGTCTCGCCCGCCAAACTCTTCTCCAATTTTAGGCAGCGAAAAATCTGTTAGTTCGCGAGAAAGGTACATGGCAATTTGTCTAGGAAACGCTACTGACTTTGTACGTTTCTTCGCTTTAAAATCATCTAATTTTATATTAAATTCTTGTCCAACAATCTGTTGGATGTCTTGAATCGTAATAACCCTAGGTTTTGAACTAGGAATGATATCTTTTAATGCTTCTGCTGCTAAATCAGCGTTTATATCTTTATTAATTAGTGAAGAATAAGCTACTACACGAATAAGTGCGCCTTCTAATTCTCTGATATTTGAATCAATCTGATTGGCGATATAAAGCATAACTTCATTTGGAATAACTAAGCCGTCCGCTTTTGCTTTTTTACGCAGAATAGCAATTCGTGTTTCCAAATCTGGTGGTGTGATATCTGTAATAAGGCCCCATTCAAAGCGAGAGCGAAGTCGATCTTCAAGTGTAGGAATTTCTTTCGGCGGTCGATCACTTGAGATGACAATCTGCTTGCTTTCTTCGTGAAGCGTATTAAACGTATGGAAAAATTCTTCTTGTGTCTGCTCTTTACCTGCTAAGAATTGAATATCATCAATCAGTAAAACATCTACATTACGGTATTTGTTGCGGAATTCTACTGCTTTATTGTCACGAATAGAGTTAATAAACTCATTTGTGAATTTTTCAGATGATAAGTACACGACTTTCGCGGCAGGATTATGATCTAACACATAGTGGCCTATGGCGTGCATTAAGTGTGTTTTACCTAATCCTACTCCCCCGTAAATAAAAAGCGGATTATACGCTTTAGCCGGCGCTTCTGCTACTGCTAAAGAAGCTGCATGCGCAAACCGATTTCCAGATCCGATAACAAATGTATCAAAGGTATACTTCGAATTTAGCATGCTTTGAGGAAATTCTGCTCCTTCGTCTTTATTGACTTTCTTTTTAGGAGTTTGAATATCGAATTCTTCCTCGGCCTGGTTAGGAGGAATAATAAATTTTACATCTAACTCTTCCCCCGTAAGATCATAAAGCGTTTCAGCAATTAAATTAGAATACCTAGATTCTAACCAGTCCCGTGCAAAATCATTAGGCGCAGTAATAATGAGCGTGTCTCCTTGTAAAGCATGAGCTTTTGTCGATTTGAGCCACGTTTCAAAACTAGGTTTGCTTAATTTTTTTTCAATTTGATCTAAAGCTCTATTCCATAAATCATGAATGTTTTCCAACGAGCAATCCCTCCTTTTTCTAGCTTTTATGCGCTTTGTACAACTCTTGTACAACCTGTACAAAACCTTATGCATAAAAAATTTATATTTATACAATTGCTATTATGTGGGTAAATATATATTATAGAAGAAAGCCGACTATTCGACAGATTCCACATGGTGTGGATAACTTTATACAGTGATAGTGGAAATGATGTCCACAAGTTGTCCACAGTCTGTGGATAAAAACCAACTGTGGAAAAGTAATTAAGAGTGAAAACAAAAATATAATATCAAAGAATTCGGCATGATGCAATGAATTTTCGAAACTTATCCACAATCACTACACCTTGTGGAGAAAAGTTTTCCACAACACAAGATAGTGTGCATGAGTTGTCGATAAGAAATGGAAAAGTAGAAAAATGTCGAAAAAACTTATCCACAAAGGTTTAAGAGAAGAATTTGAATAAAAAAGAGGCTTTTTATAACATTTATTGTTGTAGTTTTGTTCAGTAATGATGCGATCACAGCTGGTAGAGAAAGAAAAAGAGATGAAAAGGAAAAATTTTTTCTTTAATAAATCAATGAATTTTATTGATTAGGTATAGACAATTGGGTTATAAAGATATTAGAATGAAGAAGATTGAGTAAAACAGATAATGAAACCAAGAGATTGAAAATTTTATTTTTTAAATAACATTGACATCTTCTTAGTCTTTTCATTATAATTGCAAGGACTGTCTTTTTCAGTTATTCCTCGAGGAGGTGTTTATAGATGAAAAGAACTTACCAACCAAACAAACGTAAGCACAGTAAAGTACACGGTTTCCGCGCTCGTATGAGCTCAGCGAATGGACGTAAAGTTTTAGCTCGTCGTCGTCGTAAAGGAAGAAAAGTATTATCAGCATAATAGACCACTGACGCCAGTGGTCTTTTTTCGCTTTATAAGACTAAAATCACCTCTGTTCCTGTAGGGACTACATAAAAGCATGACCTGAAAAAGGGCAGGAGTTGTTAAAAATGAAAAAAAGATATCGTATAAAAAAGAATGATGAATTTCAAACAGTTTTTAAAAAGGGCAAGTCCGTAGCGAATCGCCAATTTGTCTTGTATGTTCTAGACAAACCGGATCAAGAACATTTCCGCGTAGGATTCTCCGTGGGCAAAAAGATTGGAAATGCCGTGACTCGTAATCGAGTTAAGCGCCTTGCTAAACAAATTATGTTTGAATTCACACCGTATTTGAAGCAAGACAAAGATTATATTGTAATTGCAAGGCAGCCTGCTGCAACAATGAGCTATGAAGAAATTAAAAGTAGCTTGCAGCATGTCTTTAAGCGTGGCAAATTACTTACACATAGACAAAACGATTAATAAACAATAGAAGAAAAGCCTTTAATAGCTGTTGTTTTTCTACCGCATCCTTATATAATGGATTTTGACGCACTTTCAGAATTGAAAGGTGAACATGTAGAAGGAGGAAAAACAGGTGAAGAAGAAGTTGTTTTTAGGGATAACGCTTATCTTTCTATTAACTGTTTTAGCGGGTTGTACGGAAATTAACCAACCTATTACAGATGATAGTAAAGGTTTTTGGAATGAGTATGTTGTGTATCCGCTGTCATTAGTCATTACGTATCTGGCGGAGGTATTTAAAAGCTATGGAGTTGCGATCATCGTTGTCACAATCCTGATTCGCTTACTTATTCTACCGCTTATGATTAAACAGATGAGAAACACGAAAGCAATGCAGACACTTCAGCCCGAAATGCAGAAGTTAAAGGAGAAGTACAGTTCAAAAGATGCCCAGACGCAGCAGCAATTGCAGAAAGAAACGATGGCATTATTCCAAACTTACGGAGTAAATCCTTTAGCTGGGTGCTTCCCAATTCTAATTCAAATGCCCATTCTTATTGGGATTTTCCACGCGATTACACGAACGTCAGAAATCGCAAACAACAGCTTTTTATGGTTTGATTTAGGTGCGCGTGACCCGCTATTTATCTTACCAATTGTCGCAGGAATCACAACGTTTATTCAGCAAAAGATGATGATGGCCGGAAATGCAAATCAAAATCCTCAAATGGCTATGATGCTTTGGGTTATGCCGATTATGATTGTGGTTTTTGCAATCAATTTTCCAGCCGCCTTATCTCTTTATTGGGTAGTGGGAAATCTATTTATGATTATTCAAACCTACTTCATTAAAGGGCCAGACTTAAAACAAGCGAATATTGAAGGGGTTAAAAAATGAACGAAATCACAATTACGGCCCAGACGATTGAAGCTGCTGTTCAAGAAGCATTAGATGCTTTAGAAGTAGAGCGAAATCAAGCAAATGTAGAAATAATTGAACCAGGCAAAAAAGGATTTTTAGGAATCTTTAAGGGAAAACCTGCAGTTGTAAAAGTTACAAAAATAGTTGACCCTGTAGAGGAAGCGGTTCATTTTATTACAAATGTTAGCCGTGAAATGGGGATTTCGATTCATACGAACGTCAAAAAGACCTCGAGAAACTGCATAATTGAGATTAGTAGCGATTCTGCGGGAATGTTGATTGGAAAACATGGACAAACCCTTAATGCGCTCCAGCTTCTCACACAACTGGTAGCTAATCGATACAGTCAGCAATTTTTAAATGTTGTATTAAACCCAGAAGGCTACCGAGAAAAACGAAAAGAAATGGTCGAAAAACTGGCATTAAAAATAGCAAATCAGGCGATTAAAACGAATCGATCTGTTCAACTAGAACCAATGCCTTCGCATGAAAGAAAAATGATTCACCAAGTGTTAGCTAAAAATTCTTTAGTTGAGACACACTCTGTCGGGAAAGAACCAAAAAGAAGTATTTTGGTTCAGCCCGTCGGAAAAAAGCACTAGCAAAATGCGCTAGTGCTTTTTTATGTTTACTTTTATCAAGCTAGCGTTCAAAAAATCAAGTTACATACGTTGTTATTCACATGTGGATAAGTTAAAATAGTACATACTGCCTGTTTTTCTTACTGTGTATAACAGAAGAACGTTAGAGATGTTCCAAATCGGTGAATTGTGGTATTCTATTTATTTGGTTCATACAAATTACGGGCCTTAAAATAGATGTTTTTGTTCGTGGAAAATTGTTAACGATGATAGTATATAACATCGTTTAAAATAAAAGGTTTATAAAATGAAATGAGGTGAAGTTGGTGCTGGATTTTGATACAATTGCGGCCATTTCTACACCAATGGGAGAAGGAGCTATTGCCATCGTCCGCCTGAGTGGTGAAGAAGCCATTACGATTGCAGATCGTATCTTTAAAAGCGTTTCGAACAAACGATTAACAGACGTAGCTTCTCATACTATTCACTACGGTCATATCGTAGATCCCAAGACAGAGCAAGTCGTCGAAGAAGTGATGCTTTCCATTATGAAAGGTCCCAAGACATTTACTAGAGAAGACATTATTGAAATTAACTGTCACGGAGGAATTGTATCCGTTAATCGTGTGCTGCAGTTAGTTATTGCAAATGGTGCCCGTTTAGCTGAGCCGGGTGAGTTTACAAAACGAGCGTTTTTAAATGGTCGAGTAGACTTGTCACAAGCAGAAGCTGTCATGGATTTAATTCGTGCCAAAACAGATAAAGCGATGAATATGGCGATTGGCCAAATGGAAGGGCGTTTGTCCAAGCTAGTACGTCATTTACGGCAGGAAATTCTCGAAACACTTGCCCATGTAGAAGTAAACATTGACTACCCAGAATATGACGATGTAGAGGAAATGACTCACCAAGTATTGATCGAAAAAGCTTCAAATGTACGCCAAGAAATTGATAAGCTTCTTCAAACCTCTCATCAAGGAAAAATTTTAAGAGAAGGATTGGCTACGGTTATTATTGGACGTCCTAATGTAGGGAAATCTTCTCTTTTAAATAGTTTAGTGCAAGATGCAAAGGCCATTGTCACAGACATTCCTGGAACGACGCGAGATGTAATCGAAGAGTACGTCAATGTGCGAGGAGTTCCTCTGCGATTAGTTGATACAGCTGGAATTCGTGAAACAGAAGATATTGTAGAACGAATTGGTGTGGAACGCTCCCGTCAGTACTTGAAAGAAGCAGATTTAATTTTGCTTGTGTTGAATTTTAATGAAGAACTAACGGACGAAGATAAAAAGCTATTTGAAGCTGTAAAAGGCATGGACGTTATCGTGATTGTGAATAAAACAGATCTTGAGCAAAAAATTAATCTAGAGGAAGTGCAGCAATTTGCTGGTAATCATCCAATAGTGACGACTTCGCTTCTTCAAGAACAAGGAGTAGATCAGCTTGAAGAAGCAATCGCAGCTCTTTTCTTTGGAGGAACAATTGAATCTCAAGATTTAACATATTTATCTAATACGAGACATATTGCGCTTTTAACGCAAGCAAGAGGAGCTATCGATGAGGCCATCACAGGCATTGAAAGTGGTGTTCCAATCGATATCGTCCAAATTGATTTAACAAGAACGTGGGAACTATTAGGTGAAATTATTGGTGATGCTGTTCACGAAAGCTTAATTGATCAGTTATTCTCTCAATTCTGTTTAGGAAAATAGATTATTAAAGGAGGCTACTATTATGCAATATGAAGGTGGACAATATGATGTTATTGTCATTGGAGCAGGTCATGCAGGTTGTGAAGCGGCACTTGCTTCTGCGCGTATGGGTGCTAAAACGTTAACGTTGACCATCAACTTAGACATGGTGGCGTTTATGCCCTGCAACCCTTCTGTAGGGGGTCCTGCAAAAGGTATTGTCGTACGTGAAATTGATGCTCTTGGCGGAGAAATGGGTAGAAATATCGATAAAACTCATATTCAAATGAGAATGTTAAACACAGGAAAAGGTCCAGCTGTTCGAGCACTTAGAGCTCAAGCGGATAAATTTGCTTATCAGCATGAAATGAAAAAAACGTTAGAAAACGAAGAAAATCTAACGCTTATGCAAGGTATGGTAGAACAATTAATCGTAGAAGACGGTGTATGTACGGGCGTTGTCACTCAAACGGGAGCTGTGTATAAAGCTAAAACAGTTGTTATTACGACAGGGACGTTCTTACGCGGGGAAATTATTTTAGGTGAACTAAAATATTCAAGCGGTCCTAATAATCAACAACCGGCTATTAAGCTTTCTGAACACTTAGAGGAGTTAGGGCTGGACATGGTCCGTTTTAAAACAGGAACTCCACCTCGTGTTAATAGCTCAACTATTGATTACAGCAAAACAGAGATTCAGCCTGGGGATGATGTGCCTCGTGCTTTCTCATACGAAACAACACAGTACATTACAGATCAACTGCCTTGCTGGTTAACATATACAAGTGAACAAACTCATCAAATTATTGATGATAACCTTCACTTATCTCCTATGTATTCTGGGATGATCAAAGGTACTGGACCACGCTACTGTCCATCTATTGAAGATAAGGTTGTGCGCTTTAATGATAAACCGCGCCACCAAATTTTCTTAGAGCCAGAAGGACGAAATACGCAAGAAGTATATGTTCAAGGACTATCAACAAGTCTTCCTGAGCACGTACAGCGTCAAATGCTTGCGACAATTCCGGGTCTTGAAAAAGTCCAAATGATGCGTGCGGGCTATGCTATTGAATATGATGCAATTGTTCCGACTCAGTTATGGCCAACGCTTGAAACGAAAAAAATTAAAAATCTTTATACGGCTGGACAAATTAACGGAACCTCTGGTTATGAAGAAGCTGCAGGCCAAGGTCTTCTTGCTGGAATTAACGCGGGAAGAAGAGCCCTGGAACAAGAAGAAGTCATCTTAGGACGTTCTGATGCTTACATCGGTGTATTGGTGGATGATTTAGTAACAAAAGGAACAAATGAACCGTATCGTCTGTTAACGTCTCGTGCAGAATATCGTTTATTGCTTCGTCATGATAACGCTGATTTACGCCTTACTGAAATTGGTCGTGAACTAGGATTAATCAGCGATGAGCGCTATGCTAAATTTGAACAGAAGAAAGCGGAAATCGAGCAAGAGAAGAAACGTCTTTTCTCCTTTATTATTAAGCCGAACGAAGCTGTTCAACAACTGATTAAAGAAGCTGGCGGCAGCGAATTAAAAGATGGCATTCGTGCGACAGATTTACTTCGCCGTCCTGAAATGACATATACTCATATTCATCAATTAGCACCAGCTGATGAGACGGTAGATCCTGAAGTAGCTGAACAAGTAGAAATTCAGGTGAAATACGAAGGATATATTCAGAAATCACTTCAGCAAGTTGAACGCTTGAAGAAGTTAGAAAACAAAAAGATTCCTGATTATATTGATTATGATGCAATTAACGGTTTAGCTACAGAAGCACGTCAAAAATTAAACCAAGTGCGGCCACTAACGGTAGCGCAAGCTTCACGTATTTCTGGAGTCAACCCAGCTGATATTTCAATCTTGCTTGTTTATATTGAACAAGGGCGCATCGCTAAAGTATCAAATGATTAAAACTCTTAGGCGCGAAGAAAGGGAAACTCAATGAATATTCAACAGTTTCAACAGCTATTAGAAGAAAAGGGAATTTCTCTTTCTTCTAAACAGCTGAATCAATTTGAAAAGTATTATCAAGTTTTAGTGGAATGGAACGAAAAAATGAATTTAACTGCTATCACTGATCACGGTGAAGTGTATGAAAAGCATTTTTACGATTCTATTTCAGCTGCTTTTTTTCAAGACTTTACAGAAATTGAATCCATGTGTGATGTAGGTGCAGGAGCAGGATTTCCAAGTATTCCGATCAAAATTTGCTTCCCGCATTTGCATGTAACAATCGTTGATTCGTTACAAAAGCGTATTACGTTTTTAACGCATCTTGTAAATGAGCTTGAACTAGACAATGTCACACTATGTCATGATCGAGCTGAAACATTTGGTAAAAAAGAAACGATTCGCGAGTCATTCGATCTTGTAACGGCAAGAGCCGTCGCACGTATCTCGGTTCTTAATGAATTTTGCTTACCGCTTGTTAAAGAACAAGGACGCTTTTTAGCAATGAAAGGTGCTTCTGCCCCAGAGGAATTGAAAAATGGAGAAAAATCATTCCAAGTATTAGGCGGAAAAGTGAAGTCGATTGAACATTTCCAATTGCCTTTGGAGCAAAGTGAACGTTACATTATTTTAATAGACAAAATCAAGAAAACGCCTAAAAAATATCCTAGAAAACCTGGTACCCCAGTTAAGCTTCCACTAGAGTAGACATTAAATAGATAGAGAAGAGAATGTTTCATATGAAACATTTTCTTCTCTATATTTTCTGTTTAGAAAGCAGGATATGGTTAAAAAACATCGAATTAGTTTAAGGCGGGATTTTCCTGAAGGTGGTGTGGGACTATGAAATCTGCTTTTTCACGTTTTTTTAATTTAAAGGAAAAAGATGAGGATATTCATGTAGAGATTGAAACTGTCCAAGATGAAAATGTCGAAAAAGTTTTAAGAGATGAAGTAAAACAAATTAGGGTTTCAAGTATTATTCCAAATCGTTACCAGCCGCGTACTGTGTTTAATGAAGCAAAAATTGAAGAGCTAGCTCTGACTATTCATACACACGGTATCATTCAACCTATTGTGGTTCGACCGACTGAGGGCGAAGAATACGAATTAATTGCTGGAGAACGCCGTTGGAGAGCTGTACAAAGCTTAGGATGGGATACGGTTCCTGCAATTGTGAAACATTTTAACGATACAGAAACGGCCTCTGTGGCTTTAATAGAAAACTTACAACGTGAAGAGCTAACGGCTGTCGAAGAAGCACTAGCCTACGCAAAGTTAATTGAGTTACATAATCTTACCCAAGAGGCATTAGCTCAACGTTTAGGAAAAGGCCAATCCACAATTGCAAACAAGCTTCGTTTGTTAAAGCTTCCTGTTGAAATACAAGAAGCAATCAAACAAAAATTGATTACAGAGCGACATGCAAGAGCGCTCATTCCCCTCAAAAATCAAGAAAAACAACTTCAAGTATTAGCTGAAATTATTGAAAAACAATTAAATGTAAAACAAACGGAAGATCGAGTAGTTAAATTGTTAGAAACGCAGGTTAAAAAGCCAAAAGCAAAAAGAAAAGCGTTTAGTAAAGATACGCGCATCGCAATGAATACAATTCGTCAATCCTTGACAATGGTTAGTGACAGCGGTATTTCATTAAACACGGAAGAAGAAGAGTTTGATGAGTATTTTCAGTTTACTATTAAGATTCCGAAAAAATAAAGAAATAGCCCTCATCTTTTTTTTGATGAGGCTTTTTTATCAAAGTTTTTCGTCAGAAAATTCAATGAGCAATTAAACTGTCTGGACAAATGGGATGGAAATGAAAGTAGGTGACAACATGGGGAAAATTGTGGCAGTTGCGAATCAAAAAGGCGGAGTTGGAAAAACAACAACCGCTGTTAATTTAGGAGCTTGTTTAGCTGAACAAGGAAAAAAGGTTCTACTTGTAGACGGAGATCCCCAGGGTAACGCTACGAGTGGAGTTGGCATAGATAAAGCAGATGTAGATGAATGTATTTATAATGTAATCGTGGAAGATATGGAAGCTAAGAACGTTGTTCGTTCAACAGCCGTCGGAAATTTATCAATCATTCCCGCGACCATTCAATTAGCTGGTGCAGAAATTGAATTAGTGTCCACCATTTCACGTGAAGTTCGACTTAAGAGAGCTTTAGAAACGGTGAAAGATCACTTTGATTATGTTATTATTGATTGTCCCCCTTCTCTTGGTTTACTGACATTAAATGCGTTAACGGCAGCTGATTCTGTTTTAATACCTGTACAGTGTGAATATTATGCGCTTGAAGGGTTAAGTCAACTGCTAAATACCGTTAGATTAGTCCAAAAACATTTGAATAATCAACTGCGTATCGAAGGTGTGTTACTGACTATGCTTGATGCACGCACAAATTTAGGACTTCAGGTAACAGCAGAAGTGAAGAAGTACTTTCAGGATCGCGTTTATCAAACGATTATTCCTCGAAATGTTCGTTTGAGCGAAGCACCTAGTCATGGTGAACCAATTATCTTATATGATGCAAGATCTAGAGGGGCCGCAGTTTATACGGAACTTGCAAAGGAAGTGATTTATAATGGCGAAAGGATTAGGGAAAGGAATTAATGCCTTATTTTCAGGCTTAGATGCACAGGCTGATGATTCAATTCAGGAAGTTGCTATTCACGAACTCAGACCCAACCCCTATCAACCACGTAAAACGTTTAATAAAGAAGCAATTAATGAGTTAAAGCAATCCATTTTACATCATGGCATCTTACAGCCTATTGTAGCTCGCAAAAGCATTAAAGGCTATGAAATCTTAGCGGGTGAAAGACGATTTAGAGCTGCTAAAGAAGCCGACCTTGCTACTGTTCCTGTCATTATAAAAGACTTTTCAGAAAAGCAAATGATGGAACTAGCTTTGTTAGAAAATTTACAGCGTGAAGATTTGACGCCAATTGAAGAAGCAACCGCTTATCAATTGCTTATGGATAAGCTCGATATGACACAGGAGCAACTTGCTACACGACTGGGAAAAAGCCGACCTCATATTGCTAACTATGTTCGCCTCTTGCAGTTGCCTGAGGAAATTCAAACCCTCATTTCTACTAATGAATTGTCTATGGGCCACGGCCGTACGCTAGTCGGTTTGAAAAATAAAGCTCTTCTACCTAAAGTCGTTGAAAAAATACGCAAGGAACAATTGAATGTTAGACAGCTAGAGGCTTATATTGCCCACTTAAATAAAGCCGTTCCACGTGAAACATCAAAAACTAAAAAAGATAAAGATTTATTTATAAAACAAAGTGAAACACAGCTTCGTGAGCGTTTTGGTACCTCTGTTCATATTACACAAAGCAAGAAAAAAGGAAAAATTGAAATCGAATTTTTCTCTAAAGAAGATTTAAACCGTCTTCTTGAATTATTTAACGATCTTTCTCAGACTAACAAATCTTCTGTATAAAAAAGGTTGTCCTAGTTTTAGGACAACCTTTTTTATTGTTTATAATGTCTTACAGGTTGGTAAACCGAAGAATTATTAAACTCTTTCTCTCGTTCGTTGTGCGCAGTCTCAATACTTTTCGCGATTAAATCGGCAATGCACATAACGAGGTGAAGCCTCGTATTTTGCAAGACGAAAAACTCCATAAATCCGCTCACGTTGACAACCCCTGTTATATGAATATCCCCGACTGGCGGCAATTCTTTATTAACTCCTGCTCCTGGTTTAACGGGTCCTATTCCAAGTGATGCAGAGCCTACGCTTTTCATACGACCTAAACAAGCATCAATTCCAATAATAAAAGGATTCGGGAAAAGTTTTTGAATATGTTTTAACGTTTCTTTCAAATTAACAGCATGAACAGGCTCTTCTAACGTTCCAAAAATGTGAAAAGACGAAACCTTCTTTTCATTCAATTTCGTTCCGACTAATGGACCCAATGAGTCCCCAGTTGAACGGTCCGTTCCAATACATACAAAAACAATTGGTCTGTCTTTCTGTGCTGGAAGTAAAGATAGTAACTGTGTACTCAGCTTCTTTGTAGCAGATTCTTCATCATGAAATACGCGGGTTGAATGTTGTGTCTTCTCAAAGAAGGGAGATTTTAAATTCATAGGGTCCACTCCTTATACATAATAGTAACAGTATACGAAGATTTTGAAGATTCTATACATTATATTTCATGGATTGGGGGAAAATCGATGTGGAGAGCAGGATGTAAATGGATATTCTTAATTATGGGAACCATGATAGGCGCTGGGTATGCTTCAGGGAGAGAGCTATGGCAGTTCTTTGGCGAAGAAAGCGGACTTGCTATTTTTCTATTTTCTATTATTTTTGCGATTTCTTGCAATGTGATTATGCAAATCAGCTATCGCTACCGAACCAATCAATTTTATCCAGTACTAATTGAATTAATAGGAAAGAGATGGGCTGCAGCCTACGATGTTTTAATCGTTTTTTATTTGTTTACGACGACGGTGATTATGATCGCGGGCGGCGGGGCGACATTGGAAATGTGGCATGTTCCTTACTGGTGGGGAATTGGCGCTCTTAGTGCGTTTATCGTCTTTGTTTTTTCAAGAGGATTAAATGGGCTTCTTTCTATCAATTCTTTCGTTATGCCAATTTTAATGATTGGACTAGCTGGCGTACTTCTTACATTTGTTTTACGTCATCCTGGAGTAACTGATTGGCATCTTCAGCATAATTGGCCTGCTGCTTTTACCTTTACGGCTTTAAATATTCTTCCTCTTGTCGCGGTATTATCTACAATTGGAAAGGAAATTAAAAGCAAAAAAGAGATTTATATTGCAAGTGTTGGCAGTGGTTTTTTATTAGGAGGGCTCTCCTTTATTTATAATGAATCGCTTATTCAAGTTTCAGGCCTTCTTTCTTCTTATGAAATTCCATTATTCGCTATTCTGAAAGACTTTCCTTATACGATGCTGTTTTTGATGAGCATTGTTTTGCTCATTGCAATTTATACAACAGCCGTATCGGGAATCTTAGGACTGACCACGCGTTTTCATACTGAAAGAGTGCAATCTCTTTGGAAACTGGCAGCCTGCTGGCTACTTTTAATGATTCCCTTTACAAAGTTAGGTTTTTCTACTTTGATTGCTGTTTTGTATCCAATGTATGGAATCGTCAATTTATTTTTAGTAACAGCCGTTCTATTGTATCCATTTCGAAATCGCTACAAAAGTTCGTAGAAACTTGCTACAATAGATTAAAACTTTCTCGTATGTAGAGTATGTTACGATAGGAGCTACATGTAGTATGAATTCGTTGACGTCAGTTTTTAAGAACGTATTTGAGCCATTTTTTCAAGAAGAAACGTGGGCACATATTGGAGAAGGCTTCATAAAAATTCTGTTGATTCTGCTTATTTCCATGTTTTTAATTCGAATTGGAAAGCAAGCGTTAAATAAATTTGTAGAGGTTCGCACAAATAGCCCTCTGCGTATTTCTGAGCGACGAGAAGCTACGATGGTCCGTTTGCTTCAGAATGTTTTTTCTTATGCTATTTATTTCGTTGCGGGAGTTATGATTTTAGAAACATTATCGGTAGATGTTCGAGGATTGCTAGCGGGGGCTGGAATCGTAGGGCTCGCGGTAGGGTTTGGTGCTCAAAACTTAGTGAAAGACATCATTACGGGATTTTTTATTATCTTTGAAGATCAGTTCTCCGTTGGGGATTATGTTCGAGTAGGAACATTTGAGGGAACTGTAGAAGAAATCGGTCTGCGAACAACAAAGATTAAGAGTTGGACAGGCGAGATTAATATCTTGCCCAATGGCAGTATTGTGGAGGTCACTAATTTTTCGTTACATAACAGCGTAGCTTTTGTTGATGTAAGCATTTCTTATGAAGAAAACATACAAAAAGCAGAAAAAGTGATTTTAGAGCTGCTAGAAGAATTACCAAGCCGCTATGAAGATATGGTTAAAACGCCTGAATTGCTGGGGGTTCAAAATATCCATGCAACTGAAGTCACAATGAGGATTACAAGCGAAGTAAAACCAATGAGACATTTCCATATTTCTCGTATGATTCGTAAAGAAGTGCGTACAAGGCTAAATGAACATGGCATTGAAGTTCCATTTCCTCGTATGGTTATGTATAATCGTACAGAAGAAGCACAGCATTCGTCGACGTTGAAAGGGAAATAAGGAGGAGAGAGTTGATGACGGAAAAAGAATTTGGTTTAAATGACGTTGTGGAAATGAAAAAACCTCATCCTTGCGGTACAAATGAATGGAAAATCATTCGAATGGGAATGGATATCCGCATTAAATGTGAAGGCTGCGGCCATAGCGTAATGATTCCAAGACGTGATTTTGCACGTAAAATGAAAAAAATTCTTGTAAAGCATGAGGAATAACCTCATGCATTTTCTATGTTTATGCCTTATACTGTAAGGTGGGACAAAATGAAGCATCTTAAAGCGGTGTTACTAAAGGTTCTTTATTAAACTTGTATTTCAAAAGTTGACTCACTATAATTGTGACAGGTTAACTTGTTTCGGATATATAAAGAGGAGTGAATAAATATATGGCTTTAACAGCTGGAATTGTTGGTCTTCCGAACGTTGGGAAATCAACATTATTTAATGCAATTACACAAGCGGGCGCAGAATCTGCGAACTATCCTTTCTGTACGATTGATCCTAACGTAGGTATTGTAGAAGTACCTGATCATCGTCTTCAAAAACTTACAGAGCTTGTAAAACCTAAAAAAACAATTCCAACAGCATTTGAATTCACAGATATCGCTGGAATCGTAAAGGGTGCTAGTAAAGGTGAAGGACTGGGAAATAAATTCTTATCTCATATTCGAGAAGTAGATGCGATTTGTCACGTTGTGCGTTGTTTTGAAGATGAAAACATCACGCACGTTTCAGGAAAAGTAGATCCTATTTCAGATATTGAAACAATTAATTTAGAGTTGATTTTAGCAGATTTAGAAACGGTAGAGAAGCGTATTGGCCGTGTTCAAAAGATGGCTAAACAAAAAGATAAAGAAGCAATGTATGAATACGAAATTTTAGAGAAACTAAAGAATGCATTTGAAAGTGATCAGCCAGCTCGTGCTGTATCATTTACAGAAGAGCAAATGAAACTAGTAAAACAATTTCATTTGCTAACGATCAAACCTATTCTTTATGTAGCAAACGTTTCTGAAGATGAAGTAGCGGATGCATCTGCTAACGAATATGTAGCAAAAGTGCGCGAGTATGCGGCAAGTGAAGGTGCAGAAGTGATTGTTGTTTGTGCACGCATTGAATCTGAAATTGCTGAGCTTGAAGGAGAAGAAAAAGCAATGTTCCTTGAAGAACTAGGCATCGAACAGTCAGGTCTAGATCAGCTTGTACGTGCAGCGTACGACTTACTTGGATTAGCTACGTACTTTACAGCTGGTGAGCAAGAAGTACGCGCATGGACGTTTACACAAGGTATGAAAGCTCCTGAGTGTGCAGGTATTATTCATACAGATTTTGAACGCGGATTTATTCGCGCAGAAACGGTGTCATATGAGGATTTATTAGCTGCCAAAACAATGGGAGCAGCTCGTGAAGCTGGAAAAGTACGTTTAGAAGGAAAAGAATACATCGTAAAAGACGGAGACGTTATGCATTTCCGCTTTAACGTATAAGATTAAAAGCCGAAAGGAGATATCTTCTTTCGGCTTTTGTCGTTGGCTAAAATATTAGCATATATTTACGAAACAGCCCGCAATGCGTATTGCTTTGCCTATGGTAGTGTGCTATAATTTTAATTCGTGAGTAATATTTTATTGCTCCTTGCCCATTTCGGGCCGTTAGACCAAAAGGAGGTGACAGTGATGAGAAAGTATGAAGTAATGTACATCATCCGTCCAAGCATTGATGACGAAGCAAAGAAAGCATTAGTTGAGCGCTTTAACGGCGTATTAACTGATAATGGTGCTGAAATCGCAAATGTTAAAGAATGGGGTAAACGTCGTTTAGCATACGAAATCAATGATTTCCGTGACGGTTACTACATGATTCTTGACGTGGCGGCTAATTCAGAAGCAGTTTCTGAATTTGATCGTCTTGCGAAAATCAACGAAGACATTATCCGTCATATCGTTGTTAAACAAGAAGCATAATTAAACGTTTAAATAAATTGGGTTTTATTTCCTTAAGGAGTGGTTCTGATGATGAATCGCGTAATTCTCGTAGGACGCTTAACCAAAGATCCTGAATTACGTTATACCCCGAGTGGAGCAGCGGTTGCAACATTCACTTTAGCGGTAAACCGCACATTTACAAATCAGCAAGGTGAACGTGAAGCTGACTTCATCAACTGTGTTGTATGGCGTCGTCAGGCTGAAAATGCAGCCAATTTCCTTAAAAAAGGAAGTTTAGCTGGTGTTGATGGTCGACTACAATCTCGCAGTTACGAAGGACAAGACGGTCGTCGCGTATACGTAACGGAAGTTGTAGCGGAAAGTGTGCAATTTTTAGAGCCGAAAAGTGGCGGTGGGGATACGCAACGCAGTAACTTTGCTAACACTGGAGGATCTGGACAAGGCTCTCCATTTGGAGATAATCAGAACCGTAACTCAGGTAATCAAGGTTATACTCGCGTTGATGATGATCCATTTGCAAATAATGGCGAGACAATTGACATTTCAGATGACGATTTACCGTTTTAATTCGCAGTAGATTATCCGGAGTATAAAATTTTATAGAAACTTTTAAGCGGAAGGAGGCGTATCAAAATGGCAGGTGGACGTAAAGGTGGACGCAACAGACGTCGTAAAGTTTGTTTCTTCACAGCAAACGGCATCACTCACATCGATTACAAAGATGTAGATATGCTTAAAAAATTCGTTTCAGAGCGTGGTAAAATTTTACCTCGTCGTGTAACTGGAACAAGCGCTAAATACCAACGTAAATTAACGATCGCTATCAAACGCGCTCGTCAAATGGCATTATTACCATATGTTTCTGGTGAATAATGAACGGTGTAAAAAGAGGCAGTAAGGATTCCCTTACTGCCTCTTTTTACATTACATAGGTGCTCTTTTGTCAAATAGTTGCTTCTTATGAATTGAATCGATAAAATAAATAATAGTCTATATCAACGAGGTGAAGTTGTGAAAGGAATTCGATATATTACAGAAGGAGCAGCTCTTTTAGCGCTGTTTGTGGCGCTGTTGCTTTTTTCACTATACATACCTGTTGTGGGAACCATTTTTCAACTAGCGCTAGCTGTTCCATTTATTGTGTATACCGTTCGTCATGGGTGGAAAAAGGCAATATTATTTTTAGTAGTAGGGTTGTTATTGACTTTGTTATTTGGAAATGTGTTGACCCTTCCTTTTACATTTGTATTTGGTATTGGTGGATTAGCAATAGGAATGCTTTACCGACAAAAACAAAAAAGGTATACCATTTTACTAGGCGGCACGGTTGCATTTAGTTTAGGTTTACTTTTATTGTTCGTAGGAGCAAACATCGTTTTTAATGTTAATCTAATGGAGCAAATAAATAATGCTTTAGATCAATCGATTAATCAAAGTATTGAAATGATGAAAAGTTTAGGACAAGACGTTAAGGAATCTCAAATTGACCAAATGAGAGATGCATTTGATATGTTTAAAAATCTGTTGCCTCTATTAATTGTTATGGGTGGAGTTATTCTGGCCTTTTTCTCTCAGCTTATTGCTACACCTATTCTTAAAAGAACAGGTTATGAGGTGCAAGCATTCCCGCCTTTTCGTGAATTTAAACTTCCTAAAAGTATTCTATGGTATTATTTGATTGCATTAATTTTATCCTTCCCATCTTTTAATATTGAACAAGGTACATTTATGTACGTAGCTATTATCAACATCGTGATGGGACTGCAAATGCTAGTCGTGTTACAAGGGATCTCTTTTATTTTCTATTTCTCACATCAAAAAGGGTATGCCAAAGCAATTCCAATTGTTGTAACAATTTTAGCATTAATTATTCCAATTATCCTTCAAATTGTGCGCATCTTAGGTATAATTGATTTAGGATTTAATTTAAGAAAACAATTAGACACAAAAAAGTAGATATTGTGGAACTTAAAAAAGTAGGAGCTGAAATGGATGCCTGTCTTTACAAAAAAGAACGTCATTCGCTATCCATTTTACTCATTGTATAGTATAGCTCTGATTTTAGTAGGTATCGTGACCTATCATAATTGGATCATAGGAATGATAGGCTTTATATTACTATTAGCCTGTCTTTTTCTATACATGAGAATGGAGCGAATGCTGTCCGATGAGTTTGAAACCTATATTTCAATGCTGTCTCATCGGCTGAAAAAAGTAGGCGAAGAGGCATTAATGGAAATGCCGATTGGGATTATGCTGTTTAATGATGAATATCAAATTGAATGGACCAATCCTTTTCTAGCATCTTGTCTCGGTGAAGACACACTAGTGGGAAGATCATTATACGATGTAGCCGAAAGTATTATTCCACTGATCAAACAAGAAGTGGAAACAGAAGTTGTCACGTTGCATGATCGGAAATTTAAAGTGGTGATTAAACGAGACGAGCGCTTACTGTACTTCTTTGATATTACAGAGCAAATAGAAATCGAAAAATTGTATGAAGAAGAACGAACAAGTTTAGGTATTATCTTTTTAGATAATTATGATGAACTAACGCAAGGAATGGATGATCAAGTTAAAAGTAACTTGAATAGCCAAGTAACCTCTATGTTAAATAGTTGGGCTCAAGAATACGGTATTTTTATTAAACGTACGTCTTCCGAGAAATTTATTGCGATTATGAATGAACAAATCTTAATTCATTTAGAGCGAAGCAAATTTTCTATCTTAGACCAAGTTCGAGAAGAGACGTCTAAACAAAATATACCGCTTACATTGAGCATTGGTATCGGAGCTGGTGCTGCTGATTTACCTGAGCTGGGTGCTTTAGCTCAATCTAGTTTGGATTTGGCCTTAGGTCGAGGTGGAGATCAAGTAGCAATTAAACAGCCGAATGGAAAAGTGAAATTCTTTGGGGGCAAGACAAACCCAATGGAAAAACGGACGCGCGTGCGTGCAAGGGTTATTTCTCACGCGTTAAAAGAGCTCATTACAGAGAGTGGAAAAGTGATTATCATGGGTCATAAGTATCCGGATATGGATGCTGTAGGAGCTGCTATTGGGATATTAAAAGTAGCGCAAGTCAATCAGAAAGACGGTTTTATCGTATTAGATCCTGATCATATTGATACAGGTGTTCAGCGAATGCTAGAAGAGATTAAAAAGAAAGAAGGCCTGTGGGAACGATTTATTACGCCTGAAGAAGCCTTAAATCTTGTGAGTGATGATACTCTTTTAGTAGTAGTAGATACGCATAAGCCGTCGCTCGTTATTGAAGAAAGGTTATTAAATCGTATTGAAAATGTCGTGGTCATTGATCATCATAGACGAGGAGAAGACTTTATCGAAGATCCTCTTCTTGTCTATATGGAGCCATATGCTTCCTCGACAGCAGAACTCGTTACTGAGCTTCTTGAATACCAGCCAAAACGATTTAAAATTGATATGCTAGAAGCAACAGCACTTTTAGCCGGTATTATTGTCGATACAAAAAGCTTTACATTACGCACGGGATCTCGTACGTTTGATGCAGCGTCCTTTTTACGTTCTCAAGGCGCAGATACGGTTCTTGTTCAAAAGTTTTTAAAAGAAGATATCACGCAATATGTACAGCGAGCACGCTTTATTGAACATGCAGAGATTTATACAGCAGGTATTGCTATTTCACGAGCTGAACCAAACAAAATGTATGATCAAGTGTTAATTGCGCAGGCTGCAGATACGCTGCTTTCAATCAGCGGAGTGGTTGCTTCGTTTGTTATTTCTAAGCGACGGGATAATCTAATTGGCATTAGTGCTAGATCGCTTGGAGATATCAATGTACAAGTTATTATGGAAAGTCTCCAAGGCGGAGGCCATTTAACGAATGCTGCTACTCAGCTTCAAGACATTAGTTTGGATGAAGCTGAAGAACGGCTTAAACAAGCAATTGATGAGTACTTAGATGGAGGTAAAAAATCATGAAAGTAATTTTCTTAAAAGATGTAAAAGGAAAAGGCAAAAAAGGTGAAGTGAAAAATGTTTCAGACGGTTATGCACATAACTTCTTATTAAAAAATGGTTATGCTGTTGAAGCTACAGGCGGTAATGTGAAAGTATTAGAAGCACAAAAAAATAGAGAGCAAAAAGATGCAGCTGCAGAACTTCAAGCAAACAAAGAGTTAAAAGCAACTCTTGAAGAACTAACAGTTGAATTAACAGCAAAATCTGGTGAAGGTGGCCGTTTATTCGGTTCTATCACAAGCAAACAAATTGCTGAAGAATTAAAGAAAAAGCACAAAATTAAAGTAGATAAGCGTAAAATTGAATTAAATGATGCAATTCGCGCATTAGGCTACACAAATGTACCGGTTAAATTACATCCGGAAGTAACGGCTACGGTAAAGGTACACGTGACTGAACAAAAATAAACGTAAGATTGAGAAATAAGTAAATAATATAAAGGGTTGGCGCGGACTTGTATTTGTTCGCGCCAACATTTATGATGAAAGAAAATACTGAAAGAATATAAGAGGGGCATAGAAATATGAGTGATCTTTTTGCTGATCGTCTTCCGCCTCAGAATATTGAAGCAGAGCAAGCGCTATTAGGGGCCATTTTCTTAGAGCCTTCTTCTTTAACCTTAGCATCTGAACTGCTAATACCTGAAGATTTTTACCGGGCATCGCACCAGAAAATCTTTACATGTATGCTGAAACTTTCTGACCAAGGTGAACCGGTTGATTTGGTAACGGTAACGTCTGAATTAGCTGACCAAAAAATCCTAGAAGAAGTTGGCGGCGTATCGTATTTAAGTGATTTAGCTAACTCTGTTCCAACGGCTGCAAATGTAGAGTATTACGGTAAAATCGTAGAAGAAAAGTCGATTTTACGCCGTTTAATTCGTACTGCAACGCATATTGCTTCAGAAGGATATGCAAGGGAAGACGAAGTGGAAGTTTTATTAAATGAAGCGGAAAAAAACATTTTAGAAGTAGCACAGCGTAAAAACAGCGGTGTGTTTCAAAATATCAAAGATGTACTTGTACAAACGTACGATGATATCGAAGTTCTTCACAATCGAAAAGGTGACATTACAGGTATCCCAACCGGGTTTAGTGATTTAGATAGAATGACAGCAGGGTTCCAGCGAAATGATTTAATCATTGTAGCGGCCCGACCATCGGTAGGTAAAACGGCTTTTGCCTTAAATATTGCGCAAAACGTTGCAACGAAAACGGATGAGAACGTAGCCATCTTCAGTTTAGAGATGGGGGCTCAGCAGCTTGTTATGAGGATGCTGTGTGCCGAAGGAAATATTGATGCACAAAGGCTGCGTACAGGTTCGCTTACAGCTGATGACTGGGGAAAGCTCACGATGGCAATGGGATCTTTGTCCAATGCAGGGATTTATATTGATGATACACCGGGTATTCGTGTAGGTGAAATCCGTTCTAAGTGCCGTCGCTTGAAACAAGAAGGCGGGCTTGGGATGATTTTAATTGACTACTTACAGCTCATTCAAGGAAATGGACGAAGCGGAGAAAACCGACAGCAGGAAGTATCTGAAATTTCTCGTGCGTTAAAAGCTTTAGCTCGTGAATTAGAAGTTCCTGTTATCGCCTTATCACAGCTTTCCCGTGGAGTAGAGCAAAGACAAGATAAGCGGCCAATGATGTCTGATATCCGTGAATCCGGAAGTATTGAGCAGGATGCCGATATCGTAGCTTTCTTATATCGTGAAGACTATTATGAAAAAGATACAGAAAATCAAAATATTATCGAGATTATTATAGCCAAGCAGCGTAACGGTCCAGTTGGAACCGTACAGCTTGCCTTTGTAAAAGAGTACAATAAATTCGTTAATCTCGAGCGGCGCTTTGATGACGCAGGAGTGCCGCCTGGTGCATAAAACCTCTCAATATGAGAGGTTTTATTTTATTGTTATCGTATTCGTTCCGCAAAATACGATATATTTGTAATAACTTTTGTTAAATCGTTCGGATTTAATTGACTTTAGTGTGATAAATTGATACACTTATCCATGGTTAAATTATGTCGTAGTGAGCTGTTGCTTACTAAGCGGAGGTGCTTAAGATATGTCTTCAGTCGTTGTAGTAGGAACACAATGGGGAGATGAAGGAAAAGGGAAGATTACAGACTTCCTATCAGAAAATGCAGAAGTGATTGCACGTTACCAAGGTGGGAACAATGCAGGTCACACAATTAAGTTTAATGGTGAAACTTATAAGTTACATTTAATTCCTTCAGGTATTTTTTATAATGACAAAACGTGTGTAATTGGAAACGGTATGGTTGTCGATCCAAAAGCGCTTGTTCAAGAATTAAAATACTTACATGATCGCGGTGTAACAACAGAAAACTTACGTATTAGTAACCGAGCTCATGTGATTCTTCCATATCATTTAAAATTAGATGAAGTTGAAGAAGAACGTAAAGGTGAAAATAAGATTGGTACAACGAAAAAAGGTATTGGACCAGCTTATATGGATAAAGCAGCACGTGTTGGTATTCGAATTGCCGATTTACTAGACCGTGAAGTATTTGAAGCAAAATTAACACAAAACTTAGCTGAAAAGAACCGCCTTCTTGAAAAAATGTATGAAGTAGAAGGCTTTACATTAGAAGAAATTTTAGATGAGTACTATGAGTATGGTCAACAAGTTGCAAAATATGTTGTTGATACATCAGTAGTATTAAATGATGCGTTAGACGAAGGACGTCGTGTACTATTTGAAGGCGCACAAGGTGTTATGTTAGATATCGACCAAGGAACATATCCATTTGTTACATCTTCAAACCCAGTAGCGGGTGGAGTAACAATTGGTTCTGGTGTAGGTCCATCTAAAATCAAACACGTTGTAGGTGTATCAAAAGCATATACAACTCGTGTTGGTGACGGTCCTTTCCCAACTGAATTAACAAACGAAATCGGTGATCAAATCCGTGAAGTAGGACGTGAATATGGTACAACAACTGGTCGTCCTCGCCGTGTAGGTTGGTTCGACAGTGTAGTTGTACGTCATGCTCGTCGCGTTAGCGGAATCACAGATTTATCTTTAAACTCAATTGATGTATTAACGGGAATTGAGACATTAAAGATTTGCGTAGCTTACCGTTATAAAGGGGAAGTTATGGAAGAATTCCCTGCTAGCTTAAAAACACTTGCAGAATGCGAACCTGTATATGAAGAGCTTCCAGGTTGGACAGAAGATATTACGGGTGTGAAAACATTAGATGAGTTACCTGATAACGCTCGCCACTACTTAGAGCGCGTGTCTCAATTAACAGGTATTCCTTTATCTATTTTCTCTGTAGGTCCAGATCGTACACAAACAAATGTATTACGTGGTGTATATAGCTAAATAAAAAAGGTTAGCTCCTCGTGAGCTAACCTTTTTTATTTATAATTGGTGCTTTGTTAACAAGATTTTTTAAAAAAGCTCAATAATAAAAAGAAAGTTTTAAAAAAACTATTGCATTCATATGAAATATCATGTTATTATAATAAGCGTCGCTAAGAGATATAACATGAGCCATTAGCTCAGTTGGTAGAGCATCTGACTTTTAATCAGAGGGTCGAAGGTTCGAGTCCTTCATGGCTCACTTTTGTTACAACGTGGCCCGTTGGTCAAGCGGTTAAGACACCGCCCTTTCACGGCGGTAACACGGGTTCGAATCCCGTACGGGTCATTTTTAATATTTTTAATACATAGCATATAGACTGAGGTCCCGTGGTGTAGCGGTTAACATGCCTGCCTGTCACGCAGGAGATCGCGGGTTCGATTCCCGTCGGGACCGCCATTTTGGCTCGGTAGCTCAGTTGGTAGAGCAAAGGACTGAAAATCCTTGTGTCGGCGGTTCGATTCCGTCCCGAGCCATCAAAAAGCATGACTTTATTTAAAGTCATGCTTTTTTCTTTTATTTACATTTAAAAGAAAACGTTATTTGCTTTGTATCTCTTTTGTGGTAATATATTACTTTTGTATTTAGAGATGGTTGAAAATCATATATCTTCATGTATAGTAGAGGATGAACTTGTGACGTTTCAAGGGTTATCAAGTATAATAAAACTACGGTATTCAAACAGTATGAATACTATCTTTTATATTTTGCTTCAACTAATAAAGGAGAACGATGATCATGGATAAACGTATTTTAGTCGTAGATGACGAAAAGCCGATTGCAGATATTTTAAAGTTTAATTTGCAAAAAGAAGGTTACGAAGTATTTTGTGCTTATGATGGCGTAGAAGCACTTGAAAAAGTGGAAGAAGTACAGCCTGAAATGATTTTATTAGATATTATGCTTCCTCAGAAAGATGGAATGGAAGTTTGCCGAGAAGTGCGCAAAAAATATGATATGCCAATTATCATGTTAACAGCAAAAGACTCTGAAATTGACAAAGTTTTAGGTCTAGAATTAGGTGCAGATGATTATGTAACTAAGCCGTTTAGTACGCGTGAATTATTAGCACGTGTAAAAGCTAATTTACGTAGACATCAGCAGGTAGCTGTTCCAACGGAAGAAAGCGAAACGAATGAAATTACGATTGGAGCACTTGTTATTCACCCAGATGCTTATATCGTGTCTAAGCGCGGAGAAACGATTGAACTGACTCACCGTGAATTTGAGCTGCTGCATTATTTAGCGAAGCACATTGGACAAGTCATGACGCGTGAACACTTGCTTCAAACTGTATGGGGTTATGACTATTTTGGTGATGTGCGTACGGTAGATGTAACAGTTCGAAGATTACGTGAAAAAATTGAAGATAATCCAAGCCATCCAATGTGGATTGTAACAAGACGTGGAGTAGGCTATTATTTACGCAGCCCAGAGCAGGAGTAATTTTAGATGAAGAAAGTAAGGCTCCTGCAATCTATTCATTTAAAGTTTGTATTGATTTATGTGCTGCTCATTTTAATTGCGATGCAAATTATTGGGGTCTATTTTGCACGACAATTAGAAAAAGAATTAGTTAACAACTTTCGAACGTCTCTTCAAGAGCGGACAGACTTGCTGACGTATAATATTGGACAAGAAATGGTGAAAAATCGTGATGATGATTCACCCACTCTTGAGGAAGACTTAAAGACTATTTTACGAGATTTTGCTTCAAGACCCAATTTAGCTTCAAATGATATGAATGACATCTCTGAAGTAAGAGTCATTGACCAAAATAGAAGAATCATTGCTACATCGAACTCAAATCCTCAACAGATCATAGGTAAAAAGACTAATGATTTAGCGATTACAAATGCGTTGTTAGCAGGAACAAACTCTGATAATGTATTTGTTGATCAAAGCGGACAGCGAATCAGAGTTATGATACAGCCTATTCGTTTACAGGATAAAGTAGGTGCCAGTCAATCAAATTCAACTAATAAAAATGGAAAAGTTCAGTCTAGCGAAGAAATCTTAGGTGCTATTTACTTAACAGCTTCCATGGAGCCTGTTTACGATCAAATGAGTAATATCAATCAGATCTTTAAAGCAGGGACGGTAATTGCTCTTTTTATTACAGCTATTTTAGGCGTGTTTTTAGCTCAGACGATTACTCGTCCAATGTCTGAAATGAGAAAACAAGCACTTGAGATGGCCAAAGGGAATTTTACGAGAAAAGCTAAGGTATACGGGTATGATGAGATTGGTCAGCTAGCTCTCACATTCAACAACTTAACAAGAAAGCTTCAAGAAGCACAGGCAACTACAGAAGGGGAGCGCCGTAAGCTTAGTTCAGTATTAGCTCATATGACGGACGGCGTTATTGCGACGGATCGAAAGGGAAGAGTAATTTTAATTAATGATCCAGCCGCAGCTATGCTAAATGTTTCACGTGAAACGGTTTTATCTGACCCAGTTGTTTCCCTATTAGATCTTGAAGAAACGCATACGTTTGAAAGCTTGCTCGCTAATCAAGAGTCATTAATTTTGGACTTTAGTACAAAATCGGATCCTTTTATTTTAAGAGCTACCATTTCCGCTATTCAAAAAGAGACCGGTTTTATTAACGGAATTATCATTGTCTTGCATGATATTACAGAGCAGGAGAAAATTGATCAAGATCGCCGAGAATTCGTAGCGAATGTTTCACATGAATTGCGTACGCCGTTAACAACGATGCGCAGTTATTTAGATGCGCTTGCAGAAGGAGCATGGGAAGATAAGGACTTAGCTCCAACATTTTTAAATGTAACGCAAACGGAAACAGAACGAATGATTCGTCTCGTTAACGACTTGCTTCAATTATCTAAGCTAGATAGCCAAGACTACCGATTTAGTCGTGACCCAATCAATTTTGTGAAGTTTTATCATTACATCATTGATCGCTTTGAAATGACAATTGAACAAGGTATTTCGTTCGTGCGCGACTTGCCAAATGAAGCAATCTATGTCGCTATCGATCAAGATAAAATTACACAAGTATTAGATAACATTATTTCCAATGCAATAAAATATTCACCTGAAGGCGGAACCATTACATTTTCAATTGCTCAGCATACGCATGAAATTGTTGTGAGCATTAAAGACCAAGGTATGGGAATTCCAAAATCAAATTTAGCTAAAATTTTCGAACGCTTCTATCGTGTAGACAAAGCACGAACGCGTAAATTAGGCGGAACAGGATTAGGGCTTGCTATTGCCAAGGAAATTATTGAAGCACATGATGGACGTATTTGGGCAGATAGTCAGGAAGGAAAAGGAACAACGATTTACTTTACTCTTCCTATTGAAAGTGAGAATGATGACGAATGGGAATGAGGTATGAACATATCAAAACGGCCATCTTAGTTGTTCTCGTCGCTTCCAGTTTAATTATGACGTATCATATATGGACGTATCAGCCTTCTTATAAGGTCATTTCAAAAAATCAACATTTGCAGGAAGTTGAAGTCAGTTCAAAAAGTAAAATAGAAGATCATATTCTTCCAACAGAAGTTCTCTATCATCGAAACGATAATCACTACATGTCTCACGACGAAGATGATGTAAACAAATGGGTAAATGAAATGAAAAAGTGGAAATTTTCGAATGTGACGGACGTTTCGGATGCTATTTCTCCTGATGGATTTTTAAATTATGTCCATGGAAGTAATTCTATTGAAGTGTTGTATCCAGACGCGCTGCCTTTGAAAACATTTCAACAGCTTTTTTCATTTTCTCAAACGTCTTTGCCTAATCAAACATTTGACCGTGTACTCATTAAAATTAAGCGTACACCTTCCTTTTTCGTGAGTGTGTATCTTGTGAATTATGAGCAAAAAAAGATTTATTCGGTTACAGTCAAGAATTTGGCCAAAGATGATATCAAAGAATTAGAAGATAAGATGAAACGTACGTATGCCCCGAGCTTTGTATATAAAGAAAACAAAAATCGGTATATCTTCCTTCCGGAAAACAATATCACGATGAATAGTGAAGTCTACTATACGAGCATGAGGCATTTAGATATTGAAAAATATAAGGAAGCGCTTTTTAACAACCCAGACTATGCACGGAAAGAAACGTCTACAAACCGAGATGTCTACACCGAAGGTACAAAAGTGATTAATGTTAATACGAAGACAGATGTGATGGAATATGTGAATCTTGTAAATTCCACGACCGAAGTAATGGAAGATTATAATTTAATAAACCGCAGCTTTAGCTTCGTTAATGACCACGGCGGCTGGACGGAATCTAATTACAGGTTCAACAGCTGGAATCGTATTACAAAAGAAATTAGCTATCGTTATTATAAAGATAACTATCCAGTGTACAGCAATCAGGGAATGACTGAAATATATCAAAGATGGGGAAATGCGGAGATTTTAAATTACCGTCGTCCTCTTTATCGTTTTGTGAGAGTACAGGATTCGAGTGTAGAAAAGCTGCAGTCATCTCAAAAGGTGATTCAATTAATTGAAAAACACCAAAACTTTGACCCGAATCTGTTAAAAGATATTTCAATAGGCTATCAGCTAGAAGAAGTCTCCCAGCAGCCAAAAACCGGTGAAAAGACGGTTGAGTTTAATTCTAACTCTGTCAAACTCGTTCCTTCTTGGTTCTATTATTATAATAGTAAGTGGTATCGAATTGCACCGCCGACCGAAGGAGGCGATAACGATGGATTGGAATAGAACAAAAACCATCTTTATTTTCACTTTCTTGATCCTTAATATTTACTTAGGCTATCAGATTTTTAAGACTCATCAAGAAGATCAGTACTCTCTATTTGTAGAGTCGAGCGTTGAAGAACAATTAACGAGTGAAGGCATTGAATATAAACATTTACCTATAGATGTGAAAGAAGCTTCATCGCTAAATGCTAAAAGTAAGCTGTTTAAAGAAGAAGACTTGAAAAAGCTGAAAGAGCAAAAAGCAGCGCTGCTTGAGGAAAAAACAATTCGAAGTGTACTAGACAAACCTTTTTCAGTACCTGAAAAAAGTCCCGAAGCAAAGCTAAGTCAATTTCTAAAACGGTATGTGCTCTCGGGTAAAGATTATGAGCTATGGAATGTTAATAAAGAGAAAAAAACAGTTACATTCTTTCAACAATATAAGAAGCATAAAATCTTTGATAATGAAAATGGCATGATTATTGCTCATTTAAATGATAAAGGTGAAATTATTTCGTATGAACAAACAATGCTAGGTTCTGTGAAAACGTTAGATGATGAGCAGGATGTTTTAACGCCTTTAAAAGCATTAGAAAATTTGTTTTTGAAGGGTGAATTGAAAAAGAAAGATTCTGTAACAAAAGTAGAGTTTGGGTACTATACGTTTGATCTGCCGCTACTAAATTCTCAAGTTTTAGCACCAACTTGGCATGTTATTGTAAATGGAGATACGAGTTATTTTGTAAATGCCTTTGAAGGGCAGATTATTAAAAAAGGAAATAAATAAGTATTTGGAGTGAGATAAATGAGCCTGCATTTCAGCGTGCTAGCGAGTGGGAGCACAGGAAATGCGATTTTAGTAAGTGATGGAGAACATTCCTTACTAGTTGATGCAGGGCTGAGCGGAAAACAAATGGAAGCTCTATTTCAACAAGTAAATCGCAATATCCCAGATTTATCAGGAATTTTAGTGACTCATGAACATAGTGACCATATTAAAGGACTAGGTGTTCTGGCACGTAAATATAAGCTCCCTATTTTCGCAAATGAAAAAACGTGGAACGCAATGGATGGCTTGATCGGCAACATTGATACGGAACAGAAGTTTCACTTTGAAATTGGCCAAACGAAATCGTTTGGTCAATTGGAAGTGGAGTCTTTTGGCGTTTCGCATGATGCTGCAGAGCCTATGTTTTATGTCTTTCATCAAGGACCTAAAAAATTAACCCTTATTACGGATACCGGCTATGTAAGTGACCGCATGAAAGGTACGATTAAAAATAGCGATATGTACGTATTTGAAAGCAATCATGACGTTGAAATGCTGAGAATGGGGCGCTACCCTTGGAGCATTAAAAGACGAATTCTAAGCGACGTGGGACATGTATCAAATGAAGACGCGGCTCTTGCAATGGCAGATGTGATTGGAGATCAAACCAAACGCATTTACTTAGCGCATTTGAGTCAAGACAATAACATGAAGGAAATTGCCCGCATGTCTGTTGCGCAAGTGTTACAACAGAAAGACATCAGTGTAGAGGACAATATTCTCCTATGTGATACAGATCCAAAAAGACCAACTGATATTGTTTATGTATAGTCTCTAGAAAGGAAGCGAAAAATAACTTCATTTAGTACGTGAATGCAGACATTCACGATGATAAATGAAGGGTTCGGTGATAGTGTGGAACATTATGATGAAGGCCAAGAGCCAAATAGTCGGCCGCCTAAACGCCGCAGAGGATATTTCGCTTCTGCTCTGATTGGAGCTATTATAGGTGCACTTATTGTACTGCTTCTTATGCCAGCCTTGGTGAGGAACGGGATTTTGCCATACGGATGGATGGATGATGAAAATGGAGATGAACAAACAGGGTCTACCATTCAAAAATCAGTATCTCTTGACGTCACTACGGCCGTCACAAAAGCTGTTTCTGAAGTCAATGCAGCAGTTGTAGGAGTTGTAAACATTCAGAACTCTGAAAGCTTTTGGAATGATGAACGAACTGATGCCGGGACGGGCTCAGGTGTTATTTACAAAAAGCAAGGCAATAAAGCTTATATTGTGACAAACTATCATGTCATTAAAGGCGCTAACGAAATTGAAGTGAGCTTCAGTAACGGTACAAGAGTATCGGCTAAAATTCTTGGCAGCGATGATTTAATGGACTTAGCAGTTCTTGAAATTGACGCAGGCCACGTGACAAAAGTCGCTACCTTCGGAAATTCTGATAAGCTTAAAGCTGGTGAACCAGTGATTGCGATCGGAAACCCGCTAGGCCTTCAATTTTCTGGCTCCGTTACACAAGGAGTTGTCTCAGGGGTTAACCGTGTCATTCCTCAAGATTTGAATGGCGATGGAAATCCTGATTGGCAATCAGAAGTTATTCAAACAGATGCCGCCATTAACCCTGGTAATAGCGGGGGTGCTCTTGTTAATATTGATGGTGAATTAATCGGTATTAATTCCATGAAAATTGCCCAAGAAGCAGTAGAAGGCATTGGTCTTGCGATTCCAATCAACATGGCTAGACCCATTATTAATGACTTAGAACGATATGGTGAAGTCAGACGTCCATATCTTGGAGTTAGTACACTATCATTAAGTGAGGTATCAGGGTATCATTTAAAAGAAACCCTTAAGTTACCGCATGATGTAGTAAACGGAGTCGCTGTTCTAAAAGTTGAGCCAGGTTCGCCAGCCGCTAAAGCCGGATTAAAGGAATATGATGTGATTGTTGAGTTAGATCACAGCAAAGTAAGGGACATTGCGACACTTCGCAAACACCTCTACATTGAAAAAGAAATTGGCGATAAAATGAACGTAACGTTCTATCGAGACGGCAAAAAGAAATCCACAGAAGTAAAATTAACGCGTCAAATGAAGTGAAAGAAAAGTTATCCACAGGGGATAAACTCCTGTGGTTTTTTAATGAAAAGAATAGAGAAAGGAAGATAAATACATGAAGATATATTGCTGTTTAGAACATACAGAACTAGCGCTGGATGTAATGGTAGATGAGATTGAGCTAGCGCCGGTTTTTGAAAAAATAGAAAATTCCACTGACAAAAAAAGCTGTGAATATTGTGACAATGAAGCTGTATATGTAGTAGGGAACTGATATTCTTATACAAAATGTGGATACAGCATGTGGATATGTGGATAATATCTGTGGATAAGAGATAAAGGAGAGGAGAATAGCCTGTGAATATCTCTATTATAACCATTGGAAAGCTAAAAGAAAAATACTTAAAACAAGGCATTCAAGAATATTTAAAGCGTTTATCAAGCTATGCAAAAGTAGAAATTATTGAGCTTGCAGATGAAAAAGCGCCAGAAAACTTAAGTGAATCTGAAATGGAACAGGTAAAACAAAAAGAAGGAGAGCGCATCTTAGCGAAAATCTCAGACGATACTTATGTGATCGCATTAGCTATTAACGGAAAACAAAAGTCTTCCGAGGAACTCGCAAAAGAAATTGATTCATTAGCTACCTACGGAAAAAGCAAAGTAGCGTTTGTCATTGGCGGGTCGCTTGGTTTAAGCAGCGAAGTAATGAAACGCTCAAACGCAGCCCTTTCTTTTTCAAAGATGACGTTTCCTCATCAGCTTATGCGCCTAGTATTAGTAGAACAGATTTACCGAGCTTTTCGTATTATTCGAAATGAACCTTATCATAAATAGATCGTGTGGATATTTTTTCATTAAAAGCTGAGGCAGAAGGAAATGTAAAACCTTCTGCCTCAGCTTTTATCATATGTGGATAAATAGCATACGTCTATAAAAAAGAACAAGAGGTTCTTCTCTCCGATAAAATGTTAGAACAATTGAGTTTAAGCAAACGAGATCTTATTTAAGAAACAGAAAAACCTTCGTCTTCTTTCACTCCAGCTCTGTCTTTAAACTCATCAAGCAACGCACGCACTTCGTCAGTTGTTTCCGTGCTCATGAGTAGATTTCTTAATTCACTTGCACCGCGGAATCCGCGAACGTAAATTTTGAAAAAGCGTCGAAGCGGTTTGAAAGGGCGCGGCTCTAATTCTTCAGAATACTTATCATGAAGATCTAGCTGCAGGCGAAGAAGTTCTAATAGCTCTTCGCTTGTGTGCTCTTTCTTTTCTTTTTCAAACGCAAACGGATTATGGAAAATCCCGCGTCCAATCATGATTCCATCAACGCCATACTTTTCAGCAAGTTCAAGACCTTTCTGGCGGTCAGGAATATCACCGTTAATTGTTAGTAGCGTATGAGGCGCAATTTCGTCACGAAGCTTCTTGATCTCCGGAATTAACTCCCAGTGCGCGTCAACATCGCTCATTTCTTTTTTCGTACGAAGGTGAATAGAAAGGTTCACGATATCCTGTTCTAAAATGTGCTTCAGCCAGTCGTACCACTCGTCAACTTGCGTATAGCCAAGACGAGTCTTTACGCTTACTGGAAGCCCTCCAGCTTTGGCTGCCTGGATAATCTCAGCCGCAGTATCTGGACGGCGAATCAGACCAGAACCTTTTCCATTTCCTGCAACGTTCTGCACAGGGCAGCCCATATTAATATCAATGCCGCGAAATCCCATTTCAGCCATGCCGATACTCATTTGACGGAAGTACTCAGGCTTGTCTCCCCAAATGTGCGCAACGATTGGCTGTTCATCATCTGTAAACGTCAAACGTCCTTTTACGCTATCTTTTCCTTTCGGATGGCAGTAGCTTTCCGTATTCGTAAACTCTGTAAAAAATACGTCAGGTCGTGCTGCTTCGGTCACAACATGGCGAAAAACGACATCCGTCACAGCTTCCATCGGTGCCAAAATAAAAAACGGACGCGGCAACTCATGCCAAAAATTATCTTTCATCTTATATCTAAACCCTTTCTCTTAGGGAAAACATCTTCCCAAAATTAAAAAGTGTAATTTCTTTTATAAGGTTGAATGTCAGTATAAACTTCAACCAATATATACTTTAATGGTATGGAACGAAAAGTGCAAGGGAACGAGTGGTTTTGTTTTGCTGGAAATACTTATTGAAACAACTTTTATATCTAGTATTAGTGGGGTGTAAGCAATTAAAAGCAAGCTTGAAGGCATGTACCGGATACCCGCGAATAAATATCCTAAAGCATTTGGTTTGTGTGTAGGCACTTTCTCCAAGGATATTATAAAGTATTCACCATAATTATGATTACGATAAACGATTTTATAAATAACTTCGACTATATAAAAAACCACGTCTGTCACTGCACAACAGACGTGGCTTCATTACGTATTAATGCTTTTTGTAAGGAGCGCCGTCCTTAGAAGGCAGTCCAGAAATGTATCCGACACCACCAGTTTCTTGAATGCCGATGCTTTCTTTCATTGCATTAGCTAGCTCTTCTTTATCAACAGCGGTAATATTTTTGTCGCTGATGTCCTCGCCCGGGTGCTGATAGTTGCTTAGTACGTAGCGAGAGTTTTGAATGTTTTCTACTGCACGAAGTCCTGTTGCTTCTGCTCCCACTGGAACTGAAAGGATGCGTGATAGTTTTTTAGTTTTTACATTATAAGCCCATACGAAGTTGTTTGTATGCAGTGAGCTGTCTTCTCCGATAAACAGTGTATTTAAGTCATTTGAATACGTAAGGTTGTCAGGGTTGGCAATTTTATTTGGGTCCGCTGTATTACCGTATGCATCTGCTTTTTCTAGATCTTGTCCAATCAGTAGCCCTTCCATGCTTGCAGGAACGTAGCGACTGTTAATCTTGCCGTTTGCTTGGTCTTTTTGATGCGATCCTAAGTTCAGCTGGTAGGTCACACCAGACTCTAATTTTGGAAGCTGGATATCATCTTGTACAGCGCCAGATTCTTTTAGCATGGCACTATTTTGGTAAGAAATAGCCATATACGCTTTTTTGTCTTTTTTGTTAACCGTTAGTCCTTCCATCTTGTTGAATTCAGATGTTGCACCTAAAATTGCACCGTATCGGCGTGATTCTAAAAAGGCAGCTGCTTTTTCCATACCAGGCTTTACTTTTAGGTATTCAACTTTTTTACTTGCAGCGGTTTTCACAGCTTTAAATCCTTTTTTAGGCTGGTCAGCTGTTTCAAAAATATCACTAAATTTTGTGCCTTTGTCGATTATTGTTTTCACTTCATTGTCTGTTGCATGGCCAAGCTTAATCCACTGAAGGTCGCCTTTACCTCCATTTTCTGTGCTCGTTTGTTTAAACTTTGCCGCATAAAGAGTTCCTGCTGAGAAGTCTTTTTCCTTATCTGCTACATACATAAACATCATGGTATTAGACCCATCGTCTCCAAAAAGAGCGGTTTTGTTATCTGGAAGTACCTGCATCATTTCGTGTGAAAAACGGCCTGTGCTGTAATGTTTTACGACGGATGCATGGCCGCTTTCATCCACTGAAATTTCTGGAATCCAGCCGTAGTAGTAAGGATTTGCTTTTGACGTGTCGCCGAAATAAAGCTTAGCGAAGTTCGTGACGTCTTTATAAGAGCTGGATGAAGGATCTTCAAAAGCACGTGCATCGGGCTCATATTCTTCTGAACCAAGGTGAGTACCCCAATCCGTTGTAGAGCCATTACACGGCGTCCATAAACCATTTACATTGGAAAAATCAATTTTTTTAGCATGGTTGACCGTTAATTTTCCTGTTTTATCATCTCGGTCAACTTGTGTAAGCGTCATTGAAGCGGGAAGACCGGAAATCTCTTTTCCAGCATTATTAACAGATTCATATTCATAATGTGAAATAATATAAGACTTACCGTTGATGGTGATAAAGCTGTTTGAATCCGGTGCGTCTGATACGTACGGTGATGGCTTATCAGGAACGCTTCGGTCAATAATCGGATCCCCGTTTGCATCGATCGGTGTACCTGCGGCGATTAATTCCCCTTTATTATCGACAATTTTATCTTTTGAAAGAAAGAGCTGGTTATAGTTAAGCGGCGTTTCTTCAACGCTTCCATCTTTATACGTTACTTTTACAGATGCCTCTGTATACGTTTTAATCATATTTTCAATCGTAGTAGGTGCTTTCATTGGCTGAAACTCGACGCTTTTGATTTGTTTTGGATGTTGAACTGGGTGATGCTCTGCTGCAAAAGCAGAAGCGGCACTAGAAGCTAAAAGGGTGAGAGATAGTCCAAGAGATACTCGTTTTTTCATGGTTGATAACCTCCAAATTGTATTCATACACTTATTAAATCATTTGATTGTTGAGGAAATATAAAGAGAAGCGCTGGATTTGTTGAGCTGTTGTTAAGAACGTTGAACATTTATATGACAAGTTTAACTAGAAGTTATTCAGCTATCTTTCAGAATTTGTTCAGATAGCATTCAGCCGGGCTTCACAGTGCATTCATGTGCCGCTCTTACAATAAAGACATAGCTAAAGGCGACAAGAAGCGCTTTGGCTCGTACAGCAAAATTGAAAGGTATTTTAGCAGAAAAAAACGTCACTCAGTTCGATGCTTATACGGGGCAAGAGTGCTCATAATTTTTTATCTTGAAACATAAAACATACATTTCATTTTTTATTCATATCAAGCAGAGGGTGTTTCAAGGCATCCTCTGCTTTTCTATTTATAACTAGAAACGGGGCTGTTTATCTATGTTAAGATAAATGTAGATTATTGTTGTAAAATGGATAGAACTAGAATGAAATAAATTAAATAGATAGGGTGTACACATGAGAAAAGAAGTACAAGTTATAGCCAAAGAAGCTTTTATTAAAAAAGTGAACAAGGGTTATCCACTCATTGAAAAAGATGCGCTTGTTGATGGTCATAAACTGCAAGAAGAAGGGGTTATTATTAACTTAGTCACTCCCAAGAATCAATTTTTAGCCAAAGGCTATTATGGAAAACAAAACAAAGGCTACGGATGGATTCTTACGAAGAAGAAAAATGAGCAAATTGACGCGGCGTTTTTTGCTAGAAAAATTCAGCAAGCTATTTCATCTCGTCATGACTTTTATGCGTCTGAAGACACAACTGCTTTTCGCGTATTTAATAGTGAAGGTGACGGAATCGGCGGCTTGATTATTGATTATTATGACGGATATTACGTCATGAGTTGGTATAGTGAAGGAATTTATCAATTTAAAGAATACGTCATTGAAGCCTTAAAGTCTGCGCCTAACTTTAAAGGGCTGTACCAGAAAAAACGTTTTAACGTAAAGGGTCAGTATATTGAAGAAGATGATTTTGTAGCAGGGGATAAAGGTGAATTCCCTTTAATTATAAAAGAAAATGGTATTCGTTTTGCCGTTTACTTAAATGACGGAGCGATGGTGGGAGTCTTTTTAGATCAGCGAGACGTCCGTAAAACGATTCGAGATAAATATGCAAAAGGAAAGACCGTGCTAAATATGTTTTCGTATACAGGCGCATTTTCAGTGGCGGCCGCTCTTGGAGGAGCTGCGAAAACAACAAGTGTCGATTTAGCCAATCGCAGCTTGGCTAAAACAATTGAGCAATTTAGTGTAAATGGAATTGATCACGAAGCACAGGACATTATCGTAGAAGATGTTTTCAAGTATTTTAAATATGCGGTCAAGAAGAACATGACCTTCGATCTTGTGGTGCTAGATCCGCCGAGCTTTGCCAAGTCGAAAAAGCATACGTTCAGCGCGGCAAAAGACTACAAAGATTTATTAAAAGAAGCTATTGCTCTTACAAAGCCAAATGGTGTCATTGTAGCATCTACGAACGCAAGCAATTTTGATATGAAAAAATTCCATTCGTTTATTGAAAAAGCTTTTAATGAAAAAGGAGAACAGTACAAAATGATGGAGCAGTTCGCTCTTCCAGCTGATTTTAAAACAATAAAAGAATTTAAGTCAGGTAATTATTTAAAAGTCGTGTTTATTCAAAAAGTAAATCGCTAAATGCAAGGCTGCATGATGAATTCATGCAGTTTATTTATTTTTAAAAAAATAACGCTTACAAGCTATTTTGAAGGGAATAAAATGAAGGTAAGAGATAAATATTGTCAATATATATGATAAAATAATAAAGGAATTATGCTCAACACTTCACAATTTTACAATATCATCCTTACGAAACGTATTTTTACAATTATTTTATTTTAAATGGGATAAGTATTGAGTACGAAGTGGAAAGAGCATACTATTACTATTATTTAAAAACATGAAAGGAGAAAGATTATGGCTGAAACAACAAAAAAGCCTGCCGGCGAAGTGAAATTTATTCCTTTATTAATTTGTCTGGCAATCGGACTTATTTTATGGTTTATTACACCTCCGTCCGGACTTGATTTGAAGGCTTGGCACTTATTCGCTATTTTTGTGGCTACTATCGTAGGGCTTATCATTAAACCATTGCCATTGGGCAGTGTAGCTATTTTATCTTTAACCATTATTGTATTAACTAATACATTAACACTTGAACAATCGCTCAGCGGTTTTCAAAATACGACGATTTGGTTAATCGTTATTGCATTCTTTATTTCTAGAGGTTTTATTAAGACTGGTCTAGGAACAAGGGTTGCCTATATCTTCGTTCGTTTGTTCGGTAAAAAGACGTTGGGACTATCGTATTCTCTTATCGTAAGTGACTTACTTTTATCACCTGCAATGCCGTCTAATACAGCACGAGCTGGAGGAATTATTCTTCCAATCATTCGTTCTTTATCCGAAACATACGGATCGAGAACTGGCGACGGTACGGAGCGCAGAGTCGGTGCTTTCTTAACAAAAGTATCGTTTCAAGGAGATATGATCACATCCGCTATGTTCGTAACAGCAATGGCGGCCAATCCTCTTGCGGTTAAAATGACGGAACAAATTACAGGCAAGACTATTTCATGGGTTGGCTGGGCAGCGGCTGCAATCGTACCTGGAATTATTAGTTTAATCGTTATTCCGCTCGTTATTTATAAGCTGTATCCGCCAGAATTAAAAGAAACGCCGGAAGCATCTGAAATTGCAGCAAAAAAACTAAATGAAATGGGTCCGCTAAAGAAAGAAGAATGGTACATGATTGGCGTATTTTTACTTCTTCTTGTGCTGTGGATTTTTGGCGCTAATTTAAATATTAATGCAACAACAACTGCTTTTATTGGTCTATGTGCGCTGCTTTTAACGCAAGTGTTAAGCTGGTCGGACATCAAAAAAGAACAGGGAGCATGGGATACATTAGTCTGGTTTGCTGTTTTGGTTATGATGGCAACTTTCTTAAATGATCTAGGCATGATTCCTTGGTTCAGTGATCTGATGAAAGGCACTGTTAGCCATATGTCTTGGATGACGGCGTTGATTGTATTAGCTATTGCATATTTTTATTCTCACTACTTTTTTGCGAGTAACACGGCTCACGTCAGCGCTATGTACGCAGCATTTTTATCTGTCATCGTGGCCGCTGGTGCGCCTCCGTTACTGTCAGCATTAATTTTAGCGTTCTTTAGCAATTTATTTGGCTGTTTAACTCACTACGGAAGTGGACCGGCACCGGTGTTCTTCGGTAGTGGCTATGTAACGCAGCAAAAATGGTGGTCGCTCGGCTTTTTAATTTCAATTATTCATATTATCATTTGGATTGGAATTGGCGGCTTGTGGTGGAAACTGCTAGGTCTATGGTAAAAAACAGTGGCGCAGGCCACTGTTTTTTTTATGCTTCAGCCCAAACGGATACAGAGCCGCCATTTACAGGGAACTGTCCGTAGCCATCTTCTTCAATCACAACTTGGTCCTCTCGGTTGTTTGTGAAGTCGATCCACGTTTGTCCACTTCGGTGTTCGCCGACGAACATTCTCTTTTCGCCATCTTCACCGTTTGACATCACCACAGCGCATCCAGACTTCTCAAATTCCTCTACACCATGCCTTACCCATCCAATAGTATTCGGGTGATCAAAATAATCGTCTTGCTGGCCGTATGCTTTGTCATAGCGTACATGCAAGAGAGCGGAAATATCTTTTTCTTTTCCTTCAATTGGGTGCTCTCCGCCTATCCCAAAATAGTCTCCGTAAAACACACAAGGATAACCGTCTTCACGAAGTAAAATTAGAGCGTAAGCACTCTGTTTGAACCAATCTTCTACCCAAGATTCTAAAGATTCATTTGGCTGAGAGTCATGGTTATCTACAAATGTGACAACATTCAAAGGGTGAGTCTTGACTAATGTATCATCAAAAATCGTGGTTAAATCAAAATCTCTTCCTTGCTGAGAGGCTTCATGCAGTTTATAGTGCAGCGATACGTCAAACAAATCGATTTGATAATCAATCACGTCTAGGAATTCCTGACAGGCTGTTAACTCTGGATTCCAAAACTCTCCCACAAAATAAAAGGGCTTTTCTTGAGAAGAGGACAATTCGTGGGCAAACTCTTTAATAAAATCGTGGTTAATATGTTTAATGGCGTCTAATCGATAACCGTCGCACTGCAGAGTGTCTGCTAACCATTTTCCCCATTTGATCATTTCTTCTCGAACTTCAGGATGATCGTAATCAATATTCGCAAACATTAAATAATCGTAGTTGCCAAACTCTTGATCCACGTTTTCGTTCCAGCTTTTGTTTTCTCCGGCAATACGAAAAACGCCTTCTTTTCCATTTTTATCATCGTAATCAGTGCCGTTAAAATGATTAAAGTTCCATTTGAAAGAAGAATATTGATCGCCGCGCCCTTCAAATGTAAACTTTGTCCACCCTTCAATTTCAAAAGGTTCAGAAATTTCTTCTGTTCGGTTCATGGGGTCCACTTCAATGACGTGGAACGTTTCTTTTTCATCTGCTGCAGCTTTATGGTTCATTACAATATCCACATAGACATTAATTCCATGATTATGACAGGCATCAATCGCTTCATGCAGCTCTTGCTTGGTTCCATACTTTGTACGAACGGTTCCTTTTTGATCAAATTCGCCAAGATCGTATAAGTCGTAAACGCCGTAGCCATTATCCTCTGATGAAACACCTTTTGTAACCGGGGGAATCCACACGGAATCAATTCCTTGTTCTTTTAGTTGAGGAGCGAGCTCTTTAAGGCGTTGCCAATGCTCGCCATCAGCTGGCACATGCCATTCGAAAAATTGCATAATTGTATGATTCCGTTCCAAGTTAAATCATCCTCCTTTTAAATAAAAAGATATAATCGCTCACGGATAGTTCTTTAGAATCAAATGAGGAATTGATTATATTTTTTCTTTTAACGTTCCTGTTATCCCTATTCTTTAAACCTTTTTCAACATATGAAGCTTAAGAAAATCTTAAGATTTCCCCTTCCTTTTTCTTAAGAAATGCAGTTTACAATAAAATCCATAGACGAAATGACCCATGATATACTTTTGAAAGGAGTGTGAGAAATCAATGAACGAATATGTGGTTTTAGTCGTAGACGATGAGCAAGAAATCCGTAATGGCATTGCTATTTATTTGAAAAATGAAGGCATTAAAGTCTTTACGGCCAAAGATGGAATCGAAGCCATAGAGATACTAAATAAAGAAAAAGTTCACTTAATTATTCTTGATATTATGATGCCAAGGCAAGACGGCATTTCAACGACGTTTAAAATCCGAGAACAAAAAAATATCCCGATTATTATGCTGAGCGCTAAAAGCGAAGATGCAGATAAAGTGCTCGGTCTGCAGGTAGGAGCAGATGATTATGTGACAAAGCCTTTTAATCCATTAGAACTGATAGCTAGAGTTAAATCACAGTTAAGAAGATATGTAACATTAGGTACATATGAGGAAACAAAGACGATTGATATCCGAGGTCTCGTACTTGATATTGAGGCTAAGTCCGTCACTCTTGACGGGGTGTTCATTAAGCTGACTCCCATTGAGTATAAAATTGTAGAGTTATTAATGAAAAATGCAGGGAGAGTTTTTTCTATACATGATATTTATGAACGCGTATGGAATGAACCAGGCTACAACGCAGAAAATACAGTAGCGGTACACATTAGAAAAATAAGAGAAAAAATTGAGATTGAACCAAAAAATCCGAGGTATGTAAAGGTTGTGTGGGGACTTGGATACAAAATGGAAAAGTAGCGTCATTTCAGCTATAGGGATTATCTTGTTTTTATTTGGTTTAGGAGCAACTATTTCTTCAATTAGTAACGTGCATAATCTATTAAAAACAAACTATTTACAAAAAAGCAGCTATGTAAAATCAGAAGACTTCAAAAAGCAAATAAGTCGTTTTACAAATGATCTCTACCTTTTAGAATTGACACAAAAAGATAAGAATACCGTTAATGCAAATAAGATAACAGGAGAAGAGATTGAGTCGTATCGATATACGGAAGGAACATTAACAGAACAAATAAAAAACGTGCACGATAAATATGAAGAAAAAATAGAAGACGCTAAGCAGGCAAAGAGCAAAAACGTTGAAGATGCCTATATAAAGCAGCAGGATCTAGAAGTTAAAAACATTCAAAAAAAGTTTCAAGATGATCAATTCGTTCGAGAAGAAATAGCGAAAAACAAAAAACTCAAAATGAAGAAACTATATGACGAAGCTTTTGATCGACAAGAAACATTATCTCAATATAAAAAAGACGTCGTGTATTATTTAAAAGATAGGAACACAAACAAAATATACACGAACATCCAAAACGCAGGCAAAGAAGATGTTAATCAATTAGTAAAAAAGAAAAATATATTGTATAAACATACTTATTCAGCTCAATCACCGCTTGTGTTCCAAGCAGATGAATATAAAAATTCATCGTTAAGCAGTGAGGTAGACTCAGAGATCCCAACCTGGTATTTAAAGCAGAAGTTTACGGGTATAATTGCTGTTCCTGAAAAAGAAACCTTCATTAGTCCTTTATTTGATGAATATAACTATTATCATCATCAAAATGTAGCGTTTCTCGTGTATGCATTTTCAGGGATACTAGCTCTGTTAATAGGTTACTTTATTTATAAAAAAACAATAACTGGACATTTAAAAGAAATAACAAGACAAACTGCAGTACAGAGGGTTTATAAAAAAATACCTTTAGATATTTGTATAATTGTTTTTCTTTTATACTCATTTTTTACATTAAGTCTAGTTCTGAACGGCTATCCTGCTTCTGTATTAGAATCATATAAGCATGTTGCTACGTTCTTCTTTTATATGATAGCAATATCTATAGCTATTTCTCTATGGGCACTTCAAGTATTTCTACTGTTTCAGCGTATACGTACAATAGATGATATAAAAGAAGAATATAAAAGAACGTGTGTTTATCAAGTAATTTATTTTCTTCAATCTATTTTTATTATCAGACATATTGGCATGCATATAATGGTTGTAGTGCTGCTTTTAGTGTTTGCCGTGTTTGCTGTTGCAGCTCTATTGACTAGTGGATCTATGTTTGCAGAACAAGTATCCATACTGTACTTAGCTATAGGCAGTGTTGTAGGAGTGGTTACTTTGATACTGCTTATGCTACGAGTTAATTATTTAAATAAAATTATTATCTCAATTGATCAAATTGCCACAGCCGAGTGGAAAGAGCCGTTACCTATCAAAGGAAAATCAGCTTTGACTCAAGCAGCGCTAAACATAAATCATATCCAGCAGCAGATTCAAACATCTCAGCATGTTCAAGTTAAAAGTGAACGCTTGAAAACAGAGTTAATTACCAACGTCAGTCACGATTTAAGAACACCATTGACTTCTATTATGACATATACAGCGTTGCTAAAGTCACAAGATCTTACTTCGGACGAACAACATGCTTACGTTGAAATTATTGACCGTAAATCAAAACGTTTACAGACACTTATTGATGATTTATTTGAAGTGTCAAAAATGGCAAGTGGAAATGTAGAATTGCATAAAGACAAAATTGATATTAACCAGCTTCTTCATCAGGCTTTAGCTGAATATAATGAAGCAATTGAAGATTCAACTCTGCAATTTCGTATTCAATCTCTCGAAAAGCCGATATTTGCTACTGTAGATGGTCAAAAATTATGGAGAGTATTTGACAATTTGATAGAGAATATATTGAAATATTCACTTGAACAAACGCGTGTCTATATTTCTGTTCAAGAAATAAACGAACAAGTGAAACTAACCTTTAAAAATGTAAGTAAATATGAACTAAATGAGCAGGCAGATGAGCTGTTTGAACGATTTAAAAGAGGGGACACTTCAAGACAAACCGATGGCTCCGGACTTGGGTTAGCTATTGCTAAGTCAATTATTGATTTGCACGGAGGAGAACTGAATATTGAAATTGACGGAGATTTATTTAAAGTAACGATTACTCTTTAATGTCAGTGAATATAAACAGCATATCTAGTAAAAAAGAGAAGCAACCTCATTATGCTGGTTGCTTCTCTTTTTTTAGCGTTCGTAATTTTATTCCGCAACCGCAAAGCGTACTGTGTTTTAGTACTTTTATTTCTCTATCACACTGATTACATCTTATTTCTTGTCTAATCATTTCTTCATCCCTTCCTCTTTTTACAAGAATTTAAATAAGTATCCATAAAATATGGATACTTATTTAGTGATAAAATGTTAAACTAATTGAGAATAAATGATAATCTAAAATGAGAAAAATACTCTTACTTTTTCATTTAGAAAACGGATAAATTTATTTTACTTGCTGCGGAACAGATAATCCTAAACCGTCTGCAATGCGTGTTCCATACTCTGGATCCGCTTTGTAGAAGTGTTGAATTTGACGCAGTTTAATCTCTTC
Source organism: Priestia sp. YIM B13486 (assembly GCF_042787865.1). Lineage (NCBI taxonomy): Bacteria > Bacillati > Bacillota > Bacilli > Caryophanales > Bacillaceae > Priestia > Priestia sp. YIM B13486. Next base: position 318,431 of record NZ_JBHZOZ010000005.1, on the reverse strand, counting down.
TTTTTCTACAGGTTTCATAGCTTCAACGATGTTTGCAACTAGTCGTGTACGCTCGTCTTTGCTTAGAAGGCGGTATAAGTCACCTGCTTGCGTGTAATGGTCGTTATGATCATATGCAACACTATCGGCAACGCCTGAAACAGGGTATGCTGCTTGTTTGTTTTCCTGTGATTCTGTCGGGCCGCCAAAGCTGTTTGGCTCATAATAAACAGAACGGCCGCCGTTATCGTCAAAGCGCATTTGGCCGTCACGCTGATAGTTATTTACTTCGCTGCGCGGACGGTTAATCGGTAGCGCTTGATGGTTAGCACCCACGCGGTAGCGATGTGCATCGCTGTATGCGAATAGTCGACCTTGCAGCATTTTATCAGGTGATACGTCAATTCCCGGCACAAGCGTTCCAGGTGAGAATGTAGCTTGCTCCACTTCGGCAAAATAATTTTCTGGATTGCGGTCTAAGATCATGCGACCTACTTCAATTAACGGGTAGTCTTTTTGTGACCAAACCTTTGTTACGTCAAACGGATCAAAGCGATACGTATCAGCATCTTCTAATGGCATAATCTGAACGTACAGCTTCCATGAAGGAAAATCGCCTTTTTCAATGGCATTAAATAAATCTTCAGTATGATAATCTGGATTTTCACCAGCTAGCTTTGCAGCTACGTCTGGAGACAGATTTTTTACGCCTTGCTCTGTTTTGAAGTGATATTTTACCCAAACGCCATCTCCTTCGGCATTAACCCATTTAAATGTGTGGCTGCCAAATCCATGCATATGGCGTAAAGTTGCGGGGATACCGCGGTCAGACATTAAAATAGAAACTTGATGCAAAGATTCAGGAGATAAAGACCAGAAATCCCAAACGGCCGTCGGGTTTTTTAAATGTGTGCGTGGATCGCGTTTTTGTGTATGAATAAAGTCAGGGAATTTAATCGCATCTCGGATGAAAAATACAGGTGTATTATTTCCGACTAAGTCGTAGTTTCCTTCTTCTGTATAAAATTTAACAGCAAATCCGCGAGGGTCGCGAACGGTATCTGCTGACCCGTTTTCACCAGCTACTGTTGAAAAACGAGCAAATAGAGGCGTTCGTTTTCCTACTTCAGAAAGGAAAGCTGCTTTTGTATAGGCTGAAACATCATTTGTCACTTCAAAATAGCCGTGGGCACCGGCGCCTTTTGCGTGTACGACGCGTTCAGGAACTCGCTCTCGGTTAAAATGGGCTAATTTCTCTAAAAGGTGAACATCTTGAATTAAAGTAGGTCCGCGTGAACCAGCGGTCATTGAATTTTGATTATCTCCAACCGGAGCTCCCCAACTAGTCGTCAGGTTATTCTTGTTTGTTGTCATCTTAGAACCACCTCTTATTTGAATTTTATTATGTTAGAAATAATAATAACATTTTTAAATAAAAAATCAATACTAAATTATAATTATTATAATTTAAATCGTTAATTTTGAGATGTAGTCAATGGGGTATATAACATGTGAAGTGTACGAACTATTTAAAAAATTTTCTGTATAGTATATTTAGTTTAATAATAAAAATGCCTGGTGTGCAATTATTTTGACCGGCTATTACCATATCAAAAACACGCTTGCTTATTTATATAAGCAAGCGTGTTCGTTTTATATATTTTGTGATAAGTTTGCTTTCGCTGCCAGTTCAGCCTGAGGCGTGCGCCAAAGCTGCGTCCATTTTTGAATCGCAGCAATCATAATAATGAGACCGAGTATAAGCATGATGATTGAAAGAGTTGCATTTAATATGCTGTAACCTGCTGCAGCTTCATTTAAATAGACATTCTTAACCATCCAATAACCTGCGTAGTTAACCGTTACGTAAAGGTAGGCTAGTGGAATAAGGCAAGTAAGCATATAGGAGCGTTTATCTGCAATTCTAAGAATAACGGTTGCTCCAATAATTAAACCAATAGAGGCCATTAACTGATTCGATACGCCGAACAGCGCCCAAACGGAGCCAATATCTCCTGAGAACAATAAATACCCCCACATAAAACAGGCTAGGGCGCTTGCAAAAATGGACCCCGGAAGCCAGTCTACTCGCTTCAATGGCTTATAAAATTCACCAAAAAAGTCTTGAATTAAATAGCGGGAAACGCGTGTACCCGCGTCGATAGCAGTTAAAATAAACACTGCTTCAAACATAATGACGAATTGGAAAAAGTAAGAAGACAGGTGGCTGAACCAAGGAATTTCTGTGAAGATATATGTCATTCCTACGGCCAGTGTAACAGCCCCGCCTGTACGGCCTTCTAAGTTTAGACCAATCTCTTGGCTAAGCTGAGGAAGAGCTGTCACGTTCATGCCGAGCGTTTTGAACACTTCAGGTGTAGAGTTGATTGCAAAATAGTCTCCAGGATGTAAAGCTGTTGCGGCAATTAATGCCATAATTCCTACCAAGCATTCTACTAACATCGCCCCGAAGCCTACAACTTTAATGTCACTCCAACGGTCGAGCATCTTAGGGGTTGTCCCTGAACCAACAAATGCATGGAAGCCGGAAATAGCACCGCAGGCGATCGTAATGGAAATGAACGGCCACACGGGTCCTGCTAAAATAGGGCCGCCTCCGTGAATAAATTCAGTAACTGCAGGAAATGGAATTGCTGGATTTACGAAAAACACGCCTACAATCAGCGCGATAAAGACACCAATTTTCATAAAGCTGCTTAAATAATCTCGAGGTGCTAAAAGCAGCCAAACGGGCAAGGCCGCTGCGAAAAATGCATAAACGGGAAGAATAATTGAAAGTGTTTTAATATCTAGCGTTAAAAAATCTCCTAAAGCTGTTCCTTGAATATAAGGACCGCTAAATACGGCGATTAAAATTAAAATGAAGCCGACGGTAGAAGCCGCTTTTAAATTACCGGTTTTTTTGTGGTAAATACCTACCCCCATTGCGATCGGAATCGTAATTCCAACAGCGAATGTACCCCAAGGGTTTTTCTCAAGTGCGTGTAGCACGACCATAGATAAACCGGCCATTGTGATGGTAATGATAAAAAGCATAGCTAAACCTGTACAAAAACCAGCGACAGGTCCTAGCTCTTTTTTAGCCACTTCGGAAAGCGACTGGCCTTTTTGGCGCATAGATGCAAATAACACAACCGCATCGTGAACGGCTCCTCCGATTACAGCTCCTATTAAAAGCCAGAGCAGTCCGGGCAAATAGCCAAACTGAGCTGCTAAAATAGGTCCAACAAGCGGACCAGCAGCTGCAATAGCTGCAAAGTGATGACCAAATGTTACCCATCGGTTGGTTGGCACATAATCTTTCCCATCTTCAAGTTCATGTGCTGGCGTTTTTTGCGAATCGTTTAGTTTCAAGACCTTAACAGCCATGAATGTTCCGTATAGCCGATACGCAATCATTAAAATACAGATAGATCCAATAACAATCGTAACCGCATTCATTACAAATCCCCCTATCCCTTAGTTGTCTGATGTTTGTACTACTACACAACGTTATGTAATTGTGTGTTCCCCTTACAACTTTCATTATAAAAGAAGAAAGCGCTTTTATCACCAGTTTTTCCCTTAATTATTTAAAAAATTAGAAAGTTCAAATTCCCTTTGAAAAACTATAAGACTTTTTGCATAATCTCTGCTATAATTTTTAAAAAAATTAGTACGCATTTAGGTGTTTTAGTTAGGGAGATGAAAAGAGTGAACCATCGTCAAGAGTTACAAAATAGCAAGCGTATCGTAGTCAAAGTAGGGACATCTACGTTGACCTATGATAATGGAGATATTAACTTAGCACGCATTGAAAAACTAGCGCGTGTTTTATCCGATTTAATGAATGCAGGAAAAGAAGTTGTGCTTGTTACATCAGGTGCCGTTCAAGTGGGAGTAAAAAAACTAAAGTTAAAGGAAAAGCCAACTTCTATTCGAGAAAAACAAGCAGCGGCCTCTGTCGGGCAATGTGAGCTTATGCATATCTATAGTAAATTCTTTGGTGAGTACAGCCACATCGTTGGTCAAGTACTGTTAACGAAGGATGTAATCGAAGATGAACATGTGCGCAATAACGTTGTGAATACGTTTGAAAAATTAATTGAAGACAAAGTAATTCCTATTGTGAATGAAAACGATACGGTTGCAATCGATGAAATTGAAAACATCGTGCGCTTCGGCGATAACGATAATTTATCTGCCATTGTTTCAGTTTTGATTCACGCAGATTTACTTGTTATTTTATCTGATATTGACGGTTTCTTTGATTCAGATCCCACAAAAAACCCTAACTCTAAATTAATGAAAGTAATAGATGGCATCACACCGGAGCTTGAGAATTTTGCTGGAGATAGTGGAACTGACGTTGGAACAGGCGGAATGGTCACAAAGCTTACCGCTGCTAAAACAGCTACAAGTGCAGGCGTAAGCTTAATCTTAGCAAATGGTAAAGAGCCAAATATTTTGCGAGATATTATTGAAGGCCAAGAAATTGGAACGTTATTCTTAAAACAAGCTGAAGGAGTAATGAAATGAGTGAATTGCAGCTTAAAGGAAAGCAGGCAAAAGATGCCTCTTATTTCTTAGGAAATGTAACGAGCGAACAAAAACAGCAGGCACTTTATAAAATGGCGGCTGCTTTATTGAATCAGCAAGAAGCGATTTTAAAAGCCAATGAATTAGACATAGAAAAAGCCGTTCAAAAAGGCACATCAAAAGCGATGTTGGATCGCCTATCTTTAAATAAAGAGCGGATTCACGGAATGGCAGACGGCCTGCGCCAAGTAGCTGCGCTTGCGGATCCAGTAGGAGAAGTGCTGTCTATGGCGAAGCGACCAAATGGCTTACAAATTGGGCAGCAGCGTGTACCTATTGGTGTCATAGGAATTATTTATGAAGCGCGTCCAAACGTTACGTGTGATGCAGCAGGCTTATGCTTAAAAGCAGGAAATGCAGTTATCTTGCGCGGAGGCAGCGAGGCGTTTTATTCGAATCAAGCGATTGTTTCTGTATTATCTCAAGCTGCGGCAAGTGCAGGGTTGCCTGAGCATAGCGTACAGCTTATTGAAGATACGTCGAGAGAAACAGCACTGGAGTTAATGAAATTAAATGAATATATCGATGTATTAATTCCTCGAGGCGGTGCTGGTTTAATTGAAGCAGTGGTAAAAAATGCAACGGTTCCCGTTATTGAGACAGGAACTGGGAACTGCCACATTTATGTCGATGAAGAATATGACGGTGACATGGCGGCCAATATTGTCATTAATGCAAAAACATCTCGTCCAGCGGTGTGTAACTCAGCCGAAAAGCTGATTATCCATAAACGAGCGGCTCATGAATTTTTGCCGATTATTGTTCAAGCGCTACGAGAGAAAGATGTAGAAGTACGCGGTGATGAACGTGCGGTAACAATCGTTCCAGATCTTGTTCCCGCAGGGGATGAGGATTGGAAAAAAGAATACTTGGATTTCATCATGGCGGTTAAAATCGTAGATGATATCGATGAAGCGATTTCTCATATTAATGTTCATAGTTCACATCACTCTGAAGCGATTGTAACAACAAATTATGCTCATGCTCAGCGTTTTTTACAGCGCGTTAATTCAGCCGCTGTTTATGTGAATGCTTCAACGAGATTTACGGACGGAGAAGAGTTTGGTTTCGGGGCAGAAATCGGAATTAGTACACAAAAGCTTCATGCGCGTGGACCGATGGGATTAAAGGAATTAACAACGCTAAAATATATTATTTACGGAGATGGACAAATTCGATAAAAAAGAAGCCTGAGGCATATGCCCAGGCTTCTCTTATTTCCATATACGTTCAATTTCTTCAAGTGACTTTCCTTTTGTCTCCGGAACCCACTTCCATATAAACAAAAATGAAGCGAGACACATAAACATAAAGAATAAAAATGTAAAAGATCCTCCAGCTTTGTTCCAAAGGATAGGGAAAAACTGAGATACAAACCAATTAGCTATCCACAAGAAAAACGTAGAAATAGACATTGCATAGCCTCTCGCGTGATTAGGAAAAATTTCAGAAATCACAACCCATACAACCGGTCCCATAGAAATATTAAAAAGAAATAAATAAAAAACAATAAGTAAACTAGTAGTCAACCCTTCAGTACCTTGAGAATGAAACCCAAAGGAAACGAGAAGCTGCGTAACGGCCATACCAGCTGTGCCAATAAGCAATAAAGCTTTGCGGCCAATCCGGTCGATAAGCCACATGGAACAAAGAACGCCTAAAAAGGCAGCCACACCAATCATAGACGTAACAAGGAGCGATAAATCTCCTCTAGCTCCAGCTGCTTTAAAAACTTGCGGGGCGTAATAAATAATGGCATTAATTCCGACAAGCTGTTGAAAGGCTGCAAGTAGAATACCAATAAGCAGCGCTTTTCGAAGACAGGCCTCTTTAAAAAGTGAAAGAGAAGCTGGTTGATTTTCTTTTAACGATTGCTCAATATGATACAGCTCTTGGCGTGCAATGTGTGTACCATTGATTTTAATTAAAATGTCCATAGCTTCTAAAGTGCGGTTTGCTTTTACCAGCCACCTCGGACTTTCAGGAACAGGAGAAAGAATAAGAAGAAATAAAAGAGCTGGAATACCAGAAGCACCGATAATGTAGCGCCATCCCGTGGAATTCTGCCAAGCGTCTTCCCCAATAGATAAAATGTAGTCATTTACAAAATAGACAGAAACAATCCCAACGGCAACAGCAAATTGGTATAGAGAGCCTAAGCGGCCACGCATGTGCGGAGGGGCTATTTCAGAAATATAGGTAATAGAAAGAACAGAAGCCATACCAATGCCTAGTCCTCCAATAATTCGAGAAATAATCACAAAAGAGATGGATGAAGATAGCGCTTGCATAATTGCGGATACGACAAATAAAGAAGCTGCTAAAAGTAAGATGCTTTTTCTACCGAATCGATCACTCAGTTTTCCTGAAGCAAGTACCCCAACGGCACCACCGAGCAGCAGACTAGATACAACAAAACCTACCATCGTTGGACCAAGATTAAAATGTACTTTCATCAACCCAATAGCTCCTGAAATGACGGCTGTGTCATAGCCGTAAAGCAACCCTCCAAAAGCAGCTGCACATGAAATGAAAATCACGAAAACTAGATTTCCTTTTTGCTCCTTATACTCGTCAGAAGTTACTTTTACTATCCCCATATAAATTCCTCCTTTGAATCACCGTCACTATTTCAATTAAAAAAACGTTATACGTAAAACGTTTTCATAAAAGATGTTTTTATGTTAAACTAAAAATTGTAAATAATCAAACTATTTTTTACCTTTTATATGAATTATGTACGTTTTGTTATCAACCAATAGGGAAGAAAAAATAGGGGGAAGAGAAATATGGCGTTTATGCAATGTGATTTTTTTTCAGAAGTATTGCAAATAAGTACTTCAATGAACGTTTTGATACCGCAGCACACAAAATCTCAAATTGGTTTACAAACCAATACAAGAAGTGAGAAACACCCTACGCTCTATTTATTACACGGTCTTTCTGATGATCATACGATATGGATGAGAAGAACTTCGATTGAACGCTATGCATCAGAATTAGGACTTGCAGTTGTAATGCCAAATGTAGATCGCAGCTTTTATAGAGATATGGCTTATGGAAAGAAGTATTGGACGTTTGTAACAGAAGAACTTCCTCACTTGGCTAGATCATTCTTTCCGTTATCGGAAAAAAGAGAAGATAATTTTGTAGCTGGCCTTTCTATGGGAGGGTACGGCGCTTTAAAATGGGCGTTTCGCAAACCACATCAATTTTCTGCAGCTGCCAGTTTATCAGGAGTGATGGACGTTGAAGGGCTTGGAGGGCGAGGAGAAGTTCAGTTCTTAGATTATCCTTTGATTTTTGGCATGCCCCCTGTTATTAGACCTGAGGATGATCTTTTCTGGCTGCTTGAAAATCGTCGGCGCTATGGAGAAGTGACTCCGCGTATTTATCAATGCTGTGGAACGGAAGATTTTTTATATCAGGAAAATAAACGTTTTTCCGAGCGTTGTAAGCAAGAGCCTATTTGTTTTACATATGAAGAAGGAAAAGGAAGTCACGACTGGGCATATTGGGATCAAAAAATTCAAGATGTGTTAAAGTGGCTGTTTAGTGAAAAGTAGGGAAGGTAGTTTTCAGTGGTGCCGGCTTCTAGTAGTATAATAAAGAAAAATGTTTACTTGGTCGATAGACTAAAAGAAAATGGGAGTCGGTACGAATGGGGAGAAAAAAAGTCACGATTACAGAAGTAGCAAAAGAAGCGGGTGTTTCATTAGCTACGGTATCAAGAATCTTCAATAATAAAGAAGGTAAAATTAAAATTAGTGAAACAACTAAACAAAAAGTGCTAAAAGCAGCAGCTCATTTGGGGTATCAGACGAATCCATTTGCGGCAGCTCTTCGGGCCCAAAAAACAGGGATTATCGGGATATTAATTAGAGATTTAAAAGATCCGTTTCTAATTGAACTATTAAAAAAGGTACAGCAACAAGTCCAAAGTCGAGGGATGGACGTTCTTATTGGACACACGGATTACGAAGAAACAACGGCTGAGCGTCAATTAAATGCTATGATGAACCATTGGTTTGATGGGGTCATTTTATTAGACTATGTAGCTGCTCAGCATCCGTTTGTAGATGTATTAAAACAATATCAAACGCCTTACGTTTCTCTTACAGGAGACGCCTCTTCTGCACTTTGGCCGATTGTACATGTAGATGATGCGGTGGGAATGCAATTAGCTGTTGCTCACTTAACGGATCTTGGTCATAAGAATATAGGGTTCGTTGGAAAAGCTGTAAGCGGAGTCGAGCACCGTCTGTCCCTTTTTTATCAGTATGTACCGTCAGCAAACGCAAAGTTTGTGAAAGAAGATATGAATAACTCAGATGAACTATATCAGTTTATAAATGAGCTAGCTCATCATCCAGAGCCTCCAACCGCGCTTATTTGTGCTACGGATTACATTGCTCTGAAAGTGATACACTGTGCGTGGCAAAACGGGCTTCACGTTCCAGCAGATTTATCTGTTATAGGATTTGATGATATTACAGAAGCTAGTGAAGCGCATCCTCCACTAACAACTATCCGTCAACCGATGGAAAAAATGGCTGAAAAAGCAGTAAACCTCTTACTTCAACAAATTCAGGATCAGCAAGAAATAGATCAGATACAGTATAAAATGGCACCTTTATTAGTAGAGCGCGAGACCACAAAACGTATGAATTGATAAGGAATGTATATACTATTCCTGAAAGTGTGAGACAAAAAGTCCACACTTTTTTGCATTAACCATTGCGTCCACTTCCCTCTTTCTTATACACTGTATGCTGTAGGGGAAAAAAACCAAGCTTTAATATGTTTGGAGCGATTTGATGACACAACAAAAATTAGATAAATATGAAATTATGGACGTTAGCTTACTAGCAGGTAAAATTATGTTAGAAAGCGGAGCAGAAACGTATCGAGTAGAAGACACAATGATGCGGATTGCAGCGTCTTACGGTATAAAAAAATCCCACAGCTATGTGACGCCAACAGGGATTATGTTTTCACTTGAAACGAAAGAACCGACGAAAACGAAGTTAATTCGTATTTCCGAACGAACGACAGATTTAAAAAAAGTAACCATGGTAAATAGCGTCTCAAGAACAATCAGTCAAGGAAACATCTCCTTGGAGGAAGCGTATGAAATGCTACAAGAAATTGAAGCAACAAACGTAGCTTTTCCACTATGGGTTCAACTTGCAGCTGCATCCATTTCTAGCGGATGCTTTTTAATCATGTTTCAAGGTTTATGGACGGACTTTATTCCAGCTATGTTTTCAGGAGGTCTCGGATTTTTAACCGTGGTGTATTTCCACCGTCTTATTCCGATTCGCTTTTTTGCTGAGTTTACCGCTTCGTTAGTTATTGGACTTTTATCAGCTCTTTTAGTCGCTTCAGGACTAGGCACGCAAATCGATAAAATTATTATTGGATCCGTTATGCCACTCGTTCCTGGCTTATCCATTACCAATGCAGTGCGAGATTTAATGGCGGGACATTTACTGTCTGGATTATCAAAAGGAGCAGAAGCGTTTCTGACGGCATTCGCTATCGGTGCAGGTATTGCCATTGTATTTACACTTCTATAGAAGGGAGGCATCATATGCATATCGTAGAGCAGATAATTACAAGTTTTATTGCTTCAGCAGCATTTGGGATCATCTTTAATGTTCCACGTGAATCATTATTAAAAAGTGGCTTTGTCGGAATGGTTGGCTGGCTCATTTACTATTTGCTAACGTTCTATGGCGTAGATGAAATTCCAAGCACAGTTGCATCGGCCTTCTTTATTGCTATTATTAGTCAAATTTACGCAAAAATTTATCGAACGCCGATCATTATTTTCACCGTAGCAGGTATTATTCCGCTAGTTCCGGGAGGAACAGCATACGATGCCATGCGTAATTTTGTAGAAAATAACTATAATGAAGCGATTAGTCTTGCAGCAAAAGCCTTTATGATTTCAGGTTCAATTGCCATTGGTATTGTGTTTTCTGAAGTCATCAACCAAATCATTCGTCAGTCTAAATTAAATGCCAAAGCAAAATATCGACCATAGAGAAGCAAGCTCAAATCAGAGCGTGCTTTTTTTATGAAAAAAATAAAGAGATCCTTCACTTTTTTGTCACAAGAAAGTCACGTTTTAGTCTAAAAACGTTCAAAAAAAGTCCGTGCACAGCTAAAAAAATAGACTATACTATGTAAATAGAAAGAGAGATATTACATATGTATGTGAAACATTGAGCATATCTCTCGAATTATTATGCTCAATGTTTCACAATGTAAGTAAAAGATGCTCAGAAATGAGCAAAGTATCTATGGAAATGATGAATGTTCTTATATATGAAAGGAGAAAGAAGATGGATACAGTTATACTATCACGTATTCAATTTGCATCAACGACGCTGTTTCATTTTATCTTTGTACCGCTATCTATCGGTCTTGTCTTTTTAGTAGCGATCATGGAAACGATGTACGTAGTAAAAAAAGATGAACAGTATAAAAAGATGGCAAAGTTTTGGGGGCACTTATTCCTGATTAACTTTGCTGTCGGAGTCGTAACAGGTATTTTACAAGAGTTTCAGTTTGGCATGAACTGGTCAGAGTACTCAAGGTTTGTAGGAGATGTATTCGGTGCGCCGCTTGCTATTGAAGCACTGCTCGCGTTTTTTATGGAATCCACTTTCCTTGGACTGTGGATTTTCGGGTGGGATCGTTTGCCTAAATGGCTGCACTGTCTATGTATTTGGCTTGTTAGTCTAGGTACTATTTTTTCGGCGTTCTTCATTTTAACGGCTAATTCTTTTATGCAGCATCCGGTTGGAATGGAGCTGAATAATGGCCGTTTAGAAATGAATGACTTCTTTAAATTGTTAACAAACGGTCAGCTGTGGGTTGAATTCCCTCATACCATTTTAGGTTCGTTTGCAACAGGCGCCTTTTTTATCACGGGTGTCAGTGCCATTATGCTCTTGAAGAAAAAACATTTGGCTTTTGCCAAAAAATCATTTCAAGTTGCCATTATTGTAGGGTTAGTTTCAGGTGTGGGAATTGCGTTATCTGGTCATGAACAGGCTGGATACTTAGTTAAGACACAGCCGATGAAAATGGCCGCAAGTGAAGGATTATGGGAAAACAGCGGAAGTCCAGGCGCTTGGACGGTGACAGCAAATATTCACCCAGATGAAAAGAAAAATACGGGGGAAATCAAAATACCTTATTTATTAAGTTTCTTATCATACGGGAAATTTTCAGGTTCCGTTCCTGGGATGAACGAGCTACAGGAGCAGTATACGGCGAAATATGGAGCAGGAAATTATATTCCACCCGTTCGGACAACATTTTGGAGTTTCCGCATTATGGCTGGTCTAGGTGGCGTATTATGTGCATTAGGCATTTGGGGCACGTACTTGCTTTCTCGTAAAAAACTTCAAGAAAGCAAACTATTTTTACGTATTATGACGATTGCCATTGCCTTTCCGTTCCTTGGAAGCTCAGCAGGTTGGATTATGACAGAGATTGGCCGTCAGCCTTGGGTTGTATTTGGCTATATGAAAACGGAAGATGCCGTGTCTCCTGGTGTAACAGCAGGTGAATTGCTGTTTTCTATTATCTCGTTTTCATTCTTTTATTTAATTTTAGCTGTGATTATGGTGTTCTTGTTCGTTAAAGAAATTAAAAAAGGTCCAGATCACGATCACGAAGCACATACAAAAGTAGTATCAACTGATCCGTTTACCAAGGAGGGATACAATGTTTTCTCTTAATGAATTCTGGTATTTACTAGTATCCATTCTGTTTGTTGGTTTTATCTTTTTAGAAGGCTTTGATTTTGGGATTGGAATGGTGTCTCGTTTTTTAGGAAGAAACGACTTAGAGCGACGAGCTTTTATTAATACAATCGGTCCTTTTTGGGATGCAAATGAAGTTTGGCTAATTTCAGCAATCGGTGCTATGTTTGCCGCTTTTCCAAACTGGTATGCAACGCTATTAAGCGGGTCATATGTTCTTTTTGTTCTTCTTTTGCTTTCGCTTATTGGCCGCGGTGTAGCATTTGAATTTCGAGGGAAAGTTGAAAAACAAGCGTGGAAAAATGCATGGGATTGGGTTATCTTCTTTGGAAGTCTTTTTCCACCTCTCATTTTTGGTATCTTATTTTCAGCGCTAATGAAAGGACTGCCTGTTGAGCGCAATATGCAAATGAATGCCGGCTTTTCGGATATTGTTAATCTATATACCATCACAGGCGGCGTTACGTTAACAATGCTTTGCTTATGGCACGGACTTATTTTTGCCACGATCCGTACGATGGACGATATTAGAGATCGTTCACGGAAGGTCGCTATGAAGCTTTTGCCTATAAATGCTTTATTACTTCTTATCTTTTCAGGCATGACGTTTTTTGAAACAGATTTATTCAGTAATCATAGCCGCTTGATGCTATATACATTTTTCATCGGTATTTTCGTGTATTTACTAGCAGGATTTTTCCTTACACGTAAAAAAGACGGATGGGCATTTGCTATGTCTGGCTTAATTTTAATTTTATCAATTTCCTCTATATTTGCAGGATTGTTTCCAACCGTTTTGGTTAGTTCAATCAATGAAAGCTATAGTTTAACGATTCATAATGCAGCATCAGGGAATTATTCCTTAAAAATTATGTCTTACGCTGCTATTGCATTACTGCCTTTTGTGTTAGGTTATCAAATTTGGAGCTACTACGTTTTCAGAAAACGTGTAGATCATAAGGAGCATATGGAGTATTAATGGGTAGAAATTTAATGGTTTACAACGGAATAAAAATGGTTCTTGCCATGTTAATAGGGCTTATTACTATTCAAAGTGTAGCCATTATTTTTCAAGCTAAGTGGCTCGCCGAAGTAATTACCGCTCTTTTTCATGGTGAAAGTTTAACCTCGCAGACAAAAGCAATCGGATTGTTTTTGTCTGCCTTTATGATTCGTCAGATCGTAGGTTTTATAGTAAAAAAAACAGCATATCAATTTGGAGTCAAAACGACTCAGGAACTTCGTTTGATAGTCATGCAAAGCATTTTTTCATTAGGACCGCGTTTTACCAAAGATGAAGGAACAGGAAACTTGGTGACGCTCATCACCACAGGCGTACAGAAGCTTCGTGCTTATCTCGAGCTGTTTTTGCCTAAACTGGCTGCCATTAGCGTAACACCTTGGCTGGTGCTTGCTTTCGTTTGGTACCATGATCGGCTTTCAGGCATTATTTTACTTGTGACCATGCCAATTTTAATTTTATTTATGATTTTGCTTGGATTGGCTGCACAAAAAAAAATAGACAGCCAATGGGAGACATATCACGTGTTGTCCAACCACTTTGTAGATTCGCTTCGAGGGTTAGAAACTTTAACATTTCTCGGGAAAAGTAAGGAGCATGCTGAAACGATTGAAAGAGTCAGTGACCGTTATCGAAAAGCGACAATGGGAACGCTCCGAATTGCTTTTTTATCTACGTTTGCTTTAGATTTCTTTACGATGTTATCTGTAGCCATCGTGGCTGTTATGCTTGGTTTGCGGCTCGTAAACGGGTCTATGACATTAGAGCCTGCACTTATGATTTTATTGCTGGCGCCTGAATATTTCCTGCCGATACGAGAAGTCGGAAATGATTACCATGCAACATTAGACGGAAAAGAATCCGGAGATGCATTACTTAAGATTGTGAAACAGGCTGAAAAATCGCCGGCTAAAAAAGAAGATGTTCCTAGTTGGACTGAAAATAGTGAACTTCAATTAAGGCATATCACTGTAAAATATGACGAAGAGCATCCACCTTCTCTTGAAGATGTGTCACTGCATGTTAAAGGAATGCAGAAAATTGGAATCATCGGAAAAAGCGGAGCTGGAAAATCGACGCTTATTGATATACTAAGCGGCTTTGTACAATCTACAGAAGGCTCTGCTGAAGTAAACGGCGTGCCAATTGATTTACGCTCAGATGCTTGGCAAAAGCAGATTACGTATATCCCTCAGCACCCATTTATTTTTAATGGAACAGTAAAAGAAAATATTGAATTTTATCAAGACAGAGGCGGCTCATATGATTATGAAGATGCTTTAACGAAAGCAGGACTTTTATCAACGGTTCAACAGATGCCTAAGAAGGAAAATGAAATGATAGGGGATGGGGGGCGACAGCTTAGCGGCGGCCAAGCTCAAAGGATTGCTCTAGCAAGGGCGTTTCTAAGCGACCGTCCTATTATTATGCTTGATGAACCAACGGCACAAGTCGATATTGAAACGGAATATGAAATAAAGCAAGATATTTTAACGATGTTCCAAGACAAGTTATTTATTTTAGCTACGCACCGTCTGCATTGGATGAAAGACATGGATCTCATTGTTGTAATAGAGGACGGAAAGGTTGCAGAAATCGGTAATCATCAAGAACTGATTCAAAAAAAAGGAGCTTACTATCAATTTTTACATGAAGAGGAGGAGATATGATGAAATATAAAAGTTGGATATGGCCCTACTTTAAAACATATAAATATCGTATCTTTTCTATCTTATTACTAAGCTTGTTAACGATTGGTTCTGCTTGCGCGCTAATGTTCACGTCAGGTTATTTGATTTCAGCTTCTTCCTTACGGCCAGAAACGATTTTATTGGTGTATGTTCCAATTGTACTTGTGCGTACATTTGGTTTAAGCCGAGCCGCTTTCCGTTATGCGGAGCGTCTTGTCAGTCACGATTTTATTCTTCGCATTTTAGCTAAAATGCGTACGCGTCTTTATCATTTGATTGAACCGTTAATTGCTACATCTCGCTATCAAACAGGAGATGTTTTAGGAGTTCTCGCGGAAGATATTGAAAGTTTACAAGACTTGTTCTTGCGTACCATTCTTCCAACAATTTCAGCTGTTATTTTATACGTTATTTCGATTGTAGCTTTAGGATTCTTTAGCCTAAAGTTTGCATGTTTGATTGCCATCTATTTATTTTTATTAGTAGTAGTAATGCCGCTTTTTTCCCTTTGGCATATGAAGGCAGCCAATCAGCGATATAAATCAAGCAAAGCACAGTTATATGCCAAGGTCACAGATGGCTTTTTAGGAGTTGCTGATTGGGTGTTAAGCGGTCAGCAGCAGTCATTTTTTCATTCGTATGACAAAACAGAAAATGAGTTAGACGGCATGGATCGTAAGCTTAAACTATGGACGTATTACCGAGAATTGTTTGGACAACTTATTGTAGCAGGTTTAATTGTCACAATGATTTGGTTTGGAGCTTCTCTTTTTGCAGATAAAGAGCTTGCAGGTGTGTTTATTGCTGCTTTTATTTTAGTAGTATTTCCTTTATCTGAAGCCCTGCTGCCAGTATCCAATGCAATAGAAAAAATTCCTCAGTTTGAAGAATCATTAAATAGAGTACAGGCAATGGAAAAGAACTGGGAAGATGTGAAAGAAAAGAAAAAACATACTCTTTCTCTACCTTATGAAGGTTCATGGAATTCGGTTAGATTAAAAGTTGAGCATGTAAGCTTTCGCTATAGTAATGAGGAGGAGTCAGTCATTCATGATCTTTCATTTCAAGTCGAGCAAGGGAAAAAAATTGCGATTCTTGGCAAGAGTGGAGCTGGAAAATCGACTCTATTAAAGTTGCTGCAAGGCTCCTTAGTACCTACAGAAGGCACAGTTCAACTAAACGGTCAGTCTGTTGCTGAAGTTCGTGAAGATGTACCAAAACTCATCTCTGTATTAAATCAAAATCCTTATTTATTTAATACAAGCGTAGCCAACAATTTATTACTAGCTAATGAAAAAGCTACAAAAGAAGAAGTAATTGAGGTCATGAAGCAAGTGAATATGCACTCCCTTGTGGAAGGTTTGCACCAAGGATATCAAACGCCGATGCTCGAAACAGGTCAGCGCTTCTCGGGAGGAGAACGTCAGCGGATTGCGTTAGCACGCGTTCTGCTTCAGCATACGCCAATTGTTATGCTAGATGAGCCAACTGCAGGGTTGGATGCTATGACTGAAAAGCGTCTATTATCCACTATCTTTGAAACTCTTCAAGATAAAACCTTAATTTGGGTTACGCACAATTTAGTTGGGATGGAAAAAATGGATGAAATCTTATTTTTACAAGATGGTAAGATAGCCATTCGAGGAACACATGATGAATTACTTGCGACGAACAGTCACTATCAAAAGCTATATGAATTGGATCATCCGGCAAAAAGCCTTTAGCAGAAGCTAAAGGCTTTTTATTATTTGATCATAAAGTGAAATTCGACAAACACGAGTAAAATATGTGTCGAATGAAAGAAAACAGCTTTGATTCAAAGAAAAGAGTATGCGTTTAGCATTTTTGAAAAAGTGGTAAAACAAGGTAGTGTTTGTTTCTTCCTGTATAACATCGGTTTATTTTAGGGAAAATATATACACATTATGCGAACGAGAGAAGGAAGATACAATGGAACCTATGCTTATACATATCACGCTCGTAGTGGGACTAGGAGTTCTATCTCAGTGGCTGGCTTGGAGATTTAAGTTACCAGCAATTGTCGTGATGTCAATTATCGGACTGCTAACAGGCCCTATTTTAGGTTTAATTGACCCTAAAGCACAATTTGCTCAGCTTTTTGATCCTTTTGTATCGATTGCTGTAGCTGTTATTTTATTTGAAGGCAGCTTGAACTTAGACATGAGAGAGGTAAGGGGAATCGAAAAGCCCGTGTTTCGCATTGTGACGCTCGGAGCCATGCTAGCTTGGATTTTAGGCTCTTTAGCTGCTCATTATATAGCGGATTTATCATGGGCGGTGGCAATTGTTATCGGAGGGCTTTTTATTGTGACGGGTCCAACCGTGATTTTACCTCTTTTACGACAAGCTAAATTAAAACCAAAACCAGCAGCGATTTTAAAATGGGAAGGTATTATTGTTGATCCATTTGGTGCACTCCTGGCCGTTTTTTCGTTTGAAATTGTTCAATTTTTAGTGCTGAAAGAAGTCAGTGGAAAAACAATTCTCTTTTTCTTTGCAGCCTCTATTATTGCTGTTTTAATAGGATGGCTTCTTGGCCGCGGAATAGGATGGATGTTTCAAAAGGGGCATATTCCAGAGTATTTAAAATCTCCTGTCGTATTTATTGTTGTTATTGCCTGCTTTACGATAGCTGATGAAATTAAGCATGAAACAGGTCTTCTAGCAGTGACAGCGATGGGGATTACCCTGGCTAATATGCATATTTCATCTATTAGTGATATGCGACATTTTAAAGAGAACATTTCGGTTCTATTGACTTCTACTATTTTTATCATGTTAACGGCTGGACTGACGATGAAGACCATTACTGAAATTTTTCATTGGAATATTATTTTGTTTGTTTTACTTATGCTGTTTATTGTCAGACCTGTCTCCATCTTTTTATCAACGGTAGGGACAGATTTATCTATAAAAGAAAAAATACTGATTGGCTGGATTGCCCCGCGCGGCATTGTGGCGTTAACGGTCTCAAGTTACTTTGCGAAAGTACTAATCGATGAAGGATTTAAAGATGCTTCCATCCTAACAACACTGACATTTGCTTTAGTATTTGCTACGGTTTGTGCACACGGTTTTTCCCTTTCCTGGCTAGCTAAGAAGCTTGATTTATCAATTGGAGAAGAACCTGGTATTTTGCTTGTAGGAAGCAATGATTTTACGGTTGCCTTTGCTTCCAAGTTAAAGCAACTGGGCTATCCAGTGTTAGTTGCTGATTCTTCGTGGGAGCGGTTAAGAGTTGCGCGCAGAGCGGAAGTAGATGTGTATCACGGAGAAGTTCTAGCTGAGCAAACGGAATATCATCTAGATTTAACTCCTTATGAATACGTGATTGCTGCAACTGAGTTAGATGCATATAATGCACTTGTTTGTACTGCTTTTCTTCAAGATATGGGACGGAACAATGTTTTTCAATTGAGTATTCGTGATCAAGAAGATTCAAGAGAAGATGTCGATGAAATTATGCACACGGTAAGAGGACGCATGCTCTTTAAGAAAGGAATTACGTGGGAGTTTCTACATCATAAAATGGAGCATGGACATACGATTTACAATACAAAAATTACGGATGAATATACGTATGAAACATATCTTGAGGAGAAAAGCGATGATTCTCTTTTACTAGCAGTGAGCAAGCAAGGAAAGGCATTGAGTTTTTTTGCTCATGATCAAGAAATAAACGTTAATGCGGGTGATACGGTGTTAAGCCTTCAGCCGTTAAAAAGATAAAAAAACAGGCCTTCAGTGGCCTGTTTTTTTATGCTTGTCTTTGTTTAAAATGAATGACGAACAGATAAGCAGCAGCTGCTGCAAAATAGATAGTAACGGCTGGTGCGGTGAAGACATGCCCAGCTACAAAAGCAATTCCAAGAGCTAATACAATTGCTGTACTATACATCATAAAGCTTTCATCAAGAAGCTGTGACGGGTTTTTAAATAATCGAACCAGTACGGTTAAACCAACTACTAGAAGTGGAAGAACCCATAGTAAAAATCCGATGATACCTAAAGAGAAAAACAGGTCATAAAAATCCATTTCAATCATCTTTGGCGGAAGCTGTTTTGTATAGTCACCAGAAAAGCCCATACCTATCATTTTTCTTGCAATAGGTGCTTTTGCATACTCTTCCTTATGATGAGCTAAAAATTGCTCACGGCTGCTTAGAATCAGATTTTGAATATCTTTGTCATCTAAATTTGATTCCTTTTGCTTTTTCTTTTTAGCCGGCTTTTCTTTTTCTTTCTTTTCCGGCTTTTCTTGCTTTGTTTTCTCTTTTTTAGCCTCTAACATATCGATGTGCGTATATGTGTTTTTATAAGCTGGAGAAATCGGAGTGGTTGCTCCGGTTACAATTAAAAGCAGAATCGAGATTATTAAGTTGGCTTTAATTAAGCTGCGTTTATTCGTAAATAATTTTGCAAATAAGACAACTGTTGCTACAACTAAAGAAAGAATAACGGCACCTAAGCCTACTTTCGTTCCAAGCATGATGGACGAAACAGCTAACAAGATAAAAGGAATCCAGTAATAAGCTTTTGAAAACGAACGTACTTTATCTAAAGCTAAAAGCAGTGTGAGAGGAAGCAAAATAGCAATGGTTGCCCCTAGCTCATTCGCTGCATAAAACCAGCCTTTGAATCCGATTTTATTATACTGATAACTCTCTAGTGCTGTACCTGTTAGCATTGTACCGATAAAAACAATACTGATGATGAGTGAAGCAGTCAATAAGTTTTTGCTCAGTATTCTTTTTACATCCAAAGACGATCGATAATGTGAAAACATCACAATCATTCCAAGTAATGTAACGTTCATATAAACAACCTTATTGAAAAATTTAATTTCTTGCCCAATATAATAAGGATCTTTCCATTGATGATTTAAGTAGATATTGAGTCCAAGAAAGAGTGCAAAAACAATAAGGTAGATAATCGAATATCTAGCCCATTTTGATTGTTTAGCAAACACTAAAAGTAGGACACCTGCAAAAATCATATATAGAAAGCGAATAACAACCCCAATTGAGAGACCACTATCCATGTTCAAAACCATGTACGTCGTTAGCATATCAATAATTGGCTGAATTGAAATAAAACCAACGAACAGAAAAAATAACCAGTATGTGTTCTTCATATAGTACTCTCCTGTTTTACGTGAATTAACGTTTTCTTTTAACTAAAAGCATAACACCTTCTACTCTGCATAATAGCGTCGACATTAAGTATACTAAACCACCTGCAAGACAGACAATACCAAATCGTAAGATAACATGTAATGAATTCAAAAATGCGATGTCCTTCAAGAAGAACATGAGGATAGCAACAGGTACAGAAGCTAAAAGAATTTTTCCTGTTTCTTTCACTAGATATCCGTAATGGAAGTGATTGATTTGTTTTGCCAGCATAACGAATACGATGGCCGTATAGAAAAAGGCAACCACTGACATGGAAAGTGCTAATCCTTGGTATCCCATAAATTTAGTGAAAATCATGTTAAAGATGATGTTTAACACAATGGATAATAAGCCTGCTCTCATAATAAGATAACCTTTTTGAAGAGAATAAAATCCTTTTGCAAGAACAGCTTGCAGCGAATAGAAAAACACCGAACCTAGGTAATAATAAGATACATCCGTTGTTTTTAACGTCGAATTTGCGTCAAATGCACCGCGCTGATAAGCAATCATTACAATGTCTTTCATATAAAAGATCATAATAACAATCGTCGGAATCAGGAGCATCAGCATAAACGTAATCCCTTTTTCAATTCCAGATTTAAAGCGTTCTTCATCTTTTTCAGAAATGGCTCTGGCAATCAGCGGATAAATAATGGTTGCGACCGTAACCCCGAATATTGCCTGGGGAATACTTACAAGTCTGAAGGCGTAATTTAAGTATGAAATAACACCTTCACCAAAGGAGCCAGCAAAGAAGAAGTTTACAGTTAAATTAATTTGACCGACCATAATGGTCACACCGACAGGGATGAATACTTTATAAAAAGCCACCACTTCATCACGGTCAATTTTTTGCTTCCATAACAGCAGATGCTGCGGTTTAAAATAGACAACTTTAATTAAGAAAGAAGCAATTGTTCCTATAAAATAGCCAAGAGCAATTGCATAGCCGCCCATAATTGAATGTAATAGGATTGTACTTAAAATCGTAAATAGTACAACAACCGTTTGAGAAAACACGGAGAAAGAATATTGACTTCGTGCATCAAATACACCTTCGTATACGGCATTCACTCCAACTAGTGAAAGAGATAAAAAGTACATAACGCCCGTATAAATTCCTAGTTCAATTGCTGCTTTGGAAAAATTAGAATACGAAGCGGGAAAGTAAAAGAAAGCGGCAATTGATCCGAGAACCGAAATAATGAAACAAATAAGAAAGGTTGATTTAACAATATTAGTCAAATGAACCTTTCCTTTATATTCTTTTTCATAACGTAAATAACTAGGAATAAATGCATCCTTCATCCCCGTTAGCATAAATAAAATAAAAGCGTTTGGAATGATCATTGCTGCGTTGTATGAATCGACAATATAACTTGTACCGAAATAGTTAGCAATAACTAAATCACGAATCATACTAGAAAATTTCAAAAATAATGTTGATATGAGCAGTAAAATGCTCGCGAATTTTAAGTTTTTCATGCGAAACTCCTACCTTTTCAAGTTATCTCATCAACTATTAGCAATAAAGAAGCATCCGACAATTAGAAGAATACAGCCGATAACTTGTTTTGTTGTAACTTTTTCTTTAATTAAAAAGTAACCGAATGTTAATGTCCAAATATACGTAATAGACGTGAGCGGAAATACAATAGAATAAGGTAACAGCGTTAAAACATACACATTAAGCAGAGCTGCCGCCCCGTAAAAAAGGCCGCCACCCACAAAGCAAATAAGCGCTAGCTTTATCTTTTTTTCATTTAAATACGTAGAAATATACTTGAAAAAGACAGCTCCAACTGAACCTAAAAGAGTCATAATAAGTAAAAGCGGGATACTATTCATCTTGGCCACCTACTAAAATTACACCTACGATAATAATAAGAGTACCGACCAGCTTCATAGGGCTAATGGTTTCATTTAATAGAAAGAAACCAAGAGCAATGCTGATTACGTATCCTAGGCTTAAAAATGGATGAAGCAAGGAAACTCTTTCAAATTTAAAAGCGGCAATCATAAAAACCGCTCCTAATCCATAAAGGAAAAAACCAATAATTAAATTTAAGTTAAATGAAGCTTCGGACAACTTCCAAAAAAGTTGTCCAACAGCTGTAAACAGGGAAGCCACGATAATGAGTGTGATTCCTAGCTTTTTGTTGTAATTGCTCTCCATCAGGAGGTCACATCCCTTTCTTTCTGATCAAATCGGATAAAAGGAAGACCAATAAAGAAGAAAGACACAAATACGCTTGCTAATAAATATCGAAAATCTTGAGCCGGCAATGCCGCGAGAACAGAAAGCGTGTTAAGAGCCCAAGGAATGACGATAATAAGTGACGTAATTCCTCTTCGAATCACTAGCATTAATGAAAATAATAAAATGACACAGTGATAAAAAGCTGGTTTCCATAAGAATGTAAAAACAGGGTGCTTAAAAATAGCTAAGTAAGCATTGGCAGTATGCGTAATAAACGGCTCGATTACTTTATTTTTAAGACCTAAATCATTGCCGTAATAAATGTTGGTTACATACGTATCTGTGTAGCCATCTTTAAAAGGATTGATTTGCCATACTAAAGCCGTTTGTTTGAGAAAGCCTTCCGTTGCTAGATAAGGATTTTTGATGACAATGCTAGCATAATTCTTAAAGTAAAGACCTAGATCATTAAAAATAAACTCGCGGTCGTAGTATTTCCAAGTGAATTTAATAGGATCGCTTTTATATGGATTGTACTTTTCTTTCCACAATTCAATAGGAAGCACTTTATTAAAATATTCGCGCTCTTCTTTTGACATCTCCCCATCATTTGAAATGATGTTTGCAATTTGTTGAGTTGGGATAGACAAAGCTTCATTTGGATCCGAAGGCTGTACATCAAGCCACGTGAACACAGGGCCTGTAACAATCTTTTGTAAAATAAAGACAACTAAGAAAATCGTGACAAGAGGTTTCCAATTTTTTCTGAATAAGACGATCATTAAAAGGAAAGTCAAAACAAATACAGGAAAACCATTATGTCTAAAGAAAGCTACTCCAAATGCAGAAAGTAAAAGTAAGAAAAAGCCTGCTTTACTTTTAATCCAAGCACCTTTTGACAAATAGATTTTTGCAATATTCACCGTAAAAAACAGCAGAAAAGCACTGTATAAAATATCTTTCCAAATAATAATTGAAAAGATTAAAAAGCTTGGAATAATGACAATAATAGCTGTTAAAAGTCCAATCATAACAGGATGTGCTTTGCGTTTAATGAAAAAATCGAACGTATAGGCGTATATGCTTACTACAACAACAATTTGCGTGAATGCTACAATTCCTGGGTTATCCCATATTTTTGTCAGCAGCATAATCAGCCACGTAATCATAATAGGGTGCCAATCGTTAAATTCTCCGTTATGTGCCTGTCTCCACTGTGCTAATGAATCGGGAGTCATGGCCGCTGGGAAAAAGGCGAACCAGTAATATAGACTAACAGCTAAAATAAGAATCGTAACAATTCCTAGGTAACGCTTTGGGTGTGCAAATGTATAGTGAAAATCGTTTATCTGTTTGATAGCGCTGAGTACAGCGGCCGTTAGCAGCATTGCCAATAAAGTACGGCTGACGGCATACAAAACGAGTAAGAAAATAGTTGAGCTCGTCATATGTAAGTTATCTAAAAGAGAAAACTGTACGATAAACGAAAAAACAATCAGCAATAGCCATTCTAGCGGTTTAAATGAAGCATAAGCTCTATTTTTATAAATAAAAATAGAGCTTATGATGGTAAATACAAGTGCAGCAAAAAGGGAAAGATAGTGAACACCGTCTGGATTACCAATACTTAAACCGATAAGAATAATTAAAGCTGTTACTGTAAGCAGCAAAATACTTTTTTTATTCTTCATCATTGTTATTCTCCTACTTGTTCAATCTGTTCAATTTTTTTATTTAGTTCTAATTCATATTGCTTGCGATTTAATGAAGCGATTGTATCTAGAATTAATCCACAGACGAAAGATAAAACACCTAACACCATCAATCCAGTTGCTAAGATAGATGAAGGTACTTTGGTAATAAAGCCTGTATCAAAAAATTCATAAAGTACTGGAGCACCAACAGCTAATCCTGCGACAATAAATAACACTGTCCAAATGGAGAAGAACTGAAGCGGCTTGTACTCTTTAAATAACGTAAAAATCATTCGTAACACTTTAAATCCATCAGAGAACGTATTAAGTTTCGATTCGCTGCCTTCAGGTCGATCGCGATAATCGATCGCGATTTCTTTTAGGCGGAAGCGTTTATCTAACGCGTGAAGACTCATTTCTGTTTCAATTTCAAATCCCGGGCTCATCACAGGTATTGATTTTACAAATAATTTATCGTACGCACGATAACCTGTCATGATATCTTTAATGTTGCTTTTGTACAGGCCGTTAATTAAAGAACGTACTAAATTGTTTCCGAAATTATGGAAAGCACGTTTGTTTTCTTCGAGATACGTTCCGTTTGATAAACGATCTCCAATGACCATGTTAGCTTCTCGATTTCTAATAGGCTCAATTAATTGATGAACAAATTCTGCAGGATACGTATCATCCCCATCTACCATGACATAACAATCTGCATCAATTTCTTGAAACATCGAACGTACAACGTTTCCTTTTCCTTGCTTGAATTCTTTTTTGACGATTGCCCCGTGTTCAAGTGCAATTTCACTTGTGCGATCTTTTGAATTGTTATCGTACACATAAATATCTGCACTAGGCAGTTCGCGTTTGAAATCGTCAATTACTTTTCCAATTGTTACTTCCTCGTTATAACAAGGAATTAAAACTGCGACTTTCATTTTTCCACCTCATCAAAAAAAATTGTTGGGAGTTGTTCAGCAATTACATCTACTGTGTAGCGGTTTGCTGTTTGTAACGCCTGTTGAGACATTTGCTGTTTCACATCTTCAGGAAGATTAATAAAAGCCTGTAGCTGTGAAGCTAGTTCGTCTACATTTTTAGGTTCAAAGAATAGACCATTCTTTCCGTTTATAATGTAATCTTTTAGACCACCAATCTGACTCCCAATTACGGGTGCTCCGCAAGCCATAGCTTCGAGGCCGACTAAGCCCAAACTTTCTCCTTTTCTTACGGTCGGAAACACGAATGCTTCAATTGCATTATATACGTAAGCAAGAGAGGACTGAGGAAGGAGAGGGAAATGGATGACTTTTTCCTCTAGGCCCAGAGTCTTGATCATTTCTTTAAATGCAGCTTCATCTTTTCCGCTTCCAACGTATAGGTATTTGTAAGAAGTGGGCATTTTTTGTTCAGCTTTTGCAATTGCTTGCAGATAGTATTCCCATCCTTTACCCACATCGATGCGGCTTACACATCCAAGATAACGGATAGTAGGGTCCAAGTTTAGTTCTTGATAAGCTTTGCTTTTATCTGCATAAGGGTGAAACAGATCTTTATTCACTCCTCCGCTTGGAAAAATATAGATTGGGTTAGGAACCTTATATTTCTCTTCAACGAGCCCTTTATAATAAGGAGAAGGAGTAATAATCTTAGTAGAATGGTGCAATAAGTCATTTACTCTAGGCTGATACTTTTCCTGTGAAGGTACTTCAGGTACAACGTCTGAACCATGCACGTTTGTCACAATCTTCACATTCTTCTTTAGCTTTTTAAGAATCAGCAGCGGAAGAGCATTATGAGATGCATAATGTACGTAAAGGTAGTCGTAGTTTTTTGTCAAGCCCGTCAAGACGACATTAGCATAATGAGAAGCATAGCTAAAAAGCTTGCTTAATTTACTTGTCTTTTTTTGCATGACAATTTTATCAACTTGAATACCATGTTGAACTAAAATTTTTTCAGTGTTTTGAACAAATACACCATAGCTAGGGAATTGTTCCGAAGGATACATATTTGAAATCAACAAAATTTTCATGATTGTTTCACACCTATTTTTCTTTATTAGTTTATGATAATGACAACGGGTGTTCATTTAAATAGAGCTTACATGTATCATCTTACTATTAAGTTGAGCGATTTCATTGATAAACATGCAAAAATGGGTTGCATATCGCCAACATCACAATATTATAGCACACCTACTTTTTAAAATGCGAAAGTTTATCGGACACTTCCAAAACGATAGATAAAGCAGTAAAGAAGATGATTTTCACATCATCATAATCACACGAAAAAAAGCGAACGCTATTCGTTCGCTTTATGTCACTTATTTCACTTCAACGCTTACCCCAAAATGGTCGGAAACAACGGGATAATGTATGCCGTTAAAAACCACAGTTGATGACTGAATATCCTGCGCATGACTCGATAGAATTAGATCAAGGCGCAGTGCCCGTTCATTATCATCCCATCCAGCAATGTTACCTTTAACTGTAATACCGCTGTCTTTTTTGTTCGATAGAGTATACGTATCATAGAGGCCTTGGCTCAACAGGTAGTCGTAACCTTCATTTCGTCTATGAGCGTCATTATTAAAGTCTCCGAGTAGGAAAAATGGGTTATCTTTGTGTACATGAGCTAGCAGCGTATCAACTTGCTGCTTGAACGGCTCTTCCTCGTCATCCCACCAGCCAAGATGACAAGAATAAAACGTAAGGAGTTCTTTTTCATATTCGATTGTGGCTCCAACAATTCTTCTCGTTTTCCAATAGTCAATATTTGACGTTTGTGAAACAAAAAATGAATGCTCTTCAATAATAGGGTGTTTCGTTAAAATGGCAATTCCTTCTTCATACACTTCATAGCCTATATGAGATAAATCCCATACCAATTGATAGTCTTCACCTTGCTTACCCAGTTCTTTTGCTAAAAGCCAAGCGTAATTATCGCTGCGAATGTAGTCATATACATAAGGTGCGTCTACTTTTTGGCTTACTTCCTGTAAAGCAATGACATCATATTTTTCTTTTTTAATTACTTCAGCTAGACAAGATAACTTGTCTAGCTGATTTTCCTCTTGCCAAGAGTGGCAATTTAACGTTAATAGCTTCATTATGTTAAGCTCCTAACAAATCTTGAATGTCGGATTTCAAAACATCCGCTTTAGGTCCATAAATAGCTTGTACCCCTTTATCTTTCAAGATTAAACCAAGGGCTCCGTTTTGTTTCCACTCACTTTCTCCTGCAACGGCATGTATATCTTTTACCGTTACACGTAAGCGAGTCATACAAGCATCAACGTCTTCAATATTGTTTTCTCCGCCAAGCAGTCCAATAATGACTGGGGCAAGCGAATCATTTTTCACCTGCTTGCTGCTTGTTGCAGTTGTTTCTTCATCGATATAGTTTCCGTTACGTCCCGGCGTTGGGAAGTTAAAACGTTTGATTAAGAAGTTTGCCACTCCAAAATTTAAGCCAAAGAATACAAGGCAGGCGATGACAAAGTTCATTAAGTCAGCCCATAGTCCGGCTTTGATAATCATTGGTGTACGTGTTAATAGTTCAATTACGCCAAAGGAGTGTACGCGAACATGAACAATATCAACAATGGCAAAAGCCAGTCCAGTCATAATTGCATATACGACATATAAAAGAGGTGCTGCGAACATGAACATAAATTCGATTGGTTCTGTTACGCCTGTTAAGAAAACAGCTAGTCCAGCTGAAAAGAACATTGAACGATATTTTGAACGTTTGTCAGGATCTACGTTACGATACATTGCTAAAGCGATTCCAATTAATGACGCACAAGATAAAATCATCTGTCCTACTTTAAATCGTGCAGGTGTAACGTCATGTAAGAGCTGTTTGTAGCTGTCCATATCTCCTGCAGCGCGGAAATTATTTAAATCTGCAATCCAAGCAAGCCACAAAGGATCTTGACCGGCAACAGTGGAACCTGCTCCAGAACCTGTTAAAATTTTGTACGTTCCGCCTAGCTCCGTGTAGTTCATAGGAACTGTCAGCATATGATGAAGACCAAATGGAAGAAGCAGGCGCTCCAATGCTCCGAAAATAAATGGTGCTAGAATAGGAGCTGTGTCTCTAGATGTTGCAATCCACTGTCCGAAGCTGTTTAATGAACCTTGGATGAACGGCCATACAATGGATAAAAGCAGTGCCGTTACAACTGAACCACCGATGACCACAAATGGTACGAAGCGCTTGCCGTTAAAAAACGAAAGGGCTTCAGGCAATTTATCATAGTTGTAATATTTATTGAATAAATTCGCACCTAAAAACCCAGCGATAATTCCTACGAACACTCCCATGTTAAGAGCAGGAGATCCTAAAATAGATGTGAAGTAGTCTTTTACAACTAATTCTTGTCCAAACAGTGATTGAACCGTTGCTTTTGAATCTGAGAGCATTTCTGCTTTAACTCCGAAAATGGCTCCTGTAATTCGATTAATAAGAATGAATGCGATGAGTGCAGCAAATGCACCTCCAGCACGTTCTTTTGCCCAAGAGCCCCCGATGGCAACAGCGAACAAAATATGAAGATTTGTAATGATACCCCAGCCTATGTCTTCCATCACGCGTGCAATTGTTTGTACAGCAGTGATGTCTCCCCCAGTCATTGCAACTAGTTTTCCAAGTGAAATCATAATACCAGCTGCGGGCATAACCGCTACTACTACTAATAAAGCCTTACCAAATTTCTGCCAAAAATCAAATGAAAAGAACTTCTTCATAGTTTTTCCCCTTCCCCTATGTATGGGTTTTCATTTTATTTTTTGATAAACTATATTTCAAAGATAGTGCAACCGTTTGCATAACCTTATTGTAATAAAAGGGCTTTCATAATGCAAGACTGTAATTTCTCTTTTTTTGAAAAATTTATTCATGAATCATAAATGATGAAAAAAATTTTATGATAAAGTGAACAGTATTAACGGTATTTTAACACGATAGAATGTAATCAAAGCATTCAAGTAATGGCATAAAGACAAGTGCAGAGGAGGATAATATGAAAAAAAAAGGGCTACAAGCGATTATTTTTGATTTAGACGGTGTTATTGCAGATACGGTACATTTATATTATAGAGCAAATAAAAAAGTAGCAGATCAACTTAACGTTTCATTTTCTGAAGAACTGAATCAGCAGCTGCAGGGGATCAGCCGAGTGAAAACTGTAGAGCTCATTGCTGCACAAGGCAACGTACGTCTCACAGTGGAAAAAAAAGAACAGCTTGCTGATGAAAAGAATAAGCATTATCAAGCATTAATAAAGGAAATGACAAAGGATCATCTACTTCCAGGAATACAATTGTTGTTAGAGGATTGTAAAAAACAAGGTATTAAAATGGCGATTGCTTCTTCTAGTTCAAATGCAAATACTGTAGTGGATGCGTTAGGAATACGTCCTTTTTTTGATTGCATTGTGGATGTGAGAAAAATAAAGAAGGGAAAACCAGACCCAGAAATATTTTTGACAGCTGCCGATCAATTAAAAGTAACACCCTATGCATGTGTGGCCATAGAAGATGGAGAGGCGGGTGTAAAAGCTATTAATCAAACAGATATGGTTTCTATCGGCGTTGGTAAGCATCTGAAGGAAGAGAATATGAATTTTCACGTATATTCAACAGCTGATTTGTGTTTAAAGACGATCAAAGAGGTTTTCGAAAAAGCAAGAAAAGGAACAGATTATAACAGCGTGTATACAAAAAATTAGTAAATCTTTTACATGCAAGTAGCAAAGCGCAAAAAAACATATGCTAGAATAAAATAAGAGAGCAAAGATGCATAGGAAGGGGTACATCATGATTAAATGTATTGCGATCGATATGGATGGAACTTTAGTAAATAGTGAACAAGTTGTAAGTAAAGAAAATGCCCAAGCGATTAAGACAGCTCAAAAGGCAGGGGTGGAAGTTGTTGTTGCTACGGGACGTTCTTATGAAGAGGCCCGTTATGTTTTAGAAGAAGCAGGACTTCATACATATTTAATTTGTGCAAACGGAGCAGAGCTTCGGAATCCACAAGGAGAAAAACAATATTCAGTAGGCATGACGATGGAATCTATTCGCGAAGTAGAGGATATTTTTAAGAAGTTTCAGCTGTACTTTGAAGTCTATACAAGTGAAGGCACGTATTCAAATGACTATGAAAAAGCTTTGTCGGTATTAATGGATATTTATTTAAGCGCTAGCTTAAAAGATAATTATGAAAAATCGTTAGAAGCGGCAAAAGAGCGTTTCAATAGCGGCAGAGTAAAGCTTATTGAAGAGTATGAAGCGTTATTTCAAGATCCAAACAAGGACATTTATAAGCTGCTTGCTTTCTCTTTTGACGAAGAAAAGTTAGAACAGGCAAAAATAGAACTTGTGAAGTTAGATTCGATTGCAGTCAGTGCATCTGGTAAAGAAAATATTGAAATAAATGATGAAAATGCTCAAAAAGGAATTGCAGTTACATCATTTGTTCAAGAACGCCATATTTCTCTAGAAGAAACGATGGCCATTGGAGACAATTATAACGACGTATCGATGTTTCAGCGAGTTGGACGTGCTGTAGCGATGGGGAATGCCCCTCAAGAAATTAAAGAGTTTGCCCATATCGTAACAGGAACAAATGACGAGCACGGCGTAGCTCAAGCTATTTTAAATGCGCTTGAAACAGTTAAACAATAAGCAAACTAAAAAGCATGCCTAAAGGCATGCTTTTTAGTTTGTTAATTTCTCCTTGTTACGACGGTATGCACCGTGATTTGTCGGTCCAACATATTGATTTAAAGCAAATGAATGACGAATTGCTTCTGTAATAAATTCTTTTGCTGTATAAATAGCTTGTTTGACGTCACTGCCTTTTGCCAATTCAGCAGCAATCGCAGCTGAGTATGTGCATCCAGCACCGTGCGTGAATGTTGTTTCAATACGTTCAGACTCTAAGATCTCAAACGTTTTTCCATCATAAAGCAAATCAATTGCTTTTTCATGCGCCAATTTACTTCCGCCTTTAATCAATACATATTCGGCACCAAGGTCAAAAATCTTGACGGCTGCTTCTTTCATTTTATCGACCGTTTTGATAGGACCAAGTCCACTTAATTGACTAGCTTCAAATAAATTAGGGGTTACCACTGTTGCTTTTGGAACTAGTACATCACGCAAGCTGACAGTTGTTTCCGGGTGAAGCGCTTCGTCTTCTCCTTTACATACCATCACAGGATCTACTACGACATTTTTTAAACCATATTCTTCAATTGTTTTTGCGGCTAGTTCAATAATTTCCACTGAGCCAAGCATACCTGTTTTTAGAGCTTGTACGCCTACGCCTTTTACAATTGTTTTCAACTGCTGTTCAACAGTTGAAACTTCTTGCGGAAATACGTTATGAGACCAGCTGTTATCGGGATCCATTGTTACAATTGTTGTTAAAGCTGTCATTCCGTAAACACCCAGTTCTTGGAATGTTTTTAAATCCGCTTGAATGCCAGCTCCGCCGCTGCTGTCAGAACCCGCAATGGTTAATGCTTTATTCATTGTCATAAAAAATCCTCCCGTATTTTAAGTTCATAGAGAAAATAGAGTAAAACTTCCACCGGTCGGTTTTTAGCTGCCCAATGTGTTTTAGATAAATTTCTTCCATTCACTTTTCACTTTTTCTTTTATTTTATCGCTTTTAATGTAGATATTCAATTTCTAAAAACTGTATGAATCCTAAGTGTATACTTTTGTCTTAGCCTCTTTTACCTTATGGTACAAGCACTCTTTCTTTTCATGAATAAAATAAAGAGAAACTTAAGAAAGGGTGATTCACATAAAAAAACATTCTAATCATGACAGTTATAAAGACGATTCGTATGCTTTCAATAAATCACAACCTCGCAAAAAAAACCACAAAGATTATTATATGAATTCAAATTTAACAAATGATCACTTCAGAACTGTTAAGACAGGCACTTTAAATGTTTGTATAGTTGTATTACCAGGAGCTAAAGTTGATCGAAACTCCACAGATAATCAGTCTATAGTTCCCAATCGTGTAAAAAGAGACATAGCCGCTGCTAATAAAATATGGAAACAATATGAGAAAAACCGATTAATCCAAGGTGTTACATTTACTATTACACGTTCAGTTGTTTTTTTGGAAAACATCAGTGGCATTGTTAATAATGCAGAAAATTTTCCAATTGGAGGGGCTAGTCATCTTACAATGGTACAAGCAATGCTTAAAACTGGCCGAAAAGTTTGTCAAAATGCTGATGTGTATGTATTTTACATGAATGGAAATAGATTTGGGCCTGTTAATTTTGATTATTCATCTACTCTCGCTGTAACTTATAATTCTTTTCCGCTTATTATTATGACAAATGCAAGTACAGATGAGTATCTTCTCGCACATGAATTAGGTCATTTTATGTTTATTACGAATCGTTTTAACGAGACGGATGATCCAGAACCTTTTCATGAACTAGATGGAAATCATAATAGAACGCCTAGTAACCTTATGTTTCCTACTCCTGAATTCTGGCCAATAGTACCGGAGATTACGAGTGAACAGATACACAAAGCTTTAAATAGTCGTGTTTTTTATAGCTAATTGTTGTTCATGTAAAATAAAAACGCCCTTAACAGCGGGTTAAGGACGTTTTTCACTATTTATTAGATAGAAGCTAATTCTTTTTCAAGAGCTACGTCTACTGATACATAATCATAACCTAAATCATGTGCAACTGCTTCGTACGTAATGGCTCCGTTTGCAACGTTCACTCCTAATTTTAACGCTTCGTTTTGAGCGATTGCTTTGTGAACACCTTTAGAAGCAATTTGAAGTGCGTAAGGTACGGTTACGTTTGTTAAAGCAATTGTTGATGTGCGAGGAACTGCTCCCGGCATGTTTGCAACTGCATAGTGTACAACCCCGTGCTTTTCATAAGTCGGCTGATCGTGTGTTGTAATGTGGTCGATTGTTTCAACAATACCGCCTTGGTCGATTGCTACGTCAACAATAACAGAACCTGGCTTCATTGTTTTCACCATTTCTTCCGTTACTAGTTTTGGAGCTTTTGCACCTGGGATTAATACTGCGCCAATCACTAAATCTGACTCTGCTACTGCATCTGCAATATTGTAAGGGTTTGACACTAGCGTATTGATTTGGTTGCCAAAGATATCGTCTAATTGACGTAGGCGTTCAGGACTTAAATCAATAATTGTTACATCAGCACCCAGGCCAATTGCGATTTTTGCAGCATTTGTACCAACACCGCCGCCTCCGATAATCGTTACTTTTCCGCGGCTAACTCCAGGAACACCCGCTAATAAAATTCCTTTTCCACCGTTTGATTTTTGAAGGAATTGTGCACCGATTTGAGCAGCCATACGTCCTGCTACTTCACTCATAGGTGTTAATAGAGGCAATGTACGATTTACTGCTACTGTTTCATAAGCAATGGCTGTTACGCCGCTATCTTTTAATGCTTTTGCTAGTGCTGGTTCAGCTGCTAAGTGAAGGTATGTGAATAAGATAAGACCTGGTCTAAAATAGCCGTATTCACTTGCTAATGGTTCTTTTACTTTCATAACCATTTCAGCTTGTGCCCAAACGTCAGCTGCTGTCTCAACGATTTCAGCTCCAGCTTTTACATAATCTTCGTTTGTGAAGTTACTTCCAATACCCGCTTCATTTTCAATTAATACACGATGACCTGTACCAACAAATGATGCTACGCCTGCTGGTGTAATCGCTACTCGGTTTTCGTTGTTTTTGATTTCTTTTGGTACGCCAATAATCATGATTAATTTCCCCCTTGGTCGTTTGTGTACCTTTAGTATAAAGAAAGTTTTATGAAATTTCTTTGTCTAGAAAGAAGAATTAAAGAAGTGGTTTTTGTTTAAACACACAAATGTAAACGCTTACTTATCAGAATTTTTAATTTTTGTGTAAGGTCATCTAACATCATAAGGAAATAAAAAGTAAAAAAAGAGCTATTTGTTTATTAGGAAATAAACGAATAGCTCAATGTTAAAAGAAGTTACATTATCTGTTATTTTTTATATTTCATTAACTTAATATCAATATAAAGAGTCATTTTTTGATTAACGTCCTTTAAGTTAATATCACCAATCTCTGAAATTCGCTTTAATCGATAGCTAAGTGTATTCATATGCACATTTAATTCTTTTGCTGCTTCGTTAATGTTATTATCATTATTTAAAAATACTTCGAGAGTCTCCACCAAGTTGCTATTATGACGAAGATCGTAATCAGTTAGCTTCTTTAAAGAATGGTTTTCAAATTGATCTTGCACGCGCTTTTCTAAAATAACATCAAGAAATTGATAAATACCTAATTCCTGATAGTTAATAATCTCTTTCGTTTCTTCTGGAAACTTACTTTTCATATCTAATACGTTCAAGGCTTCTTTATAACTTTTTTCGATATGATCGTGCGATGAATAAATACTGCTGCAGCTGGCTTTAATTTGAGTAACGTCAAAGCGTTCATACATGTTGCCTCTAAAATAGTCTACAAAATCTCGCTGTTCATCAAGAGGGTTTTCAACCGCATCCAAAGAAAGCAGTAAGATTAAGTCATTGCAATCAATCGTATAAAGAACGATTTTCAAGCGATGCATCGTTTTTAGCATATACGAGATTTGACGTTCAGCTTCAGGCGTAATATCTTCTTGGAAGCGGAAGATAGCAATGGAAAACGTTGATGGAGCTGTAATTTGAGCTTCATAAAACGCTTCTGAAATTTCTTGGCGAGACTTAATGTGACCAGTTAATAATTTCCAGAAAAATTCTTGTGAACGTTCCTCTCGTTTATACTTTCGAATTTGAAGCTGTAGCAATTTATTTTTTAATACATTCGCAGCTTTTTTTAATAGCTCTACTTCTTCGTCGCCTAAGGCTTTCTCAATTTCAACAGCCCAGATGAATCCTAGAACTTCTTCATTTTTCCAGATGGAAATAGCTATGCGATCTCCAAGCCCAATTTCATTTATATTTTTCACACGCACAGGTTCATTTGTCTCAAGCAGTTTAGGAATAATGCCTTCTTTCCATAAGTTGTTGATGACTTTTTCCGGAACTCTTCTTCCAATAATTGTGGCAATACGCGCCTGGTCCGTTCTTTCGTCATGGGTGCTATAAGCTAATAAGCGATGATTAGCATCTTCAATGGTAATAGGACAGTTCAATACTTCGCTAATGCGATCAGCGAATTCTTCAAGCGTATCAAAATTTTCCTTGAACGGATCTTTGATTGGTTTCGTCATATATAAAATCCCTCTTCATAAAACAAAATAAGTACTAGTACAGCTTTTTAGCTACAATAAATATAGTAAAACGGTAACAACCGTGTTGATCATCAATTCATTGAAATGATTAACTGCTTAATATTTTAACAAAAGTAATTGTTTAAGAAAATGTTAAAATGCGTCTAAAGGTAGTTAAGAATGTACGGATGATTAGTAACTGCGTTCATTTCGCTTATTTTATCGAAATTTTCTTCAAAATAATCAATGTTCGGTGAGCATGATTCTTTTCAAATGTGTATAATAAAACGTATGATTATGGTTATATCAAACTTGAATCTGTAACTTTCTTTATGATATGTTCAGTTACGATTAGGTTGACCAATTCATATTACACATGAAGGGAAGAATTTAACATGGCAAAACAACAAATCGGTGTTATCGGTTTAGCGGTTATGGGGAAAAACTTGGCGCTAAACATTGAGAGCAGAGGCTATTCTGTTTCAGTTTATAACCGCTCTCCTGAAAAGACAGAAGAGTTCCTAAAAACAGAAGCAGAAGGTAAAAATTTTGCAGGTACATACAGTGTGGAAGAGTTTATTAATTCTCTTGAAAAACCGCGTAAAATTTTATTAATGGTTAAAGCTGGTGCTGCTACAGATGCAACAATTGATTCGTTAAAACCATACTTAGAAAAAGGCGACATTTTAATCGATGGCGGAAATACATTCTTCCAGGATACAATTCGTCGTAACAAAGAGCTAGAAGAATTAGGTATCCATTTCATCGGTACAGGCGTATCCGGCGGAGAAGAAGGCGCATTAAAAGGACCTTCAATCATGCCTGGCGGACAAAAAGAAGCATATGAACTTGTAAAACCAATCTTAACAGCTATTTCAGCGAAAGTTGAAGGCGATGATTGCTGCACATACATTGGACCAAATGGTGCAGGTCACTACGTGAAAATGGTTCATAACGGCATCGAGTATGGCGATATGCAGTTAATTTGTGAAGCATACTTCATTATGAAAAACGTATTAGGTTTAGAAACAGATGAACTACATGAAGTATTTGCTGAATGGAATAAAGGCGAGCTAGATAGCTACTTAATTGAAATCACAGCTGATATCTTTACGAAAAAAGATGAAGAAACAGGTAAAGCACTTGTAGACGTTATTTTAGACACTGCAGGTCAAAAGGGTACAGGTAAATGGACAAGCCAAAGTGCGCTTGACTTAGGTGTACCACTACCAATCATTACGGAATCTGTATTTGCGCGCTTTATTTCAGCTATGAAAGAAGAACGTGTAAAAGCAAGCAAAGTATTGAGCGGTCCAAATGCAGCTGCATTTGAAGGTGATAAAACCGAATTAGTAGAAGCAATCCGTAAAGCATTGTACATGAGTAAAATTTGTTCATATGCGCAAGGGTTTGCTCAAATGAAAGCAGCTTCTGAAGAATATGACTGGAATTTACAGTACGGTGATATTGCAATGATCTTCCGTGGTGGTTGTATCATCCGTGCACAATTCTTACAAAAAATTAAAGAAGCTTACGATCGCGATGCAGATCTAACAAACTTATTATTAGACCCATACTTCAAGGATATCGTAGAAGGCTATCAGTCGGCTCTTCGTGAAGTTATTTCAATTGCGGTTAAACAAGGTATTCCTGTACCAAGTTTCTCAAGTGCATTAGCTTACTATGACAGCTACCGTACAGAAACGTTACCAGCGAACCTTTTACAAGCGCAACGTGACTACTTCGGAGCTCACACATATCAACGTGTTGATAAAGAGGGCGTATTCCATACTGAGTGGTTAAAATAAAAAACAAGAAAAGCAGCTGTATACTACAGCTGCTTTTTTTATTTACTCTTTAGGTGAGAAGTTGTCTTCTCCGACTGGCCACCAGTGGAAACCGTCTTCAGCAAGCAATGCGTCTGATTCTTTTGGTCCCATTGAACCTGATTCGTAGTTCGGGAAGTTTTGTGCTTTTGTGCTTTCCCATGCTTCTGAAATGGTATCAACAAACTTCCAAGAAAGGGCTACTTCATCCCAGTGAGTAAAGTTCGTTGCATCTCCAAGCATGCAATCATAAATAAGGCGCTCATAAGCTTCCGGTGTATTCATTTTATCTCCACAGTTATTGCAATAGTTCAAGTTAATTGGTGTGGACGATGTTGCACCCGGCGTTTTACGCGCGTTTAAGTGAAGCGTAATGCCTTCTTCCGGTTGGATATGAATGACAAGCAAGTTTGGATGAATTTCTTTATCTTTATTGAAGTACAGGTTCATTGGTAAGTCTTTGAACTGTACAACAATTGTCGTTGCTTTTTCTTTCATGCGTTTACCTGTACGGATATAAATTGGTACGCCAGCCCATCTGAAGTTATCGATCATAAGCTTACCAGAAACAAATGTAGCGGTGTTAGACTCAGGATCAACCGAGTTTCCTTCGCGGTAGCCGATCACTTCTTCTCCTTCAAGTACACCTTTGCCGTATTGGCCTCGTACAAAATAATCATCTACTTCATCTACTGATAAAGAGCGAAGAGCACGCAGTACTTTTACTTTTTCACTACGAATTTCTTCCGGTGTTAATTTAATTGGCGGTTCCATTGCAAGCAATGCTACCATTTGAAGCATATGATTTTGTACCATATCTCGAAGGGCACCTGAAGATTCATAGTAACGGCCACGATCTTCTACACCAAGCGTCTCGCTAGACGTAATTTGGATGTTTGAAATGTATTGGTTGTTCCACATCGGTTCAAATAGAGCATTTGCAAAACGGATAACTTCGATATTTTGCACCATTTCTTTACCGAGGTAGTGGTCGATACGATAAATTTGATCTTCCTTAAATGCATGGCGAATTTGTTCGTTTAGTTCTTTAGCGGAAGGATAATCATGACCAAACGGCTTTTCAATGACTAGGCGACTCCAACCGTCTGTTTGTGTTAAACCTTCATTTTTTAAATTCGAAGCAATTGTTCCGAAAAATTCAGGTGCCATTGCTAGATAGAAAATACGATTTCCAGGCACGTTGTATTGCTCATCAAGGCTTTCTGTTAGGCTTTTTAATTCTTGATAAGAAGCGACATCTGTTACGTCAAACGGTTGGTAATAAAAATGTGAAGCAAACTTTTCAATGTCAGCGTCACTGTTTTTGAAACTGCTCACTGATTTTTTTACATTTTCGCGTAATTCGTCATTAGTCCAAGGTCTTCTTGCGACACCAACAACAGCGAAATCTTCCGATAGTTTGTTCGCTTTATATAAGCGGAAAATAGAGGGGAATAACTTACGTTTTGCTAAATCACCTGTAGCGCCAAAAATTACGATAATGGATTTTGGTTGTACATTTGTCATTACTTCTAGGACCTCACTTTGTCGTAGTTACGTTCAATTTTTTTCCGCTTTAACAGACAACACTTAAATGAAATCTGGGGATTCATTGCCCGTTAAACTCGGCCTTTATAAACAAACGAATGATTGCTTGTTTACCTTTTCCTTTATGTATAGAACTACTAATAAATTGTAACGATTTTAAAGGGTTAACGCAAATAGATTAAAACAATTTGTAGTTATTATTCCATGTTTTTAACAAGTTTAAAAGTATTTTGTTTCGAATACGGAGAAAAAGCTACCGTTATTTTAACAGTAGCTTTTCTCATTTATTTATATTGATACAGGGAACCGATAGATTTTTTTGTTGAAAATGGCAAGTCAGGACTATCGGCGATGATAAAAATAGGACAGTGCATTAAAAGTGGATGTTTTTCGAAAAAAGAAGCATCAGCGTGATAGATGGACGATAGAATGACAGGGAGCTGTTCTAAAAAGTGAAGGTAGCGTGTAATGGTTTCATCTGTTGATGTATGCGCACCGATGTAATAATACACAGTAAGGGAATAAAAACCTTTATCAAAGACGAAGGATGCTAAATATTCGTTCCGCTCTTTTTGCATATGATCGTAGGCAAATTCAATGCCGATTTGAATGGAAGGAACAGAAGTGTGTTGACCTGGGAAAACGGTGTATTTTCTTGGTATCATTGGTTCAACGGGTGTAACACCCAGGCTGTAGGTTACATCTATTTGATGGGGATTGCTAATGATCATATGGAATCCCTCCTTTAATATAAAAATACACTCTTTATAAGTGTATACAAAGTTTCATTGAACATGACAATATTAAAATATGCCCAGGCTCTTAGCATATTTAAAGCAGGCAACGTTTGAGCAGGGGGCAGAGTTTACGATAAAATAACAAAAAAGATTATTATGAGGTGATAAACGATGAGTATTTTAAAAAATGACTGGGCTCCTTTATTAGAAGAAGAATTTCAAAAAGACTATTACATACAGCTTCGAGAGTTTTTAGTGGATGAATATAATCACCACACCATTTACCCTGATAAATATGATATTTTTAATGCTTTACACTATACAGATTATAAAAATGTAAAAGTCGTCATATTGGGACAAGATCCTTATCATGGACCAAATCAAGCGCATGGACTGAGCTTCTCTGTTCAACCAGGAGTAAAAACACCGCCTTCTTTAGTGAATATTTACAAAGAGCTGAAAAGTGAAATGGATTATCATATTCCAAATAATGGTTATTTGGTCAAATGGGCAGAACAAGGTGTTCTTTTGCTTAACACTGTTTTAACAGTTAGAAGAGGAGAAGCGAACTCTCACAAAGGAAAAGGGTGGGAACAGCTGACGGATCGTATTATTGAATTAGTGGCACAAAAAGAGGAGCCAGTCGTGTTTTTGCTGTGGGGCAAGCATGCACAAGCTAAAAAAGAGCTTATTCATCATTCGCACCATTTAATTTTGGAAAGCCCGCACCCTAGCCCATTTTCGGCTAATCGAGGCTTTTTTGGCAATAATCACTTTCAACGAGCAAATGAGTTTTTGCTCCAACAAGGACGTCAATCTATTGATTGGCAAATTGACGATGTGTAAAAGTGAGCATTTCATGAAGATTAGCTTCAGACATAGCCTCCTATTTCATCTTTTGATAAAATAGCTGTATAAAGTCATATTGAATGTAAGATGAGGTGTCTACATGGATATAAAAATGACGCAGCTCCTTGATAAAATTAGTGCAGAAGTACAAAAAGCAAAGCACCATTCGAATAGTGCGAACGTTCGAGATCAATTGGTTGCCATAAAAGCACTATGTGAGCTTGCATTAGATCAAAATGGAGAGGTTTCAGTATCGAAACCTGTCTCGGTTTCAAAACCTGTTGTAATGTCTTCACCGGAAATGATGCAATCGCCTGAGATTATGCAGCAACAGATTATTCAGTCATCCAAACCTAATTTTGAAGGAACGAAATTGAAATCAGATGATGCAAACGGCGATAGTCTGTTTGATTTCTAAAGTGAGGAGAAAAACATGAAACTATTTTTAATAATCGGTGCAATCAATGCAATATTAGCGGTTGCTCTTGGTGCTTTTGGAGCACACGGGTTAGAAGGGAAAATTTCAGAGAAGTATTTAGAGGTATGGAAAACGGGAGTGCAGTACCAAATGTTCCATGCAATGGGGCTGTTTGTCATTGCATTTCTATTAAGCAAATTTCCTCAATCTTCTTTGTTAACAGCTTCGGGCTGGATTATGTTCGCGGGGATTGTGCTGTTTTCGGGCAGTCTCTATGTATTAAGTACGTCCGGTATTAAAGTTCTCGGCGCGATTACTCCGCTAGGTGGAGTTGCGTTTATTGTAGCTTGGATTTTAATTGTTGTTGCAGCTGTAAAATGGCTATAAAAAAACCCCTGAAAAGGGGTTTTTTTAACGCGGAGAATAATTGCTCAACTGCTGGCCTCCACCGCTAAACGGATAGTTATATTTGATTGGACCCTCAAAAGTGATGTAATCGAGATAAACCATAAGCAGTAAATAACGAGTGCCAGTTTGTGGATCACTTAAAATGATATGATCGCGTCCGGCTGCTTCAATTTCCCCTCTAAAGACTTTCGCGTTCCACTGCGTATTATTTTCAAACGTCATATATACAGTCGCTATTTTTCCTCGATTTAAACGTAAAATATTTTCAATATATGATTCTTCAATGGGCAGTTGATTTGGGTCTTGCGGGGCACCGCTGCCTCCAGAAGAGGTAGGGGGCGGACCTCCTTGGGTTTGCCCTTGAACCTGCTGGCCGCCTGGCTGGGGCTGCTGCGGCTGAGGCATATAATAAGGGTAGTTTGGACTCATATACGGGTTTTGCATATATTGCTGTTGCGGTTGATTAGACTTTGGTTTTTTCATAGGAACCTCCTTCAAACAAAAAGAAATTAGTAAACTCCTGGACAATCAGCTTGAGTTGGTGCAAAGAAACAGTGAGATTTAAATCGTCCTGTATTATTTTGGTTATACCATTGAGCAGGACAGTCGCCGCTGGGCTTGAAAAACCACAGTGAGTTTTCTGCGGGGTTAAAACGTTCCCCTCTTAATACACGTCGTGCAAGTGTAATTTCAGACTGGCGGGCACGCTGATAAAAGTAGCCTTTTTGAGTTGCTTCAAATCCGCCTGGGTTTTGAAACACCATCTGACGAATGGTTCTTATATTTCTAAAATCTAAACAGGGAGCTTTAGCGCGGTTCACACCTACATTTCCTACCAGTAACATCCCTTGTTTTCCTTCACTTTCAGCTTCAGCTCGAATGAGTCTGGCTAGGAGCTTAACATCTTCTTCGTTGTGTGCAACGACTGCCATTATCCCACCTCGCTTACTTGTGACACTGTTGTATATATATGGTCCTGTAAGTGCGAATATGCCATGGCTAGAAAATAAAAAACCTGTTTCCAAGTGGAAACAGGTTTTTTAGATAAGGCTCATTGATATTTATTGCTCTAGGCGTTACAAAAGCGATGAGCGCTTTTGCGGCTTAGTTTAAACGTGTAAAAAACGTGCAATAGCTTCTTCTTTTAATAAATTTCCGACAAAGAAGCTGCCAAATTCTCCGTAGCGAGCACTTACTTCGTCAAAACGCATTTCGTATACTAATTTTTTAAATTGAAGTACGTCATCTGCAAAAAGAGTAACGCCCCACTCATAATCATCAAAACCAACAGAACCCGTAATGATTTGCTTTACTTTTCCAGCGTATTGACGTCCAATCATTCCATGACTGCGCATTAAGCTGCGTCGCTCTTCCATGGGAAGCATGTACCAATTGTCATTTCCTTGACGACGTTTATCCATTGGATAAAAGCAAACATGACTAGCTTTTGGTAAAGTTGGATATAGTCTAGCTTGGATTTGAGGATTTTCATAAGGGTCCTCCCCAGCAGGTAAGTAGTTGCTTAATTCAACTACTGACACGTATGAATAAGTAGGAATGGTAAACTCAGCAAGCTTTGTTTTATTAAATTCTGTTTCAATTTCATTTAGTTCTTCCATAGTAGGACGAACAAGCATTAGCATAAAGTCTGCTTTTTGGCCGACAATGGTATATAAAGCATGACTGCCTTGCTTCTCAGCTTCAGTTCCTTTCCATTTCTCAATCAACCCTAAAAATTCATGGATAGCCGCTTGGCGATCGTCGCTTGATAACTGCTTCCAAGCGCTCCAATCGATTGAACGGAAATCATGAAGTGCATACCAACCGTCTAATGTTTGTGCTGCTTCTGCCATTTCGTTTCACTCCTATTGTCCGATTATGATAAATTCCAATTCTACTATATCATAGTTTGTCCGAAGAACTGGAATGAAAAACCTGTGATTTTGTGACTAAACTTTAAACAATTGTCGCAAAGTAAAAACAGGTTTCATTTTAGGTGTTAGTGGAA
The DNA here is from genome assembly GCF_042787865.1 of Priestia sp. YIM B13486. Taxonomy (NCBI): domain Bacteria; kingdom Bacillati; phylum Bacillota; class Bacilli; order Caryophanales; family Bacillaceae; genus Priestia; species Priestia sp. YIM B13486. The sequence goes on along the minus strand of NZ_JBHZOZ010000005.1, from coordinate 275,181 downwards.
AATTAAGAATTAAAAGACTTTTTTGTAATCATGGATTCTTGAAGGACATGCCTTTGATTTTTAAAAAAAGTGGAGTATCCTATTATGAGAAAAGTTTTTTACATATCGAGGAGGATTTACTTTGAGTGATTTATTTACAGGTTTAAAACAAAAAGTATCAGCTAGCGATGTATCAATCGTATTCCCAGAGGGATTAGATGAGCGCGTATTAGGCGCTGTTTCTCGTTTAGCTGCCGACAATATCTTAAAGCCTATCGTTGTTGGAAACAAAGACGCTGTAGCATCAAAAGCAGCAGAACTAAACGTAAAATTAGACGGTGTTGAGGTTCTAGATCCTCAAAGCTACTCTGAATTTGATGAAATGGTAGCAGCGTTTGTTGAGCGTCGTAAAGGTAAGGCAACAGAAGAAGATGCTCGCAAAATTTTATTAGATGAAAACTATTTTGGCACAATGCTTGTTCATATGAACAAAGCGGACGGTCTTGTAAGCGGAGCTGCTCATTCTACAGCAGACACAGTACGTCCGGCTCTACAAATTATCAAAACAAGACAAGGTGTTAAGAAAACATCTGGCGTATTTATCATGGTTCGCGGTGATCAAAAATACGTATTTGCTGACTGTGCAATCAACATCTCACCTGACAGCCAAGATTTAGCTGAAATTGCTATCGAAAGTGCTCGTACAGCTGAAATGTTCGATATCGATCCTCGTGTTGCTATGCTAAGCTTCTCAACAAAAGGATCAGCAAAATCTCCGGAAACAGAAAAGGTAGCAAACGCAGTAGAAATTGCAAAAGAATTAGCACCAAGCGTAACATTAGACGGCGAATTCCAATTCGACGCAGCATTTGTTCCTTCTGTAGCTGAAAAGAAAGCACCAGGTTCAGTGATTAAAGGAGATGCAAATGTATTTGTATTCCCAAGCCTTGAAGCAGGTAACATTGGTTACAAAATTGCACAGCGCCTAGGAAACTTCGAAGCAGTAGGTCCAATCTTACAAGGTCTAAACAAACCGGTAAACGATCTATCTCGCGGTTGTAACGAAGAAGATGTGTACAAGCTTGCTTTAATCACAGCAGCTCAAGCACTGTAATAAAAAAAACTCCGTCCTTGGGCGGAGTTTTTTTTATTCGGCTAATGAACCTAATGCTTTTTCGTTGCGGTCATACATGCGCTGCAGCTGCGTCTCAAACAGCTCTTGTTCGGTAGCATTTAAAGGCATATTTATAAGAGAAGAGCTCATGCTATTCAGTGTTTGCAATAAAAGCAGCATGACATCAGATACGGTTAACTCAATCTGTAATAGTTCAGATAGAGAAGCCATTGTGTGAGGCTCGATATCTGGGTATGAAAATTTAGTTTCCGTGTTTTGGAGACCTTTTTTGTAAAACTCTTGAATAAGAGAAGCACGTTTAGAACCGCTTCCTTTAACGCATAAGTAAATTTGTACAGCTACTCCGCCGCGAACGCGTCGCTGTGAAATGCCCGCAAACTTTTGATTGCGAATGCTTAAATCAAAGCTGCCGGGACAATAAGAGCCTACGATTTCCTTCGCTTCAATTGCTGTCCCGTAAGATGCAAACATGACCTTAATCAAATCAAACATGGCTTCATATCCACGATCAATATCAATTCCTTTTTCTGCATCAGGAAAAATTAAAGAAATGTTTAGAACATCCTGATCAAGTACGACAGCGAGGCCGCCTGAATTGCGGACGATTGTTTTATATCCTTGTTCATGTAAATAAGCTGCACCTTCAGCTAAATGAGGTAGCTTTGTATCTTGGATGCCTAATACAATCGTATCGTGATGCACCCAAGAGCGCATGACAGCTGGAGATTCACCTCTTCCAACGGTTGTACAAAGCGTGTCATCGATGGCAAAAGAATGACGGGCATCAAAATGAGGACCTAGACTGGATTGATCAATAATACGCCAAGCGGGCTGTGCTAAAAGCTTTAAACTATTCTGCTGCATATCTAAAACCCCTTTATAAACAGTAAACGAACATATTATAGCATAAAGGCGTCGTGTCATTGGCTGTAAAATAGAAAAAGAAGAAAGAAGAGCCAAGTTTGACATCCCTCTTTCTTCGTTCATGTAGCTTATTCAGCCATTTTCTCAAGATTTCCGTTACGATCCATTTTAAATGTAGTAGAAGAACGTTCTTCTTCATCGAATAGAGCTAACTTTCGCGCACGGTTCATGATTTGCATTAATGTTTCATAGTCTTCTTGAATAGTAGTAGCATTTGCCTCGAGATGTTTGATTTGTTTTTCCAACTCTGTGTTTTTCTTAGCTAATTCTGTATTTTCTTGCATCAAGCGTTTGTTTTCGCTTTGTAATGCCTGTAAATTGCTCGCTTGATTTGGCATTGTTTGCAAAAAGCGAATAACGTCAGCCATTGAAAGCTCCTCACTGCTGCTTTTTTCTACTTGTGTTTCAGATAAGCTATATGTTGCTGTAGGTGCAGACATCATTTTTTCCACATGCTCTACAGATGCTGGTGGCGTATATAATAATTTCTTTTTGCCTTGCTCTTGTCCAAGTGCACGCATGCGCTGTTTTCGCTGTTTTTTGGCTAGCTGAAGTGCTTTTTCATACTGATGGCGTACCACAGCATTCCATCTGAATCCACATGCTGCTGAAGTGCGATTTAATTCATCTCCCACTTCTTCAAACGCATTCAGCTGCGTACTTCCTTCGCGGACATGGCGCAGTACTGTTTCAGCTAATAATAAGTCGTTTTCTTCTGTCCAAGCATCTTGTCTATCTTTCACTTTTTTCACTCCTCTATTTTCCATGACTCATAGTAATCATGTTTTGTAGTATCATCATGTACAAAAAATCCATACTTTATACCATTTCTTCTAGGAGTATGATAGATTTTGCTTCCTTCTTTAACTTGCATCGGACTTCAAATAGGGGTAAAATACCCCTTAGACAAAATGATGAACCAATTTTGAAAGGATTGTGTCAACATGGCAAATGAATTTAGAATTTGTGATGATTGTCAGGCAACAAACGTCAAAACGTTGTTACCTCGACTTAAAAAAATAGATGAACAAGCTGAAGTACAAATCGGCTGCCAGTCTTACTGTGGGCCCGGACGTAAAAAGTCATTTGCATTTGTAAACAACCGTCCTGTAGCAGCGCCAACAGAGGATGAATTAATCGAGAAGATTGAGAAAAAAGTAAAAAAATAGATAGTGAAACAATAAATAGCTGCTTTTCTGCTACTTATTTGTCGAACGAGCTTCTTACAAACAGAATCGCCTTGTTTGTTAGGTAAATCACCTTGGTTGCTTGACAAGGTGATTTTTTATTCTGAATAGGAAAATAGGAAGTGAGTGTCGAAAAATTATAGCAACAACAAAGTGAAGATAGAGAGGTATGTAAATGACATATCCTAATGAAAAACTCAGTGAAGAAAAAGTATTTAAAGATCCTGTTCACCGCTATATCCATGTAAGAGATCGTGTTATTTGGGAGCTAATTGGGACAGCCGAATTTCAAAGGCTGCGTCGCATTAGACAGCTAGGAACGACATACTTAACGTTTCATGGGGCTGAGCACAGCCGTTTTAGTCATTCCTTAGGTGTTTATGAAATTGTGCGCCGTATTATTGATGACGGTTTTCAAGGACGCCCTGAATGGAATGAAGATGAGCGTCTTCTTTGTCTTTGTGCTGCTTTACTGCACGATTTAGGTCACGGTCCGTTTTCCCATTCGTTTGAGAAGGTTTTCCACTTAGACCATGAAGAATTTACACAAGCTATTATCGTAGGTGACACAGAGGTAAATCGAGTGTTAACGAAAGTAGGAAAGGATTTTCCTAAAAAAGTGGCTGAAGTAATTGCGAAAACATATGAAAATAAGCTTGTCGTTAGTTTGATTTCCAGTCAAATTGATGCAGATCGCATGGATTATTTGCAGCGTGATGCGTATTACACAGGAGTAAGCTACGGTCACTTTGATATGGAACGAATTTTGCGCGTGATGCGTCCTAGGGAAGACCAAGCCGTGATTAAACACAGCGGTATGCATGCGGTTGAAGATTATATTATGAGCCGCTATCAAATGTACTGGCAAGTGTATTTTCATCCTGTTACGAGAAGTGCTGAAGTGATTTTGACAAAAATTTTACATCGTGCAAAAGAGCTCCATCATCATTACTATGAGTTCAAGCAGGAGCCAACTCATTTTTATTCGATTTTTGAAGAAGAAATATCGCTAAAAGAGTATTTGAAATTAGATGAATCTGTTATTTTATTTTATTTTCAAGCGTGGGAAGAAGAAGAGGATGAAATTTTATCTGATCTATGCCGAAGATTTATGAATCGTCAGCTTTTTAAATACATTGAGTTTAATCCGAATTCACAAATGAAGATGTGGATGGAGCTTACAACATTATTTAAAAAAGCGGGTATTAACCCAGATTATTATTTAGTCGTCGATTCTTCAAGCGACTTACCATACGATTTTTATCGACCGGGTGAAGAGGAAGAACGTTTGCCGATTCATCTGTTGATGCCAAATAATGAAGTGCGTGAATTATCACGTCAGTCGGAGATTGTTGAAGCAATTTCAGGGAAAAAGAGAACCGATCATAAATTATATTTTCCACAAGATCTCATTGATCAATTGTCGTCTAAGCGAAAAGTTAAAGATCAGATTATAAACTTACTAAAAGGAGATCAGAGTTAAATAGTATAGGAGTTGAAGGGGCTGTGTTAAACGATCACGCAAAGATTGTGAAAGTATTTTCCGCGGCGGGAGAAGTTGTTGGCAGAAAAAAGTTACAAAAGATGATATTTATCGGAAAAAAGCTGAAGTTTCCTTTTTATGAAAAGTATAATTTTCACTTTTTTGGACCTTATTCTGAAGAATTAACGCTTCGAATTGAAGAGCTATGTAACTTAGGCTTTTTAAGTGAAATTAAAGAGAAAAAAGGCGGGTATATGCAGTATCGCTACGTATTAACAGAAGCGGGGGAAGGATTTTTAAGCCACTATGACTTAGAACTTCCTTACTTGCAGGAATGTATGAAGGATATGAACGAACAAAGCTCTAAATTTTTGGAGCTTGTCTCTACGATTTTATATTTTGATAATTTACCGAAAGAAGAAGTAAAAGAAAAAGTGTTTACGTTAAAGCGTAAGCAAAACTATACAGAAGAAGACATTTCAGAAGCATACAAATATATTGAAAAACTTCAGGCAACGCTGTCTGTCCATTAAAAAAATGCCATAGGTTCACTCCTATGGCATTTTTTTTATGTAGGCGTTATTGATCGCTTATGCGCTTGCCCGCTACAGCGTAATGGTTTTTAGACATTTCTTCGATGATAATAGATACTTTTTCAGGTGCTGCACCTGTTGTTTCCACCACAGCATCCGTTACTTTTTCAACAAGAGCTCTTTTTTGATCATCTGTACGGCCCTCAAGCATTTTAACAGTTACAACTGGCATAATGTGTACACTCCTTTTTGATCATTATATGATTAGTGTACCCGTTTTCTGAATAAAATGACAGTATGAGATAGTGATGAAGGACATAATCTGTAGTATACTTTTATAATAACATCGATATAAAAAACAGGTGTGCCCAAAGGAGGCCCATCGCTGGTCTTTGAGAACTTTTAGGGCATATTTGAAAAAAATTGTATCCTTCTTAACGCAAAAAAAGATTCATCTAGTAGATGTGATAGGTAGAAATTATTTTAAAATAAAGGAGATAAAGAGTGGAACATTTTTTAGCTTTTGCATTGCAAGACCTTCCTTACGTGGTAATGACTCTTATTGTTGCATTCACGCTGCATGAGTTTGCACATGCGTATGTAGCTTATTTATTTGGAGACCACACGGCTAAAAAGCAAGGAAGGCTAACGCTTTCTCCGCTGGCTCATTTAGATCCATTTGGAACACTTTTGTTAATCATCGCAGGTTTTGGGTGGGCGAAGCCGGTTCCTGTTAATCGCTATTTCTTTAAAAAGCCTCGTTTAGCTGGTATTCTAGTATCGATAGCGGGACCGTTTAGTAACTTGGTGTTGGCATTTATCGGTTTGCTTATTTATTATTTGATGAATAACGCCGCAGTGGATAACGATGCGCTTTATCGTTTTGTTACATTATTTATTCAAATAAACCTAACGCTAGGTGTATTTAACTTGTTGCCTTTTCCGCCTTTAGACGGCTACCGCGTGATTGAAGACCTCGTTCCGCCGTCCACGCGAGCCAAGATGACGCAGTATGAGTCTTGGGGCATTTTTGTATTTTTAATTCTTGTGATTACACCTCTGGATCGCATTGTGATCTGGCCGCTTCTAAACGGAGCAGCAACGTTTGTTATGAATATCTTTCAGCAGATATTAGCACCACTGATTTAATGAATAGAGGAGGCTTACTATGACTCAGCCAAAAAAGAAAAGTATAGGATTTAATATCATAAAAGACGATTCAACCGACGGCCACGGCGGTTACGGGGTTGGAGCGTTAAGTTTAGAAAACATTTCACCCGTTTTTGTTTGTCCGAGCGACGAAGAAGTATTTGTAGATATCGGTGCGATGCATGCAAGAAGTGTAGTGGAAAAAGGAATTAAGTTCTTACCGAATAAAGACGAGGTGCCAAACGGCAAGTTATATTGGCTTGTGTGGGTAACGATTGATCGCAAGCAAGAAGGACCTTACTACGCAGGTATGACAGCATGTGAAATGACCGTTGATCGTGAAATTCGCCGCGGCTATAAGTCACTTCCTGAACACGTGAACAAAATGGATAAATCCTTAAAACGACGCATTATGGTAGAAGAAATGGATAACAAGTCTAAGGATTTGCTTCGTGAGTTTTTGAAGTCTCATAATGAAGAAGTTTGGACGTTATCTAATGATGACTTAAAAGAAGCGCTTCAAACATCGTAATGCTAAAAAAAGCTTAAGGCCTTGGCCTTAAGCTTTTTTTTAATCAAACCATTTGGGTAACCAGTGAAACTTTTTATCTTCTTTTTCACGCTCTTTTTTCTTCGTTTTTGCTGCATGATCGATGTGATCAGTACAATATGTTTTTGGCTGTGTTCCAGTTAAATAATAAGCTTTATATTGAACAGGGCATGATTTGGATGCTAACTTTCCATTTTGAGGATTAATGTTTACGCTCATTAATCCGTTTGGTGCTTTAAACTTTTCTTTTTTCTTCCCTTTTAAAGCCTCTTCCATAAATAATGCCCACATTTTTTTGGCGTATCCTTTTTCAGCTACATCATCCATTGTTCTTCCTTGATCATATCCAACCCAAACGCCTGAAACGAGCTGCGGAGAGTAGCCAATCATCCAGCTGTCCGTAGAGGTTGTGCCGGATTTTCCCGCGTAAGGACGAGATACATATTTAGAAATAGGCTTTCCTGTGACGGTTGTATAGCCATTTAGCTTTTGATTAAACATGCCTGTCATTAAATGGGTAGTAAGAAAAGCATAGCGCTTATCAATGACTTGTTTCTGTTCGGAAGGAGCTTGATAAACAACTTCTCCGTCATGGGTTTCAATTCGTTTAATAAATGTTGGACGAATTTCTTTTCCGCCATTAGCAAAGATGCCGTACGCATTAACCATATCAATAACTTTCACAGGCGAAGTTCCAAGAGCTAAAGATGGAACTTTCTTTAAAGGTGATGATATTCCAAGTGTTTTAGCAGTTTCAATTAAGCGGTTTTCCCCAATGAACAAATGCGTTTTTACGGCATAAATATTATCTGAAAGTGCGATGGCTTGGGCCATTGTAATAGGAGCATTCGCATAATAATTGTGATAGTTGCTAGGCGTGTATGTCGAAACGCCATCTTCCAATTTGAACGTCGTTTCTTCACTTTTCATTGGAGTAGATTCAGTAAAACCATCTTTTAACGCCGCATAGTATAAAAATGGCTTCATCGTTGAACCAGGCTGTCTTATTGCTTGAGTCGCGCGATTAAACGGGCTCTTTTCATAATCTCTTCCACCAATAAGAGCTTTCACTTGTCCATTTTTAGGATTCATCGCAACAAATGCACTTTGTACGTCTGAAGAGCTGCTGATAACATCCTTCATTTTTTCTTTAGCTGTTCGCTGCATCTTTTCATCCAGCGTTGTATAAACGCGAAGTCCATTTGTGTAAATCATGGTTTCATCAATGCCTAAATCTTGCTTTAATTCTGTTAGCGCTGCATCCATAAAGTAAGAGGCATCTTCTTTATTAGGATCTTTTTCGGCAGGCTTTGCGAATGCTAGAGGTGTTACAAGCGCTTTTGTTGCTTGCTTGGCTGTGATAATTCCATCCTCTTTCATAAGAGATAAAATGATATTTTGTCGTTTTTTTGCATTTTCTTGATGAATAAGAGGAGAGTAGTAGCTAGGGCCTTTTGGAATACCTGCTAACATACTCGCTTCACTTAACGTCAAATTTTTGGCATGCTTATCAAAATACAGCCTAGCTGCTGCTTCAATTCCATAAGCTCCATGGCCGTAGTAAATCGTATTCATGTAGCCTTCTAGAATTTGGTCTTTACTATAATTCATTTCTAAACGAATCGTATACAGAGCTTCTTGAAGCTTTCGAGTCCACGTTTTGTCGTGCTCTAAAAACAAGTTTCGTGCATACTGCTGAGTAATGGTACTCGCACCCTGTACTTTCCCCATAGCTTTTATATCAGCTACAACTGCTCCGGCGATTCGATGCATATCAAAGCCGTGATGCTCATAGAAGCGCTTATCTTCAACGGCTAAAGTCGCATCTTTTACGTAAGGTGAAATTTGATTAAGTGAAACCCAGTAGCGCTTTTGTCCATTGTGAACTTCATCAAGAACTTTACCGTTTGCTGAGTAGAAAACAGCTGTTTGAGAAACGTTTAGCGGAGGGGGGCCAGCGATTTTGGCGTAGAGAAAGATGCTTATGTAGGCAAACAATAATAAAGCCCCCGCTAATATACCAAGGACGAGAAGAATTCGGAAGATGCGTCTTGCCTTTTTTAAATGTTCGGTTAATACCGTTTCCATTTCTATTCACCACCAATATGTGTCACTATGCACCGTACATGTTGTTTTCAACACAACAAAATTCTATTAAAAGAGCGATGCAAGTAGATTCTAAAGCTTGTATCTATCATCAGTATGAAATAGAAAAGGTGGTTTTAAACCTCCATTGCTAAAAATTTTACTTGCTTTTTTGCTGAATTCATCTATACTTTTTTCATGTTTGTATAAATTATGTTAGGGTAATCTATGCATAGGTTAATTCTCAAAATAGAAGGGAAGAGTTTGAAATGGAATTATGGTTCACAGAAAAGCAAACAAAGAACTTTGGTATTACAGCTAAAATTAATCGCACTTTACATACAGAGCAAACGGAGTTTCAAAAATTAGACATGGTTGAAACAGAAGAGTTTGGTAACATGCTCCTACTTGACGGTATGGTTATGACAACGGAAAAAGATGAGTTCGTTTATCATGAAATGGTTGCGCATGTACCGTTATTTACGCATCCAAATCCAGAAAACGTACTAGTTGTAGGTGGAGGAGACGGAGGCGTAATCCGTGAAATCTTAAAACACCCAAGCGTAAAAAAAGCGACGTTAGTTGATATCGATGGAAAAGTTATTGAGTACTCGAAAAAATTCTTACCTTCAATTGCGGGCAAACTAGAAGATCCTCGTGTTGATGTACAAGTAGATGACGGATTTATGCACATCGCTAAAAGCGAGAACGAATACGATGTCATTTTAGTGGACTCAACAGAGCCAGTAGGTCCAGCTGTGAATTTATTTACAAAAGGATTCTATGCAGGTATCTCAAAAGCACTTAAAGAAGATGGTATCTTTGTTGCTCAATCGGACAATCCTTGGTTCACGCCAGAGCTTATCTCAAATGTTCAGCGTGATGTAAGAGAAATCTTCCCGATTACACGTCTATACGTAGCAAATATTCCAACATATCCAAGCGGTTTATGGACATTTACAATGGGTTCAAAGAAACATGATCCATTAGAAGTAAGCGAAGATCGTTTCTTCGATATTGATACAAAGTATTACACAAAAGAATTGCACAAAGCCGCATTTGCTTTACCTAAATTTGTGCAAGATCTTATTAAATAAGTTACCACATACAAGTGAGATGCCAGAGGTTTAAGGCTGGCATCTTTTCTATGAATAATGAAGGAGGAACAAAATATGCGTTTTGATGAAGCTTATTCAGGTAATGTATTTATCGGCAGTCACCCTGTTTTTGAAGAAAGTGAAGCGGTTCTTTACGGAATGCCAATGGACTGGACAGTTAGCTATCGTCCAGGTTCACGATTTGGCCCAACTCGTATTCGTGAAGTATCAATTGGATTAGAAGAATACAGCCCGTATTTAGATCGAGAGCTAGAGGAAGTAAAATATTTTGATGCAGGAGATATTCCACTTCCATTTGGGAATCCTCAGCGCAGCTTAAATATGATTGAAGAGTATATCGACCAGCTTTTAGCAGCAGACAAGTTCCCATTAGGCATGGGCGGAGAGCATTTGGTTTCTTGGCCTGTTATGAAAGCTATGTATAAAAAATACCCGGATTTGGCCATTATCCATATGGATGCTCATACAGACCTTCGTGAAGAGTATGAAGGAGAACCACTTTCTCATTCCACTCCGATTCGTAAAGTTGCAGAACTAATCGGACCGGAGAATGTTTATTCATTTGGTATTCGCTCAGGAATGAAAGAAGAATTTCAATGGGCAAAAGAAAACGGCATGCATATTTCAAAATTTGAAGTTCTAGAGCCGTTAAAAGAGATTCTACCAACACTTGCAGGTCGTCCTGTTTATGTAACAATTGATATCGATGTATTAGATCCAGCGCACGCTCCTGGTACAGGAACAGTAGATGCGGGCGGTATCACATCAAAAGAGCTTTTAGCTTCTATTCACGCAATTGCTAAATCAGATCTTCGCATTGTCGGAGGAGATTTAGTAGAAGTAGCTCCAATTTATGATCCGTCTGAACAAACAGCTAATACAGCAAGCAAGCTTATTCGCGAAATGATCTTAGGCTGGGTACAAAAGAAATAAATAAAGTAAAAGGCGGCCGCTGTGGCTGCCTTTTTTATTTGGAATATGTGAATGCTTCACGTACTGTAAAAAGGTGAATTCTCGGCGTATCTATCATATTTCCTTTGAAGTATTATTGAATTCTTTCTTTAGAATGTTTATACTATTTAAGTTATAACGTATTCATTTTAATAAGGAAGTGTCTTTTGTGAGTAACGCTTCAGAAGTCAAGAAACCCATTGAAGTTAAAATTGTGACGGATATCCGCGATGGTCACCGAAAAGAGACAACATCGGTAAATGCAAAAGGTATGTATTATGAAAAAGGATCGAAAATTTATCTTACATACACAGAGTGCCAAGAGGAAATCGGAGATATTAGAACAATGGTGAAAATTAGCGAAGATGAAGTATCAATTAATCGAACCGGTGCTGTTCAAATGAAGCAATCGTTTCGTAAAAAGGTACAGATCGAAGGAACTTATATAAGCCCTTATGGACGTATGGATTTACTGACATTCGCTCATAACATTGAATATAAACAAATGACTCAAAAGGGTCGATTATTTTTAACGTATGATCTAGAAGTACAGGGTCAGCCTACCGGGAAATATGCGTTAACCATTACATTCAAGGAGGAGAAAAAATGAACATCGTCGAACAAGTGCAGCAAAAATTAAAAGCTGAAATTCAAGATGCTGTGGTCAAAGCAGGACTTGCTGAAAAAGCAGAACTTCCAGAAGTTCTATTAGAAACCCCAAAAGATAAAACACATGGTGATTATTCTACCAATATGGCTATGCAGCTAGCTCGTATTGCCAAAAAAGCACCGCGTGTTATCGCTGAAGAGCTTGTAGCAAACTTCGATAAATCAAAAGCATCTATCGAGAAAATTGACATTGCAGGCCCTGGATTCATCAACTTTTATATGAATAACTCTTATTTAACAGAGCTTATCCCAACGATTGTAAAAGCTGGTGAAGCTTACGGTCAAACAAACGTAGGGAACGGACAAAAAGTACAAGTTGAGTTTGTTTCAGCTAATCCGACAGGGGATTTACATTTAGGACATGCCCGCGGTGCTGCAGTTGGAGACTCATTATGTAATGTTCTTGAAAAAGCAGGCTATGATGTGTCACGTGAATACTATATTAATGATGCTGGTAACCAAATTAATAACCTGGCTTATTCAGTAGAAGCACGCTACATGCAGGCTCTTGGTTTAGAGAAAGAAATGCCTGCAGACGGCTATCATGGTGCTGACATTATAAACATCGGAAAAGAGCTAGCAAAAGAGCACGGAGACAAATATGTAAATGCCTCTGAAGAAGAGCGATTTGAATTCTTCCGTCAATACGGGTTAGATTATGAGTTAGCTAAATTAAAGCGTGATCTTGAACAGTTCCGTGTGAAATTTGACGTATGGTATTCTGAAACGTCTCTTTATAAAAATGATAAAATATCAGTTGCACTTGAAACGCTGAAAAAACAAGGCCATGTATATGAAGAAGAAGGTGCTACGTGGTTCCGTTCTACGACATTTGGTGATGATAAAGACCGTGTGTTAATTAAAAATGACGGTTCATTTACGTACTTAACACCAGATATTGCGTATCACCAAGACAAAATTCAACGCGGATTTGATAAGCTAATTAACATTTGGGGAGCCGACCACCATGGATATATTCCTCGTATGAAAGCGGCGATTCAAGCGCTTGGTTATGAAAAAGATACGCTTGAAGTAGAAATCATTCAAATGGTTCAACTGTATCAAAATGGCGAAAAAATGAAGATGAGCAAACGTACAGGTAAAGCAGTAACAATGCGTGATCTAGTAGAAGAGGTAGGCCTTGATGCAACTCGCTACTTCTTTGCGATGAGAAGTGCAGATACACATTTAGACTTTGATTTAGATTTAGCTGTTTCTCAATCTAATGAAAACCCTGTATACTACGCGCAGTATGCTCATGCCCGTATTTGCAGTATTCTTCGTCAAGGTGAAGAGATGGGGATTCAATCAACATCTGGCGCTGACCTTTCATTAATTAGTGCAGAAAAAGAAATGGAACTGCTGAAGAAAATCGGAGAGTTCCCTCAGGCCGTAGCGGAAGCAGCAACAAAACGTATTCCGCACCGCATTACAAACTATGTATTTGATCTTGCTTCTACGTTCCATAGCTTCTATAATGCAGAAAAAGTATTAGACAGCGATAATGTAGAAACAAGTAAAGCACGTATTGAACTAGTGAAAGCTGTTCAAGTAACGCTTCAAAACTCCTTAAAACTAATTGGTGTTTCAGCACCTGAAAAAATGTAACAAAAAAAGAGCCTCTTGGCTCTTTTTTATTTAAAAAACAAGTGTGGCACCTCCTGTACGCTTTACTCCTCTCATTGATGCTAAATCTTCCACTAATTTTAGCAGCGCTTTATCTTTTAACTTTGCTTCAATCATTACGTCAAAATCTTGTCCAATATCTTTAGCCATTTGCAAAAAAGGTGCGATAAAATCAGTTGAGACATAATCAGAGTGACTTCTAAATTCTTTTTCAGATTTAGGAGAAGAGATATGTACTTTTGGTTTTAACCCGATATGTTTCCACGTGTCAAAGATACGAGGGAGCAATAATGCAAGAGGTTCTTCTCCTTCATTTGCTTTGTGGTGGTGATAATCAAAGAGGAGAGGGACTTTCTCTTTTTCGCATACAGCTAATGTTTCTTCAGTTGTGTATGTTTTATCATCATTTTCAAGAGTCATGCGCTTTTTAATGACAGGTGGCAGCGTTTGAATGTTTTCATGAAATCGACCGATCGCCTTTTCTTTATTGCCATAGGCTCCTCCTACATGAATATTAATAAGAGCTTGATCGGCTACTCCCATCGCTTCAAGCATTCTATAGTGATAATCCATATCTTTTACCGCATTTTCTGTAATATGTTTTTTGTCGCTTGTAAATAATGTAAACTGATTGGGATGAAAACTCACGCGCAGCTGATGATTCCGAATCAAGTCTCCTATCTCTGACCAATCGTCTTGGAACGCATCAATGTAATTCCAATCTACTTCAGGATGAGTAGCTAAAGGGACAAGAGAAGATGATAATCGATACAGCATAATTTCATGGGCAATATTAAAATGTAAAGCGCGCTTAGTATGATTCAAATTTTGTTTTGTGACGTAATGAAGCTTATCCAGCCTCTCATCTTTTTTCATTTTTTCCCATCTAGTAAACGTGAAAGTTTTCGCAGGTGAGCAGTCCCAAAGCGACAGGGCATGTGATACATAGCCAAATCTAATTTTCATTATAAGTTTTCCTCTTTTCGTTCATTAAAGTAACGGAGAAATAAAGGTTGCAAATCCTTGCTTTAGTTTTTCACTCCATTTTCGGTTTTTGACGTCTTCCAAAGACAAAATTGGGCATTCCCCCATACAAGCTTTAAAGCTGTTCTTTACCTCTTCAATGTATGTGGCATCGTAGATTAAACAGTTGATTTCAGCGTTTAAGAACAAGCTTCTTTTATCAAAATTAGCCGTTCCTACATCGCAGATAACATTGTCTGCAATTAATACTTTTGCGTGGTAAAAACCGTAATAATATTGATAAATCATACAGCCTGCTTGAAGTAATGTAGGAAGATAGGCAAATGCAGCATGATGAACAAGCGGTTGATCTGCACGCATTGGAATCAAAATATGAACTTGTACTCCCCGTGCACGAGCTTGCAGTAAAGCATTCATCAAAGGTTCACTTGGAATAAAATAAGGAGTACCTATGTACAATTCCCTATTGGCTTGGTTGATAATCGATAAAAAGCTTTCTTCAAGTGAAAAACCTTCAGTTGAAGAAAGCTGAATAACATAGTCTCCTTCAGAGGTTGGTGGAAAGTATCTTTCCACTTTACGCAGGTCTATGCCGGTAGCAGCATACCAGTCGTTTAACAGCTGCATTTGAAGATCTTGGATACCTTCACCTTCCATACGCAGGTGGTAATCTTTCCACACCCCAAGCTTGGCGTCGAGCCCTAAATATTCTCTTCCGATATTAAAGCCGCCAATGTAGCCAACTTTCCCATCAATAACGGCCATTTTACGGTGATTGCGTGCGTTGAGTGTATAAAACAAATAAGGCCACCGTAGCGTTCGACTGTAAGCAAAATGAACACCTTGTTTCTTTAAGAATGCAATTTTGTTTTTCTTGATTTTATAGCTTCCCACACGGTCTACCAATAACCGGACTTCAATATTTTGCTGTGCTTTTTGGACTAGTAAATCTAAAAAATCTTGACTAATTTCATCATTTTGTACGATGTAAAACGATAAATGGATAAACGAAGAGGCATTTTCTATTTCTTGAAATAAATCTTTATACAAGACATTCCCGTCTGCGAACAAAAAAAGAGAAGCACGGCGCTTTGGAAAAGTATTTTCAGCCTGAGAAAATACTTTCTTTCCAACGCCAAGGTCAATTGCAAGCCAAGCAATAAAAATAATAAAAAGTAAAATTACAACCATGCCGCTCATCATGTCACCTCTTTTCCCGATGTAAATACATTTTATGTTGTTCTTAGTGTCACCTTGTTTAAATAGAATATGAACAAAAGAACGAAAAGATATTGACTGAATGCTCATTCATTATATACAATGAAAACAGATATATTATCAGAAAATTTAGTCGTCAGGAGGAAAGAAAGGTAACAAACTATTCAAGGAGGGGACGAGATGACAGGGTGGCTGTGGGTGAATTTTCTCTTTTTTATTATTGTAACCGCTTACGCTGTTTCTTTGTTTGTATATTTAATTCGCACACGCATTGAGTATATTCAATTAGGGAAAAAAGTTGAATTTGATCAGCGGTTAAAAGAAAGACTGCAAAAAATTTGGGTGAACGTGTTTGGACAAAAGAAGCTGTTAAAAGATAAAAAAAGTGGAATTATGCACGTCATGTTTTTTTATGGGTTTATTTTAGTTCAGTTCGGCGCGTTAGACTTCATTATAAAAGGTTTGCTTCCAGGTAAACATTTGCCGCTTGGACCTTTATATCCCGGTTTTACATTTTTTCAAGAAATTGTGACGTTTTTGATTTTAGTAGCAGTTGTCTGGGCTTTTCACCGTCGCTACGTAGAAAAGCTTGTGCGTTTAAAAAGAGGGTTTAAATCTGGTTTAGTACTGATTTTTATTGGAGCACTTATGCTGTCAGTGCTTGTCGGAAACGGTATGTCAATCATCTGGCATAATCATGAACCGTCATGGACAGAACCGATTGCGTCATCGATTGCGATCTTGTTTAAGGGAATCAATGATATTGCCGCTATCTCCATTTTTTATGTTTCATGGTGGATCCACTTAGCCGTATTATTGACGTTTTTAGTATATGTTCCTCAATCAAAACATGCTCATTTACTGGCTGGACCGGCTAATGTATTTTTTAACCGTGTTTCTAAGCCAGGTAAGCTTGAAAAGATTGATTTTGAAGACGAGACCCAGGAGACGTTTGGGGTTGGAAAGATTGAAGAATTCACGCAGCATCAGCTTATTGATTTATATGCCTGTGTGGAATGCGGTCGATGTACGAATATGTGTCCGGCAACGGGTACAGGGAAAATTTTATCTCCAATGGATTTAATTTTAAAGATGCGCGATCACTTAACAGAAAAAGGAGCGGTTGTGACATCTAAGGCACCTTGGGTTCCTACGTATGCATTCTCCAAAACAAAAGGAAATCAGCTGGCGATGATGGCGGCCGGCCAAGGCGGAGCAGAGGCTGCAGCAACAGCGGAATATAATCCCGCTTTAATCGGAGATGTCATTACGGAAGAAGAAATTTGGGCATGTACAACGTGCCGAAACTGTGAAGATCAATGTCCCGTAATGAACGAACATGTAGATAAAATCATAGATTTACGACGTTTTTTAGTATTAACTGAAGGAAAGATGGACGCGGATGCTCAGCGTGCCATGACGAATATTGAACGTCAGGGAAACCCTTGGGGATTAAACCGAAAAGAGCGTGAAGAATGGCGACATGTAAGAGAAGATGTTCACATTCCGACTGTTAAAGAAGTAAGTAAAGCCGGTGAAACGTTTGAGTATTTGTTCTGGGTAGGTTCGATGGGATCTTATGATAACCGCAGCCAAAAAATCGCTCTATCGTTTGCAAAGCTTCTCAATGAAGCGGGTGTTTCATTTGCGATTTTAGGAAATAAAGAAAAAAATTCTGGTGATACGCCGCGCAGGTTGGGCAATGAATTTTTATTCCAAGAGTTAGCTTCTAAAAACATCGCTGAATTTGAAAAAAATGAAATCAAAAAAATTGTTACGATTGATCCACATGCTTACAATATCTTCAAAAATGAATATCCAGATTTCGGTTTTGAAGGAGAAGTGTATCATCACACAGAATTATTAGCTATGTTGGTGAAAGAAGGTAAGCTGTCACCAAAACATGCGGTTAATGAAAAAATTACCTTCCATGATTCCTGTTATTTAGGAAGATATAACGAAGTATACAGTCCACCAAGAGAAATTTTGAAAGCGATTCCAGGTGTTCGTTTGATTGAAATGGATCGCAACCGTGAAAATGGTATGTGCTGTGGAGCAGGAGGAGGGTTAATGTGGACGGAAGAAACGACCGGCCAGCGCATTAATGTAGCACGCACGGAACAAGCCTTGGCCGTTAACCCAAGCATTATCAGTTCAGGTTGCCCATACTGCTTAACGATGCTAAGTGATGGAACAAAAGCAAAAGAAGTAGAAGAAAAGGTTCATACGTATGACGTAGCAGAACTGCTTGAAAAGTCAATTTATGGCGACGTGCAAGAACAGGTTTCATAAAGGAGAAGTAGAGATGGTCTTCATCTCTACTTTTTACAGAAAGGAAATTGAGCAAGCGTTCAATCGGCGAGGACAAAGAGGAAGAAAAAGGAGGAAACAATAGTGGGGAAAACAGTTATTGTGAGTGCAGTTCGAACACCTTTTGGAAAATTAGGTGGCATTGTAAGTGGACTAAAAGCGGCAGAACTAGGCGGGAAAGCGATTCAAGCAGCTTCAAAGGGACGTACAGAAATTGATTCCGTTATTATGGGGTGCGTGCTGCAGGGGGGCCAAGGACAGCTGCCTTCTAGGCAAGCCATGCACTATGCAGGTTTACCGTGGCAAGTAGAGACAGAAACCATTAATAAAGTTTGTGCATCGGGCATGCGCAGCATTACAACTGCTGATCAGCTGATTCGATTAGGAGAAGCAAAAACAATCATTGCAGGTGGAATGGAATCGATGAGTAACGCGCCGTATCTTCTTCCAAAAGCAAGGTGGGGGTTCCGTATGGGAGATAGCGTTGTGACGGATTTGATGGTGCATGACGGTTTGACATGCAGCTTTACAGGGGTTCAAATGGGTACGTATGGAAATGAAATCGCTTCTGAAATGAATATTTCCCGAGAAAAGCAGGATGAATGGGCCCTTCGCAGTCATCAATTGGCGGTAGAGTCAGAAGAGAAAGGGAGATGGACTGCAGAAAGAATTTCAGTTGATATTCCGTCTAAAAAAGGAACGATAACGGTTCAAAAAGATGAAGGACCAAGAAAAGATACGTCGTTAGAAAAACTCTCGTCTCTTCGGCCTGTATTTGGTCACAGCGGAACCATTACAGCAGGAAATGCACCTAGTGTGAATGACGGAGCAGCTGCGCTCATGCTAATGGATGAAGATGTGGCAAAAGCAAATGGCTATGAGCCGTTGGCTACGATTGTAAACCATACTTCTCTTGCGATGGAGCCAAGGGAATTTCCGAAAACGCCTGGGTTTGCTATTAATAAGCTATTGCAAAAAACAAATAAAACAGTAGACGATATTGCGCTGTTTGAAATCAATGAAGCTTTTTCAGCGGTAGCGTTGATGAGTATGGAAATTGCAGGGCTTCCGGCTGAAAAAGTAAATGTGAACGGCGGGGCTGTAGCACTTGGACATCCGATTGGAGCAAGCGGCGCCCGTATTGTTGTAACGCTCATTCATGAATTAAGACGACGAGGCGGCGGACTAGGCATTGCTTCTATTTGCAGCGGCGGCGGCCAAGGTGATGCCATCATGGTAGAAGTGTAAAAGGGGGATACCAACTTGAATATTGAAACAGTTATGGTTATTGGAGCAGGACAGATGGGAGCAGGAATTGCGCAAGTATTTGCTGCGAGCGGATATCAAGTTTCTTTGTATGACGTTGATCAAAAAAATACACAAAAAGGAATAGAAGGTATTGATAAACGTCTGAAAAAGCAGTTGGGAAAAGGTTCTCTCTCAGCTAAGGAACATGAAGGGATTATGGAGCGCATTCAGCTGGCAAATGAAATAACGGCAGCACAAAAAGCAGATTTAATCGTCGAAGCGGTTGTGGAAAAGATGGAAGTCAAACAAGCCATTTTTGCGGAGTTGGATTCGTTAGCCCCGAGTCATACTATTTTAGCAACCAACACGTCTTCGCTTCCTATTACTGAAATTGCAGCTGCGACCACTCGACCTGAAAAAGTAATTGGCATGCACTTTATGAATCCTGTTCCGGTGATGAAACTCGTTGAAATTATTAGAGGGCTGGCTACTACCGATGAAGTGTATCAAGCAGTCTATGAAACAACGAAAAAATTAAATAAAACCCCGGTGGAAGTTCATGATTTTCCAGGGTTTGTTTCAAATCGAATTTTAATGCCAATGATTAACGAAGCTGTGTTTGCGCTCTATGAAGGGGTAGCAAGCGAAGAGGATATTGATCAAGTGATGAAACTAGGAATGAACCATCCAATGGGACCTTTGACATTAGCAGATTTCATCGGCCTCGATACATGTTTGTTTATTATGGAAACGCTTCATAAAGGGTTTGGTGATGACAAATATCGTCCTTGTCCATTGCTTAGGAAATATGTAAAGGCAGGGTGGCTTGGTCGAAAAACAGGAAAAGGATTTTTTACGTACGAAACATAAAGGAGTGGCGAAATGATCTTTTTTACGTCTGAACAACACATGATTAAAAAGATGGTAGCTGATTTTAGTGAAAAAGAAGTCGCTGCGGCTGTGCCAAACATGGAAAAGGGTGAATTTCCTCGAGGTTTATTAAAGCAGATGGCTGATCTTGGCCTGATGGGCATTCCCGTTCCTCAAGCATACGGAGGGGGCGGACTGGACTTTGTGTCGTACATGATTGCCATCCACGAAATATCAAAAGTAAGTCCAGCCCTCGGCGTCATTTTGTCTGTTCATACTTCTGTAGGTACGAATCCTATTGTCGTATTTGGGACGGAAGATCAAAAACAAAAATATGTAAAAAAACTGGCGACAGGTGAATATTTAGGTGCTTTTTGTTTAACAGAACCTAGTGCAGGGTCTGATGCTGCAAGCTTAAAAACAAAGGCAGAACGAAAAGGAGACCACTATCTTTTAAATGGCTCAAAGCTTTTCATTACAAACGGCGGCGAAGCAGATACGTATATTGTATTTGCTAAAACGAATCCCGAACGCGGGTCGAGAGGAATGAGCGCTTTTATCGTTGAAAAGACGATGGAGGGATTTTCGATAGGAAAAGATGAACATAAGATGGGCCTTCACGGTTCTCGAACGGTTCAACTTCACTTTGAAAATATACAGGTGCCTGTAGAAAATCGTCTCGGAGAAGAAGGTGAAGGCTTTCGAATTGCGATGGCTAATTTAAATGCCGGAAGAATTGGTATTGCTGCTCAGGCGGTAGGAATTGCTGAAGGTGCGTTAACGGCAGCTAAAAACTATGCAAATGAAAGATATCAATTCGGAAAACCGATTTTATCTCAGCAGGGTATTGCCTTTAAGCTGGCTGATATGGAAACGGCTGTTGAATCAGCGAAGCTTTTAATGTATAGAGCGGCTTTTTTATATGATCAAAAACTTCCTTGTAAAAAAGAAGCCTCAATGGCGAAATTATTTGCTTCCCAAACGGCCATGAATGTAGCAATCGATGCGATTCAAGTTTTGGGAGGCTATGGTTATATGAAAGATTATCCAGTAGAGAGGTATTTTCGTGACGCCAAAGTATGCGAAATCTACGAAGGTACAAGCGAAATTCAGCGCATCGTCATTAGCAGTCAATTATAGGGGGAATAATCATGTTTTTTAAACTTTCAGAAGAACACGAAATGATTCGAAAAATGGTGCGGGACTTTGCCAAAAACGAAGTGGCTCCGACAGCTGCACAACGAGATGAAGAAGAGCGTTTTGACAGAGGAATCTTTACGCAAATGGCTGATCTAGGATTAACAGGTATTCCATGGCCGGAGCAATACGGAGGAATTGGCAGTGACTATCTAGCTTATTGCATTGCTGTTGAAGAACTGTCTAGAGTATGTGCATCAACAGGCGTTACTTTGTCGGCTCATACTTCTCTTGCCGGCTGGCCAATCTATACATTCGGAACAGAAGAACAAAAACAAAAATACCTGAAACCTATGGCAACGGGTGAGAAAATAGGTGCTTATGGGTTAACCGAACCGAGTGCTGGATCAGACGCAGGAGGAATGAGAACGCTCGCTGTAAAAGACGGAGAAGATTATATTTTAAATGGTTCTAAAATCTTTATTACAAACGGCGGCGAAGCGGATATTTACGTCGTATTTGCTCGCATCGATCCCAATGAAAAACGCACGAGCGCTTTTATTATTGAAAAAGATATGCCGGGATTTTCAGTTGGTAAAAAAGAAAAGAAACTGGGCATTCGCTCTTCACCTACCACAGAAATTATTTTCGAGGACTGCCGTGTTCCAAAAGAAAATTTGCTGGGAAATGAAGGAGAAGGATTTAAAGTTGCCATGATGACACTAGATGGCGGCCGAAATGGCATTGCAGCACAGGCGGTAGGAATTGCTCAAGGGGCATTAGATGCGGCCGTAGCTTATGCCAAGGAACGTCAGCAATTTGGTAAGCCAATTATTTCTCAGCAAGGAATTGCTTTTAAGCTAGCCGACATGGCCACGAGTATAGAAGCTGCAAGACTGTTAACCTATCAAGCTGCTTGGCTGGAGTCTCAAGGGCTGCCATATGGCAAAGAATCAGCCATGTCAAAATTATATGCTGGGGATACAGCAATGAAAGTAACGACAGAAGCTGTTCAAGTATTTGGAGGATACGGTTATACAAAAGATTATCCAGTAGAACGTTTTATGAGAGATGCAAAAATCACGCAAATTTATGAAGGCACACAAGAGATTCAGCGTCTCGTCATTTCTAGGTATCTTGCTAAATAAAACACTTGTTGTAGGAGAGGTGAAAAAATGAAAAAGAGAGAAGTTCTCACATCCATTAAAGATGAAAAGCTGATTGTAGAGCGTCGTAATCAAATGATTAAAGGGGCCGTCACGCTATTTAAGGAAAAAGGTTTTCACCGAACAACAACAAGGGAAATTGCCAAAGCCGCTGGGTTCAGTATCGGTACACTTTACGAATATATTCAGTCTAAAGAAGATGTTTTATATCTTGTATGTGACAATATTTACGATGAAGTGAGAGAGCGATTAGAAGAGATGGTGGTGGATCGTTATACAATCGCTGAGCTTCAACAAGCGATTCAGCACTATTTTAAAGTTGTGGATGAGCTTCAAGATGAAGTATTAGTCATGTACCAAGAAGCGAAATCACTGTCTAAAGATGCGCTTCCATATGTATTAAAAAAAGAGCTGGATATGGTTGAGATGTTTAAGGTTATTATCGAAGGCTGCGTAGATAACAATCAATTTGCACTTACGGATAAAGAAATTTCGCTGTTTGCTCATCATTTATTTGTTCAAGGTCAGATGTGGGCATTTCGCAGATGGTGGCTGCAAAAGCATTATTCATTAGAAGAATATACAAATATGCAGTTAGATTTTTTACTTAAAAATTTTTCATTTCAACAACTGTGTGAGGGGGAGACAGTTTGAATACAAGCAAAAGACCGCTTCGTTTTTTAACCGCTTCTAGCCTGTTTGACGGCCACGACGCGTCCATTAATATTATGAGACGAATTCTTCAAGCAAAGGGGGTAGAAGTCATTCACCTGGGGCATAACCGATCTGTCGAAGAAATTGTTAACGCTTCCATACAAGAGGATGTTCAGGGGATTGCCATTTCTTCTTATCAAGGCGGCCATGTAGAATATTTTAAGTATATGTACGATTTACTCCAAGAACAACAGGCTTCTCATATTAAAATTTATGGCGGAGGAGGAGGGGTCATTATTCCGAGTGAGATTCAAGAGCTTCATGATTACGGCATTTCTAAAATCTTTTCTCCGGAAGATGGACGAAAAATGGGGTTAGAAGGCATGATTCAATTTATGATCGATGATTGTTATTACACAAATCCCCCTGCACTGCCGAAGGATCGAACCTTAACGCCGGCTAATGACCGTTTAATTGCCCAGCTTATTACATGCGCTGAAAATGAAGCCTATGAATACACAAAAGAGCACGCAGCTGCTCTTGAAGAAATCCGAGAAAGTGTAATCGAAAGCGAGACGGATCAAAAAATACCGGTTATTGGAATCACAGGAACAGGAGGAGCGGGGAAAAGTTCGCTTACGGATGAATTAGTAAGAAGGTTTATTGAACATATTCCAGATATTCATGTAGCTGTTTTATCCGTCGATCCAACTAAACAAAAAACCGGAGGAGCGCTTCTTGGGGATCGAATTCGTATGAACATCGCAGCGTCTCCTCGTGTGTATATGAGAAGTTTGGCCACGCGTTCATCTGGACATGAGCTATCGGCGGCCATTCGAGATGGAATTGCCGTCGTGAAAAAAGCGGGTTTCGACATTATCATTGTCGAAACAAGCGGCATCGGGCAAGCTGATGCTCAAGTCAAAGATATTGCAAATGTCTCTCTGTATGTAATGACAAGCGAATTTGGCGCGCCGTCGCAGTTAGAAAAGATTGAAATGATTGATTACGCAGACTTTATTGTAATCAATAAATTTGAAAAAAAAGGTTCCGAAGACGCAAAAAAACAAGTGCAGCGTCAATATCAGCGTAATCATCAGCTGTTTGAAAATAATCTCTCTACGATGCCAATTTACGGAACAATTGCGAGCCAGTTCAACGACGGGGGAACAAATATTTTATTTGAAGATCTTGTAAATCATCTGCATCAAACATGCCGTACGTCTTGGCACGTAGAAAAATCATCAGAGCGCGTAAGTGAAAAGAAATATACCATCATTCCTAATGATCAACAGCAATATTTACAGGAGATTGTAAACAGCGTTCGCTCTTATCACCGCAATACGGATGTTCAAGTACAAATAGCGCGTAAATTTTATCAGCTAGAGGGTGCTTTGGAAGAAGTGGAAACAGAAACAGCCAAGCAAGAGCTCACTCAGCTAAAGGAGAAATATCAAAAACAGCTAACGGCTGAATCGATTGAAAAGCTGGAAAACTGGTCTAAATTAAAAAGTCAGTACGGGAAAGAAGAACTTATTACAAAGATAAGAAATAAAGAAATTAAAACCTCTCTGCAAGTTGATACCCTATCAGGACTGCGTATTCCGCGCGTGGCCCTTCCAAAAGTTAAAGAATACGGGGAAGTTCTTCGTTTTCTTTATAAAGAAAATGTGCCAGGTGCGTTTCCTTATACAGCAGGTGTTTTTCCATTCAAACGAAAAGGTGAAGATCCTAAGCGTCAATTCGCAGGCGAAGGAACACCAGAACGAACAAATCGCCGCTTCCACTATTTGTCAAAAGATGATGAGGCTAAGCGTTTAAGTACAGCGTTTGATTCTGTAACGCTTTACGGAGAAAATCCGGATCCAAGGCCGGATATCTTCGGGAAAATTGGCGAAAGCGGCGTAAATGTCTGTACGCTTGATGATATGAAACTCTTGTATAAAGGATTTGATCTTTGCCATCCGTCGACTTCCGTTTCGATGACGATCAATGGGCCGGCTCCAATATTACTAGCTATGTTTATGAATACAGCTATCAGTCAGCAGGTGGAAAAGAAGGAAGAGGAGCTGAAGCGCCCTTTAACAGAAGAGGAATACGAGGACGTAAAATCGGGTACGTTGAAACAAGTGAGAGGAACTGTTCAAGCGGATATTTTAAAAGAAGACCAAGGACAAAATACATGTATTTTTTCCACGGAATTTGCATTAAAAATGATGGGAGATATTCAGCAGTACTTTATTGACGAGAAAGTGCGCAACTATTATTCTGTTTCTATTTCAGGCTATCATATAGCTGAAGCAGGTGCTAACCCGATTTCTCAGCTAGCTTTTACATTGGCCAACGGTTTTACGTACGTGGAATATTACTTGAGTCGAGGCATGCACATTGATGATTTTGCTCCTAATTTATCGTTTTTCTTTAGTAATGGGCTTGACCCTGAATACACGGTTATTGGACGTGTAGCGAGAAGAATCTGGGCAATTGTGATGCGTGATAAATACGGCGCGAATGAACGCAGTCAAAAGCTTAAGTATCATATTCAAACATCCGGCCGATCGCTTCATGCACAGGAAATTAATTTTAATGATATACGTACGACGCTGCAAGCCTTAATGGCTCTTCATGACAATTGCAACTCTCTTCATACCAATGCGTATGATGAAGCAATTACAACGCCGACAGAGGAATCTGTACGAAGAGCGATGGCCATTCAATTAATCATTACAAAAGAGCATGGATTAACTAAAAATGAAAATCCACTACAGGGCTCTTTTATTATTGATGAACTAACAGACTTGGTAGAAGAAGCGGTATTGGCTGAGTTCCAACGCTTAAATGATCGAGGCGGCGTTTTAGGTGCGATGGAAATGCAGTATCAGCGAGGTAAGATTCAAGATGAATCGATGGAATATGAGATGCAAAAACATACGGGAGATTTACCTATTATAGGAGTAAATACGTATATTAATCCAAATGAAGAGAAAAATTCCTCAGTTGATGACATGCAGTTAGCCCGCGCATCAAAAGAAGAAAAAAATCATCAAATTAATCAGCTTCAGAAGTTTCAACAGCAGCATGAAGAAAAAAGAGAAGATGCGCTGAAAAGGTTAAAGAAAGCTGCAACAGAAGGAGAGAACATTTTCAAAGAGTTAATGGAGACCGTTAAAGTAGCCAGCTTAGGGGAAATTACGCGAGCTTTATATGAATGCGGTGGGCAATATCGCCGAAATATGTAATAATGTATCGTTAGTATATAGTGATATATTAAAAGCCGAGATGACCGTTTGTGGGTCATCTCGGCTTTTATAGACCTAACCCTAGCGGATTCAGAATAACTGATGGTGAATTCCTTTTGATCAAAGGATGTTATTGGCGTATTAAATAGAATGTATTATAGTGATAAAATGTCTATTTTTTCGTTGTTTTATGCGAAATTCTCGAGAATTTTAGAAACGAGGCTAGCATAAATGTATTGAATTTGTTTATAATGAATGGTATGTATTTATTCGTTTCCATCATTTACACATATGATGAATTGATTTAATAGATTTTCGATATACATAGTCATAGAAAGGATGTGCCAGATTTGAGTTTAGCACAGTACTCAAAAACGGATTTAAAAGAAATGTCGATGATTGAGATTGCTTATGCACTTCTAGAAGAAAAAACAGATCGTCAAGCAATGTCATTCCAAGAAATTATTGCTGAAATTAAAGCAGCAGCTGAAATGTCAGATCAAGAATTAAAAACGAGATTAGCTCAGTTTTATACAGATATTAATATTGATGGTCGCTTTTTAACAGTAGGGGACAACCACTGGGGTCTTCGTGGATGGTATCCTTTTGACCAAGCTGAAGAAGAAGTTATTCCGGTTGCAAAACCTAAAAAGAAAAAAGCGAAAAAAGCTGTTGTTGAAGAAGTTGAAGATTTTGATGATTTAGAAGAAGATTTGGATTATGAAGATGTTGATGATCTAGACGAAGAAGAAGATTTTGAAGACATTGACGAGCTAGAAGAAGATGAAGAAGATCTTGCAGAAGACGATTTTGACGATTTAGAAGATGATCTAGACGATGATGAGGAAGACGAAGAAGAAGATTATGAGGACGAAAAAGAAAAATAATCCTTCTTGACTTTTTCAAGCGAAGTAGGTAGAATCTTTTTTGGGCTCTTTAAACAAGCATTTAAAAAGTTTTTATTTAAAATAGACTATTGCTCCCAATCCAGTTTTGGTATTGGGAGCAATTTTTTTATTTTATCTATCCATGTTTTACACCCCGATATGTGCTTATAAATCCTTGATAGAAACTTTCTTTTGGTTCTTGAACGTTTCACATTCATAAGGTTTCTTATAATTTCGCATGCACAATGAATGAATTGTGATTGTTTATGTGAAAACTTTTAATATTGTACAGTTCAAATTATTTAGAGGGGGAAGTATAGATGACAAAGTATATTTTCGTAACAGGCGGTGTTGTATCATCTCTAGGAAAAGGGATTACAGCAGCTTCTTTAGGCCGTTTATTAAAAAACCGTGGGTTGAACGTAACGATTCAAAAGTTTGATCCATACATTAATGTAGACCCAGGAACAATGAGTCCATACCAACACGGAGAGGTATTCGTAACGGATGACGGCGCGGAAACAGACTTAGACTTAGGTCACTATGAGCGTTTTATCGATATCAACTTAAATCGCTACAGCAACGTAACAACAGGTAAAGTATATTCAACAGTATTGAAAAAAGAGCGTCGCGGTGATTATTTAGGCGGAACAGTTCAGGTTATTCCGCACATCACAAATGAAATTAAAGAACGCGTTTTCCGTGCAGGTAAAGAAACAAATGCGGACGTTGTTATTACTGAAATCGGCGGAACGGTAGGAGATATTGAATCACTTCCTTTCCTAGAAGCTATTCGTCAAATCAAAAGTGATATTGGCCGTGACAATGTTATGTATATCCACTGTACACTTGTGCCATATTTAAAAGCTGCTGGTGAAATGAAAACAAAACCAACACAGCATAGTGTAAAAGAGTTACGTAGCTTAGGCATTCAGCCAAATGTTATCGTTGTTCGTACAGAAATGCCAATTTCTGAAGATATGAAAGACAAGCTAGCTTTATTCTGCGACATTGATCCAAAAGCGGTTATTGAGTGTGCAGACGCTGAAACATTATATGAAATTCCACTATCTTTACAAGAGCAGCACCTAGATCAAATCACATGCGATCACTTGAAATTAGATTGCAAAGAAGCAGAAATGACTGAGTGGAAAGCACTGGTTGAGAAAGTAAAAGGACTTTCAAATACGACAAAAATTGCATTGGTTGGTAAGTATGTAGAGCTTCAAGATGCTTATATTTCTGTCGTAGAAGCAATGAAACATGCTGGATATGCATTCGATGCAGATGTAAACATCAAGTGGGTAAATTCTGAATTTGTAACAAAAGAAAATGTTCAAGATTTACTTGGTGATGTAGATGGTATCTTAGTTCCAGGTGGATTTGGTGATCGTGGAATTGAAGGTAAAATTGTAGCAACACAATATGCACGTGAGCAAAAGGTTCCATTCTTAGGTATTTGCTTAGGTATGCAGCTGGCATCAGTTGAGTTTGCGCGTAATGTATTAGGCTTAGAAGGCGCACATTCAGCGGAAATTGCACCTGGAACAAATTATCCAATTATTGACTTATTGCCAGAACAAAAAGACGTAGAGGACCTAGGCGGTACATTGCGTTTAGGACTATACCCTTGTAAATTGTCTGAAGATACGCTTGCATATGAAGCATATCAAGATGAAGTGGTATATGAGCGTCATCGTCACCGTTATGAATTTAATAACGAATACCGTCAACAAATGGAAGAGAAAGGCTTTATCTTCTCTGGTACAAGCCCAGACGGCCGTTTAATTGAAATTGTAGAGCTAAAAGACCACCCATGGTTCTTGGCTTCACAATTCCACCCAGAGTTTACTTCTCGTCCAACAAGACCGCAACCATTGTTCAGAGAATTTATTCGCGCATCAATGGAGTCAGGCCAAAACAAATAAGTGAAATAAAAAACACGCTGTCTTTAGACAGCGTGTTTTTTATTCATATTCTTCTACGATTTCTTTTAATGTGAAAGTTAAACCATAGTACGCGTATAAAGCGACCATCATTGCTGGAAAACCAAATCTTGAGCCGTCTTCTCCAGGAATAAGCGGCTTTAACAATTTTGTATCAATATGAGCATCTGCGAGTGCTGTTAAAGAAGGTTCGGCTATCTCTTTAGGAACAGCAGCAATGCTAACAAATGGAATATCCCGTTTCTTTAAACGTTCAGCTATTTCCACTGCTTTATTATCTGTTGAAAATCGAGAGACAAGCAGTACGCGATCAACGCTAGTCAGCTGATCTAATTCATGTAAAGGCAAAGCTTTTGCCCGACTTAAAGGTTCTGCACTGCTTAGTGCTTCAAGCGTTATGGCGTGCATTTCTTCTACACCATAAATATAGATAAATCCTTCTCCGACAGAGGCCTGTGCTAAAATACGCGCGGCATCTTCAAATTGGAATTCTTCTTGTTCTTCAATTCGTTTAAAAAAACCTGAAAGTTGAGTTGTGAAAATTTTAAGCATAGAATCTCCCTTCGATTTAAGCGGCTAAAGCCGTCTATCTACACATTATAACGAAAAAAGCTATCTGTATTCTATCTTGAAATGAGCTACAATGAAAGTAAAGTGCAATGAAGTTGGATGGATGACAAAAAAAGCTATGTTTTGTAACAATTTCTCTAATAAGCAGGGATTTTTGTTTTAAAGGCGAAATACATATGTTAGTTTTGTCTGTAGAAGAGGAATATAAAAGGTGGGATTATATTGGCAGAGAAAATTTTAATTGTTGATGATCAGTATGGTATACGTATTTTATTAACGGAAGTGCTGCAAAAAGAAGGCTATACGACATTTCAAGCGGCGAACGGCTTCCAGGCGATTGATATTACAAAAGAGCAAGCACCGGATCTTGTCTTATTAGATATGAAAATTCCAGGAATGGATGGAATTGAAATTTTAAAAAGGTTAAAGCAGCACGATGAAACGATTAAAGTCATTATTATGACCGCTTATGGTGAATTGGATATGATTCAAGAAGCAAAAGATTTAGGAGCATTAACACACTTTGCAAAACCGTTTGATATTGATGAAATCCGAAAAGTTGTTAGGGAATATATACCAGTAAAGTCTAATTAAGGTTTTGGTAGGGTTTTCATCCTAACAAATTTTGAATATCAACCTAAAAATGTTGCTGTTTTCATTGTTAGTTGGTATCCTAATTACTGTATTCATAATTCGACAATCTATTATGTAAAGATGCGCGTTGTTTCTACATGAAACACTCAATTCAAGAGCATACTATTTGAGTGTGCCTTTTGGTTAGCATCTAATCTAAGGTTGATTTTAAGGAGGATTTCAATATGCCTTTAGTATCAATGAAAGAAATGCTTATTACAGCAAAAGAACAAGGCTATGCAGTAGGTCAATTTAACTTAAATAACTTAGAGTTTACTCAAGCTATTCTTCAAGCAGCAAAAGAAGAAAACTCTCCAGTTATTCTTGGTGTATCTGAAGGTGCAGCACGCTACATGGGCGGTTTCAAAACTGTTGTAGCAATGGTTGAAGCTCTAATCGAAGATTACGACGTTCAAGTACCAGTTGCAATTCACTTAGACCACGGTTCAAGCTTTGAATCATGTGCAAAAGCAATCCATGCTGGATTCACTTCTGTAATGATCGATGCTTCTCACCATCCATTTGAAGAAAACATTGCAATTACTTCTAAAGTAGTTGAACTAGCTCACTTCCACGGAGTATCTGTAGAAGCAGAACTAGGAACTGTTGGTGGACAAGAAGACGACGTTATTGCTGAGGGCGTTATCTATGCAGATGCTAACGAGTGTGAAGAACTTGTTAACCGTACAGGTATCGATTGCTTAGCTCCAGCATTAGGATCAGTTCACGGACCATACAAAGGTGAACCAAACCTAGGTTTTGCTGAAATGAAAGAAATCGGAGATCGTACAGGCTTACCATTAGTTTTACATGGTGGAACTGGTATTCCAACAAAAGATATCCAAAAATCAGTTTCTTTAGGTACTGCTAAAATCAACGTAAACACTGAAAACCAAATTGCTTCAGCTAAAGCTGTTCGTGAAGTATTAGCTGCGCAACCTGAACAATATGATCCACGTAAATACTTAGGACCTGCTCGCGAAGCAATCAAAGAAACGGTTCAAGGTAAAATGCGTGAATTCGGTTCTTCTAACAAAGCATAATTTGAAATCTTCGGATTGCCTGTTTGCAGTTAGTTGAGTCTGAAAAATAAAACCGTCTTATTTTCATTGTAAGGCGGTTTTATTTTTACTATAATTTTCTTATCATTCTGAATACATAACACAGGGGGATGGCATTCATGAAGTTTTTTATTGATACGGCTAATTTAGACGAAATTAAGGAAGCGCATTCATTGGGTTTGTTAGCGGGGGTTACAACAAATCCTAGTTTAGTAGCTAAAGAGAACATCACGTTTGAAGATCGTCTTCGTGAAATTACAGAGTTCGTTGAAGGGTCTGTAAGTGCAGAAGTGATTGCGCTTGATGCAGAAGGCATGATTCGCGAAGGAAAAGAGCTTGCTGCGATTGCGCCGAATATCACAATCAAGGTACCGATGACTCCAGATGGCTTAAAAGCAGTAAAAGAATTTACTAGTTTAGGTATTAAGACAAACGTTACGCTTATTTTCTCAGCTAACCAAGCGTTAATGGCAGCAAGAGCAGGTGCTACTTACGTATCGCCTTTCTTAGGAAGATTAGACGATATTGGTTTTAATGGTCTCGATTTAATCTCAGATATCGCAGATATTTTTGCGATTCATGACATTCCATCAGAAATTATTGCAGCATCTATTCGTCATCCGATGCACGTAACAGAAGCTGCAAAAAATGGAGCACATATTGCGACAATTCCTTACAAAGTTTTAATGCAATTGTTCAAACATCCGTTAACAAACGCAGGAATTGACCAATTTTTGGCAGATTGGGAAAAGCGAAATGTCTAAACATGTATAAATTTGTGTGGTGTTTACCATCCTGACAGGTGAATGCCATATTTTTCTTTTATCTTGTCGAAACTATACATGATTTTTTCATTTTCGTGTACACTAGTAGGTAATAGGAAAAATAACCATTCTTTTAGGTATTCTTTGTACCAAAATTTTCCTCAATTACTAGGTGAGAAACTTTCTTTCACTAGAAGGGAGCTATAAATGGAAAAGTTAAAAATACAAGGTGGCTTTACCTTAAGTGGATCCGTCCGCGTCAGTGGTGCTAAAAATAGTGCCGTTGCGCTTATTCCAGCAACAATTTTAGCCGAGTCACCTGTTACAATTGAAGGTCTGCCCGATATTTCAGACGTGCAGTTATTAGGGGATTTAGTTGAAGAAATTGGTGGGAAAGTAACCATTGATAACGACGAATTAACAGTAGATCCATCCGGAATGGTTGCAATGCCTTTACCGAACGGAAAAGTAAAAAAATTACGCGCTTCTTATTATTTAATGGGGGCGATGTTGGGACGCTTTAAAAAAGCGGTAGTTGGGCTTCCAGGAGGCTGTTACCTTGGTCCTAGACCAATCGATCAGCACATTAAAGGCTTTGAAGCTCTTGGCGCTAAAGTAACAAATGAACAAGGAGCTATTTACATTCGAGCTGAGGAACTGATTGGTGCTCGAATTTATTTAGACGTTGTTAGCGTAGGAGCAACAATCAATATTATGCTCGCTGCTGTAAGAGCAAAAGGGCGTACCGTTATTGAGAATGCTGCTAAAGAGCCTGAAATTATTGATGTAGCTACGTTGCTGACAAGTATGGGTGCCCGTATTAAAGGTGCAGGTACGGATGTTATTCGAATTGATGGAGTAGATCAATTAAAAGGATGCCGTCATTCCATCATTCCAGACCGAATTGAAGCAGGCACATATATGATCATGGGAGCGAGTATGGGAAAAGAAGTTGTTGTGGACAACGTTATCCCTCAGCATTTGGAGTCATTAACGGCTAAAATGCGTGAGATGGGTATTCATATCGAAACAAGCTCAGATCAGATTCTTGTAGCGACTCGTCAGCTATTGAAGCCCGTAGATATTAAGACGCTAGTATATCCAGGTTTTCCAACTGATTTACAGCAGCCATTTACGACGCTTCTAACAAGAGCGTCTGGTACAAGCGTTGTGACAGATACAATTTATGGTGCAAGGTTTAAGCATATTGATGAACTGAGACGAATGAATGCATCTGTTAAGGTAGAAGGGCGTTCTGCTATTATTAATGGTCCCATTCACTTACAAGGTGCACGTGTGAAAGCGTCGGACTTACGGGCAGGAGCAGCTCTCGTAACCGCTGGCTTAATAGCCAAAGGGATTACAGAGGTAACGGGTTTAGAGCACATTGACCGAGGTTACAGTCATTTAGTAGACAAGCTATCGGATTTAGGGGCAATGATTTGGCGTGAAGAGATGACTCAAGAGGAAATTGAGCAATTTCAAAATTCATAAAGGCAAATCGGTGCCACAGTCATGAAAGCAAAGTTTAGAAATGAGCTTTTTAATAAGCTACACAGGCGTAGGAGCGTTCTTCTATCTCTGTGTAGCTTATATATTTATGAATAGGGTAAATAGATAAAAAGGGAAGCTAAAAGGTAAATTTCACTTCTTATTTTAACGTCCAGTTTATTTCCTTTAATGTGAAATTATGAAAAGGTTTTCCTCGCTTCTCGTAAGCTATTAAATTTCCTTTTTTTTATTCATCTTCTAAAGTAAAAAAAGATTGATTAAAAAGATAGAAAAAGGTTAGAATATAAATTGCTACGTTAAATTTATCAAGATAATATAAATGGTTTTATGTCGGAATTATTCTTCTAAAAGTGTATAGTTAATCAATTGATTCTACTTATTATACTTCAAAGGTTATATTCTCCATTTTCACAGATTTATTCCATCCATATCATCTCTCAATTTTATATTTGAATTTGAATTTAATATGGGAGGAACGGTTAAAAATTATTCATTATAAAGCGTGGTGTCCTAATGAACTTAACATTATCCAGTTTAGAAAATATGAAATTAAAAGAGCTGTATGAACATGCTCGTGAGTATAAAGTTTCGTACTATAGTAAATTAACGAAAAAAGAACTTGTCTTTGCTATTTTAAAGGCTCAAGCTGAACAAGATGGGCTTTTATTTATGGAAGGCGTTCTTGAAATTATTCAATCAGAAGGATTCGGTTTCTTACGACCAATTAACTATTCACCGAGTTCAGAAGATATTTATATCTCAGCTTCACAAATTCGTCGCTTCGATCTGCGTAATGGAGACAAGGTATCGGGGAAAGTTCGTCCTCCAAAAGAAAATGAGCGCTACTACGGATTATTACATGTAGAAGCAGTAAACGGAGAAGATCCGGAAACGTCAAAAGATCGCGTACATTTTCCAGCGCTAACGCCAATTTATCCAAATGAACAAATGCTGCTAGAAACTCAGCCAAGAAGTTTCTCTACTCGTATTATTGACTTGATTTCACCAATTGGATTTGGGCAAAGGGGACTAATTGTCGCGCCGCCAAAAGCAGGTAAAACGATGCTATTAAAAGAAATTGCCAATAGCATTACAACGAATCATCCTGATGCAGAATTGATTGTTCTTCTTATTGATGAGCGTCCTGAGGAAGTGACGGACATTGAGCGTTCGGTTGACGGTGATGTTGTCAGTTCTACATTTGACGAAGTGCCAGAAAACCACATTAAAGTAGCGGAACTTGTACTTGAACGTGCGATGAGATTAGTTGAACACAAAAAAGATGTTGTCATTTTGATGGACAGCATCACAAGACTTGCTCGTGCTTATAACTTAGTTATTCCACCGAGCGGTCGTACACTATCAGGGGGTATTGACCCGGCTGCTTTTCACCGTCCAAAACGATTCTTTGGAGCGGCTCGTAACATTGAAGATGGAGGCAGCTTAACCATTCTGGCAACAGCCTTAATTGATACAGGCTCTCGTATGGATGATGTTATTTATGAAGAGTTTAAAGGTACAGGTAACATGGAACTGCATCTAGATCGTTCACTAGCTGAAAAACGTATCTTCCCTGCGATTGACATTCGTCGCTCAGGCACACGTAAAGAAGAGCTGTTAATTCCAAAAGAGCATTTAGACCACTTATGGGCAATTCGTAAATCAATGGCAGATGCTCCTGATTTTGCAGAAAAATTCTTAAAACGTTTACGTCAAACAAAGACAAATGAAGAGTTCTTCTCGATGTTAACGGAAGAGAAAAAAACACTTCTAGCAAATAAACGATAAGTTATAAAACATGTGGTTGCAAAAGCATACAACCCTTGTTATAATTTCATCATGTGTGTTGATAAAGTACACAGTGAAATAGTTATTATTTCATCACTATCTTTATCAATAAACTCTGTTTCAGAATGATTCAGGGCGGAAGGAGATGAAACGAATGAAAACAGGAATTCATCCAAACTATAAAACAGTTATGGTTAAATGTACTTGCGGAAACGAATTTGAAAGTGGTTCTGTAAAAGAAGAGATCCGCGTTGAGACTTGTTCTGAATGTCACCCATTCTACACTGGTCGTCAAAAATTCGCTGAAGCTGGTGGCCGTGTTGATCGCTTCAACAAAAAATACGGTCTTAAATAATCACATTGTCGAAACAAACAGGCAAGTAGCTTAACTTCTTGCCTGTTTTTTTGCTTATAAAAGTAGAAAAACAGTGTCTGCTTGATAAAAAAGTGGGTACTTTATCATAGGAATAAGATCTACATAGAAGACGTAGATTAAGTTAGTAGCGGTTCGCTCAGAAACGGAACGAGAAGAAGGGAGAGTCCCGCAGTGGTGTACGTAATGAAACAAAGCGGTTGGATAGAAGTAATTTGTGGCAGTATGTTTTCAGGGAAATCAGAAGAGTTAATTCGACGTGTGCGCCGCACACAGTTTGCTAAACAAAAAGCACAAGTGTTCAAGCCTGCAATCGATAATCGATATAGCGAAGAAGCGGTCGTTTCACATAATGGTACATCTGTTATGGCTTATTCAATCTCGGCATCGCGCGATATTTTAAAGCGAGTAGATGAAGAGACAGACGTAGTAGCGATAGATGAAGTACAGTTTTTTGACACAGATATTTTAGAAATTGTTCAATCTTTAGCGGATCAAGGCTTTCGTGTGATTGTAGCGGGGTTAGATCAAGACTTCAAAGGTGAACCTTTTGGACAAATGCCGCAGTTAATGGCTATTGCAGAGTCGGTAACAAAGCTACAGGCTGTGTGCGCTTCATGTGGCTCTCCTGCGAGCCGTACGCAGCGTTTGATTAACGGTGAGCCTGCTTCTTATGACGACCCTATTATTTTAGTCGGTGCGTCTGAATCGTACGAACCAAGATGTCGTCATTGCCACGTTGTGCAAAAGTCTAAAGGACAAGCTGTGTCTGTGGACTCAAGCGAAATGGTCGAAAAATAAAGCAAGAATTTTATGATGATAAAAACAGAACGCGCAGTTCTGTTTTTTTGTTCATATACGTGTATTAACAAGGTTTTGACTCTATTTTAAAGCTATACTATAATTACAATGTTATGGATAAAGAATGAGGTGAATGACGTGTTTGATCGTTTAGAAGCGGTAGAGGCGCGCTATGAGAAGTTAAACGAACTTCTGAGTGACCCTGAGATCGTAAACAACCCCTCTAAGTTGAGAGAATATTCGAAGGAACAATCAGATATACAACAAACGGTAGCGGCTTATCAGGAATACAAAGATGTAAAAGAGCAGTTATCAGAAGCGAAAACGATGCTTGAAGATAAGCTTGATGCAGATATGCGTGACATGGTAAAAGAAGAAATTGCCGAGTTAGAAACGCAGCAAGAAGAGCTAGTTGAAAAGCTACGTATTTTATTAATTCCAAAAGATCCAAACGATGATAAAAACGTAATCATGGAAGTTCGTGGAGCGGCTGGTGGAGATGAAGCAGCATTATTCGCAGCTAATTTGTACCGAATGTATTCGCGCTTTGCTGAATCACAAGGCTGGAAAACAGAAGTAATGGAAGCAACGACTACTGGAGTAGGCGGTTATAAAGAAATTATCTTTATGATTAACGGTAAAGGTGCGTACTCAAAGATGAAATTTGAAAACGGTGCACACCGTGTTCAACGAGTTCCTGAAACAGAATCAGGCGGTCGTATTCATACATCTACAGCAACGGTAGCATGTCTTCCTGAAGCGGAAGAAGTCGAAGTGGACATTCATGAAAAAGACATCCGTGTAGATACATTTGCTTCAAGTGGACCTGGTGGCCAAAGTGTTAATACGACGATGTCAGCCGTTCGTTTAACGCATTTACCAACAAATACAGTGGTATCATGTCAAGATGAAAAGTCTCAAATTAAAAATAAAGAAAAAGCAATGAAAGTATTGCGCGCTCGCGTGTACGATAAGTTCCAGCGAGAAGCACAAGCAGAGTACGATGCAACGCGCAAACAAGCAGTTGGATCTGGAGATCGCTCCGAGCGTATCCGTACGTATAACTTCCCGCAAAATCGCGTAACGGATCACCGTATTGGTCTGACGATTCAAAAGCTAGATCAAATCTTAGAAGGCAAGCTTGATGAAATTATCGATGCATTAGTCATGGAAGACCAAGCGCGCCGAATGGAAGATTCGAACTAATGAAAGTATTTGAAGCCCTTAAATGGGCTTCTTCTTTTTTGAAAGAGGCAAAGCGAGATGAAAACGCGGGAGAACTCTTGCTTCGCCATCACTTGCAGATGACGAGAACTCATTTGCTAGGTGCTCTGCAGGAAGAACTAGAAGAAGAAATTCTAAAAAGATTTAAACAAGATGTCCATGCTCATAAAGCAGGTATGCCTGTACAATATCTAATCGGGACAGAAGAATTTTACGGGCGTTCATTTATTGTAAACGAACATGTATTAATTCCAAGACCCGAAACGGAAGAGCTGGTATACGGAATGATTTCTCGAATAAAAAAAGAATTTCAACACCAGCCTATTGAGCTTGTAGATATTGGAACAGGAAGTGGGGCAATTGCTATCACTTTAGCTTTGGAGGTTGACAGAGTGGAAGTTACAGCAACAGATATAGCTATAGAATCTTTAAGCGTAGCCAAAGAAAATGCTCAAAACCTGGAAGCTGCTGTCACGTTTATACAGGGAGATCTATTACAACCATTTCTATTATCAAATCAGAAATTTGATGTAATTGTGTCTAATCCGCCTTATATTCCAGCAGATGATGAGTTGTCCACAGTGGTAAAAGATCATGAGCCAAACCGAGCTCTTTTTGGTGGAAAAGATGGCCTGGATTTTTATCGGCGTTTCATGGAAGAGTTGCCATATGTGACGAAGTCAAATAG
Organism: Priestia sp. YIM B13486; assembly: GCF_042787865.1. Taxonomy (NCBI): domain Bacteria; kingdom Bacillati; phylum Bacillota; class Bacilli; order Caryophanales; family Bacillaceae; genus Priestia; species Priestia sp. YIM B13486. Next base: position 236,719 of record NZ_JBHZOZ010000005.1, on the reverse strand, counting down.
TATTATTGGATTTGAAGTCGGGGCCGGACAGACAAAAGATGTAGCTGAGATGCTGCAAAAAACGTTTCCGACAGCTTTTGTAGAATGTGTATATGATATTAATGGAAAAGATCGAATGGTTTTTGCACAACTTCGCGAGAACTAAAAAAATTAGAGGGAATGATTTTCCCTTTGATTTTTGAAAATCATGCATTTTTTTACTAAATTACTAGTTTAAGATATCTTGCTTTCGGCCATACTGTTCCTATGAAAGGGCGGTGGCCGAAATGAAGAAATATGCTATCATTTATTTTATTTTATTAATTATTGGAGCAAATGCTCAACTTATATATACACATAACCAAGTGCAGGCAGATCAGCCTGCAGTCATTCCAGACGAGGCAATTCGACTGCGCATTTTAGCAAACAGCGACGGTGAAAAAGACCAGTACGTAAAACGTCTGATTCGTGACCGCGTGAACGAACAAATCACAGAATGGGTAAAAGATTTAACATCTGTAACTGTAGCTCGAAAAACAATTAAAGAAAATTTGCCGGCGCTTGAAACAATTGCGAAAGAAGTGCTAAAAGAAGAAGGCGTAAATGAATCTGTTCATGTTAAATTCGGAAAAGTAGAGTTTCCTACTAAGTTGTACGGTCAGTTTTTATATCCAGCAGGTGAGTATGAAGCCGTGCTTATTACTCTTGGCAAAGGAGAGGGAGCAAACTGGTGGTGCGTACTATTTCCTCCTTTATGCTTCTTAGATTTCTCAAACGGTGAAGCGGTAAAAGCGCCGGAGCCATCTGAAGAAGAGCCAAAGGAAGAAAAAGAGAAACCAGCAGCTTCTGAATCAAAATCTGCAGACAAAACAGATGACAAATCGGCTGAAAGTAAAGAGCCCGCAGTGAAAACAGAAATTCAATCTGCAACTATTACATCAGATTCTATTGAGCAGAAAGCTGAGGAATCTTCTCAACCAACAGTATCTTCTAAAGAAGCAATTGCAAAAGATACAAGCACAATAAAGGAAGAAACAAGTGCTAAGGCTGAAAAAAAGGAAAGTAAAGAAGCTGAAAAGTCTATTTCATCTAAGAAAAAAGCTGATTCTAAATCAAAAGAAGATTCTTTAGAAGTTAAGTTTTTTGTAGTAGAATGGGTATCGTCAGTATTTAATTAATAGAATCATTAAAAATAAAATTCAGTTCTACTTTTTTTAATCATCTCATAGATTTGTTACTAGAAAACAAGTTGAGGTGATTAAAGTGAGAGAACAATTAAAAATTGCCAGTGAAAATGATTATATTCGAATTCAGCAGTTTTTACAAAAAGCGGGCATCAGCACAGCAGGTGTGGAAGAGCATATTCATCAATTTGTCATAATGGAAAATGAAGAAGGCGAGCTGCTAGCAACAGTTGGGTTTGAAAAAGAAGGTGTGGATGGAATTCTCCGCTCCCTTGTCGTGTCTCCTTCTTTAATGCAATCTGATATTCTGCTGCTATTTAAAAGCATCGTCCAGCTGGCTCAAAAGCATGGCGTGAAGCAACTATATTTACTAACAAATAAGGCATCTTCTCTACATTTTTTTCAAATGATGAATTTTCAGCAAACATCTTACAGTGCACTGCCTGAGTTGTTAAAAGAACATTCTTATTTAAAAAAGTTACCAAACCCTCAGGATGTCTATGTGATGTTTTATGCAGCTAGTTAAAAGAAAATGTGGATAAATCATTTTAAAGGGGTATCCACAATGTTATTCACAAAAATATGAGCTTTATCCACATTTTGTGGATAAAGCTTGTTTGTTGATATAATGAATGCAGGTATTTTACTATCTATGATACATATTGTACTTTTAAAGTAAAAAAAACCTAGATATAGAAAGAAAAAGGAGTTGAAGAAGATGGAAACTAAGTTATGGGTTGTGGATAATTTTACGAACGAAAAAGATATTTATCCACAGATAGAAGAAGCAGCAGATTTGCTGCGCAATCACGAAGTGGTTGCTTTTCCTACAGAGACGGTGTATGGATTAGGAGGAGATGCAACATCGGATAAAGCTGTGGATAAAATTTTTGCAGCGAAAGGACGTCCTAGTGATAACCCTCTTATTGTTCATATTGGAGATAAAGAGCAGCTTCATACATTTGTAGAGTCGATTCCTTCAAAAGCAGAGAAAGTGATCGATGCTTTTTGGCCGGGTCCTCTTACAGTAATATTACCCAAAAAAGATCGAGTTTCAGATAAGGTTACGGCTGGTTTAAGCAGCATTGCAGTGAGAATGCCATCACATCCAGTAGCCCTCGCATTATTAAAAAAAGTGGCTTTGCCTATCGCAGCTCCTAGTGCAAACCTTTCCGGCAAGCCGAGTCCCACTCTAGCTCATCATGTGATGAATGATTTAGAAGGGCGTATTAGCGGAGTTGTAGACGGAGGAGCAACAGGGGTAGGAGTAGAGTCGACTGTCCTTGATTGTACCGAAGAGATTCCTATCATTTTACGTCCGGGCGGCATTACTCAGAAAGAGTTGGAAAATGTCATTGGTCCCGTAAAAGTAGATCGAGCGTTACTAAGTGATAAAGAAGCGCCAAAATCTCCAGGTATGAAATATACGCATTACGCACCTGATGCACCGCTTGTCATTGTTGACGGCAGTTCAGATTTTTTCCAATCTATTATCGATCGCTATAAAGATCAGGGTAAGCGAGTAGGGGTATTAACGACATCTGAACATGAAGATGCGTATAAAGCGGATGCGGTTATCACATGTGGATCTCGTTCAAATTTAGAGACGGTTGCTAGCCACTTATACGAGTCGCTTCGTTCATTTAATGAGTGTGACGTAGATGTTATCGTTAGTGAAAGTTTTTCTGAAGAAGGAGTCGGTCATGCCGTTATGAACCGATTAATGAAAGCTGCAGGACATCACGTGATTAAGCAATAAAATTCATCTTCTAAACCTTTTCGAATGTGCATATTTTGAAATAGGAGCACGTCCGAGGAGGGTAAAGATGAATGTATCTCAGTTAATTAGTGAAATGATCACGTTAGTCATTATGGCGTTTGCCTTAGGAATGGATGCTTTCTCAGTTGGTTTGGGAATGGGATTAATTCGTTTACGCTTTCGCCAAATTTTCTACATTGGTGTTGTTATCGGTGTATTTCATATTTGGATGCCGCTGTTAGGCATGTTTATTGGACGACTTTTGTCTGATAAACTTGGAATGTTTGCTACCTATGGCGGTGGAATTTTATTGTTGATTCTTGGGGCGCAGATGATTTATTCCTCCTTTAAGCATGACGATACGCCGTTTATCAAACCAGTTGGCTTTGGACTGTTATTTTTTGCGCTCAGCGTGAGTCTAGATAGTTTTTCTGTTGGACTTAGCTTAGGTATTTTTGGGGCAAGAACGTTTTTGACCATTATTGTTTTTGGCGTAGTGAGTATGCTATTAACTTGGTTAGGACTGCTGTTAGGCAGAAGAGTACAAGGTTGGCTTGGTTCATATAGTGAGGCACTGGGCGGGAGCATTTTATTAGCTTTTGGAATCAAATTGTTACTACCTTTTTAACTATATATAAATAGGTAAAGGATCATGACCATGCAGGTTATGGTCTTTTTTTGCTTCTTTTGGATTGCAGTGATAAAAGAAGGAAAGCGAAGTCGTTTTTTCGAGATGCATGAAGCGATAATGGATAAAAAATACCCGAAAAAGCTAACTGGATTTATGCAGGCAATAGAGATACAATAGGGTGGAATATCAACATAGTCGAACATAGTGAAAGCAAGGGAGGATGTATCTTGAAAAACATCTTATTTGTATGTACAGGAAACACGTGCCGCAGCCCTATGGCAGAAGCGTTGCTCAAAGCTAAAGAGATAGATGGAATAAACGTGAAGTCTGCAGGCGTATTCGCTTCAAATGGAAGTGAAGCTTCTGTTCATGCACAAGTTGCCCTTCACCAGAAAGGCATAGCTTGTTCTCATGCTTCGGCAGCATTAACGGAAGAACAATTGATGTGGGCTACTTATATTTTTACGATGACGGAGCAGCATAAAATGCTGATTTTGAACCAAGCTCCATACGTAAGTGATAAATTATTTACGCTGAAAGAATTTGCCGACGAGCAAGGTGAAGTATCTGATCCGTTTGGCGGATCATTACAGACGTACGAACAGACTTTAGAAGAGTTAGAGCGTATGATTAACAAAATAGTCGACAAATTATAAAAGGTCCCATAAATTTTTGCTGACTTAAAATGAACAGAAATTTAATATAAGACGAAGGTACGTATGAGGAGGAAACAAAGATGAAAGTAGCTATTGCATCTGACCACGGCGGTATAAATTTGCGACAGGAAATTATCTCTTTAATGGAAGAATTAAATATTGAATATGTGGATTTAGGGTGTGAATGCACAGCGTCCGTAGACTATCCGGATTATGCACTTCCCGTTGCTCAAAAAGTGGCGAGCCAAGAAGTAAGCCGAGGCATTCTTATTTGTGGAACAGGCATCGGTATGAGTATAGCAGCTAATAAAGTAAAAGGAATTCGCTGTGCTCTAGTGCATGATACGTTCAGTGCAAAAGCGACAAGAGAACATAATGATAGCAACATTTTGGCAATGGGTGAACGTGTCATTGGGCCGGGACTTGCACGTGAAATTGCGAAAATTTGGTTAATGACAGAATTTGAAGGCGGCCGACATGAAAATCGCGTGAATAAAATTAAACAGTATGAGCAGCAAAGTGATGCAACATTAACTGTATAATGTGAACGTATTCAATGAAAGAAAGGAAGAAAAACGTGTCTGAACTTACGAAATGGAAAGAGCAGTTGGAAACAGTTTTATCTGATTTTTTAGCACAAGTGCAGTTGTCTTCAGAACATACACTTGTCATTGGATGCAGTACAAGCGAGGTAATTGGTGAAAAAATAGGAACCGCAGGCGCAATGGAAGTCGCAGAAATGATTTTTGATGCGCTATCAGATTTTCGAAAAAAGACGGGTGTTCACTTAGCATTTCAATGCTGTGAACATCTCAATCGAGCACTGGTAGTAGAAAGAGAATTAGCTCGCAAAGAGCGTTTAGAAATGGTTAGTGTTGTGCCTATTCATAAAGCAGGCGGAGCGATGGCTACACAGGCCTATGGCCAGCTTAAAGATCCTGTTTTGGTAGAGTTTATTAAAGCTGATGCCGGTATTGATATTGGAGATACATTCATTGGTATGCATTTAAAGCATGTCGCAGTACCCGTTCGTTGTACGTTAAACGCAGTTGGACACGCTCATGTTACTTTAGCAAAGACGCGTCCAAAACTAATTGGTGGAATGAGAGCGTTTTACGAACTTTCGTAATTAAATATATTAAAATAATACACATTTTTTCTTTTTTATTCTAAATAAATCATGTTACAATGTAGTTGAATCAACAAATAACGAACATTGCGAATACGAAATGAGGAGAGGATTTTGATGGAGAAACAACTAATGCAACAAGATCCAGCAGTTTATAATGCGATCAAGGATGAATTACAAAGACAACGTACTAAGATTGAGCTAATTGCTTCAGAAAACTTTGTAACAACAGCGGTAATGGAAGCACAAGGTTCAGTTTTAACAAATAAATATGCTGAAGGCTATCCAGCTAAACGTTACTACGGCGGTTGTGAACACGTAGACGTAGTAGAAGACTTAGCTCGTGATCGTGCAAAAGAAATTTTCGGAGCAGAGCACGTGAATGTTCAACCTCACTCAGGTGCACAAGCAAACATGGCTGTATATTTCACAGTTTTAGAGGCTGGAGACACAGTACTTGGTATGAATTTATCGCACGGCGGTCACTTAACGCACGGAAGTCCTGTTAACTTTAGTGGTGTTCAGTACAATTTCATCGAATATGGCGTAGATCGTGAAACACATCGTATTAACTACGATGATGTATTAGAAAAAGCTCGTACACATAAACCAAAATTAATTGTGGCTGGTGCAAGCGCATATCCACGCGCAATCGACTTCAAGCGTTTCCGTGAAATCGCTGATGAAGTAGGCGCTTATTTAATGGTAGACATGGCTCACATTGCTGGTCTAGTAGCTGCAGGACTTCATCAAAATCCTGTGCCACATGCTCATTTCGTTACAACTACAACACATAAAACACTGCGCGGACCACGCGGCGGTATGATTTTATGTAAAGAAGAATTTGCGAAAAAGATTGATAAGTCAATCTTCCCTGGTATTCAAGGTGGTCCATTGATGCACGTTATCGCTGCAAAAGCAGTAGCATTTGGTGAAGCATTACAAGATGAATTTAAGCACTATGCTCAAAATATCATCGACAATGCTAATCGTTTAGCAGAAGGATTAAAGAAAGAAGGATTTGCTCTTGTATCTGAAGGAACAGACAATCACCTTGTGTTAATCGACGTAAGTTCAATGAATTTGACAGGTAAAGTAGCTGAAAAAGCACTTGATGATGTAGGTATTACAACAAACAAAAATACAATTCCTTACGATGAGCAAAGCCCGTTTGTAACAAGCGGTATCCGTATTGGTACAGCTGCGGTTACAACTCGCGGATTTGGCTTAGAAGAGATGGATGAAATTGCTTCTATCATCGGATTAACGCTTAAAAATATTGAAGATGAAGAAAAGCTAGCTGAAGCTAAAACACGCGTTGAAGCTTTAACAAGCAAGTTTGAAATGTATAAATCACTGTAAGAGAGACAGGCCTTTGTGCCTGTTTTTTTATGGAGAAAGTGGTAGCAATTCAATCATTTTTTGAATAATGCTTGAACTCAAAAACTTTTTTCTGTAAAATGAATGCAATGTATAAATTTAATTAGCAAGAGATATGTTTTTACTAGTACGTACCATTCAATTCGTTGAATGGTATTTTAATGTGTACATCTTTATATATAAGGAGAGATATCAATGGGCAAAGTATACGTATTTGATCACCCGCTTATTCAACACAAATTAACTTACATACGCGATGTAAAAACGGGAACGAAAGAGTTTCGTGAATTAGTTGATGAAGTGGCAAGCTTAATGGCTTTTGAAGCGACACGTGATTTACCGCTAGAAGACGTTGAAATTGAAACACCGGTTTGCAAAACAAAGTCAAAAGTTATTGCAGGGAAAAAGCTTGGTATCGTTCCAATTCTTCGTGCTGGTATCGGCATGGTAGATGGATTTTTAAAACTAATGCCAGCTGCTAAAGTTGGACACGTTGGCTTATATCGTGATCCAGAAACATTACAGCCTGTTGAATATTATGTAAAGCTGCCTAATGATGTAGAAGAGCGTGACTTTATTGTAGTAGATCCTATGCTTGCAACAGGAGGGTCAGCTGTAGAAGCAATCAACTCTCTTAAAAAAAGAGGCGCTAAAAACATTAAATTTATGTGTTTAATTGCTGCTCCTGAAGGCGTGGAAATCGTAAAAGAAGCACACCCTGACGTAGATATTTACATTGCGGCATTAGATGAAAAATTAAATGACCATGGATATATTGTTCCAGGTTTAGGTGATGCAGGGGATCGTTTATTCGGTACAAAATAATTTGTAGATTCGGGTGATGAACATGAAGCAGCCAATTAAAGTAATGACGATATTCGGGACAAGACCAGAAGCAATTAAAATGGCCCCTCTAGTGCTAGAGCTTAAAAAGCGACCTGAGGAGTTCGAAGCGATTGTGACGGTAACGGCTCAGCACCGTGAAATGTTAGACCAAGTATTGAGCATTTTTGACATTCAGCCTGACTATGACCTTAACATTATGAAAGATCGCCAAACTCTTATGGACGTAACGACCAGAGGATTAGAAGGTTTGGACGACGTAATGAAAAAAGTAAAGCCGGACATCGTACTTGTACACGGCGATACAACTACGACGTTTATTGCCGGACTAGCAGCTTTTTATAATCAAATTCAGGTGGGACATGTTGAAGCAGGTTTGCGCACATGGAATAAATATTCTCCATATCCGGAAGAAATGAACCGTCAGCTTACAGGCGTTCTTGCTGATTTGCACTTTGCTCCGACAGATAAGTCTGCAGCTAATTTGCAAGCAGAGAATAAAAAAGAAGAGCGAATCTTTGTGACTGGAAACACAGCTATCGATGCGTTAAAAACGACAGTAAAAGAGACATATGAGCATGAAGTGTTAACGAAATTGGGAGATGATCGTCTTATTTTATTAACGGCGCATCGCCGCGAAAATTTAGGCGAACCAATGAAAAACATGTTCCGTGCGGTTAAACGTATTGTGGATGAACATGAAGATGTGCAAGTTGTGTATCCTGTTCATTTGAATCCGGTAGTTAGAGAAACAGCAAACGATATCTTAGGAAATGACCCACGCATTCATTTAATTGAACCGTTAGATGTAATTGACTTCCATAACTTCGCTGAGCGCGCTCATATTATTTTGACAGATTCGGGCGGTGTTCAAGAAGAAGCTCCTTCATTAGGCGTACCTGTATTGGTACTTCGTGATACAACAGAGCGACCGGAAGGAATTGAAGCAGGAACGCTCAAACTAGCAGGAACGGAAGAAGAAACAATTTATACGCTAGCAAAAGAGCTGTTAATAGATGAAGACGTATATAAGCAAATGTCACAAGCATCGAATCCTTACGGAGATGGCTTAGCTTCTAAACGTATTTGTGATGCTATTAGCTACTATTTCAACCGCCGTGAAAACAGACCGGAAGCTTTTAATCCGCTTTCGTAAGATTTCTAAACACCTTTCACATGAAAAGTGTCTCTTTGAGACACGATAGTGTGAGAGGTGTTTTTTTATGTGGATTAAATGGTTAATGCTTAGCTTTATATTAGGGAGCGGGGGAGGGCAAATGTCGCTCAATCCGACATTTCCTTCTATAAAACAAGAAATGAATCATCAGGAAAAATCAATAATTGTCATGGTTGAAAAAGAAAAATTCGCGGAATTTAAAAGTCAGCTACAAAAAAATTATCCTAATATAAAGATTAAGAGCGAATTTCACACAGTATTTACAGGACTTTCATTAAACGGCTCCATCTCGGATTTGGAAAAACTATCTCATAATCCTTCTATTATTGGTTCACATTCTATTAAAAACTACCAGGTTGCAGAAGAAAATAGTGTAACCTTCATTGGCTCAGAACAGGTAAGAGGCTTATTTGATACTCATAATCAGCGCTTAACAGGAAAAGGGATCAAAGTAGGCGTCATCGATACGGGTGTTGATTATTCTCATCCGGATTTAAAACAAACCTACAGGGGAGGGTATGATGTAATAGATAAAGATTATGAGCCGATGGAAACCACTCGGGAGCAAGGAGAGCCTACTCTGCATGGCACTCATGTAGCTGGTATTATTGCAGCAAATGGAAATATTAAAGGTGTAGCACCTCAGGCGGAGATCTACGCATACCGAGCTCTTGGACCTGGTGGAGCTGGAACGTCTGAAAGTGTTATTCTAGCTATCGAAAAAGCAATTCAAGATGATGTAGATATTATTAATTTATCATTAGGAAATGATGTGAATGGCCCTGATTTACCAACAAGCTTAGCGTTAGATCGAGCTGTTGAAAAAGGAATTGTAACGGTTACATCCAGCGGCAATTCAGGTCCAGGTTTATGGACCGTGGGCTCTCCAGGTACAGCGGGAAAAGCTATTTCGGTTGGCGCTTCTGTTTCCCCGACAACAGTTCAATTTCTAACAATTGGATTTAACAAAGAAAAAATTATGATGGCGCCAGTAGAAGGGTCTCGTCCATGGACGTTTAATCAAACGCTGCGTGTAATAAATGAAGAATACTTCAAAGAGCAAAAGCATGCGTTGGGTAACGTCATTTTGCTAAAAGCAGAAGGAAATGTGGTTGAAAAAAAGATTAAACAAGCTGAACAGGCAGGAGCAAAAGCCGTTATTTTATATAGTCCGACTGAAAAAAACATAATCGGTAAACTACAAGAATCAGTAAATATTCCAGTGATATGGGTAAGTAAAAAAAACGGTGATACCATTAATCAATACATTCAGTCTCAACAGCCATACTTACGCACTGGCAAGCAAGTGGTGCAAGACTTGCTCACATCTTTCAGTTCAAGAGGACCTGTAACGACTACTTGGGGAATCAAGCCGGATGTCGTCGCACCTGGTTACTTCATTAATAGTACAGTTCCTGGGGGATATGAACGCATGCATGGAACAAGTATGGCTGCGCCCCATGTAGCTGGAGCGTGCGCTCTTATTTTACAAGCTCACCCGAACTGGTCTCCTGAACAAGTCAAAGCTTCATTGATGAACACAAGTAAAGTAATGCAGCAGCTAAATGGTAAAACGTATCACGTATATGAACAAGGAGCCGGGAGAATTCAAATAGCAAAAGCTGTCACAGCAGACTCTTTATTTTATCCATCTTCTTTATCTTTCGGTATTTTTACGCGCCCATCAAAGAAAGTCTTATCATTTAAAATTGATAACCAGTCTGATAAAGCAAAAACGTATCGCTTGAACGTTCCGAAAAGGGATGAAGGAGTGAATTGGGATGTTCCATTACCTGTCACCGTGCAGCCCCATCAGACAAAAGAAATAGCTGTCACTTTATCGGTGCAGCCCCGTTTTAAAAATAAAGGTATATATGACGGATATTTGGAAATAAATGATTCACGTGAAACATTTTCGCTTCCTTATATGTACATGGTTAGCATTCCAGATTATCCCCGTGTCATGGGATTGCAAGTAGCAGCGGAAAAAGAGAAAAATACGTATAGTTATGAACTGTTTTTGCCTGAAGGAGCAGATGAGTTAGGCGTTGCTCTTTTTGATAAGCAGTCTTTACAGTTTATATCGTATTTAGATGTTGACGTTGATGTAGAAAGAGGCATGAGAAAACGGAAAATAACGATCGATGAATCGCTTGTACCGGGAGCGTACCAAATATTTGCATTTGTGAAAAAGCATGGACAAGAGCATGTTGTAAACAGTACAATAACGATTGAATGAACCTCTTTAAATGTTTTCATTTGAAGAGGTTTTATGTGTGGCAGAAATGTGAACAATAAGAAGAGATTGTGAAGTTTTTAGCTTAAACACATTGACATTAAATATACGCTATTGTATGCTTACAGGGAATATAAATGATAAGGTTTTCAATCTGTGAAAACCGTTGATATTTCTGCGTATTTTATTAGCTGTTTTTACCTTTTTTAGCAATTTTTTTTGCCTTTCTATCATATATTGAGCTATAAAAACGATAGAGAATTCGGAAAAAAGAAAATTTTGCAAAAGGGGTATGAGCTTATGAAAGATCGCAACCGTCATCCTTTGCAAGCGATGGCATTAGTGTCAATCATTCTATCACAGTTAGCAGGTTCAGTCTTAATTGGCTTATTCTCTGGAAGATGGGCTGATCAATGGCTTGACACCGAACCACTATTTTTGATTTTAGGCCTTCTTTCAGGGCTAGCAGCAGGTGTTTTTATGATGCTGCGGACAGTCCACCATTTTTTTTCAGGAGATTAATAATTCATGCAGGATTTGCAGCACGTTTTTCCAAGACTTCGTTCATACATATTGTATTTGTTAGCATTATACGTTCTCGGCTGGGGATTTACAAGTTATAAGGCTGTTTTTGCAGGTTTAATTTTAGGAACCGCCCTGAGTTTGTATAATTTGTGGAACTTAGTAAGAAAGTTTGAGCAGTTTGGACAGGCGTTGGATGAGGGGAAAAAGCCCCGTTCAATTGGGACTGTTGTAAGATTTGCAACAGCTGCTCTCGCAGTTGTGATTACCATCTCTTATCCAAAAACCTTTCATATTATTAGTGTAGTTGTGGGATTAATGACGTATTACGTTGTCATTATCATAGATTTAGTTGTTCAAAATATGCGTAGAAGATAGAAAGAGAGGTGAACACAGTTGGGTCATGAATCACCAACTATAGAGTTTCTAGGCCTTACTTTTAGTCAAAGTAACTTGCTTATGGTTACCGTAGCTTCTGTTATTGTATTCTTAATTGCAGTTTTATGTACTCGTACTCTTGCTATGAAGCCAAGCGGTGCACAAAACTTTATTGAATGGGTCTTAGATTTTGTTAAAGGACTCGTTAATAGCAATATGGATTGGAAAACAGGTGGCCGCTTTTTGACGCTAGGTGTAACTTTACTTATGTACATTTTTGTGTCAAATATGTTGGGTCTTCCATTTGCCATCGTGATTGACCATAACTTATGGTGGAAATCGCCAACCGCTGATCCAGCAATTACGCTGACGTTAGCCGTTATGGTAGTTGTACTATCACATTACTATGGTATTAAAATGCGAGGGTTCTCTGCATACACGAAAGATTACTTCAAGCCAATGGCATTTTTATTCCCGCTTAAGATTATCGAGGAGTTTGCCAATACGTTAACGCTTGGCCTTCGTCTTTACGGTAATATTTATGCTGGGGAAATTTTGTTAAGCTTGCTAGCTGGTTTAGCAACAACAGGCTTCTTAGGTACAATTGGAGCTGCTATTCCAATGCTTTTATGGCAAGGATTCAGTATTTTTGTAGGCGCAATTCAGGCCTTCATTTTCACAATGTTAACGATGGTTTATTTATCTCACAAAGTGAGTAGCGACCATTAATTTATAAAGCTTTGTTCAAGTAATACCCAATTTGGACAAAACAAAACTTAGTTAAACAAAATCATATATATTAAGGGAGGACTTTATAAAATGGGTTTAATAGCATCTGCAATTGCGATTGGTTTAGCGGCACTAGGTGCTGGTATTGGTAACGGTCTTATCGTTTCTAAGACGATTGAAGGCACAGCTCGCCAACCAGAAGCACGTGGTACATTAACTTCAATGATGTTCGTTGGGGTTGCCTTAGTTGAGGCGCTTCCAATTATCGCCGTAGTTATTGCATTCATGGTACAAGGTAAATAATAATGTGTTACATGTGGCGAAGATCATTCAAAAGAACCTTCGCCATTACTTTATGTCTTTAATAAGTAAATTATATATGTGGAGTCTCTGAAGGGAGTGAACATGGCCGTGTCGAACATGTTTGTGTTAGGAGCAGCAGGCATTAATGGTGGAGATATTCTTTTCCAATTAGTGATGTTCCTTATCCTACTTGCGTTACTTCAAAAATTCGCGTTTGGTCCTGTAATGGGAATCATGAAAAAACGTGAAGAGCATATTGCCGGTGAGATTGATGAAGCAGAAAAGCAAAATGAGGAAGCGAAGAAGCTTGTTGAAGAGCAGCGTGAAATCTTAAAGCAATCTCGTCAAGAAGTGCAAGTAATGATGGAAAACGCTAGAAAGTCTGCAGAAGATAAAAAAGAAGAAATCATTGCGGCAGCACGCGAAGAGTCTGAGCGTCTAAAAGCTGCAGCAAAACAAGAAATCGAACAGCAAAAAGATCAAGCAGTTGCTGCGTTACGTGAGCAAGTTGCTTCATTATCTGTTTTAATTGCGTCGAAAGTTATTGAAAAAGAACTTTCTGAACAAGATCAAGAGAAGTTAATTCATGAATATATCCAAGAAGTAGGGGATGTACGATGAGTCAACCAGCTGTAGCCAAGCGCTATGCACTAGCTCTTTTTCAATTAGCAACAGAAAAACAGATGATCGATGAAATGCAAGACCAGCTACAAATCGTTGAAGAGGTGTTTGCTAAAACACCTGAATTAATGGATGTATTAACTCATCCAAAAATTACAATTGAGCGAAAAAAACAGTTTGTAAGTGAGGCATTTGCTGAACTTTCACCAACTGTTCAACATACGGTTCTTCTATTATTAGAGCGTCACCGCATTCAAATTGTTAGCGAGATGGTAAAAGAGTATCGTTTCTTAGCGAACGAAGTACGTGGCGTGGCAGATGCAACTGTTTATTCTGTCAAACCTTTAAGTGCAGATGAGAAAAGAGCAATCTCACAATCATTTGCTTCTAAAGTTGGAAAACATACGTTAAATATTTCAAATATAGTAGATAAAAGCCTAATCGGCGGCGTGAAGCTTCGCATTGGTAATCGTATCTATGATGGCAGCATTAGCAGCAAATTAGAAACGATCCACCGAGGACTTCTTGCACACAGATCGTAGATAGGGGTGAAATTCATGAGCATCAAAGCTGAAGAAATTAGTGCGCTGATCAAGCAGCAAATTGAAAACTATCAGTCTGAGATTAAAGTGAGTGATGTAGGTACTGTTATCCAAGTTGGGGACGGTATCGCACGTGCTCATGGCCTCGACAATGTCATGGCTGGAGAACTGGTTGAATTTTCAAATGGTGTCATGGGAATGGCACAAAACTTAGAAGAAAACAATGTAGGTATCATTATTTTAGGACCATATACGGAAATTCGTGAAGGTGACGAAGTTCGCCGTACAGGACGCATCATGGAAGTTCCAGTAGGGGAGCAGTTAATCGGTCGTGTTGTTAACTCATTAGGTCAGCCAGTAGACGGCTTAGGCCCAGTAGAAACAACAAAAACACGTCCAATTGAAGGTGCTGCACCTGGCGTTATGGATCGTAAATCAGTACATGAGCCGCTTCAAACAGGTATCAAGGCGATTGACGCACTTGTGCCGATCGGTCGTGGACAGCGTGAGTTAATTATCGGTGACCGTCAAACGGGTAAAACATCGGTAGCAATCGATACAATCTTAAACCAAAAAGATCAAGATATGGTATGTATCTATGTAGCGATTGGCCAAAAAGAATCAACAGTTCGTAACGTAGTAGAGACATTACGTAAACACGGTGCTCTAGATTACACAATCGTTGTAACAGCATCAGCTTCACAACCAGCTCCACTATTATTCTTAGCGCCATATGCTGGGGTAACAATGGGTGAAGAGTTTATGTATAACGGTAAGCACGTACTTGTTATTTACGATGACTTAACAAAACAAGCATCAGCTTATCGTGAACTTTCATTACTATTACGCCGTCCTCCAGGTCGTGAAGCGTATCCAGGGGATGTATTCTACCTGCACTCTCGTTTATTAGAGCGTGCGGCAAAGTTATCGGACGCAAAAGGTGGAGGTTCATTAACAGCTCTTCCATTTATTGAAACGCAAGCAGGAGACGTATCTGCTTATATCCCAACGAACGTAATTTCGATTACAGACGGACAAATTTTCTTACAGTCAGATCTATTCTTCTCAGGCGTGCGTCCTGCGATTAATGCTGGTCTTTCTGTATCACGTGTAGGGGGATCTGCACAAATTAAAGCGATGAAAAAGGTAGCAGGTACACTGCGTCTAGACCTTGCATCTTATCGTGAGCTTGAATCGTTTGCTCAGTTCGGTTCTGATCTTGACCAAGCAACTCAAGCAAAATTAAATCGAGGAGCGCGTACAGTTGAAATCTTAAAACAAGGTTTACACAAACCGCTTCGCGTAGAAAAACAAGTAGCTGTGCTTTACGCATTAACAAAAGGCTTCTTAGATGACGTTCCGGTATCAGATATTACGCGCTTTGAAGACGAGTACTTAACATGGTTAGAGTCAAACCGTAAAGAAGTACTTGAATCAATCCGTACAACTGGTGGACTTCCTGAAGCTGGCGTATTCGAATCAGCACTTGAAGAATTCAAGAAAACATTTATTGCATCTGAATAATATATTGTCAGCATGGTATGTTAAGACAATCTTTCAATAAGGTGAAGGTGAACATTTGTTCACCTTTCATACCACGTGATCTTCTAAAACAAGGTGGTGAAACCTTTGGCATCATTACGTGATATACAAACTCGAATCACATCGACGAAAAAAACGAGCCAGATTACGAAAGCAATGGAAATGGTTTCAGCTGCAAAGCTGAATAGAGCGGAACAAAATGCAAAATCGTTTGTTCCATACATGGAAAAAATTCAAGAAGTAGTCTCAAGCGTAGCCCTAGGCAGCAGAGGCGCTTCACATCCAATGCTAACTGCGCGCAGTGTGAAGAAGACTGGTTACATCGTAATCACTTCAGATCGCGGTCTAGCAGGAGCATATAACAGTAATATTTTGCGAAAAGTATCTCAAGCTATTGAAGAACGCCATCAATCACCTGATGAATACGGTGTGATTGCAATTGGACGAGTAGGGAGAGATTTCTTCGTGAAACGCGGCATTCCGGTTTTGCTTGAAATCACAGGCTTAGCAGATCAGCCAGCTTTTGCTGACATTCAAGGAATCGCTTCACAAACAGTTCAAATGTTTGCAGACGGTACGTTTGATGAACTTTACTTATACTACAATCACTTTATCAATACGATTTCACAAGAAGTGACGGAGAAGAAGCTATTGCCTCTAACAGATCTTCAACCTTCTGGTAAACTTGTTGGTTATGAATTTGAACCATCACAAGAAGAGATTTTAGAAGTATTACTTCCTCAGTATGCAGAGAGTTTAATTTACGGCGGCCTACTTGATGGAAAAGCAAGTGAGCATGCTGCTCGTATGACAGCGATGAAAAGTGCAACAGACAACGCAAAAGATCTTATCAATAATCTTACATTGTCATATAACCGTGCACGTCAAGCGGCAATTACCCAGGAAATTACGGAAATTGTTGGCGGAGCGGCAGCGTTAGAATAGAAAGTTTAATGGAAAAGCAAGTTAGGAGGGAACACGATGACAAAAGGACGCGTTACTCAAATCATGGGTCCAGTTGTAGACGTAAAGTTTGACAACGGACACCTTCCGGCAATTTATAACGCCCTTAAAATTTCACATAAACCGAGCAGTGCAAGTGAAGTTGCAATCGAATTAACATTAGAAGTTGCGATTCACTTAGGTGATAACACAGTTCGTACAGTAGCAATGTCATCCACTGACGGCTTAGTTCGTGGATTAGAAGTAGAAGATACAGGTGCAGCAATCTCAGTACCAGTTGGTGACGTTACGTTAGGGCGTGTATTTAACGTATTAGGTGAAAAAATCGACTTAGACGCCCCAATCGATGCAGGTGCACGTCGTGATCCAATCCACCGTCAAGCACCAAAGTTCGAAAATCTATCTACACAAGCTGAAATTCTTGAAACAGGTATTAAAGTAGTAGACTTATTAGCTCCTTACATTAAAGGTGGAAAAATCGGTCTATTCGGTGGTGCCGGTGTAGGTAAAACAGTATTGATTCAAGAATTAATCAATAACATTGCTCAAGAGCACGGCGGTATTTCAGTATTCGCTGGTGTAGGTGAGCGTACGCGTGAAGGTAATGACTTATACCATGAAATGACAGATTCTGGTGTTATTAAGAAGACGGCTATGGTATTTGGACAAATGAATGAGCCACCTGGTGCACGTCAACGTGTTGCATTAACAGGATTAACAATGGCAGAATACTTCCGTGACGAACAAGGTCAAGACGTATTATTCTTTATTGATAATATCTTCCGTTTCACACAAGCGGGTTCAGAAGTATCAGCATTACTTGGCCGTATGCCATCAGCAGTAGGTTATCAGCCAACATTAGCGACAGAAATGGGTCAGCTTCAAGAGCGTATCACGTCAACAAGCGTAGGTTCTGTAACATCGATTCAAGCGATTTACGTACCAGCCGATGACTATACGGATCCAGCTCCAGCGACAACATTTGCTCACTTAGATGCAACAACAAACTTAGAGCGTAAATTATCAGAGATGGGTATTTACCCTGCGGTAGATCCATTAGCATCTACATCTCGCGCTTTATCTCCTGAAATTGTTGGAGAAGAGCACTATGCAATTGCGCGTCAAGTTCAACAAACGTTACAGCGTTATAAAGAGTTACAAGATATCATTGCAATCCTAGGTATGGATGAGTTATCTGATGAAGATAAACTTGTTGTACAACGTGCTCGTCGCGTTCAATTCTTCTTGTCTCAAAACTTCCACGTAGCAGAACAATTTACAGGTCAAAAAGGTTCTTATGTTCCTGTAAAAGAAACTGTTAAAGGATTTAAAGAGATCTTGGAAGGTAAATACGATCATTTACCTGAAGATGCGTTCCGTTTAGTTGGTCGCATTGAAGAAGTTATTGAAAATGCGAAACGTATGGGAGTAGAAGTTTAATTTAAGGGACATAGGAGGTTTTTTAAATGAAGACAATCCATGTCAGTGTAGTGACTCCTGATGGCCCAGTTTACGAATCAGAAGTGGAAATGGTAAGTACCCGAGCACAGAGTGGTGAGCTTGGTATTTTACATGGCCATATTCCGATGGTTGCTCCTTTACAAATTGGAGCAGTCCGCTTGAAGAAAGCAAGCAGTACAGAACTTGTGGCTGTTAGCGGAGGATTTCTTGAAGTAAGACCTGACAAAGTAACAATTCTTGCACAGGCTGCTGAAACAGCTGAAGAGATTGACATAGCTCGTGCAGAAGAAGCGAAAAAGCGCGCTGAAATGCGCCTTGATAGCAAACAAGATGACGTTGATGTTAAGCGTGCTGAAATTGCCTTAAAACGGGCAGTCAATCGTTTAGATATTAGTCAACGTAAGTTCTAAAAAAAGCCCTCTCAAACGAATGAGAGGGCTTTTTTGCTCTATTATACAAAAAGGGAAGAGCAAATAGCATTGATCTATGATTATATATTCCATTTAAATAAGCGCATCTATCTTCTTTATTTTGCTCAATAGTGGAAAAGGATCTTAAAATAGGGAATAAAATAAATGTTTTTCATGTTACCGTTTACGAATTTGCATAAGTGTGCTTTAATATGAAAAGAAGAGACGATGATCGTCTCTTCTTTTCATATGGTGTTTAAAAGGAGTGCTTTTATTGTTTGGAGGAATTGAACAGCAAACGTTACTAACCATGATTTCACATTTGATTTTTATTGTGATTACTTGGTATGCTTTGCAAGGCTTTCAAATTGAAAAGCTGATGAAACCTAATCATGTGTTTCAAGCAAAATTAATGCTTATTTTATTGACCATTACGATTTCATCAACAGTAAGTAATTTCTTTTTGGATTATTTATTTTGGTCACAGCGCATTCCCTCATTTTTTCAATGATTGGCAAGCTATGAGTCTATGATAAAATAGGCGTTCATTCATTGAAGATATACGAATTTATACGCTAATGTATGTCGCTATGTCTAAATATGACGACCCTTTTCATGTATGTATCATCGCCTTCTGGAAAGACTGATGAGTACGGAGAGGGAGTGGCGAAATGTTTAAAAAAATTAGTGTCTTTTTGGCTATTTTCATTACTGGCTTATTCGTATATCATGGAAGTTATGTGAGCAATGCCCAAAACAATGAAACTACTATTGAGAAGATTGTTCACACCTTAAATAAGCAGCATGTTTCGTTAACTGAAGTATCGTTGTATGCAAGAGAAGAAGTAAAAGCTGTTACTGACCAAAAAACCTTTTATTCGCAAGCTAAAAGTATTAAAAGTAATTTTAGAGGTTTTAAATGGGAAGTGAAGAGGGAAAGAGACCTATGGAAAGCAATAGGTACACGCAAAAGTGAAGATGTGAACGAAGTCATTCTGTTAACTTATGCGATCGATGAACACAGCAATGCGTACATATCGTATCATGTAACGGGACAAGGTTTGAAAGAAAAAAATATGACCCATTTTCAAAATGTATTTCAGACAAATTATGAAAAAATTTTCCTATCAGAACCCATAATTTTCTCTTGTGCAACTGGGGAAATCAATGATAAGATGGAAAGTGTTTTGTCTGTTGAAATTCAAGACCTATTACGAGCTTTCAATGCTAAACCAGTGGAATCTCTAGTGGAAGAGTCATTTACCTCTGTTTCAGCATATACTGGACTGTGGAAAGAAGCTCTTCAAACGAAAAAGCAGGAAATGAACTTACAAATTGCATTACGCAAGACAAGAATGGGCGGTCAAACAACCATAGTTGTTGGCACACCTATCATTACGTCTGAATATTAATATAGAGAAAATGGACGCGGAGGGGAATACCTTGGAAAAAATCATCGTCCGCGGTGGAAATAGATTAAGCGGTACAGTTAAAGTTGAAGGAGCAAAAAACGCCGTTTTACCTATTATCACTGCAACCTTATTAGCTAGTGAAGGAAAAACAATTCTAAATGATGTACCAGCTCTCTCCGATGTATTTACGATTGGCGAAGTTTTAAGACATCTGAATGCAGAAGTAGATTTTGAAACAAATCGTGTAGTTGTAGATGCATCAAGAGAGTTAAAAACAGATGCACCTTTTGAATATGTAAGAAAAATGCGCGCTTCAGTACTTGTAATGGGTCCTTTATTGGCGCGTACAGGTGAGGCTCGTGTAGCTTTACCTGGCGGATGTGCAATTGGATCAAGACCGATTGATCAGCATCTTAAAGGCTTTGAAGCAATGGGTGCTAAAGTTCAAGTAGGAAATGGTTTTATTGATGCAAAAGTTGAAGGAAGACTAAAAGGTGCTAAAATTTATTTAGACTTCCCAAGTGTAGGTGCCACAGAAAATATTATGATGGCAGCAGCATTAGCGGAAGGCACTACAATTATGGAAAACGTAGCAAAAGAACCTGAGATTGTCGATTTAGCAAACTTCTTAAACGCAATGGGCGCTAAAGTTCGCGGTGCAGGAACTGGTACGATCCGTATTGAAGGTGTTAATAAATTATATGGTGCAGAACATGCAATTATTCCAGATCGTATCGAAGCTGGAACATTCATGGTAGCAGCAGCTATTACAGGTGGAAACGTACTTGTACGCGGTGCAGTAGCAGAGCACATCAGTTCCCTTGTTGCTAAAATGGAAGAAATGGGTGTTGAAATTACTGAAGAAGGCGACGGCTTACGTGTTGTAGGACCTGAAAAGCTAAAATCAGTAGATATTAAAACAATGCCTCATCCAGGGTTCCCTACGGATATGCAATCTCAAATGATGGCATTATTATTAGCAGCAGAAGGCACAAGTATGATTACAGAAACAGTTTTTGAAAACCGCTTTATGCACGTAGAAGAGTTTCGCCGCATGAACGCTGATATTAAAATTGAAGGGCGCTCTGTTATTATTAACGGACCTACTCAACTACAAGGCGCTGAAGTAGCAGCAACAGATCTTCGTGCAGCAGCAGCGTTAACATTAGCAGGACTTGTAGCAGACGGCTATACGCGTGTAACGGAATTAAAACACCTTGATCGTGGTTATGTAAATTTCCACAATAAATTAGCCGCTTTAGGCGCTGATATTGAACGTGTAAATGATGAAACAAAGCAAGTAGAACAAACTCAACAGGCTTCAGACGTCAAGTAAATATGTCATAAAAAAAGCATCTCATAGCGAGATGCTTTTTTTGTCGTTGGACGACCCTTATGGCCGGTTTGCTGTCATAAAAGGTTGTCCACCTCCATACATATGGAATATAGGGATATAGGTGTTCCTTGTCAAAATAATAGATATGGAGGCTAGGCGTTCATGAAACAAGCAAAGCCAATCGTCGTACTAGGAGTCATCTTTTTTTTCGTTGTGTTACTCATCCCAACACTTCTCGTTGTTCCTTTTACTGAAAAGACAGATGGAAAGCTACATGAAAATGTCAAACAGACCCCAAAAACCGAAAAACTACAAAAAGTGACAGCGTCTCCTCTTGACGTCAGTGTTTATCGTACGGAAACGAAAAAAGTAGAAAAACTGCCGCTCGAAGACTATCTTGTAGGGGTAGTAGCAGCTGAAATGCCTGCTACTTTTGAGCTTGAAGCACTTAAGGCTCAAAGTTTGGCAGCCAGAACCTATATTGTGCAAACTATGATGAATGGAAATAGTCATCTTCCCCAAGGAGCGGATGTGACTGATACCGTAGAGTACCAAGTATATTTAAATAAAGATGAGCTAAGAAGCAGATGGAACAAAGACTATGATTGGAAAATCAAAAAAATTCAAGAAGCAGTGAAGGACACCCAAGGTCAAATTCTTACGTATAAAAATAAGCCAATTAATGCTACGTTCTTTTCTACCAGCAATGGTTACACTGAAAACTCAGAAGCATATTGGAAGAATTCCATTCCTTATCTAAAAAGTGTAGCTAGTCCATGGGATAAAAAGTCCCCTGAATTTACAAATCAGAAAGTAATGTCTGTTGCTAGCTTTGAACAGAGGCTTGGAGTGAAATTAACAAACAGTGGATCAGTAGGTGAAATCGTCTCTAGAACGCCGGGGCAGCGCGTAGATTACGTAAAAATAAACGGTAAAGAACTGTCGGGAAAAGATGTTCGGGAAAAACTGGGTTTATCCTCAGCCGACTTTCATTGGACAAAAAAAGGTAATGAAATTATCATCAACACAAAAGGATATGGACATGGTATTGGGATGAGTCAGTACGGAGCAAATGGTATGGCACTAGAAGGAAAAACCTATAAAGATATTGTTACTCATTATTATACAGGTGTTGCGATTACCCCTAACGATCAGTTTGTTGCACAATTGACAGCTAAACGCTAATTAAAAGACCCTTATAGCAGGGTCTTTTTTTATGTTTTTCACTTTTTTTAAATAAAATGTATATTTTAGATTCATCTGTTGAAAAATAATCGAAAAAAATTTTTTATCGCTGTGTATATATTCATTCAATTGTGTTCAGACTGATTGCTGAGGTGATGATATATGAGAGAGGAAGAAAAGAAACGTACTTCTCCAAAATCGAAAGTTCAAAAATTAGTTAGAAAGCGTTGGGTGTTCCCGGCTATCTATTTAGCGAGTGCAGCAATTATTCTTACAGCAGTCCTTTGGTTTCAAGCTAATGGAAACGATATTAGCAAAGAAGACAAAAGCGGCTATAGCCAAGACGGTACGGCTTATCGAGACGACGCTGTAGAGGTAAATGCTTCGCTTGAAAATTTAAAAATGCCAGTTGCTAGTAAAGCATCAGCTATCGTGAAAAAGCCTTTCTACGACGATCAAGCATCTGAAAAACAGCAAGAAGAAGCACTAGTTTTCTACAACAATACGTATCATCCAAACACAGGTGTTGACTTAGCTGTTAAGGGAGATAAATCATTTGATGTTGTAGCAGCAGCTAGCGGTACAGTAACAAAAGCAACAAAAGATCCTTTACTAGGTTATGTAGTAGAAATTGATCACAAAGATGGTTTAGTCACACAGTATCAATCTCTTGAGAAAGCTGATGTAGAAGTAGGAGATATTGTTAAGCAAGGCCAAACGATCGCAAAAGCTGGAAAAAGCTTATATAATCAAGAAGCAAAAACACATGTACATTTTGAAGTTCGTAAAGATGGTGTAGCAATTAATCCAAGCAGTTATTTTGGAAAATCTGTTAGTTCTATCAAAGAAGTCAAAGCAGCTGAAGTGACAGAACCAAAAGACGACTCTTCTTCTGAAGAATCAAAGGATAGCGAAAAATCATCTGATGAAAAGACTAAAGAAGATAAAGATTCAAAACACCCTTCAACAGATACGTCTAAACCAAATGCATAAGGCAAGACCATAAATACGAAAAGAAGCTGGATAAAATCGAGCTTCTTTTTTTATGAATTTTTCTAAAATGAGATGCATTATGTTAAAAAAGTAAATAAAAAACACTAAATTTTCAAAAAAATATAAGAAATCACTTGTCCTTACTGACTTTTCTAGCATATATCTGCACACAAGCTAATAAACTGTTACAAACCTATAAAGAGAATGTTAGAAAAGGGATAATATATACATTCCCTTGGATACTTCTCATATCCAATTTGGGGAGGGCGAGTAGTGTGCACGATTACATCAAAGAGAGAACTATCAAGATTGGAAAGTATATTGTAGAAACAAAGAAAACAGTTCGTGTAATTGCGAAAGAATTTGGCGTTTCGAAAAGTACTGTCCATAAAGATTTAACAGAGCGTCTACCAGAAATAAATCCTGAGTTAGCAAATGAAGTAAAAGAAATTCTTGATTATCATAAATCTATTCGGCATTTGCGTGGAGGAGAAGCAACAAAATTAAAGTACAAAAAGGAAGAAGAAACTGTAAAATGAAAAAATGCCCAATATTGCCTTTTTTATAGAGGTAGTATAGGGCATTTTATTTTTTGGATAAAATAGGTATATAATAAATATTTTTGCTAATAACAACATACATATACAAATTGTGATAAAATAGTAAATTAGGAAAAAAGAATGGTTATCATGCAAAGATATGTAAATAGAAGGAGGATTTAAGGTATGTTAGCAAAAGACATTGGTATCGATTTAGGTACAGCTAACGTCTTAATTCACGTTAAAGGCAAAGGAATTGTGTTAAATGAACCGTCTGTTGTGGCGATTGATAAAAATACAAATAGAGTGCTAGCAGTAGGGGAAGAAGCGAGACGTATGGTAGGAAGAACGCCCAGTAATATTATTGCCATTCGTCCCTTAAAAGATGGTGTTATCGCTGACTTCGAAATTACAGAGTCTATGCTCAAACACTTTATTAACAAATTAAATGTAAAAGGTTTTTTATCCAAGCCTCGCATTTTAATTTGTTGTCCAACAAATATTACCTCTGTTGAACAAAAAGCCATTCGCGAAGCTGCTGAAAAGAGCGGTGGAAAAACCATTTATTTGGAAGAAGAACCAAAAGTCGCGGCAATTGGCGCTGGAATGGATATCTTTCAGCCGAGCGGAAATATGGTCGTAGATATTGGTGGAGGTACAACCGATGTGGCCGTCCTTTCAATGGGCGATATCGTAACAGCAGCTTCTATTAAGATGGCTGGTGATCGTTTTGATGCCGAAATTTTGCAGTACATTAAGCAAAAATATAAGCTCTTAATCGGAGAGCGTACAGCAGAAGAAATTAAAGTGAAAATTGGTACGGTGTTTCCTAAAGCTCGTAATGAAGAGCTGGACATTCGAGGGCGAGACATGGTTTCAGGCCTACCTCGTACGATTACTGTTTATTCTGAAGAAGTAGAGGAGGCACTTAGAGAGTCTGTCAGCGTCATTGTACAAGCTTCGAAAAGTGTATTAGAGCGTACACCTCCTGAACTTTCTGCCGATATTATAGACAGAGGCGTTATTTTAACTGGCGGTGGAGCATTGCTTCACGGTATGGACCAGCTGTTAGCGGAAGAATTAAAGGTGCCTGTGCTAATTGCAGAAAATCCAATGGGTTGTGTAGCTGTTGGAACAGGTATTATGCTCGATAATATTGATAAACTATCTCGTCGCAATATTGTTTAAATAAATGAAGACTCCTCTATTGGCTCGTTTCATACAGAGGAGTCTCTTCTTTTATCTATTATACTCTGTGAGCTGGCTATAACGAGCAACGTTTACTTGTAAGGAGGATGATTTTACACGGCAGCGGCGGGTATGCTGTCTCAACAGCGTCAAACTGACTTATTAACGAATAACATAGCAAATGCTAATACGCCAGGATTTAAAGCAGATCAAGGTACGTTAAAGGCATTTCCTGATATGTTGCTGCAGCGAATGGAATCTGAAGATTTATCTACTGACCGTAGCATCTCTGTTCAGAACAAAAAAGAAATAGGTACGATTAATACGGGCGTGTATATGCAAGAAACAGTTCTAAATTTTACACAAGGTGATCTTCAGCAAACGTCTCAATCAACTGATATTGCATTGATGGAGCAAAATATGCCTACAAAAGAGGGCGGACTATTTTTTGTGGTACAAAGCCCTGATAATACGCCTCAATATACAAGAAACAGTAATTTTACATTAGATCAGGAAGGGTTTTTAACTACGTCTACCGGAGCTTATGTATTAAATACAAATAATCAACCAATTCAACTAAAAAGTGAAAACTTTACAGTTGATTCACAAGGTAACGTAACGGAAAATAATCAGCAGGTCGCACAAATCGATATTGCTTATGCTAGTGACTTACAAACGATTAAAAAGGCAGGGAATGGATTGTATGAAACGCTGAACAATCAGCCCTTGCCTTCAGCTAGGAATAATCCAGGCATTTCTTATCAGTTAAAGCAAGGATTTGTTGAACGTTCCAATGTAGATGCTGCTCAAAGTATGACTGATTTACTAACGGCTTACAGAGCTTTTGAGGCAAATCAAAAAATAATGCAAGCTTACGATAGAAGCATGGATAAAGCGGCAAATGAAATTGGGCGTGTGCGCTAAAAGCAACAGGGGAGATGAGAAGGATGAACCGTACAATGATAACAGCGGCCAATACGATGGGACAGCTGCAGCAGCAGCTTGATGTCATTGGTCATAATCTATCTAATACAAATACGACAGGATATAAAGCGAGAGATGCTTCATTTAATGATATGCTGTATCAACAAGTAAACAATCAAGAAGATAAGGGAACAGAAAAGCGGCTTACGCCAGCTGGAATTCGGCAAGGCACAGGCGCTTATTTAGATCAAATGAGCTTGAATATGACGCAGGGTGCTTTTCAGAATACAGGTAAACTATTAGATGTAGCTGCATCAAATCCAAACGTTTATTTTCAAGTTGCCGTAAACGATTCCCAACAGCCTGTACAATATACGAGAGATGGTTCTTTTCATCTTAGCCCTGAAGGCCCGAACAATGTTAAATTAGTAAACGGTTCTGGTCAGGATGTGCTGGGGGAAAATGGTCAAGCTATTATTTTCAGTAACGCGTTCAAAGATATACAAATTGATGGAAGTGGAACGATAACGGTTACTATGAATAAGGGTGTTGACCAGTTTACACTTGGGTTAACAAATGTCCAAAAGCCGCAGGTGCTCGAAGCTAAAGGAGAAAATCTATTTGCCTTTCCAGCAGGGATGAATCAACCGAATATGTTTACAGATTTGACTGGAAGAGCTCGAGAAACAGCAGGCGTAGAGCAAGGGAAATTGGAACAGTCAAATGTAGATTTGAGTAAAGAACTTACTGATATGTCCATTGCTCAACGTGCGTATCAATTTAATTCCCGCTCTATTTCAATTGCAGATCAAATGATGGGCTTAGTTAATGGGATCAGAGCTTAAGCAAGTAGTTGCTTCTCAATTGAGCATTCTGTATATTGATAATAGTATCGTATGTTACATGCGGTTTGAAAGGAGACTTATTTATGCTTGATATTGAACAAATTAAAGAAATTATTCCACACCGATATCCATTTTTATTGGTCGATCGTATTTTAGAAGTGGAAGAGGGAAAAAAAGCAGTTGGTTTAAAAAACGTATCTGCCAATGAAGAATTTTTTAACGGGCATTTCCCTGACTATCCTGTGATGCCAGGGGTTTTAATTGTAGAAGCTTTGGCTCAGGTAGGAGCAGTAGCTATGCTAAAAAAAGAAGAAAATCAAGGACGTTTAGCATTTTTTGCAGGCATTGACAACTGCCGCTTTAAAAAGCAAGTAAGACCTGGTGATCAACTGCGTTTAGAGGTTGAAATTGTACGTGCGCGTGGATCTATTGGCAAAGGAAAAGGTATCGCAACTGTAGATGGAGAGTTAGTCTGCGAAACAGATATTATGTTTGCTTTAGGCGATAAAAAAGAATAGTACATAAGAGCTGCTGATGCAGCTTTTTTTATTGGCGCTGCAAAGCAGAAAAAAGTTTCTTTAATAAAGGTATAATATCCGTTAGCAACTCTTTTTGAAGTGTTGGTGACAGAGATGAAAATTGTAAGAGCACATGTTTCAATAAGGGCTGTTTATCTATGAGGGTTAAAATGGTCTCGTCGTGTGAATCCGATTCACATTTTCTTGTTAAGTAAAGAAGTTGGAAGTCATGTAAATGATCTTGTTTATAAGAGGAAGGCTCAATAAGTTGGTCCAGCGTAATTTGAAAACAATTACATAGAGATAAAAAATCAAAAATGGAAGGCGTTTGTTTTGAACATTCCCATTTTGAAATAGTTGTACGAGAAACATTCAACTGATTTGCTAATTCTTCTTGTGAAAATCCTCCTTTTAGTCTGAACTGCTTAATTCTTTCTCCAAAATCCTTCATATGCATCACCTGATTTCGTAAAGATAAATATATGTCTTATTGTTCGAATGTAGTTCATATTCTTTGTAATATGCTAAATTCGCACAATATGAAACATATACACTTTACCTTCTGCAATAAAGGGAATAAAACCTGTTTTTATTTCTTTTTTTTCTCTAAAAAGATTCATTTTTCTGCATGGATATAAAAAAAAGAACAAAAATAAAGGTTTTTACAGTAAAAAAATCCTATTTTTTGTTCGGTATATTGAAAAAAATGGTTGAATAACGGGGAAAAATGCATTAATATACGAATTACAAAGAAAAAGGAGTGAAAAAATGACAAATTTTTATTTGAAAAGGCAAGGCGCTCGCATAAGAGATAATCGCTTCAAACGTTCTAATTGTGCTCATTTATTTTTAGGAAAAAAAGAAAGGTACCTCTCCAGTGAGTTCTCTTTTCTTTACCCTTCTCATGCACCAACGAAAAAGACCGCAAACAATAATCCTCTCTTTTAAATCCAGACACCTTGAGATGACTTGACTTATTTTTTAGATGTACTTTTTATCGGTCTGTTTCGAAGCTGCAGTTTGAACTGTTGAAGTAATTCTTGACCTGATAACCCTTGGTTAATTAAATCCTCTAAGAGCATTTCAGCATAATGAAGTCTCCGTTCTTTTAAAACACCTTTCATCAACAAACTAATACGATTTTCACCAATTGAAGTAATGGAAGCCACGGTAGCTATAAAGGTAGCCGGATCATTTGTTTCTTTCGTAATTTTAGCTTCTACCGTCATTTTTTGTTTATCTTTCAACAAAACATGAAATTCATCGTACCATTTCTTATCGATAACTGCTTCTAAAATCCAGTTATTTTCGCCGTCTTCTTTATTAATAATAAGGCCATTAGTGAGTGAGACAGACTGACGTTTTTCTTGATCATCAACCAATTGAAATGACACAAGTTTAAATGTTTTCATTGATGTTTCCTCCTTTACGTAAATAGTAGGTTATCCATATTATAACA
The DNA here is from genome assembly GCF_042787865.1 of Priestia sp. YIM B13486. Classification (NCBI taxonomy): domain Bacteria; kingdom Bacillati; phylum Bacillota; class Bacilli; order Caryophanales; family Bacillaceae; genus Priestia; species Priestia sp. YIM B13486. Next base: position 207,875 of record NZ_JBHZOZ010000005.1, on the reverse strand, counting down.
TGAATGAGCTTAAAGATTCCCATTATTCAATCAGTTGGAGTGGGAGACTATGATTAACCATATTGTTCTTGTAGGAAGACTGACAAAAAAACCCGAGCTTCGATATACCCATGAAGGGATTGCAGTATCTACTATTACTTTAGCAATTAATCGAACGTTTCGAAATGTTGAAGGTGAATACGATGCTGATTTTGTCAACATTACTCTGTGGAGAAAAAATGCAGAAAATACGGCTGCTTACTGTGATAAAGGAGCGGTTGTAGGTGTAGTAGGGCGTGTACAAACGCGCACATTTGAAAATAATCTTCAGCAACGAGTATATATGACCGACGTTGTGGCTGATGCTGTTAAGTTTTTAAGTGGAAAGCCATCCGGTTTTTCTTCATTTGATTCAAATCAACAAGAAGAATAAAGTTATCTAGTATGAAAGGGGGTGATTAGTTCAGCTAAGGTTTTAATTCCTCTTATCTATCATAATAGAAGATAGATCCTTTTTAAGAGCAATGCTCTTTCTATGTTCTCAAGAGAGAAAACTAAAGTATTCACTATCCCCGAACTATTCCTCTATTTCAGCCGTTAAATCATTTAACGGTTTTTTTCTGTATATAAGAGATTGAGACATAACTGAATTAATGCAATCTAAAGACAAACAAATGGGGTGAGCTAGTATGGATCATTTGTTACACCACTGTTGATTTCCGTGCAAGGCTTCGCTTTCCGCGGACGGCTGATGAGCCTCCTCGTCACTTGCGCGCGGTTTCATCTATTCTGCTTTTCTCGCAGGAGTCTTCGCTTTGCCCTCCGCTCAACAGCTAGAAGCACCTACATATATGAAACCTACGTCGACCCTACCAATGAAAAAATCCGAACGAGTTTGATTCTCCATCAAGAATCAAACTCGTTCGGATCTTCCTTCAACTAAAATACTTTTGTTTCAGCTTCTATCAATTATTTAGAAAATCTTTTTGCACCTAAGTAGCGCTTGCTCCAGTAGCTGTTATCTAAGCTTGCAACGGTTACACCCGTAGAAGATCCAGCATGAATAAATTGACGATTACCAAGGTAAATGCCCATATGTGTAGGACCGCTAGAATATGTATTAAAAAACACTAAGTCTCCAGGCTGTGGATTACTGACGGGTGTTGATACACTCCAATAACCAGCCGTCGTATAGCGCGTTGTAGAAATTTGTTGTTTCGTTACGTAATAAATGAATCCGCTGCAGTCAAAACCAGAAGGAGTTGTGCCACCCCATCTGTAAGGAACACCTATATAACGTTTTGCATCTGAAATCATTTGCGATACATTTAATGTTCCGTTAGAAGTTGAAGGTGTGGATGTACTTGGTTTTGTTGTTGGCGTAGTTGTTTGGCTGCTTTTTGATACCTTTAATTGTTGATTTACATAAATCGTATTAGATGTTAATCCGTTTATTTGTTTTAGCTCACTCACGCTCATGTGAAATGTCGAAGCTATTTTAGATAGGCTATCTCCACGCTGAACTTTGTAAGTTCCGTTTGCATCCTTAGAAGGAGTTTCTGCTGGTTTACTCGTAGTTGGAGTCGATGCGCTATTGCTTCCATTTACTTTTAACGTTTGGTTAATATAAATAATGTTAGAAGAAAGAGCGTTCAAACGTTTTAATTCTTCTACGCTCATATTAAAACGAGTAGCAACTTTCCAAAGGGTATCGCCGCTTTGAACTTTATAAGTCGAACCAGTAGCAGGAGCTGAAGGCTTTTCTTCCTTATTAGATGGTTGAGAGGTTGAAGCAGAAGGAATCGATAACGTTTGTCCTATGTGAATTGTATTTGAAGATAACTTATTTACGCTTTTTAAAGCTTCTACCGTTGTATGGTATTTGGTAGATAATGACCAAAGTGTATCTCCAGCTTTTACTTGAACAGTTGAAGCAGATGCTTCAGCTGAAGCTTGATATAAGAATGTCCCGCCAACAATGGCGCCTAGAGATAAAGCGAGCTGCCTTTTTTTCATTAATAAATCCCCCTAATTATGTAAATGTTCCGTGTTTATTTTTCCAATATGTCTATTAAATTACAAAAATATTATATGTATAAATATGCTGGAATTTAAAGAGAAAGTAAAGGGTCTTTTTCGCTATAAAAATACCTTTTTATTCAAAAAACGCTATTTATTGCGTTTTTTGTATCTTTATCAGTAGCTGGAGATTGATTTACACTTATTTTTTTGTGTCGAATGATCTAATAAAAAAAGAGGACAAGTAAAAAAGTCCTCTTTTTAGTAAAGTTGTAACACATTTTATAATTTTTCTTATTCATTTCTGTATGCAAGAAGCTCTTGTAGTTCTTTATTAGAAAGTTCTGTTACCCATTGATCTCCTTGGATGAGTTCATTGTTTAGATGTTGTTTTTGATTGATTACTTCATCAATTTTTTCTTCAATCGTTCCTCTTGTAATAAACTTATGAACATGAACAAATTTATTCTGCCCAATTCGATGGGCGCGATCGGTTGCTTGGTTTTCAACGGCTGGGTTCCACCATCGGTCAAAATGAATAACGTGATTTGCAGCTGTTAAATTCAATCCAGTTCCACCTGCGCGAAGAGAAAGGATAAAGATGGCTTTTTTCCTTGCTTGAAATTGAGCAACCATTGCATCTCGTTGTTCTTTTGACAAACTTCCGTGAAGGAATAAAACCGGCTCGTTGATTTCTTTTTCTAAGGTTCTTTGCAGCATGAGTCCTGTTTCAATATACTGAGTAAAGATTAAACAGCTTTCTTGCTGTGTGCGAATGCTCTCTACGAGTTCAATAATTTTTTGACTTTTATGAGATCGCCGTACCGTTTGTTTAGCTGTACTTTCCTTTAAGTACAAAGCTGGATGGTTGCATAATAATTTTAGCTTATTTAGTGTTTGCAAAATCATGCCTTTTCGTTCAAATCCTGTTTTTTCCTCTGTTTCTTGAAGCATTCCTTGAACTAGCTCCTGGTAAAGTGAAGCTTGTTCCGCTGTCAGCGGGATATATTCTTTTTGTTCTTGTTTATCAGGCAGTGAGCGGGCGATGTTTTTATCTTGTTTTGTTCTTCTTAATAAGAAAGGCTGAATGAGTGCTTTAAGCTCAACAGTTCGTTCAGGTTTCTCGCCTTTTTCAATGCCTGCTACAAATCGATTTTTAAATGAATTGATTGTTCCTAAGTAACCAGGATTGATGAATTCAAATAATGACCATAGTTCCAGCAGACGGTTTTCAATTGGAGTTCCAGTAAGCGCAATTTTGTGTCTTCCTTGTAGCTGACGGATAGCTCTCGCCTGTTTAGTCTGCGGGTTTTTAACATGTTGTGCTTCGTCTAAGGAAATGCTGTTCCACATAAACCCTTTCAACAATTCGACATCCAAAAGAGCAACTTGATAAGTCGTGATCACAACGTCAGTACTTTCACATATCTTCTCAAATGCGTATCCGTTGGTTCTTTTCGGCCCGTAATGAACATGAACACGAAGAGAAGGGGCAAATTTCTGTAATTCTTTTTCCCAGTTTCCAATTAAAGAAGTTGGGCAAACGATAAGAGAAGGAGAGCTATGTAACGGATGAATATTTGTTAAATAACTAATTAATTGAATGGTTTTACCTAGCCCCATGTCATCTGCTAGACATCCTCCTAAGTTAAACTTTCTCAAAAACATGAGCCAATTCAAACCTTGCTGCTGATAAGGTCTTAATGTACCTTTAAATTCAGAGGGAGGCAGCACTTCCGGCAGCCGTTCTAAATCCGTTAAGGATGTAATAAATGATTGAAAGGAAGCGGGTAGTTGGAACTCAACTTTTACCTCTTCTTCATCGGTTTTACTGTCTGCCATGTAGGTTAGCTTCGTTTTTAAAATTTCATGAATTGAGACGCCTTTTTTACTAGCTTCTTTAACAATTTTCTGCGCTTGTTTAATTAATCTAGAATCCAGTTGAATCCACTGTCCGTTAATAGATAATAATCGGCGTTTTTGTTCGACTAATTTCCGAAACTCTTCTTCTGAGAAAGTTTGATCGCCAATAGAAAATGACCAGCGGAAGCTGCTGATAGCTTGTTTACCAAATAATGCAGATGAAGTATTTTCTATAGTGCCAGATACTTTGATGGTGGCTTTTTTTAATGATTCCCACCAGCTTGGCAAATGGATAGAGACACCTTGTTTAATCAATGCTGCACTATCTTGAGTTAGAAATTCCCATACTTCCTCATCTGTTAGGACAGACTGAATAAACGCTCCTTTTTGGTATAAAGTAGGAGCCAATGCTTTCCATCGTTCGTGTTCGTAAGCGATATATGATTCGTAGTGGTTCCACTCTTTAGGAAGCGTTCTTCCAAGTATAAAAGGTTCTTTGGCTTCATCGTGGGGAATCACGAATGTTTCAGCCGTCCATACATCTCCATCGGTCGTTGGCTCTACAATACGCAATGAAAGGTCAAAGGGAGGATTATAGCTCTCGCCTTCTATGCTTATTAAAAAGTCCTTTCCTTCTTTTTTTAACAGGTTCTCTTTAATTTGTGCTCGCCACTCTTGCTCATCAGCTTGTGAAAGCGAGGCAGTCATTTGTTTTTTAAAAGGAAGAGAATGAAATTTCCCTTTGATAATCCTCTTTGTCATATCGACTGCAATTTGCTGATAAGCTTCCGCTGAAGCGGACAAAGCCGGTTTCAACACATGCTGTTGAATAGGTAATTGTATGAAAGTGAACATTTGCCATGCAGAAAGAAGAATTCCTTTTTTTCCATTAATCTCAACCTGTGTGGCTTCGCTTCCGTAATAGGTCTGTTCATGCCATAGAAACAGCGCATCTTTCCATGTATCAGGGAGCAAAATTTGGCCGCTAGGTGATACACAGTAGAGAAAAAAGTCACCGTGTACAGGTTCGACTTCAAGTGTTAAATGAAACAAATCAAACATTCAGTAAATCTCCTTTTTCTAATAGTTGTTGAAACGAGCGCTGTTTCTTTGTTTTTATCGCTAATTCTTCCATATAATGTTCCCATAGTAGAGAGCGATTCATTTGTAGATAAAGTCTCTTTAATTCTTGTAAGTAGATATAGGCTTCTTGATAACTGCTTTTCTTTTTTTCATAAATCAGCTTTGAAATCATTTGATGATAAAGAGGAATAACCAGCTTTTCATCTTTTTGTTTTAAGGCTTCTATCGTTTGCTCGTCATATTTGATGCTGTCATATTGAAGAAGCACCTGTAATTCAACCCACTTTTTCAATTGGTCAGAAGCATATAGAAAATCACTGTATTCAATAAAACTATAGGGAAGTAACGTTTGCAATGCTTCAGTATACAAAGTTTGATCGTTCGTTAAGTCTTTATAGTGCTGAAATAAATTTACAATCATGGAGACCATGTTTCGGCTTCCTTGATAAGTAGTCGGAACGGTGCGTACGTAATCTCCTATATAGGTCATTATATAAGAGCCCCACTGAGCAAAGCGGTCAGTTTCTTTTTCATGCAATAAATCATTTAACCAAGGAATAAGATAGGGAATCATTTGTAGTGTTTCATCGCTCAAACGTTCTTTTGCTTCGCCATCTTTTTCTTGAAGGAATAAAAGATAGGAAAGAGCTGTATTGTTTATAAAAGAACCGTACTTAGCTTTTAATTTGCTTTCCTCAATTTTTCGCCACTTTTCTAACGTGAAGATTTTTTGCCAAATAACGCGATAAATCTCAATACGTTCATATTGTAAAGGCATATCTTTATGCAATAATTCTCGGATGTATGGAATGCTGTCCTCTATAATAGATAATGCATCTCCATCATATTTCATTTGCTTTAACGAATCAGCGGTAGCATAAATTTCATTTGTTATTTTGTAGACGTGACTATATACGAATGATTCCTCGATGTTAGTAGAAAGCTGATGTGCCTGTAATTGAGCTGATAGTTTATAGAATGTATGAACCGCTCCATACATACAAAATAAAGCATAAAGCAATGGGTGCTCAGGAGCCTTTTTCACTAAAGCACGGTAATAGTACTGATAATATTCATGATAAATGGAACGGTCATTTTCGTTCCGCCCCTGCATAAAAAGCGTATACTGCTCCTCAAAAGTTTGTCTCCACTCTTGAAAAGTTGCCTTCGGCTTTTTTAACACTTGTTTGGCAGATAGCATAGTCAAAGCTGCTTTTTCATGGTTTCGCCATTCTTTGAATAGAGGAGCAAGCGGTTCTATTAATGAGTACATATAAAAAAACGCTGCAAAGCAGTGTTCACAAAATCCGTTATGCTGACAAGAACAGGTACTTTCAGGGAGCAACTGCTTGTTTAGTTCCACATAAAACGAATCGATTTTAACGTTTAATATCTGTTCATCATTGTGCAAAATGAAGAATGAATGGGTACGGTAAAGGTCTAGCCCTGCTTGGGCATTTGTGCGATAGCGTGCATCACTGTACGGGAAATGCTGTATAAATTGGTGCTGTAAGTGATCTGAAAACGAACTCATAATCCCATTCCTTTCTATACATAAGTGGAGCATAAAATTATATTTATAAGTGATTAATTTTCTTTTCATTATAAATGATAAAAATAGAATTATACAAAATCTTTTGTTATGATAAAGCAGAATCCAACATGACTCTTTATAAAAAGAAATGGATTCAACATGACTTTGTGTACATACTCAATCGCAGACTTACTATACTATAACCAATAAGCACGATTGACATTGACAGGAGGAAAAGTAAGTGAAAATTCGTAAAGCTATTATTCCAGCAGCTGGATTAGGGACACGCTTTTTGCCGGCTACAAAAGCACAGCCTAAAGAAATGCTGCCAATTGTAGATAAACCAACGATTCAATACATTGTGGAAGAAGCAGTAGCATCAGGTATTGAAGATATTTTAATTGTAAGCGGTCGTGGAAAACGAGCAATCGAAGACCATTTTGATAAATCATATGAGTTAGAAGAAACATTGGCTGCAAAGGAAAAGTGGGACATGCTCGAAGAAGTGCAGGGGATTTCGAATTTGGCTAATGTTCACTACATTCGTCAAAAGGAACCTAAAGGATTAGGTCATGCCATTCACTGTGCAAGAAGTTTTATCGGAGATGAACCTTTTGCTGTTATGCTAGGCGATGATGTAGTTCAATCAGAAACACCTTGTTTGAAACAGTTAATGAACGTATACGAAAAATATGAATGCGCTGTAGTTGGTGTACAGGAGGTGCCTAGAAAAGAAACTTCAAAGTACGGAATTGTAGGTCCTAAAGGAGAGCCTCTTGAAAAAGGGTTATTAGACGTAGAAACGCTCGTTGAAAAACCGAATCCAGAAGAGGCCCCTTCAGGCTATGCAATTATGGGGCGCTATATTTTAACACCGGAAATTTTTGATATCTTGAGCAGAGAAGAGATTGGCGCAGGAGGAGAAATTCAATTAACAGATGCTATTTTACGTCTGAATGAATTCCAACGTGTTCTTGCTTACTATTTTGAAGGAAAGCGTTATGATGTTGGAGATAAATTTGGATTCATTAAAGCAACAATTGATTTAGCTCTGCAAAGAGAACCGCTGCGAGAAGAGTTAGTGAGCTATTTTAGAGAAATTGTCGAAAAAGAAGGGCATATGTAAAATATATTTACTAAGGGAACTATTGGGAATCAAGGAGATTTTCAATAGTTCTTTTGGGTTAGAGCTCGCTGTACAAAAGATGGTTATATCGTTTATTGATGAATTCTCATAAAATGTTACATAATAATAAGTAAAAGAAATTATTTCATGTTTTTATATAAATGCTATCATGAAATGACATTTTTCGATATAATATCAGATAGGTTTTATTTATTAAGCATGTCATATAAAGGAGATTTTCTGCAATGACAAAGAAATTGTGTGTAGTTGGTTTAGGATATATAGGTTTACCGACAGCTGTTATGTTTGCCAATCACGGCTTATATGTACATGGTGTCGACGTAAATGAAAAAGCAGTAGAATTAATTAAAAATAAGCAACTTCATATAGAAGAAAACGGCTTACAAGAACGTTTAGAATCAGCAGTTGACAACGGCCACTTCACGGTAGGCACAACAGCTGAAGAGGCGGATATTTTTATTATTGCTGTACCATCACCAATTAATGAAGATAAAACGGCAAACTTGAACTATGTTCGAGAAGCGACAAAATCGATTGTTCCTTACGTTCGTAAAGGAAATTTAGTAATTTTAGAATCCACAGTTCCTCCGCGTACAGTAGAAGACGTCATGCTACCTGTGCTAAAAGAAACGGGTTTAGAATTAGGCAGTGAGTTATTTGTTTCTCATTCACCTGAACGCGTTATTCCAGGAAAAGTATTTGAGGAATTAGTAAATAATGACCGTATTGTCGGTGGTATTAACGAAGAGTCTAGTCGTTTGACTGTTGAGCTTTATAAAACATTTGTAAAAGGAAATATTCACGTAACGGATGCTACAACAGCTGAAATGGTGAAAGTAATCGAAAACACATATCGTGATGTGAACATTGCGTTTGCAAATGAGCTGGCAAAAATCAGTGAAAAAATTGGTGTAAATGCGTGGGAAGCGATTAAGTTAGCGAACTATCATCCACGTGTAAACATTCATTTACCAGGTCCTGGTGTAGGCGGCCACTGTATTGCTGTTGACCCTTGGTTCTTAACGGAGCTTCAGCCAGAACTGGCAAAAATTATTTCTCTTTCTCGTCATACAAATGATTCAATGCCTGAATATACAGCATTGAAAACGAAAAGCCTACTAGATGAAAAGGGCATTCAACATGGACGTGTAGCTGTTTTAGGTTTAGCTTTTAAAGGAAATATTGACGATATGCGTGAAAGTCCATCAACGGATGTACTTCATCATTTAGAAAAACTGGGCGTTGATTACACAGCATTTGATCCTCATATCAAAGAGAATAAAATCGAACGTCAGACGCAAAGTTTGGATGAAGCTGTTGCACATGCGGATGTGATTCTTATTTTAACAGATCATAATGAGTTCAAAGAGCTTCTTCCATCAGCTGTTGAAAATCACATGCGTACAAAAGTTATTTTTGATACGAAAAACTGCATTCAGCGTGATCAATGGAAAGCAGCAGGCTTTGACGTAGTGTTACTTGGTGATTCAAAAGTTTCTACTTTATAAAAAGACGGGCTGAACAGCCTGTCTTTCGTTTGTAAAAAACTAAAAAATCAACATACGGGTGATTTAATGAAGGAAAACATCTTAGGAATAGACGTTTGTAGCGACACGTACGATGAGCTAGCGGTAAAGTTACTTCAGGATATAGATAAAGGCCGAAAATCATTTATTGTAGCAATCAACCCTGAAAAAATTATGAAAGCACAAGAAGACAGGGAATTAAAGTCACTATTAAATCAAGCGACTTATCAAATTCCAGATGGGATCGGTGTGATTTTAGCTTCAAAGCTCAAAAAGGGACGTATTCGTGAGCGTGTAACGGGTATTGATATGATGCTGAAGCTGTGTAAAGAAGCAACAAATAACGGTAAAAGAATTTTTTTATACGGAGCCAAGCCTGGAATTGCAGATGAAGCCAAAGCTAAGTTGGAAGAGATGTTTCCAGGGATTTTAATTGTTGGAACATTAAATGGCTATGAAAAAAATGAAGAAGTCATTGAACGTACGATTAATGATTCAGGAGCAGAAATTGTTTTTGTGGCTTTAGGCAGTCCAGCCCAAGAAAATTGGATTATTGCTCATAAAGAGAAACTTAATCCTTCTGTTTATCAAGGCGTAGGGGGCTCGTTCGATGTTATTTCAGGACGATTGAACCGAGCACCTGCTGTTTTTCAAAAGTTTGGTTTAGAGTGGCTTTATCGACTGTTAAAAGAACCATGGAGATGGAAGCGTCAGTTAGAATTACCTAGGTTTCTTCTTCGAGTGTTAAGAGGTTAAAAAAGCATGCGGATATAATCCGCATGCTTTTTATTTTTAGATATCTTCTTTCTTGTTTTGCTGCTTGATTTCATCCGTTAGTTCGTGCAAGCTTTGTCGCACATTTCCTTTTCCAGAAAAGTTTTCAATCAATTCCTTCACATCTATACCTGAGGATGCTTTCAGCGATTCTTGAAGAGAAGACATTAAGTTTGTTGCATAGCCAGTCACTTTATTAGCTCCGCTGTTTTCACCGTTGCTTCCTGTATCCACAACCGTAATTTTGTCGATATTTGCTAAAGGACTTGCAACTTGTTTTGCATATTCAGGAAGCATCTTGATAATCATATCTAAAATAGCCGCTTGACCGAACTGCTCGAATGCTTCAGCTACTTTTTGTTTAGCTTCAGCTTCAGCTAAACCTTTTAAGCGGATAATCTCAGCTTCAGATTCACCTTGGGCACGCTGAGCTTCAGCCTTTGCTAAACCATCAATTCGAACGCGTTCAGCTTCAGCTTTAGCCATTGCTTCAATTCGATATTTGTTGGCGTCTGCTTCAGCAAGCTGTTTTGCTTTTTCAGCTTCTGCGGATTGCTCAACAGAGTAACGATCTGCATCTGCTTTCTTTTTTACTTCAGAATCGTATTGACGCTCACGACGAAGAATTTCTTTTTCTTCTAATTCAATTTGTTTCTGACGTTCAATGATGCGGATTTGCATTTCTTGTTCTGTTACATCTTGTTTCGCGCGAGCTGTTTCTAGATCATATGCTTGGTCAGCACGAGCTTTGGCAATATCTTGTTCGCGACGATATTCAGCGGTTTTTAACTGATTCATTTTTTCAGCTTCCGCGATTTCTGTATTTCGCTCAAGCTCCGCTTTTTGGGCATCTTTATGAGCCTCAGCACGCTTGATTCTTGTTTCTTTTTCAGCTTCCGCTGTTGCAATGTCAGCATCTCGCTTAACTTGAGCAATACGAGGTTTCCCTAGAGATTCTAGATAGCCGTTCTTATCCCGAACGTCTTTAATTGTAAACGATACAATAATTAATCCCATTTTAGCCAAATCTTGTGAAGCTACGCGCTGTACTTCTTGAGAGAATTTTTCACGGTTTTTATAAATTTCTTCTACCGTCATAGAACCAAGAATCGAGCGAAGGTGACCTTCTAAGACTTCTCTAGCTTCGGTTTCGCGATCTTCTTTTGCTTTGCCTAAAAACTGCTCAGCGGCCGTTGCAATTTCTGAAATAGAACCTCCAATTTTGATGATTGATACCCCATCAGCCATAACAGGAACACCTTGTTCTGTATATACTTCAGGTGTAGATACTTCCAGTTTGCTTGACAACAAGCTCAGAGGCTCAGCCTGCTGAAAAACTGGCAGCACAAACGTACCGCCTCCGCGAACAATTTTAATGCGGTTTCCGGATTCATCGACATGCACGTTTTTATTTCCTAGATAGCTTCCTGTTACAATTAACGCTTCATCTGGACCTGCTGTACGGTATTTTGTAATAAATACGGCAATCAGCGCAATTAATAAAAAAACAACAATTCCAACGACAACTAATATAGGTGTTGAAAACATAAAACTCCCCCTAATACTATTTATAATGAGTGATTGGTCATAACTTCTTCATAAATCACAACGAGTGCGTTGCCCCTTTGTATATCTACAACAAGCACTTTGCTGCCTAAAGGTATAGCAGTGTTTTTAAAGCTGGCAGCCGGTTTAGAGATAGTGCCGCTAACCCCTTCGATAAATACTTCTCCATAACCATCTGCAGGAACGGAAGTAATAATGGTACCAAGTCTTCCTTTTAACGAATCTTCAGTAAAAGCAAGAGATTCTTCAGCCGATGATAAAGGAATCAATACAAAAACGTTGAGCAAAATAACGAGTAGAAGGGCAATAAGAGCGGAAATCGAAATAATCCAATAATTTTGCAATGACGTATAGGCGAACAAATATCCACTGGCACTAAAGAATGTTAAAAAAGAAAAAAGAAGAGTGGGGTTAAAAAAAGGTATCGCTTCAGATAATCCATCTAACAAATCGCTAAATAAAATGTATAAGAAGGTGAGACTTCCGCAGATAATTAATCCATACAAATACACTGTTTGAACAGATAGACCGAACATAGTTCATTCAACACCCCCTTTATGTAAGATGATTGATGCTGTTCCTACTATGTATTACGAACCCCATCAAAAAAAGTTTCATTTTTTTGATAAAATTCCTTTTTTTGTTTAATTTTATCTCTATCCATTTCACTATATTTTAACTTTTAAATGATATAAGATAAGGACAACGATTCAGTGAATGTGGTTTGAAATAGTGGATATGCATAGGTCAAAAGTTTGTTCATATAATGAGTGGGGCCATGTGAAATAAAAATAAAGGTTTAAATATGCTTAATAAAAAGGAAAAAGAGTTAGAGATGACGAATAAATTAGACGAAAAGGGGGGAGTTCGCTTATATTTTAATAAAGTATAGTAAAGAAAATGTTCTACATAAAATAACCACATAAGAATAAAGTAAATCAGCTGTTTATACACCAAAAAATACAGTTCTTTTCTATTGATAGTTTGTAAATGTGCTAATTTTTGAGAATAAATTTCTATTTAAGTAGTAGAATCATTGTGATATAATCCATTTTGGGAATAAGTAAGTAATTATTGTTATACGCAATTTGAAATACTATCCAATTATATAAAGTTGGATACATTTTTTATGGTTTTGGTTAACATAAACCTGAGGAGGGTCTCCATGCTATATTTGACCTTGTTTATTTGTTTTATTACATCTATTCTGATCACTCCGCTGGTTAAGAAGCTGGCGTTTAAAATAGGTGCAACAGATAAACCAAATCAACGAAAAGTTCATCAAAAAATTATGCCTCGCCTTGGAGGTTTGGCGATATTTTTTAGTTTTCTTATTGGATACCTCGTTTTACAGCCTGACAGTAAATATGCGCTGCCGATTTTAATCGGAAGCATCATTATCATCATTACCGGTGTCTTAGATGATATGATTGAGCTATCCGCTAAAATCAAATTAGGCGGTCAGCTAGTAGCGACATTAATTGTTGTTGTATACGGTGGAGTCCAAATTGACTTCATTAACTTGCCGTTTGGCGGAAAATTAGAATTCGGAATGTTAAGTATTCCAATTACGGTATTATGGATTGTAGGAATTACCAATGCTATTAATTTAATTGATGGATTGGATGGATTAGCTGCCGGCGTTTCCTCTATTGTATTGATTACCATCTCGGGTATGGCTATTATGATGGGCAATGTGTTTGTGACAAGCATGGGTTTCATCGTATTGGGAAGTACGCTCGGATTTTTATTTTACAACTTTCACCCCGCTAAGATTTTTATGGGTGATACAGGAGCACTATTTTTAGGCTATATGATTTCTGTATTGTCTCTGTTAGGATTTAAAAATGTAGCGGTTATTTCCTTCATTGTTCCAGTTATTATTTTAGGGGTACCAATTTCAGATACGTTCTTTGCTATTATTCGCCGAATCGTAAAAAATCAACCGCTATCGGCTCCTGATAAATCTCATTTGCATCATTGCTTGTTGCGCTTAGGGTACAGCCATAGACAAACGGTTTTAATTATTTATGGAATGAGTGCGATATTTGGTTTAGCGGCAGTTATCTTCTCAAAGGTACAAACAATGTGGGGGTCTTTTCTTGTACTAGCTATCCTCCTTGTAGCGATTGAAATTATCGTTGAAAAGATAGGACTAGTTGATAAGACATATAGGCCAATTCTCAACATGGTTCGTGGACTTCGTTTAAAAAATTAATTAAAAAGACCTCTTGGATATCCAAGAGGTCTTTTTAATTATTCTGTTGTATCTGAAGTTGATTCAATGCCTAAATGCTTGCGGAGCTTTTCACTTACTTTTTCCACTGAATCATTGTCTAGTTTAAAGTAGTACACGCCGTTAATTTTTTCATCGCTGCCGTCTAAGTTAATGGTTTCGATGTCTACTTTTTTCGAAGCATAATCATAAAACGAAAGCATTTCACCGAACATTAAATTCGTTTTCATATTATCGCCAACAGCTTCGATAAGATTTCCATATTTATTTAGTGATCCAATGGAAGCAGCTTTTTTAATCATAGCTTCAATCAACTGCTGTTGTCTTTTTCCTCGCTCAATATCGTTGTCTTGTTTTCGTGTTCGAGCAACAGCTAACGCTTCTTCGCCATTTAAATGTTGATTTCCTGGTTTTAAGACAATAGCATTATGACGATCTTTTGAGTCCTTTTCACTCATCGCATAAGGTACATCAAAATCGATTCCCCCAAGTGAGTCTACAATGTCTGTGAAAGCTTTAAAATTCACTTTAACATAGTAATCAACAGGGACATTAAACAGCTGTTCTACCGTTTCTACAGTTGCTTTTGGACCTCCGTAAGCATGCGCATGAGTAATTTTATCTTTTCTGTTCACTTCAGGTATATAAACCCGCGAATCTCGAGGTATGCTTACAAGCTTTACGGTTTTATTGGTTTCGTTAAAGGTCGCCAAAATTAAAGCATCCGTACGGGCTGATTTTCCGAATTTCCTGGTTTCACTATCATCTACGCCCATAAATAAAATGGATATATCATCTTTTTTGGGATCGATTTTACGATCACGCATAGGGGAGTTATCGCGATCTCCGAGTCCTTCATAAGAATCAGAAGCTACTGTTTTAGCTTTAACAAACAAATAAGAGCCATAAGCGGTTGCAGAAAGCCCTAAAATAAGGATAGGTAACAGAAAAAATGTAAAAAGCCTTCGTTTTCTTTTCCGTTTGTTTACTCTTTTTTGAAAACGTCTATATTGAGCCATACGGTTTCTCCTTTTATTCGTATATTCGAACACTTATTGTGACACTTAGTATGTGTTATAAATTGGAATGTATGAATCAAACTCGTCAAAGCTATGCATCTGTACGAGGTTTTTACTCATTGACAAGTAGCGCAACCATCAGAATAGTTGCGCTATTTATCAATTGTACAATGTTTTTTAATAAGAGTAAATAATTCATTCTACATCTTCTTCTAAATAGGTCGTCTCACCTGCTCGAATATCTGCTTGGCCGTTTGTTAGCTCGGTCATCCATTCAGTAAATGCTTCTGTTTGAGCTTCCTCTACAAATGTTTCAATCTCTACCATATCTGCGTAGTGGATTTCTTTTAATAGATAAACGGAACTGCGAAGCTCATTTTCTAATTTTCCAAGCCATGTATAGTCGACGGTTGTGTGCATAACCGCCATGAGAGTTCGTTTGACTGTACCTAGTTCATTTAACGCTTCGGAAACAGATTTCCCATATGCGCGCACCAAGCCACCTGCGCCCAATTTAATGCCTCCGAAATAGCGCGTAACGACGACCACCGTATCTTTTAAGCCTCTTTTTTTAAGCACTTCTAACATTGGTACGCCTGCTGTTCCACTTGGTTCTCCATCATCGTTTGCTTTTTGAAATTGATCTCGTTCTCCAATTAGGTAAGCTGAACAGTTATGAGTAGCATTCCAGTGCTGTTTTTTAATGTCTTGAATAAATTGCTGAGCTTCTTCCTCAGTTGTTACACGTTTCATATGACAAATGAATCTGGATTTTTGAATAGTGATTTCATGTGAACCTTCTTGTTTTACGGTATAATATTGTGATAACAATCAAAAAATCCTCCTTAGCGTTATAAATAGAAGAAAAACGGGTATTTACGTACTGTTTACTTGCTATTAGTATAAAATGTTTATGAAAAGACATCAATTAATCAAATTCAACATCACTTGAACAAGCTATACAGAATATACGTTATAATAAAAGAGTGTGCAGGCTTGTATAGCTAAATAATGAAATGGTTTAAACAGGCAGTTAGTCACTGTTGAAGAGTGAGCGTAAATGGTAATCTATTCAAATAACGCGAGTCAAGCGTCGATTGATGTCGAGTTTGAGGGTACTAAAAACAACCGTTACTTTTTGGATATAAAAAGTCAGATAGGGAGAAAATATGGATCTTATCCTCACAATTCAGATAGGTCATACGAATACTATATATAGCATGAACGTATAGACATTTCTCCGAATGTGAGTATAGTTTGGGGTGAGTAAATGTCGAAACATAAATTAACAAGTAAGGCACTTGATGAAATTTTTGAGAAGATTATTGGCACAGTGGGAGATAGTAAAAATGAAGTCTATCGTCTTTCTGAAGATGCCAGACAAGAATATCAGCAAATAAAAGAAGAGTTAGAAGTGTTAAAAGGGAAAGTTCTTGAGACGATAGAGCAAGGCGATAAATTGGAAACTCAGGCAAGGTTGGCTCGAAAGCGTTTGTCTGATGTGAGCCGACATTTTCAAATTTATTCAGAGCCTGAAGTAAAAGACGCTTATGAAAAAGCACACGAATTACAAACCAAGCTGCTGATGAATCAGCAAAGCGAATATCAGCTGCGTAATCGTCGAGATGAACTAGAAAGACGCTTGCTTACATTAGAAGAAACGATTAAACGTGCAGATCACCTAGTAGGTCAAATTTCCGTTGTGTTAAATTATTTAACAAGTGATTTAAAACAAGTAGGGGAAATAGTAGAAGATGCCATTCAAAAAGAGTATTTTGGCTTTCGGATTATTGAAGCTCAGGAAGAGGAACGGAAACGTTTGTCAAGAGAGATTCATGACGGCCCAGCTCAAATGCTTGCAAATGTTATGATGAGATCGGAATTAATTGACCGAATTTACCGGGAACGTAGTGCAAAAGAAGCAATGGAGGAAATTCGAGATTTACGAAAAATGGTTCGTTCTGCCCTATACGAAGTGCGTCGAATTATATATGATTTAAGACCGATGGCACTTGACGACTTAGGTCTAATTCCGACGCTGCGTAAATATCTTGATACAATCGAAGATTATAACGAGGGCAAGCCTCGGATTACGTTTATTTCCATTGGACAAGAGAAGCGAACTGCTTCAAAATTAGAAGTAGCACTGTTTCGTCTAGTGCAAGAAGCTGTAACGAACGCATTAAAACATGCAGACGCGACGGAAATCCAAGTGAAGATAGAGTTCAACAATGAACACGCTATTTTGCTTGTCAAAGATGACGGCTGCGGTTTTAATCAAGAAGAGAAAAAAGAGAATTCGTTCGGCTTAATAGGAATGAAAGAGCGTGTTGATTTGTTAGATGGGACTATTTCTGTTCATTCGAAAATTAACCAAGGCACGCTTGTTATGATTAAAGTACCGATTATAGCCGCTTAAAAAGGCAGAGATATGTATATAAATAGGGGTCAATATAGAGTAAAACATTTGTTGTTCGATTTGGGGAGGAATCAAACATGCAGACAAGAATTATCATAATCGACGATCACCAATTATTCCGTGAAGGAGTAAAAAGAATTTTAGATTTCGAAAAAGATTTTGAAGTAGTTGCAGAAGGTGACGACGGTAGCGAAGTTATTGACCTTGTAGAAGAACATCAACCTGATGTTGTAATCATGGATATTAACATGCCGGCTGTAAATGGTGTAGAAGCTACGAAAAAGCTTGTAGAAGTAAATCCGGACGCTAAAGTTATTATCTTATCTATCCATGATGATGAGACATATGTAACTCACGCCTTACAAACAGGTGCACGAGGCTATCTGCTAAAAGAAATGGATGCGGATGCGTTAATTGAGGCGGTGAAAGTAGTTGCAGAAGGTGGTTCATATTTACACCCGAAAGTAACGCATAGTTTAGTAAAAGAGTACCGTCGACTAGCAGCTCAAGGACAATCGTCTTCTTATCCGCACGAACCAATTGAGATTCGCCGTCCACTACATTTGTTAACACGTCGTGAGTGCGAAGTGCTACAACTGTTAGCTGATGGTAAAAGTAACCGAGGAATCGGAGAAGCATTATATATTAGTGAAAAAACCGTTAAAAACCATGTGAGTAATATTTTGCAAAAAATGAATGTAAATGATCGTACTCAAGCTGTTGTTGTGGCAATCAAAAACGGTTGGGTAGAAGTAAGATAAGTTCAAAAGTCCGATATACAACTAGGTATATCGGACTTTTTTTTTCTTTTTATAAATTTTTTTGGAATTGTAGGTAAAAAGTCATATTTAATGAGAAAGTAAAACAACCGATAAGTTAAGGGGAGAAAATATCTTTTAGGAAGGAAAAGGGTGATACCTTTACACATTTACTCGTCCTTTAACTTCGCTTAAGCATAAAGGAAATCTTAAGGATCCTACAACCTTCGACGAAAGCATTCATACCTCAAAATAATGTCCATCAAGTTGATGCATGCTCTTGTAAAAAAAGGTCTTTAATACATTCAGATACATATGAGGTCTTAGAAGAATTTATTCAAACCTCAACTGGTGTCC
This sequence comes from Priestia sp. YIM B13486, assembly GCF_042787865.1. Classification (NCBI taxonomy): domain Bacteria; kingdom Bacillati; phylum Bacillota; class Bacilli; order Caryophanales; family Bacillaceae; genus Priestia; species Priestia sp. YIM B13486. Next base: position 189,595 of record NZ_JBHZOZ010000005.1, on the reverse strand, counting down.
TTTAAAAATTTATAAGTTAGCTTTTAGTGAAATAAATAGAAAACTGATTTAAAGAAGACAAGAAGGTGATGAAGCTGAATTTTATAACGGAAGAATTAATCTATCATAAATCTCCGCAAGAGCTAACAGCTATGATGTATGAAAAATTCATTCAAAATATTGATGAAGCTGTTATAGCAATTCAACACAGCGATTATTTTACAGCGAATGAAAAAATTAAACAGTGCAACGATATTTTATATCGGCTAGGAATTGGCTTAACATATCAAGCAGGTATCATTGCAGAGCAGTTAGATACCCTGTACAACTATATGTCTGAGCGATTAATTATGGCTAATTTTAAAAAAGATACGTTTATTTTATGTGAAGTTTAACAAATGATGAAGAAGCTTTCTAACGCTTGGAATGAAGTGTTAAAAGCGACGCCTAAAGTTACCTCTTCGCTCCGAAAAAACAAGCTGTCTTCTTATGAACAGCACATAAGCATCACTGTTAGCTAAAGGGTAATCATCATATCCACGCATCAGATGCCTCTCGAAACTTTCAGCTAGCACATCTAAAAGTCTAAATTGAATGGAGTGTATACTAACAGAGAAAGGAGAGATGCATAGTGGAGGTACAGCGAATTAACAGTCTTTCTTCTTCCATGAATCTCATTAGAGAAAAAGAAGTAAGTGGTTCGGTTTCATTTACAGGAGTAATGGTCAAGAAACAAAAAGAACTAACCTATGAACATTTAACTCAAGTGATAAATAAAGTTGAAGAACAGGGAAAGCAGTTAGTGAAAAGTCAAACTATTGATTCTTTGCGGAAATACAAGACGCTTGTGAAGCAGTTTATGAACGAAGTCGTTAAAAATGGCTTTGAACTTCATGAAGAAAGAGGATTTAATCATAGAGGAACGACTAAAGTATATAAGTTAGTGAAAGAAGTGGATACGAAACTAGTTGACTTGACAAATGATATCCTTCAAAAAGAAAAAGACAGTTTAAATTTACTCAAGCGGGTTGGAGAAATTCAAGGTTTGTTAATTAATATGTATACGTAAGGGAGCTTTTACTAATAGGTAAACCTCTCGTTACATGCATTTTAATCCTAAATGTTGTAGAATAGAGTGAAATTATTTTATATAACAAAGGATGGATCCCTATCTTATGAAAACAGCAATTATTACAGATAGTACCGCCTATATATCAGAGGAAATTCGATCAAACTATCATATACATATGGTGCCGCTAAGCGTTATTTTCGGTGAAGAAACATATTGTGAAGAAGTAGATATGACTGCAGATCAATATTTTGAAAAAATTAAAGAAGCAAAAAATCTTCCAACCACTTCTCAGCCTGCTATCGGAGAATTTATAGAGTTGTTTGAACAGTTAAAACGAGATCAATTCGATGCTGCTATCGTTATTACGTTATCTAGTGGAATTAGCGGAACGTATCAGGGTGCTTTGACGGCAGGTAGCATGGTAGAAGACTTTGACGTGCACGTATTTGATTCAGAAATCAGCTGTATGGTTCAAGGCTTTTATGCGATTGAAGGAGCCGAGATGGTCCAATTAAATAAACATCCTGACGAAATCATTGCGCGTTTTGAAGAGATGAAACTATCAATGCGTGCGTATTTTATGGTAGATGATTTATCTCACTTGCAGCGTGGAGGTCGCCTAAATGCTGCTCAGGCTATTATCGGCAGTCTGCTTCAAGTAAAGCCAGTGCTACATTTTGAATCTAAAAAAATTGTTCCGTTTGAAAAAATTCGTACGCGTAAGCGAGCGTTAAAACGAATCACGGAGCTTCTTGATGAGGATGCAAAAGAAAATGTACCTATGAAAGCTGTAGTTATTCATTCTAATCGTGAAAGTGAAGCAAAAGAAATTCAGCGAGACTTAGAACAAGAATATCCTCATATTGAATGGAGTCTTTCTTATTTTGGCGCTGTGATTGGCACGCATTTAGGTGAAGGTGCCATCGGTATAGGGTGGTATAAAAAGTAATCGAAAACCAAATCATTTGATTTGGTTTTTTTGCAGGAAAAAACACCTTTTTTTGCGTATATAGATGTGTACGATAAACATCGAAAGGAATGAAGATATGCTTTTTACTGTTAAACAAGAATTGCTAAATCCCGTTCAAGTACCTAGCCCAGCTGCTTTTCCTCTCTCAAAAATCGATACGTGGAGAACTCCGCCTTTAAATCCTTCATACCCCTACTCTTTAGATCTTCAGCGCTCTCTAAGCGGAAAGCAGCTTCTACTAACTCAGACTCCCTATCCTTTATCTCTCATTCATGAACATTATCTAAACGGATATATTTCCTATCAAAAAGCACTTACCCAGAAAGAAAACGGATATAAATGCAACCGGTGTGGAAGTGATAGCCCCTTTTATTTTGCTTCATTTCCATGCAGTAGATGTCACCAGGAGTGCTACTATTGCCGAGCATGTATTGTGATGGGGAAAGTAAGTGAGTGCACACCTTTTATAAACTGGGAAGGACCAACAAGTAATGTTCTGCCAAAAAGCAGCGTGATGAATTGGAAAGGGATGCTGTCTAAAGCTCAAGAACGTGCTTCAAATGAACTCATTCAAGCTATAAAAAAAGATGAAGAGCTGTTAATTTGGGCTGTTTGCGGAGCAGGAAAAACGGAAATTTTATTTAAAGGTATTGAAGCAGCGTTGAACAGCGGAAAGAAAGTCTGTATTGCTACTCCAAGAACAGATGTAGTTATTGAGTTAAAGCCAAGAATTCAATCGGCATTCCCGGATATGTCTGTGCTGGCTATGTATGGAGGCAGCGAAGACCGTTTTCATGAATCCTCTCTTATTATTTCCACCACTCATCAACTTCTGCATTATTATCAAGCATTCGATGTGTTGATTATTGACGAAGTAGATGCATTTCCGTATTCGACGGAGCCTATGCTGCACTATGCTGTTGCAAAAGCAGCTAAACACGCTGCATCAAAGATTTATTTAACAGCGACTCCAAATGAATCATTAAAAAAAGACGTTGAGCAAGGGAAAAAACAAGTAGTCAAAATTCCAGCCCGCTATCATCGAATGCTTATTCCTGTTCCTCGGTTTGAATGGTGTGGCAATTGGAAGAAAAAAATGAAAACAGATACTTTGCCTGCTAATGTTGAGAAATGGTTGAAAAAAAGAATAAATGAAGGAAAACAATGCTTTATTTTCGTCCCGCAAATTAAGTGGATTGCTCCGATCACAGACATGGTTAGGAAGCTGACGGAAAAGGTAGACGGTGTCCATGCTGAAGATTCTCAGCGAAAAGAAAAAGTAATGAAATTTAGAGAAGGGCAGCTCGTTATTTTAGTAACGACAACAATATTAGAGCGAGGCGTAACGGTTCCCAACATAGATGTTGCAGTATTGGGAGCAGAAGAAACGATTTTTACTGAAAGTGCTCTTGTTCAGATTTCAGGAAGAGTGGGGAGGAGTGCTCAATTTCCAACGGGAGACGTGGTCTTTTTTCATTATGGGCAGTCTCTGTCTATGCGAAAAGCAAAAGAGCATATTGAATATATGAATGCTCTAGCTTATAAGGAAGGGCTGGTTGATCGATGACAATATGTCTGATTTGTTTTGAACCTCTTGTCTCTTCTTTCGATTGGAGGTCATTGTTAAAACCTTCTTCAACGGACAGAATTTGCACTGTTTGCTTGCAAAAATGTCCCATCATCACCAGTAGCATTTGCAGGGGATGCGGTCGTTCTCTTGCAGACCTCGCTTCTTCTCATTATGAGCTAGACACATGTATGGACTGTCAGAAATGGAATGATGCTTCTTTTTTCAACCGTTCTCTTTATACGTACAATGATTTTATGCAAAGCATAATAGAACGTTTTAAATTTCAAGGAGATTATGAAATTATTCAAGCATTCAAGGAGCAGTGGTATAAGTTCTATAAAAAAGAATGTAATCCAAAAGCTATACTAGTTCCTATACCTTTAACGGACGAGAGATTATATGAGAGAGGGTTTAACCAATCTTTAGCGCTAGCTGAACTGATCAGTGACAACATAGAAATGCCTCTTGTTCGCTGTTCAGGAACAAAGCAATCAAAGAAAAATAGGCGAAGTCGGCTGGCAGAAAGACCGGAATTTAAAGTAGTCAATTCCTCAATGGTTACGAATCAAGAATTTCTCTTGATTGATGATATTTATACAACAGGAGCAACCGTGCGCCAAGCGGCAAATTGTTTGCAGGAAGCTGGAGCACGTTCAGTTCGTTCGCTCACTTTAATTCGTGCATGAAGATGTATAATTTAAAACTTTGACCGATAGTAAAATAAAAAACAAATGAGGAGTTTCGAATATGGGAACGTTAGATAATTGCAGGGAATGCGGTCATTTATTTGTAAAAAGTGGATCAATAAACATATGTAAATCATGTTTTGACAAAGAAGAAGCTCTGTTTCAACGTGTTTCTTCATTCTTGAAGAAGAGAGCAAATCGTACAGCAACGACTTACGAAGTAATGAAAGAAACGGGCGTTTCAGATTCGTTAATTCATCAATTTATTCGACAAGGTCGATTAGTGCTAACGAACTTTCCAAACATAAGCTATCCATGCATGCAATGCAACGCTCAGATTCGAGAAGGTAAACTCTGTCATTCATGCTCTCAAGAAATTAGACATGGGTTAGAAAAGCATAATCGTGAGATAATTCGTTCAAATGAAGAGCCGACGCGTCCCACCTATCGTTCTAACGAAAGGAAAAAAGAGTAAAAGTGTGCGGAGTGTTTGCAGATTTTCTATCTATAGACCTATGTTTAAGGTGGACTGTGAAAATGGTCTCAACTTCCTTGCCGATGCTAAAGGTTTAGGCGGAAATTCCGATATAATGAATAGAGATAACGGATACAAATATAAAAAGAGGTGAGAGAGATGAAGATTAACCCGTCGAACTTATTTGGAATAAATCCGTACAAAAAACAATCAGAAAAAACAGAACAGGTCTCTAAAAAGAATCCACAAGATCAGATTCATATTTCATCTGAGGCGAAGAAACTTCAGGGAAATGAACCATCTCCAGAAAGACTTGAAAAATTGGAGAAACTAAAACAGCAAATTAACAGCGGAACATACGAAATTAACGGAAAAGAAATTGCTAAAAGTATTGTAGATTTCTATAAAAAATAAAAGGACTGACATTGATTGAACGTGCAAGAAATTCAAACGATACTAGAAAAACAAGTAACGCTTCACAAAAGTTTGTCTGTTATTGTTAAAGAGAAAACGAACTTTATTATTAAACAAGATGTAAAGGCATTGACGGCTTCTTTGCAAAAAGAGCAATCTCATATAGCTGCTATTTCTGCACTGGAAACAAAACGTATAGAGGCGATGGAAAAAAGCGGACATGCTGCTCACTCCATTGAAGAAATAGCAGGCTCATTCTCTGAGTACTCCATCTTGATACCCTTTCAAAAACAGCTAATAGATATAATTCAAGATATAAAGTATGCAAATGACTTAAACAATCAGCTGCTCACACAGTCTTTGCAGCTGATTCATACCGAACTAGACCTTCTTGTTCCATCGAAACGAGAGGATTCGTTCAATTACACAAAAACAAATAATAGATCGTTTCAGTCCAACTCTATTTTTAATTCGAAGGCATAAAGAACGGAGGAAAGCAGAATGAGTTCAACATTTCATGGTTTGCAGGTGGCTAAACGAGGAATGGATGCCCAACAAGCGGCTCTTTACACAATTGGCCATAACGTATCTAATGCAAATACGCCGGGCTATACGCGTCAGCGAGTAAGTTTAGAAACGTTCCCAGCTTATCCAGCCCCAGGGATGAATCAGACTGGAACTGCGGGCCAAATAGGAATGGGAGTAGAAGCCAGCACGGTAGAGCGAATACGTGATACATTTTTAGATACCCAGTATCGAGATGAAACCATTAAAGTGGGGTATTGGGATGCGCGCGCTGGCGCTCTTGAAAAAATGGAGGAAATTATGAATGAACCTACTGAAGATGGACTTTCAGCTGTTTTTAATCAATTCTTTGAGTCCATTCAAGATGTAGCTTCACACCCTTCAGAAGCAGGAGCCAGGTCTGTTATGATTGAACGAGCTGAAGCAGTAGGCGATACTTTCTCTTATTTATCTACTTCTTTAAAAACGGTTCAAGGTGATTTACAAAACGAGCGTGACGTAGCGGTAACACAAGTGAATTCTTTGTTAGAGCAAATAAGTAATGTGAACCAACAAATACAAAGCGTAGAACCGAATGGCTATTTGCCTAATGATTTGTATGATGAAAGAGATCGGCTGCTAGATGAGATTTCTAAATTTATGCCGGTTTCTTTAGAGTATACAAAAAGCAGCGGGAACGCTTCTGCAACGTCAGAAGGAGTGGTAACGGTTCAGCTTCAAACGTCTCAGGGGGCTATTACTCTTTTAGATGGGAAAATTCATCAAGTAAATGCCATCAGTTTGAAAACAAATCAAGATTCCTATGTGACGGAAATTCATATAGGGGATGAGATACGGAACCCTGAGTCATTTCCTCAAGGAAAACTTAAAGGGTTAATTGAGGCTTCTGGATATATAGATAATAGTGGTAATAAAACAGGTGTTTACGCTTCAATGATTGATGATTTAGATGAAATGGCATATGAATTTGTAAATTGGTTTAATGATAAGCACCAACAAGGTGTCACGCTAGATGGTGATCCTGGTATGTCCTTTTTTAATGAGATTTCTCAGAAAGAAGGGGCTGCAACTGGAATTGTTATTGCTGATAAAATTAAACAAAACACAAACAATATTGCTGCTGCTTCTTCGGCCTCCTCTGGGGATGATGGAACTGGCCGCAAAGGAGATGGAAAAAATGCTCAGCTATTGTCTCAATTTCGTCAAAAGGTGCTTATTAATTCCGGGAATCAAGCTGTTTCCCTAGATGGCTTTTATCAATCTGTTATTGGCCAAATGTCAGTAGATGCCCAACAAGCCAACCGCTTAAAAAGTAATTCAGAAACCCTTCAGGGAGCTGTAGAGCAAAGGCGCCAGTCTACCAGTGCAGTTTCATTAGATGAAGAGATGACCAATATGATTCAGTTTCAGCATGCATATAACGCTAGTGCCCGTATGGTGACTATGATTGATGAAATGCTTGATAAAATTGTAAACGGTCTTGGAACTGGAGGGAGGTAAAGATGCGCGTCACACAAGGAATGTTAGCGGCTAATTCGTTAAAACAGATTAGCAATAGCTATAATAAGCTGGAAACACTTCAAAACCAATTATCGACGGGAAAGAAAATTACTCGTCCTTCTGATGACCCGGTAGTGGCTACTAAAGGAATGGCTTATCGTTCGAATCTTTCTGAAGTAAATCAATATAAACGTAATTTAACAGAAGCACAGTCTTGGTTTGATAGTTCAGAATCAGGACTTGAACAAGTCAATTCCATTCTTCAGCGCACTAAGGAGCTGGTCGTGCAAGGGTTAAACGGTACGAATGAAAGTGATGACCGCCAAGCGATTGCACGTGAAATCGAACAGTTAAAGCTGGATTATATGCAAGTGGGCAATACGCAGGTGGCAGGAAACTATATCTTTAACGGTGTAAATGTAGGAGCACCGCCTATAAGTGAGAATGAAAGCGGTGTGATAGAATCGAAAATTAACCTGGATCCTTTTTCAGTTGAAGTATCAAAAGGTATCCAGCTGAGAGTCAATATTCATCCTGAAAACATTTTTGGACAAGGAGCATTCGACTTAATGAAGAATGTTCAAACAGCTTTTGAACAAAACGATGTAAACTCACTAAAAGATCTCTCTACACAGGTAGACACGCAGCTGTCTACGCTATTAGCGGAGCGATCTGAATTGGGAGCAAGGAGCAATCGGCTTGAGCTGATCGAAAACCGCCTTGATTCACAGGAAATTACGGCTACTAAGATGCTTTCAAATAATGAAGATGCAGATATTGAAAAAGTCATTACGGATTTAACCGTACAAGAAAGCGTGCATCGTGCTGCTTTGGGAGTAGGAGCTCAAATTATTCAGCCTACGCTGCTAGATTTCTTGCGTTAAAAAGTTCCTTCTAAACAGAAGGAGCTTTTTTATAATGAAAAAAGATAACAAGAAAAAATCAATTAGCAAAGGTGTGATGAGATGAAAATTTCAACAAGCTATCATGGAGATATAGAAATAGATAATCAGCAAACACTGACATTCAATCAAGGGATTCCAGGTTTTTTGGAAGAAACTGAGTTCGTTATTTTACCACTTCCAGAAGCCGAAGCTTCCCAAGTTCTGCAGTCTATTCAAACCAAAGAATTAGCTTTTATTATCACGGATCCATTTCAGTTTTTTTTAGATTATGATTTTCACCTAGAACCTCAGGAAATCGAAAAGCTTCAATTACAACAAGCGGAAGATGCAGCTGTTTACGTATTGCTTACGATGTCAGATTCTATGGAAAAGATAACGGCTAATTTGCAGGCTCCTGTTATTATTAATACAAAGCAACAGCTTGCTAAGCAAGTGATTTTAATGAATACAGCTTATGAAACGAAGCACAGGTTATTTGAGTAAGAGGAATAAGATAAGGAGTGAGTCCATGCTTGTTTTAACACGAAAGTTAAATGAAACAATCAAAATAGGTGATGAAATTGAAGTGACCGTCCTTGCAGTTAATGGTGATCAAGTAAAGTTAGGAATTCAAGCTCCAAAATCTGTAGATATTCATAGACAAGAGATTTATGAAGAAATACGTAACGAAAATAAAAGTGCTTCTCAAATTACATTACATGCTATTGATATGCTGAAACAATTACCGAAAAAGAAATAAAACGATCGGGTTGAAAATAATCAAAAATATACGGTATAAATAATATCTAAATCGGGAAAGATAAACATATAGTATTCCCCACTATGTCTTAAGCCTTTCTCTTTAAGAGAAAGGCTTCTTTTTTATCAAAAAAATTGAACTGAATTTCTGTTTTTTTCCTTTTTATCGTGTATCATTAAATTTATTAAGTATAATTCAAATGAATTTAACAAAAGAGGAGAAGAGTAAATGAGTGATGTTCAAGAGTATCATGATTTATTAAAAGAAGCAGAAGATGTAGTTGTCAGCGCTTTAGCTGATACGATGGATTTATATGGGGTCACACCTTCAGTAGGAAGGCTGTATGGCATGCTTTATTTTATGGATGAGCCTGTTACATTAGATCAAATGAGTGAAGAATTGGGTATGAGTAAACCAACGATGAGTACATCCATTCGTTCACTGCAAAATATTGATATGGTCCACAAAGTGTGGAAAAAAGGTGTTCGAAAAGACTTATATGAAGCAGAAAAAGATTTTTCTAAGTCCTTTTTTTCATTTTTCTGTAAGAAGTGGCAAAGAGAAATTTCAGTTAATTTAGAGGCAATCGAAGAAGCGGAAAACAAGCTGCAGATTCTCTTAAATGATGAAGATGTGCCTGAGGAGATCGCAGTAAAAGCAAAGCGTAATTTAGCGCAGATTATAGAGTCCAAACATTATTATCATTTCTTGAAAAAAGTAGTGAAAGTTTTTGACGACCGAAGAATCATCGATATTTTAAATGAAGAATTAGCGAAAGAGTAAATAAAAAAGGCTGTTGAAAAATCAACAGCCTTTTTATCATTTTTATACAGTTAATGGTGTAGCTTCGAAGCAGCGATTATAAATCCATTCGTAACTTTTTACAGTTAAATCACGAGGGTTACCAACTGTTTGTGGATCATTAAATGCTTCTTGAGCTAAGCGAGAAACCGCTTCTTTTGGAACACCTTGTTCTTCTAAAGAAGGGATTTGTACATCTTTAACTAGTTGATATACTTCACGAACAGCTGCTTGAGCTGCTTCTTCAAGCGTTAATTCGTGTGTATTAACTCCTAAAGCTTGAGCTATGCGCGCAAATTTTTCAGGCTCGCCCATCCAGTTATATTCCATTACAGGACCTAGCATTGCTGCTACGCAAGGGCCATGGGCAATTGGATAAATGCCTCCTAATGTTTGAGCCATCGCGTGAGCTGCTCCTGCAGATTCACTTCCATATGAAAGGCCAGCAAGCATAGCTGCATGCGCCATTCCATAGCGTGCTTCGATATCCTGTCCATTTGCAACTGCACGTCGTAAGTATTTTCCAACGTACTCAATAGCCAACAAAGCAACAGAGTCTGTCATTGGTTGTGCAAAATGACATGTATAACATTCAATTGCATGAGCTAATGCGTCAATTCCTGTACCGGCCGTAATATGTGAAGGCATAGATACGTGAAGTTCTGGATCAATAATTGTTAAGTGGGCAGCAATTAAAGGTCCACCTGTATTAAACTTAAACTCACGAACAGGATCCGTAATGACAGCCCATTGTGTGACTTCACTTCCTGTACCCGCAGTTGTAGGAATGGTTGTTAAAGGAGGGATACGTTTTGTTAAAGGTTTTTTTCCTTCAGCTGCTTCATAATCTAAGACGGGAGCATTATGAGCTACTTCTACACCAATAGCTTTTGCCGTATCCATTGAGCTTCCGCCTCCAACAGCTACTAGTCCGTTGCATCCATTTTCTTTGTACATTTTTGTGCCGTTTGCTACCACGTGAATAGAAGGGTTGGCTTCTACTTGATCAAATAGAATAACGTCTACGTCCGCTTCTTTTAAACTAGCGATTACAGGATCTGCTAAACCTACTTTTTTTACACCAGGATCTGTTACTAGTAAAACCTTAGATACACCTAGGTTTTTTACTTCTTCTCCAGTATGCTTAACAGCACCAATTCCATGTTTTACAACCGTTGGCATCTCAAAACTTTTTAAACGTTCCATTCTTTCAAATCGCATAAACATCTTTACATTCCCCCTTGAATTTTATTGAAACCAGCGCATTGGCTGTGGATTTGTATTCGTATAAATATGTTTAATTTCCGTATATTCTTCTAGCCCAATGTGGCTAAGCTCTCTTCCAATCCCAGATTGCTTATAACCTCCCCAAGGAGCCTGCGGGAAGTAGGGATGATAATCGTTAATCCAAGTTGTTCCCATACGAAGTGCTTTCACTACACGTTCAGCTCGATTCATATCACTTGTCCAAACGGCTCCAGCTAATCCATAGATTGTATCGTTAGCAAGTGCCACCGCTTCTTCTTCAGTACTGAAGCGCTCAATGGTCATAATTGGACCAAATGACTCTTCTTGGACAACTTTCATATCTCCATGACAGTCTGTAAAAATAGTTGGTTCAATGAATAAACCTTTTTGTAAAGACTCTTGAGTTGGACGTTTGCCTCCTAAAATAAGGGAAGCACCTTCTTGTTTCCCAAGTTCAATGTAATGTTCCACTTTAGCTAGGTGTTCTTTTGAGATGACGGGTCCCATTTGAGTGGCCTCATCCATGCCGTCTCCTAGCTTAATTTTTTTGGCTTGTTCAATAACTGCTGAAACAAATTTATCGTGAATATCATCTTGAACGAGTAATCTCGCACCAGCTGAACAAACTTGACCGGCATGAAAGAAGACCGCATTTAATGCATAGTCAACCGCAGTGTCAAAGTCAGCGTCAGCAAAGACGATATTCGGATTTTTCCCACCGAGTTCAAGAGCGATTTTTTTAAAGTTGCCTGCGGCAGCCTGCATGACTTTACGTCCAGATACACCGCCGCCTGTAAAGGAAACTAAATCTACTAAGTGACTTTCTGCCATTTCTTGTCCAACGGTCGCACCCGGGCCGAGTACAATGTTAATGACGCCTGATGGAAAGCCAACTCTTTCAAAAATTTTCATCATATGAATAGTTGTTAAAGGGGTGATTTCGCTTGGTTTAATAACAATTGTATTCCCAGCAGCAAGTGCCGGAGCCAATTTCCAAGAGGCTTGCAATAAAGGGTAATTCCAAGGAGTAATTTGGCTGCATACACCTACAGGTTCGCGGACAACGCGGCTAACAGAATCGGGATTAGGTGACTCAATCATCTGTCCACCATCTTTATCTGCTAATCCAGCATAGTATTGAAAGACATCAGCAATTCCATCCATGTCTGCCAGGCTTTCAACGAGGGTTTTTCCAGTATTCAAGGTTTCAAGTTTAGCGAGTTCTTCACGATCATTACGAATTTCTTCCGCTACTTTAAATAGTAAAGAACCTCTTTGGGCCGCTGTAAATTTAGACCATTCACCTGCATCAAAAGCTTTTCTAGCTGCTTCAATAGCTTCTACAGTATCAGCACGATTTCCTTCTGTAACGACAGCGATAACCTCTTGGTTAAAAGGATTTATAATCTCTCTTTTCTCGCCGCTGCGTGCTTCAACCCATTCGCCGTTTATGTGCATTTTTTCAAGCGTAAGTGTTTGTTCCAATAGCATCGACCTCCAAATAATAGAATTTGTTAAATTTATATTTAACGTTCTTAACAATTCGAATTATAGCATCGGTTATTTAATTTAGTCAAACCCAAAAACCCCAAATGTTCAGAATTTATTAGATTATCTTCTCTGGAAGAGACTAATCATTCGGATATTAAGAAAAAATTTAACAAAAAGTAATAAAAAATCACTGATTGCTATGTCCCTTGATACAAAAGGTTTTTTTATGTACGAGCTATGAGAATATTATTCTTTTTTTATATGAAAACACTCAAACTTTTTTGACAATATCCTAAACATTCAGATATATTAACCATAGTACTATATCTGCTTGCATACAAACCTCGAGAAACAAAGGATTTTGAATGTGGAAATTAAGAAAGGAGTTTAGATAGAAGATGAAAATAATTATGAGTTCTTAGCAAAATAATAAAAAAAATAAATTTAAATTATTTTAATATAATTATATAAACGTAATTTCTCCCCTTCGCATTGGTATTTATAATCCAACTATTTATATTTTATTCTGAAAAATCTATTTTTAGGTTTAATTGTATGCTGGTAGGAAAAAGGAATAGAGGACAATTATGTCTTTAGATTTCTTTATCAATTTAAAGGATGTGAGACGATGCAAAATGCTAAAAAGCCATTTCGTTCAGACACACAACAAGCCAGGCCTGAAAAGTCGAATGAGACTTCTGACTTTTCAGGGAAATCAAGCAGGAACAACCGTCTACTAACCCCCTTATGGACAACTATTATAGGATTTTCCATCTTTATGGTTGTCGCATTTATCTATTCTCTCTATAATCCAGATCTCTATTGGCCAGGCCTCATTTTAATGTTCATTATGTATGGTGTTATTTATTTTATTGGTGCTCGAGCCGCTGCAAGTAAAAAAGGAAAATCAGATGATATGCTTGTTGCAGGAAGATCTATGCCGCTATGGATTTCAATGTTCACAATGACCGCCACTTGGGTAGGTGGAGGGTATATTGCTGGAACGGCCGAAACCGTTTATTCCTCAGGGCTGACATGGACTCAAGCGCCATGGTGTTATTCAATCAGCTTGATTTTAGGCGGTATCTTTTTTGCTAGAAAGATGAGAAGGTTTGAGTTTATGACAATGCTCGATCCTCTAGAATCTCGTTTTGGTAAGAAAATGGCTACGGTTCTTTATTTTCCAGCTATACTGGGAGAGCTGTTTTGGAGCGCAGCTATCTTAACTGCTTTAGGAACAACATTCGGTGTGATTTTAGGCCTCAGTTTTTCAATTTCCATCATTCTTTCCGCACTTATTGCCATTGCATACACCGTGATTGGCGGCTTGTGGGCAGTAGCACATACCGATATCTTACAGCTTTCTATTATGTTTTTAGGACTATTTCTGGTGCTTCCCTTTGCATTTTCGAATACGGGAGGGGTGGGAGCCGTTTTTTCTACTTATTCAGAAGGCATGACTGGTTCTCTTCATTTATTTCCTCCAATAAAAGGCTGGGAAGATCCGAAATGGGGAAATACATATTGGCAATGGTGGGATAGCACATTTTTACTTATTTTTGGTGGTATCCCATGGCAGATTTATTTTCAGCGCGTGTTATCTGCTAAAAACGAAAAAGCAGCAATGTGGCTATCTATTACAGCCGGCATCTTTTGCGCGTTAGCGGCCTTGCCTCCAACTTTAATAGGAATGATAGGTTATAGTGCAGACTGGTCTTCATTTGGAGCGTCAAGCCCTGAGAGCGCGTCCATGATTTTAACGTATGTATTTAAATACCTAACGCCCGATTTAGTAGGAGCGATTGCACTTGGAGGACTAGCTGCTGCCGTTATGGCTGCAGTAGCGGCTTCGTTGCTTTCAGCGTCGGGGATGGCAGCCTGGAACGTGTATCGTCCGATTGTAAAACCAAATGCGACACAGGCGCAGTTAGATAAAGTTATTAAACGTTCTATCATTATCATTGGAACGGGAGCAACTCTAATTGCTTTGAACTCTGAGAGTGTCTACTCTTTATGGTATTTATCAGGGGACCTCGTGTATTGTATACTTTTTCCGCAGTTGGTTTGTGCTTTATTCTTTAAAGGAGCTAACTGGTACGGATCTTTGGCTGGGTTTATTGTGTCTCTTGTTCTTCGAATAGGTGGAGGAGAACCGCTGCTTCATTTAAAAGCGCTGCTTCCGTATCCGATGATTGAAGACGGAGTGGTCATGTTTCCGTTTCGCACATTTGCGATGGTAGGCGGGTTGTTAACTATTTTTATCGTTTCCTACGCGACGCGACGTATTTGCCCTCCTCAGCCGCTTCGAAATCTTCATCGTGACATATCGGTTGAGAAATAATCAAAAGCAAAATAAAAAAGCCGCATCTGCGGCTTTTTTATTTTGCAATATTTTCTGACTCGGAAAATTGATCGTCAGGTCGCTTGTTGTTTGTTTTTTTGATGAACGAGTATGAAAGAAGAACCACAGCGGTTAATCCAAGAGTTAAGAAAAACTGTGAGCGCATCGAATCAATAAATGCCATTGATAAGAAGATCACTGTAATAATAGCAATTGTTACGTATGTTAAATACGGAAACAACCACATTTTCATCCCTTTAATTGGCTGGTTTGCTCGATTCATTTTCTTACGCAGGCGTAAATGAGAAATAGCGATAGCTAAGTACACAATAAGAGCAATGGCTCCTGATGCATTAACTAAGAATAAAAAGAGTTTATCCGGCGAAACGAAGCTAAAGATAGCACATACATATGCAGCAGCTGTGCTAATCCATACAGCTCTTGCCGGCACGCCTGATTTGCTTACTTTTGCTAAAGCGCGAGGAGCTTGTCCTTTTTGAGCTAATGACAAAATCATTCGTGAGTTCGTGTACAAAGCAGAGTTTAAGCAAGACAAAACGGATACTAATACGACTAAATTCATAATTTGTGCAGCTGCTGGAATATTGACCATTTCTAACATTGTTACATATGGACTTTTTAGTAAATCAGCTGAGTTCCAAGGTAAAAGAGTTACTAAAATAGCAACTGAACCAATATAGAAAATTAAAATTCGCCATACGACACTGCGAATAGCAGTTGTGATAGCTTTTGCTGGGTTTTCTGATTCACTAGCTGCAATAGCCGCAATTTCAGCCCCGAAATAAGAGAAAATAACGGTAATAACTCCCAAAAAGATAGAGTTCGTACCTTTTGGCATAAAGCCTCCGTGGCCCGTTAAATTAGCTAGACCAGGTGAAGATGTACCTGGGATTAATCCGAAAATAATAGCTAAACCGATTCCCATAAAAGCAACGATTGCCACAATTTTAATCATAGCAAACCAATATTCAAATTCTCCAAATGATTTGACAGAGAACAAGTTTGTTAAAGTTAATGCAAAGGTTAAGATTAAGCTTAAAAGCCAAATTGGTACGGAAGGGAGCCATTCATGAACAATTGCTCCTCCTGCAGTGGCTTCAATCGCAATTACAATTAGCCAGAAAAACCAGTAAAGCCATCCGACAGCATAACCTGCCCACGCGCCAATTCCTTGCTGAGCATATGTTGCGAATGAGCCTTTATCTGGGTTTACCATAGCCATTTCACCGAGCATACGCATCAATAGAACGACTAGCAGTCCGGCTGCTGCATATGAAACTACTGCTGCTGGGCCTGTTGCATTAATAACGGATCCGCTTCCTACAAATAAGCCGGCTCCGATAATACCTGCAATGGAAATCATGGAAACGTGACGTTGCTTTAACTTTCCGTGTGATTCTGTTTTGTTTCCCATCGTATTCACTCCTTTAAAATTATCGAAAGACTATTAGAAAATAAAGTAAATTCTGAAAATATAAATAGAAATTCCTCCCCTTACCTTTATAATAAGCAAGAAGTGTGCCAATTATCAAATTCCTATAAAAATCGACTTTAAGTTACTAAAATTGTCGATTTTTAAGTCGAAATAGACTCGATTTATTCATTGTAGACTTATTCGCCGTTTGGGATGTCTGGTATATACGTACATTTTATACAAATTTTCGACATACATCTTATTTATCTTGTATGATAAAAGAGAAATCGGTATTATATTCCAAGAAGAATGTTTGAGAGGGTGCGTGTGTTTGAGAAAATTTATAGCTGTTATTTTTCTATTTATTATCCTTTTAGTTGGGTTGTACTTTTTCGTTAGTCCAGTCAGAAATATTGAAAAACTTGATCAGACTGCTTCATTATCTTCACTGGCACAAGAAAAGTCCGCTCATGCGACGTCGCTAGAACTGAACGGAGGCGCTCCTATTTTAGGATACCGATTAAGCGAGAGCGATGTTAATGATTATTTGCGCAGCTACCTTTACGAAAATGATGAAACGGTTGACGGAGCAGAAGCCGAGTTGCTTCCAAAACATATAAAATTGTATATTAATAAACATGTAGTATCTTTTATGGAATCACAGTTTGTAGTTGACGTAACACCAAATGCCGAAAATGGAAAGCTTGTTTTAAAGGTGAATAGCGTGCATTTAGGAAGAATGCCGATTCCGATGTCTCTTGTATGGGATCGCTTAAATATTGATAAGGATTCTGATGTCACGGTCGATAAAGAAATGAATGAAATTACTCTGCTCAATAATTTGCCAGACTCCATTTCGTTTGAGCAAGCAGATACAACGGATGAATATATAAATTTATCTGCCTCTGTAACCATTGATTCGTTACGAGATATTATAAATCTAGCACCATACCTTATTCCTAAGGATATTCAAAGAAATTTATCCCAGAAGATGAACTTGCTTGGCCAATAATAAAAAGCTCACTTATTGTAGAAAAATAAGTGAGCTTTTTCTATCTTGCATCATTTGACCTATGAAAAAAATGTTTGTTTTACCGATACAAAATAGAGAAGTGTTGAACCTATGAACGAATAAGAAGATTCGAAAAAATACACTCATATTTCATGGCTAACAGTTGATGAATAGATGAATAAAAAAACGGTGGTGATGGTAAGTGGTAAGAGTAAGTGGGTTAGCAAGCGGAATGGATATTGATCAAATCGTCAGTGATTTAATGAAGGCTGAACGTATGCCTATTGATAAAATGAAAAAACAAAAGCAAACGTTAGAGTGGCAGCGAGATGATTATCGCTCTATGAACTTGCTGTTATCAGAATTTAATAATCTCGCTTTTAATATGACCTTGCAGTCTTCTTATTCATCCAAAACGGTATCTTCATCGGATGAAACGAAAGTAAAAGCAGCAGCTACTTCCTCAGCAGCAAATGCCTCTTATACTCTTTCAAACGTGACAATGGCGACTGTTGCGCAGAGTATTAGCGCTAACAGTATTGGTTCTAGTGTTGATCCGACGAAAAGCTTATGGTCTCAAAGAGGTTCAATAAAAACAGACCCAAGTGTTTGGACTGAGAAAACAGTGGAACAAGGGGCTATAACGTTAAGTGCTGATACTAGCACAATAAAATTAGCAAAGGGTTCTATTTCTGCTGTAAATCAGAACACAGGCACTTTAAATTTTATATCTGTTACCACTGAAGGTACAAGTAAAGAGTATAAAGTGACAATAGGAACAAAGGCGGAAACATTAAGTTCTGATGAAGTTTTCATTAACGAAGACACAGGTGAAATGACATTTGGTACCACACTAACAAGCGGCAGTACAATTGAAGCATTTTGGTATCAGCAAAATGTATTGAAGTTTTCTATTACAACTTATGACAGCAACGGTAAAGCAACGGGTGATAATACAAATGGAAGTACGCCATTTGAATTTGACGGTTCTACCTCATTAAACACCCTTCTCACACAAATCAGCAATTCAAAAGTAGGCATTTCAGCCTTTTTCGATGAAGGAACAAATAAAGTTGTCATGACTCGTAAAGATACAGGAAATTTATCTTCTGCTGATAGTGCGGATGGTTCAAACATGGTTTTTTCAGGAGGATTTTTGACAGGCTTTTTACAGCTCGCCGGTGATGCCAAAGGAACAGACGCAAAATTTACGCTAAATGGTCTAGAAACAACTCGTAAGTCCAATACATTTACTACTGGAGGCGTTACCTATACCCTTCAAAACAATTTCACAGGAGATGTGCGCGTTAACGTAAGCAATGATACGCAAAAAGTATTTGATACAATTAAAGATTTCGTGACCAAATACAATGAACTGATTGAAAAGATTAACGGAAAGATTACGGAAGAAAGAGACCGGAACTATCAGCCTTTGACTGATGAAGAAAGAGAAAAATTAACGGATAAACAAGCTGAGCAGTGGGATGATAAGGCGAAAAGCGGTTTGTTAAAAGGAGACTCAATTTTATCAAGCGGTCTAAACCAAATGCGTTCTAACTGGTATGCCTCTGTATCAGGAGTGAGCGGAGGATTTTCGCAGCTAACCGACATTGGCATTTCAACTAGCGCAAACTATAGCGATCGAGGCAAGCTAGTCATAGAAGGCGACGGAACTAAATTGAAAGAAGCAATTGAAAAAGATCCGCAGTCTGTGATGGATTTATTTATGAAAAGTGGAAGTACAACAAGTGAAAAAGGGATTGTACGACGTTTACGAGATACGATTACTCAAACCGTATCCAAAGTTGAGCAGCGCGCTGGCCGTTCAACATGGACAAGTGAACAATTTTTGCTTGGGAGGAATTTAAAAAGCGTAAATAGCCAAATCACTAGTTTTGAAAGCAGGCTCACACAAGTAGAGGACCGGTATTATCGTCAGTTTACAGCAATGGAAAAAGCCATTCAAAATGCAAATGCTCAAAGCGCGCAGTTATCGCAATATTTTAGTTAAGAAGGAGTGAACGTTTATGGCAGCACATAATCCATATCAAGCGTATCAGCAAGGAGCTGTTCAGACTGCTTCTCCAGGAGAGTTAACGCTTATGCTGTATAACGGGTGTTTAAAATTTATCAAACTTGCACGAACAGGCATACAGGAAAAAAATATTGAGCTGAAAAATACGAATCTGTTAAAAGCACAAAATATTATTCAAGAATTAATGATTACCCTTGATACAAACGTGCAAGTTGCTAAGTCTATGATGGCTATGTATGACTATATTAACCAGTGTTTAATTGAAGCAAATACCAAAAATGACACAGCAATCTTGGATGAAGCGGAACAATACGTAACAGAATTCCGCGATACATGGAAGCAAGTTGTGCAGCTTCACCGCCAGCAAGTCCATGGAAGCGGCGGTCAAGCATAAATATGATTAACGACCTATATCAGCTAACTGATGAGATTTATCGGCTTATTCAAACATTTTCTGACAAAAATCGAGAAGAAGGCATTCAAAAGTTAGAGTATCTTCTATTAAAAAGACGTGACCTCATAGAGAAACTGCCGCCAAAAAGTAGGGATAATGAATCGATTGGTAAAAAAATTGTCGAAATGAATAAGGAAATTGATCAAAAGCTCATCTTAATTCGGCATCAAATTATGGTAGATCTCCGTTTGCTAAAAGCGAAAAAAAAGCATAGTAACAGCTATGTAAACCCTTACGAAACAAAAATGTTTGATGGAATGTTTTACGATAAAAAAAATTAATCCTGCGTAAAAAAATACAACCCTTCTTCTTATGAAGAAGGTCTATTTTTTTGGTTTTTTCATAAACTTTTCTCAGGTTCCATAAATTTTCACTAAATTTTCAAAAAATTTTAATAGTTTAGGAAGGGATTGTGTCGGGTATTGTAGAATTGTAGAGGTATAGCAATGGATTAAAGGAGGAGTTCGAACATGATGTATAACATTCGCGGTGAAAACATTGAGGTGACTCCAGCAATTAGGGAATACGTAGAGAAAAAGCTTGGTAAGTTAGAGCGTTATTTCGACGAAACACCAACTGCTGACGTAAATGTAAACTTAAAAGTCTACAATAACGATCAAAAAATAGAAGTCACAATCCCAATGAATGATCTCGTATTGAGAGCTGAAGAGACACACAGTGATTTATACGCAGCTGTCGATCTTGTCCTAGATAAATTAGAGCGTCAAATTCGTAAACATAAAACAAAAGTAAATCGAAAAATGCGTGAAAAAGGCGCTGAGAAGTATCTGTTCGCAGCATTAGAAAGCGAAGCGAACGTAGCAGTTGCAACTGAAGAAGATGAATTAGAACTAGTTCGTACAAAACGATTTAACTTAAAGCCAATGGATAGTGAAGAGGCTATTTTGCAAATGAATATGTTAGGGCATAGTTTCTTTGTGTTTACAAACGCTGAGACCAACATTACAAACGTTGTATATCGAAGAAAAGATGGACGATATGGATTGATTGAACCAAACTAAGATTATAGGCTCTCTTAAAAAAGAGCAGTAAAGTAAAAGCAGCGTGCCCCCGCACGCTGCTTTTTAGCTGCTTAAAAAAATAGTTCCATCACTACATAGCGCGTAGAAGATTTGGTGAATACACGCGTGGTTTCTTTCATGTTGAATGCCTGATAAAAAGAGACTTTATTTTCTCGTGCGTTACACCAGATCTTTCGTACCCCAAGGTTCTTAGCTTTGAGAAAAACCTCCTCTAGTAGACGACTGCCATATCCTTTTCCTTGTTCTTCTTTGAGAGTAGCAAATTTTCGGAATTGAGCTTCATTACCTGTTATAAATAAGGAAACAACTGATTTTAACTCTCCTTCTTCAAACAGTCCATAGTGAATGCCTAATGGATCATCTTTCAGCTGAATATAACTGAAATCTTTATCAGGCCACATGACGGTATGTCGGACTTCCCAAGCTTGTTCTTTTGTAATCGATTGAACATTCATTCTACATTCCCCTTTTTTATTGTAAGAGTGAGGCAGGGGAAATCACAATAAAAAATAACTTGTTAATAGAGGAGTACTAGTAAAGAGACAGACGAAAAAGGGTACAAGTTGCTACTTGTTTAGCTGCAATGTTACAATTTTACTCAGAATGTTTTATAATGAAAGATACAGATATGAATGAAAATAGTATAAAATGTACTGATTATAAATAGAGGAGCGTTTTAATATGCTTGGATTATTTAAAAAAGTGTTTGACGGCAATCAGCGCCAAATCGGCCGTTTAGAAAAAATGGCGGACCAAATTGATGCGTTAGGTCCTGAAATAGCGTCTTTAACAGACGATCAGCTTCGTGAAAAAACGGCTGAATTTCAACAACGCTACCAAAATGGCGAATCGCTCGATAACCTATTAGATGAAGCTTTTGCGGTTGTACGTGAAGCAGCGAAACGTGTGTTAGGCATGTATCCGTACAAAGTTCAGCTAATGGGGGGTATTTCTCTGCATGAAGGGAATATCTCGGAAATGAAAACGGGTGAAGGTAAAACGTTGACAGCTACTATGCCTGTATACTTAAACGCCATTACAGGAAAAGGTGTACATGTAGTAACAGTCAATGAATACTTAGCGAGCCGTGATGCTAGTGAAATGGGTCGTTTATATGAATTCCTAGGCTTGAAAGTAGGTTTAAATTTAAACCATTTAACGCGTGAAGAAAAGCAAAAAGCATATGCAGCGGATATTACGTATAGTACAAATAATGAACTCGGATTTGACTATTTACGTGATAACATGGTGCTTTACAAAGAACAAATGGTTCAACGTCCGCTTCATTTTGCCGTAATCGATGAAGTTGACTCTATCTTAATTGATGAAGCACGTACGCCGCTTATTATATCCGGCAGCGCGCAGAAATCGACTGCTCTTTATATTCAAGCTAATGCATTCGTTCGCACGCTTGATAAAGAAACCGATTTTACTTTTGATATCAAAACAAAAAGCGTTCAGCTAACCGAAGAAGGTATGTCAAAAGCAGAGCGCGCATTTGGCATTGAAAACTTATTTGATATTTCACACGTAGCGCTAAACCATCACATCAACCAAGCGCTTAAAGCACATGTAACGATGCAAAATGATGTGGATTACGTAATTGATGAAGATCAGGTCGTAATCGTTGACCAATTTACTGGTCGTTTAATGAAAGGAAGACGTTTTAGCGACGGCTTGCATCAAGCTATCGAAGCTAAAGAGAATGTTGAGATTCAAAATGAAAGCATGACGTTAGCTACGATCACATTCCAAAACTACTTCCGTATGTATGAAAAATTATCAGGTATGACGGGTACAGCTAAAACGGAAGAAGAAGAATTCCGTAATATTTACAATATGCACGTTGTTGTTATTCCGACAAACAAGCCAATTTCACGTGATGATAAAGCAGATTTAATTTATAAGTCAATGGAAGGCAAGTTTAATGCGGTAGTAGAAGATATTGCCGAGCGCCACGCAAAAGGACAGCCTGTTCTTGTTGGTACAGTTGCGATTGAAACATCTGAAATTTTATCAGCTTTATTAAAGAAAAAAGGCATTCCCCATCACGTTTTAAATGCAAAACAGCATGAGCGTGAAGCGGATATTATCGAAAATGCGGGTCACAAAGGTGCGGTAACAATCGCAACAAATATGGCCGGTCGTGGTACGGATATCAAACTAGGTGAAGGTGTCGTTGAAGCTGGAGGCCTTGCTGTAATTGGTACAGAGCGTCATGAATCACGCCGTATTGATAATCAGCTTCGCGGACGTGCTGGACGTCAAGGGGATCCAGGGGTATCTCAATTCTATCTATCCATGGAAGATGAATTAATGCGCCGATTTGGTTCAGATAATATGATGGCAATGATGGATCGCCTTGGTATGGATGACTCACAGCCAATTCAAAGTAAAATTGTAACAAGAGCTGTTGAATCCGCTCAAAAACGCGTTGAAGGTAATAACTTTGATGCGCGTAAACAATTGCTTCAATATGATGACGTGCTTCGTCAACAGCGTGAAGTTATTTACAAACAGCGCTTTGAAGTACTTGATTCAGACAACCTGCGTGCGATTGTAGAACGTATGATTGAATCAACTCTACAGCGTGTGGTTGAAGTAAACACACCGCGTGAAGAATTAGAAGAAGAATGGAATTTACAAGCGATTATTGATTACGTAAATGCTAATGTTCTTGAGGAAGGTGAAGTCACAGAAGAAGATCTTCGCCGTAAAGAGCCTGAAGAAATGGTAGAACTGCTGGTAGATCATGCAAAAGCTCGTTATAATGAAAAAGAAGAGCAGCTCCCTGAAGAACAAATGCGTGAATTTGAAAAAGTTGTTGTTCTTAGAGCAGTTGATTCTAAATGGATGGATCATATCGATACGATGGATCAGCTTCGCCAAGGTATCCACCTTCGTGCGTACGGCCAAACAGATCCTCTTCGCGAATACCAAATGGAAGGTTTTGCGATGTTTGAAAATATGATTGCAAGCATTGAAGAAGAAGTGACGAAGTATATCATGAAAGCAGAAATTAACAACAACCTTGAGCGTCAAGAGGTAGCGCAAGGTCAGGCGGCTGTTCATCCAAAAGAAGGAGACGCGCCGGCTAAGAAGAAGCCAAAAGTAAATGCAATAGAAGTTGGCCGAAATGATCCTTGTATCTGCGGAAGTGGCAAAAAGTATAAAAACTGCTGCGGTAAAGAATCATAAAGTAAGAGTCAATTAGTATAGAATGAATTAGTACAGGAAGGAAATGAGTCTTCTCATTTCCTTCCTGTGCGTCAAAAATAAAATAGAGGTGTTCAACTCATGGATTTAGTAGAAATTAAGCAAGAACTTGACAAAACAGCTAAGCGATTAGCGGACTTTAGGGGGTCTCTTTGACCTCGATACAAAACAAGCTCGTATCGATGAATTAGATGAGACTATGGCTGATCCAAATTTTTGGAATGACCAGCAGGCAGCTCAGACTGTTATTAATGAAGCCAATGGTTTGAAAGATGCAGTAAATCAATTTAACCACTTGGATGAAACATATGAAAATTTACAAGTGTCTCATGAACTTGTAAAAGAAGAATACGATGAAGATTTAGCAGAAGAACTAGTTAGTGAATTAAAAGAGCTTATATCAGGCATGAATGACTTTGAATTACAGCTGCTTTTAAGCGAGCCGTATGATAAAAATAATGCCATTTTGGAACTGCACCCAGGTGCTGGTGGAACAGAATCACAGGATTGGGGTTCAATGTTACTACGTATGTATACGCGCTGGGCGGAGAAAAAAGGTTTCAAAGTAGAAACGCTTGATTACTTACCTGGAGATGAAGCTGGTATTAAAAGTGTAACGCTTTTAATTAAAGGTCATAATGCGTATGGGTATTTAAAAGCTGAAAAAGGCGTTCATCGTCTCGTTCGTATTTCTCCGTTTGATTCATCAGGCCGTCGTCATACATCATTCGTATCGTGCGACATAATGCCGGAATTTAATGATGAAATTTCAATTGATATTCGTACGGAAGATTTGAAGGTTGATACGTATCGTGCAAGTGGTGCGGGAGGTCAGCATATCAATACAACAGATTCAGCTGTTCGTATTACTCACCTCCCAACTAATGTAGTCGTATCTTGTCAGACGGAACGTTCACAAATTAAAAACCGTGAGCAAGCAATGAAGATGTTAAAATCTAAGCTGTATCAATTAGAAATTGAAAAGCAGCAAGAACAGCTAGCTGAAATTCGCGGAGAACAAAAAGATATTGGGTGGGGAAGTCAAATTCGTTCGTACGTATTCCATCCGTATTCATTAGTAAAAGATCACCGTACAAATACGGAAGTCGGAAACACGCAAAGCGTAATGGATGGAGATCTAGATCCATTTATCGATGCGTATTTACGTTCTCATATTTAATCAAAAGGCAGCATACTTAGGTATGCTGCCTTTTTTTAGTTGTTGGACTTTGTAAAATTTGGATGAAGAAAAACGAGCGTAAAGAACTATTGTTAAAAAGAAAATTAAGAAAATGCAGAAATTTAAAGGTTGCTGTCGTCAGTTCACTTATTTTGTCAATGAAATAAAATGGTTAAAAATACCTGTTTTGCAGTAAGTGCTTCTTTACAATCCTTTATATTCCTTTTACAAACAGTATTTATAATTTGAGTTAAATCATGAGGAAGGGGCATGTGCAGTGGAAAATAAATCGTTAAACGAATTAATAGAGCAAGTGAAACAAAATAGCTTTTCTTCGAGTAAAGGGTTTGATAGACGGCGTTTTTTACAAGGAGCTGGAAAAGTAGCGGGAGTATCACTTGGCTTAACAATTGCTCAGTCTGTTGGTTTAAATGCAGTAGAAGTTTCAGCTGCAGCGCCTAAATTTTCAAGTTATCCGTTCACTCTAGGCGTCGCATCAGGAGACCCTTTAGCAGATAGCATTGTTCTTTGGACAAGATTAGCACCAGACCCGTTGAATGGCGGGGGAATGCCTAATCAACCTATTCCGGTAAAATGGGAGCTTAGTGAAGATGAAGACTTTCATCGAATTGTCAAACGAGGAACAGAAGTGGCTAGACCTGAACTTGCTCATTCGGTTCACGTTGATGTAAAAGGATTGAAGCCGAGTCATATTTATTATTATCGATTTAAAAGCGGCCATGAGTTAAGCCCGGTTGGAAAAACAAAAACACTTCCTTCAGCAAATGCAGAAGTAGCCAGTATGACGTTTGCATTTGCTTCGTGTCAGCAATATGAACATGGGTACTTTACAGCCTATGAGCATATGGTTAAAGAACAATTAGATTTTGTCGTTCATTTGGGCGATTACATCTATGAATATGGACCAAACGAGTACGTGGCTGCAAGCGGAAACGTTCGTACTCACAGCAGCGCAGAAATTCAAACGCTGCAAGATTATCGAAACAGGCATGCTCAGTACAGGTCAGATGCCAATTTGAAGTCTGCTCACGCTGTTTTTCCATGGATTGTGACGTGGGATGACCATGAAGTAGAAAACAATTATGCAAATGTAATTCCTGAAAAAGGCCAATCAGTAGAAGCATTTATTCAACGCCGTGCGGCAGCTTATCAAGCTTATTACGAACACATGCCTTTGCGTCAAACATCCTTGCCTCACGGAGCGGATATGAGATTATATCGTGACTTTTCATATGGGAAACTAGCTTCTTTTCAAGTGTTGGATACGCGTCAATACAGAGACGATCAAGCAAACGGAGACGGAACAAAGCCGCAAACGCCAGAATCTCTTGATCCCAAACGTACGCTATTGGGGAATGAACAAGAAAAATGGCTGTTTACTAATCTTGAAAAGTCAGCGTGTCATTGGAACGTACTGGCTCAACAAATTTTCTTTGCGCCAAGAAAATTTGGAACGGCTGCTAAGCCTACATACAGCATGGATGCATGGGATGGGTATACGGCGAATCGTCAGCGCGTCATTGATTTTATTGAAAAGAAAAAGTTGGACAACGTCATTGTACTAACTGGAGATGTACACGCTAACTGGGCTTCTAACTTATACGCGGATTTTGCTAACCTTAATTCAAGAATTATTGGTGCAGAGTTCATCGGCACCTCCATCACTTCCGGAGGGAACGGAGCAGATAAACGAGCAGACACGGATAAAATTCTAAGTCAAAATCCACACCTCACATTTTTTAATGATTATAGAGGATATGTAAGGTGTACGGTAACTCCTGATATATGGCAAGCCGATTATCGCGTTGTGCCTTTTGTAACAGAGCCTGGTGCAGAAATTTCAACTCGAGCTTCCTTTCAATATAAAAAAGATGGAAAAGGTATGACGGAAGTTGAAGTAAATAACGTGCCGCGTGGACTAAAGATTTCTAAGGAAGTAGAGGAAGATCGTATGCGGGCACACGGGAAAGCACATGAAAAACAAGAGTTGAAAAAGAAAGAAAAAGTTCAGCAGTAAACTAAGTAAGAAAAAGGAGGTCAAGTATGTTTTCTAATATTGGAATCCCTGGTTTGGTTATTATTTTAGTCATTGCGTTAATAATTTTTGGACCGTCTAAGCTGCCGGAAGTTGGACGAGCGTTTGGACGAACATTAACTGAATTTAAAGGAGCAGCAAAAGGGCTCGTATCAGATGATGAAAGTGTTAAAGAAAAGCAGACCGCAACCGTTTCTGAACAAAAAGGGAATGAATCCACATCGTAAGTAAGGAAATAGACGAGGAAACTCGTCTATTTCTACTTGTGAGAAAGGAGAGAAAGACAATGGGAGAAATGAGCCTGATGGAGCACCTTGAAGAATTGCGTGTTCGTATTATTAAAACACTTTGTGCATTTGTAGTTTTACTTATTGTCAGTTTTGTATTTGTGCAAGATATTTATCAGTGGCTAGTAAAAGATTTGGACGGCAAGCTTGCGGTACTTGGACCAAGTGAAATCGTATGGATTTATATGATGATTGCATTTGTTTTTGCGCTTGCTTTTACACTTCCAGTAGCTGCTTATCAAGTATTTCGGTTTGTTTCACCTGGTTTAAAAAAGGAAGAATATAAGGTTCTGATTACCTTCATTCCATTCTTTTTTCTTTTGTTTGTAAGCGGGCTGGGGTTTGGTTATTTTGTTTTATTTCCAATGGTTTTAGCATTTTTAACGGGCTTGTCGAATGATCAGTTTTCACTGATGTTTACGGCTGAGCATTATTTTCGTTTTATGCTTAATCTTTGTTTACCGTTTGGGTTTTTATTTGAAATGCCTTTAGTTGTTCTATTCTTAACGCGCCTAGGGGTTCTAAATCCATTAAGGTTAGCTAGAGCAAGGAAGCTATCATATTTTGCTTTAATTGTGATATCCGTACTTATTACTCCTCCTGATTTTATTTCGGATATTTTAGTCATTGTTCCGCTTCTGCTTTTATATGAGCTCAGTGTGACAATTTCACGCGTAGTATACAAAAAACGTTTAGGAAACGAATCAATTGCTTAATCGTATACATAAGTGTGATGAGAGAATTCATGAAATTGAAACAAAGTCCTTGTAAACAGAGTGTTTTAAACATTCTGGAGTAGGTTATAATAGAGTGAAAACTCTACAGCAAGGGGGAGAAGGCTTGAAAAAAGTATTACTGACGTTAACAATCGGTCTAGCGCTTGTTTTGTCTGCGTGCGGCGGAGGAAGCTCTAAAAATGAATCTGCTGGTGAATCTTCAGCGAGTGCAGAAGACATTGTGAAGAAAAACTGTACAGGCTGTCACGGAGTAGATTTAGGAGGAGCGAATGGGCCAAGCTTGCAGCATGTAGGCAGCAAGCACTCAGAAGCTGAAATTCAAAACATTATTAACAATGGTCAAGGCGGTATGCCAAAAGGACTAATCAATGAAGAAGATGCAAAAAAAGTTGCTGCTTGGCTGGCAAAGAAAAAATAAGACGGGTATCCGTCTTATTTTTGTGTTAAAGCTGCTTTAATTCTTGATTTAAGACAATGGCTTGCTTTTGAGCTTTGACATCTTTTGTTATGTCTCCAGGTGCATTTGCTTCTCCAATGATGTATCCGCTAAAGGAAGAGCCAATAAAATCGACAATGTATTGAAATTGCATAATAAGAGGAAGAGCTTTTATAGATGCACCTGTGCCCCCCACTACTAATACATACACGCGCTTATTTTTCATTTGTTCTTTAAAGTTGATTGTCAAATCTCTAAGACTTTCAGACCAACGATCCATAAAGTTCTTCATTAATCCGCTCATACCGTACCAGTAAAGAGGCGTAACAAATAAAATAGTGTCGTGCGCTGCCATCTTTTTCGCTATATCATAATAATCATCTTGTTGATTGGTAAATCCAAGTTCATCGTGACGCATATCAGTAATAGGGTTAATGGTATGCCGGCGCAAGTAAACTTCTTCCGTATTGATATCTTTTAACACTACTTTAGCTAATTCCTCCGTATTTCCGTTTTCTCGTGAACTTCCATAAATGGTGATCATGTTATCTCTCCTCATCGTTTTTCTTATTTATCATACCTTGTTTGTGAAAAAAGTAGACATGAATGTGCTTTGTCTAACGATATTCGTAAAAAAATGCACAGCAAAAACAACAGAATTAAAAATAAGGATAAATTCTCATACCTTGCTAAAAATATCCTACTTATGTCATATTTGAAATAAAAATGTAATATTTTTGGGGCTTATTTTCACGAAGAGTGATGTTATAATGAGAAAGCGCGTGAGAAGAGTCGAATTTTTGGTTTGAATTGTAGAGTTTTGTCGTATTTTGACAAGTTTTACATAGTATTAAAATAACACACTTGATTAGGTGATTACTTATGATTGAAATGCAAAATGTATATAAAACGTATCCGAACGGTGTAAAAGCAATCAATGGCATTAGCATCAAGATTAATCAAGGTGAGTTTGCTTATATCGTAGGACCAAGTGGAGCAGGAAAATCCACTTTTATTAAAATGATGTATCGTGAAGAAAAGCCTTCTTCAGGAAATATCATTGTAAACGGTGCAAATGTAGCAAAAATAAAAGATAGCAAAGTTCCTATCTTTAGACGTCATATTGGTGTAGTCTTTCAAGATTTCAAGCTGCTTCCAAAATTAACGGTCTATGAAAACATTGCTTTTGCACTAGAAGTAATTGAGCAAAGTCCCGAAGAAATTAAAAAGCGAGTGCTAAAGGTGCTAGAGCTTGTTAAGTTAAAGGGTAAAATGGATTCTTTCCCTGATGAACTATCTGGAGGAGAGCAGCAGCGTGTGTCTATTGCGCGTTCAATTGTGAATAGTCCTAAGGTTGTCATCGCCGACGAACCGACAGGGAATCTTGATCCGGAGACTTCGTGGGAAATTATGGATATCTTTGAGGAGATTAATAAACGCGGTACGACTATTTTAATGGCAACGCATAACCGTGAAATTGTAAATACAATTCGAAAGCGCGTAATTGCGATTGAAAATGGAAATGTTGTGCGCGATGAAGTAAGAGGTGAATACGGATATGAAGGCTAGGACATTCGGTCGCCACTTACGTGAAGGATCTAAAAGTTTAGGAAGAAACGGCTGGATGACATTCGCATCTGCAAGTGCTGTTACCGTGACGCTCTTGCTTGTAGGCGTATTTTTTATGTTGATGATGAATTTAAACCACATTGCCAAATTGATTGAAAATGATGTGGAAATTCGCGTTCACGTTGATGCTGCAGCTACAGCAGAGGATCGAAAAGCAATGAAAGAAAAGCTAGATGCAATTAAGCAAGTTGATACGGTGACGTTTTCTTCTAAAGATAAAGAGTTAAAAGATTTAATTAATAGTATGGGTGATGAAGGACAAGCTTTTGAACCGTTTGAACAGCAAAACCCATTAAATGATGTATTTGTTGTTAAAACAAAAGAGCCGACTGATGTCGCAAAAGTAGCTAAACAAATTGAGAAATATCCGTATGCAGCAAAAGTTCAATACGGACAAGATCAAGTTGAAAAGTTATTTAAAGTGCTGAAAGTAGCTCGTAATATCGGAGTAGTGCTGATTTTAGGGCTTCTATTTACAGCAATGTTCCTAATTTCAAATACAATTAAAATTACGATTGTAGCTCGCCGTGAAGAGATTGAAATTATGCGCTTAGTTGGAGCCACGAACTCCTTTATTCGCTGGCCGTTCTTTATTGAAGGTCTGTTTTTAGGAGTGCTTGGTTCTATTGTGCCAATTGCAGTTATTATCGGTGTGTACAGCGTTTTATATAATGAAGTTCAACCTAAGTTTGATGGATTCTTTGAACTTTTACCTGCCTTTCCATTCGTGCTTCAAGTGTCGCTATTATTACTAGTGATCGGCGGTCTAATTGGGATGTGGGGAAGTACATTATCCATCCGTAAGTTCTTGCGAAAATAAGAATAGATTTTTAACATAATAGATTACAACAACCTCACATTTGATGTTTATCAAATGTGAGGTTGTTGTGTAATTACACATAAAAATAGAAAAAAGTGCTAATGGGGGTCTTGCTAATGCCCGTTTATACGGGGAAATATGTGCAGATGGGGAGAAACAAATGACACGTAAGACATTAGTAATGACAGCAGCAGTTTTAGTTGGACTAAGTGCGGTTTGGATAGGTGATGAAAAAATTGCTTATGCACAAAGTGCCAGCACTACTAAACTCAGTGATTTAGAGAAAAAAAGTGATGATGTGAACCAAAATATTAATCAAAATAAAGAGAAATTAAAAGAGGTTCAAGAAAAGCAAAAAAACGAAGAAGCTGAGATCGCGCGCTTGGATTCAGAAGTCGGACAAACGAATGCAGATATCCGCAGCCGTGAATCTGAAGTAGAAAAAGTAAAGCAAGACATCGAGAAGCTGAAAAGCGAGATTGACGTTGTAAAAAAAAGAATTGAAAAACGAAATGAGCTATTAAAAAAACGTGCTCGTGCTTTACAAGAAAATGGCGGGTCTGTGGATTACATAGATGTACTGCTAGGCTCTGAAAGCTTCGGAGACTTTATTAGCAGAGTGAGTGCGGTTTCGACAATTGTAGGGGCTGACCGTGATTTGTTAATGCAGCATGAAGCCGATAAAAAGGCAAAAGAAGAGAAAGAAACAAAAGTTCAAAACAAGCTAACGGAAGTAAGTCAAGCGCTTGAAGAACTTAAAAATCTTCGTGCGCAGCTGCAAAAACAAGTGGATGAAAAGAATCAGCTCATGCAAACGCTCAAAGATCAGGAAAAAGAATTTAATGAAGAAGCCGTTGGATTAGAAGAGCAAGCTTCTATTTTAGCTGATCAAAAAAATGCAGCACAAGCTCAACAGCAAGAAATTGAAAAAGCCGGGGCAACAGAGGAGGCACCCCCTGTTACAAGCGGGTCGTTTATGAGGCCGGCAAAGGGCCCGGTAACATCTCATTTTGGGTATCGAGAAACGTTTGGAAGAGGACACTACGGTATTGATATTGGAAAGCGAGGAGAAAGTGTGCCAGTTGTAGCCGCGGCAAGCGGAAAGGTAATTAGAGCATATCATTCTTCTTCTTTTGGTAATGCCGTATTTATTCGTCACAATGTAGAAGGTCAGACGTGGGTTACAGTTTATGCTCATTTAGAGAGCTACAGCGTCTCAAGCGGTCAATCTATCAATAAAGGTCAACAATTAGGTTATATAGGGAACACAGGACGTTCGTTTGGTGCTCACCTGCATTTTGAATTGCATAAAGGCGATTGGAAAGGTAAAAGTTCCGCTGTAAACCCTGAAAGTTATATTAAATTTTAAGTTCCTAGCATACGTGGTACAAGCTCAACATATAGTTTAACAAAAAGGCATCGCACTTGATTTGTGTGGTGCCTTTTGCTACAAATAACACATGCATCCTTTTTATTACATAGTTTTGGTTGTATCTATTATAATAAGAAGAGATGGCTTAAGGTTGAGGAGGATGAAAGAACTTGAATCGGAAAATCGTTGCACTATTAATGGCACTCTCCTTAGTTGTTGGAGCAGCAGGTACATATTTTGGCATTCAGTATGCAAATGCTGGAACGGTCAGTACCCCCCTTACAACTTCTTCAAATGATAGTAAAGTGGAAAAGGAAGAGCTAGACAAAATCAAGCAAGCTTATGAACTGATATCTTCAAAATATTACAAAGATGTAGATGACAAAAAATTATTAGATGGCGCAATCCAAGGAATGGTACAAACCTTAGGAGACCCTCACTCATCTTACATGGATAAGAAAACGGCACAGCAATTCACGCAGTCTCTTGATTCATCGTTTGAGGGAATTGGCGCTGAAGTAAGCATGGTAGATGGAAAAGTAACAATCGTAGCTCCGTTTAAACAATCTCCTGCGGAAAAAGCAGGATTAAAACCAAATGATCAGATTTTAAAGATCGATGGTAAAAGTATCGCGGGTCTGGAATTGAATGAAGCAGTATTAAAAATTCGCGGTAAAAAAGGCTCTACCGTGACATTAGATGTTCAACGACCGGGCGTGAAAGAAACGATGAAAGTAAAAGTTGTAAGAGATGAGATTCCAATTGAAACCGTCTATTCTTCTGTTAAAAATGTAAACAATAAAAAAATTGGCTACATGGAAATTACGTCATTCTCTGAATCAACGGGAGACGAATTTACGAAACAGTTGAAAAAACTTGAAAATAAAAATATTGATGGCTTAGTTCTAGACGTTCGGGGAAATCCTGGTGGCTATTTAACGAGCGTTGAAAAAATGCTTGATAAATTAGTAACGAATAAAAAGCCATATATCCAAATTGAAGATCGTAACGGTGAACGTCAAAAAGTGGTTTCTTCAATGAAAAAGCAAAAGGATTATCCAATTGTGGCCTTGATTGATGGAGGAAGTGCATCCGCTTCTGAAATTCTTGCCGGGGCATTAAAAGAAGCAGGAGGATACAAGCTAGTCGGTGAAAAATCCTATGGAAAAGGAACCGTTCAACAAGCTGTTCCAATGGAAGACGGCAGTAATTTAAAATTAACGTTCTATAAATGGCTAACGCCTGATGGAAACTGGATTAACGAAAAAGGTATAAAACCAACAGTAGAAGTCAAGCAGCCGGATTATTATTATGCAAATCCAATTCAAGTTGATAAAAAGCCATTAACACGTGATATGACAGGTGACCAAGTGAAGAATGCTCAAGTGATGCTAAAAGGCCTTGGCTTTGAACCTGGACGTACAGACGGATATTTTAGTAAAGAGACAGAAACAGCTGTAACTGCATTCCAAAAAGCCAATAAGCAAAAAGCTACAGGTGAAATCGATGAAGATACAGCAGCGCTTTTACAAACAAAACTTCTAGAAAAAATTAAATCAAAAGATGAAGATCGTCAGCTTCAAACGGCTTTAAAGCTAGCTAGTCAATAAGAAGTAGAAAAAGTTCCGTGCTTTTCCAAAGCACGGAACTTTTTTAGTAAAAACAACATTGTCGGTTAGTGATGCATTTTGATAAAATAAAGAAGCCTATGTTACATAACAATCAATCGTAAATGTTGTAATAAAAATGTGAAAAATTACAGGTGGTGAAAAAATGGATTTTGCATTAGAGCTCTTAAAAGGTATCGGGCGTTTGTTTTTACATCCGCTAACTTATCTATTTCTGCTCGTCTCGTTTTTTGTAGGTCTTTCTCGCGTCAAGAGAGAGCGTCAGAATTTTCATGTTCGCGTGTTTGATTTTATTTTAGAAGCAAAATATTTATTTTTTCCAGGTATCATTATTGGGTTGATTTTATCCGTTGTTACCGTGTTGCTAGGTGTCTATGTATCTATAGGAATGATTGTACTTGTAGCTGTTTTAACTTTTATCATAAGCGGCCCTTGGACGTTTAAATGGCTTTCTCCTTCTTACACCGTAGGACTGGCTGTGCTTGCAACCTTGCTTATTCCGGCATCTGGTTTCGGTGAAGGATTTATTCAAACGTGGTCTGTGCAAGCTCATAACGCAGATTTACCTTCTCTGACTATTTTAATGTCTCTGCTTGTATTAGCAGAAGGATATTTAATTTGGAAATTTGGAGCAAAAGGTACGTCTCCAGCCATTGTGAAAAGTAAAAGAGGGCAGGAAATTGGAGCTCATTACTCTCAAAAATTATGGGTTGTCCCGCTTTTTGTCTTAATTCCAGGCAGCGCCATTACGTCTGTGTTTCCATGGTGGCCTGTGTTATCTATTGACGGAACATCATTTAGCCTGTTTTTTGTTCCTTTTGCTATCGGTTTTTATCAGCGAATTCAAAGTATGGTGCCGTTTAAATCTATTGAATTTACTGGTAAGCGTGTATTAGCATTAGGCGTAGGATTAACGATCATTACGATTGCTGCTATTTTTTATCCTCTTGCCGCTGTAGCTGTTGTTATTCTAGCGATCATAGGAAGAGAGTGGATTCGTTTGCAGCAGCGTCGAAGCGATGAAAAAGCGCCCGCACTGTTTACTAAGCGTACACAAGGTTTGGTTGTATTAGGAATCATCCCTCATTCTCCGGCAGAGAAAATGGGTTTGAAAGTAGGAGAAGTGATTATTAAGGTAAATGGAATCGCTGTATCTGAAGTCCATAAATTTTATGAAGCATTACAAGTTAATAACCGTGCTTTTTGTAAGCTGGAAGTTATTGACGAAAATGGAGAAGTTCGCTTTACTCAGCGAGCATTGTATGACAACGAACATCATGAACTAGGTATTTTGTTTGTACACAATTATACAAAACGTGATTCACAAGCTGGTTAAAAGACGGATAAAAAGGAGAAATGTTTGTGGAAGTCAAAACGATTGCCGCAGTTTTTCTACCCGCCATATTACTTGTTCTGTTTGCTAGAGTAACATATAACTTATATGTTGCCACAGCGCTGACGCTTTTGTTGATAGCTGTTTCTGTATATAAAGGGTACGCAGATTATCCGCTTATTATTTTAATAGATTTACTTTCAGCAGCCATCGGTTTTATATATGCAAAAAGCATGCTAGCAGCTGGAAAATAAAGATTGTTGGTTTGATGATAAGTTAATCGCTTATTATTAAACTGTACACAAAAGCTCTCTGCACAACGTGGAGAGCTTTTGTGTGTAAAAAAGTGAGTTAGAACTTATAACAATATTGTTTCGGTTCATTTAATGAGCGAGTATAATCAAATCAATTAGACAAATATGTTTATATTTAAAATATTTTAAACACTTATGTATAAATTTATTTAAATAAGTGTACAGAAATGTGAGAAGGGTATAGAAAAATAAAAATATTAATCTGAAAATTTAGTTTATTTTTGATTTTAAAAAATAAAAGGAGGTTTAGGATTGATGGAAGTATTAATGAGAACGATGTTTCAGTCGCTTGGCAAAAATCATTCAATAAACAAATTAGCTAAAAAGTATGGATTGAGGATGGGAGCAGCTCGTTTTGTTGCTGGAGACTCAACCGAATCAGCAATTCACACATCTAAGGAGCTTAACAATAGTGGAAAAGTTGTTACACTTGATCATTTAGGAGAATTTGTTTTTACAGAAGAGGAAGCCAGGTTGTCTACTGCCATGTGCATTCAGACACTAGAAGCCATTGCAGAATCGGGCGTTCAATCAAATTTATCATTAAAGATGACTTCTTTAGGATTGGATATTAGCAAAGAGCTTTGTATGGAAAATATGCGCAGAATTCTACACACGGCCAGAATGAATAATATTTTTGTTCGAATTGATATGGAAGACTACTTGCACTGCCAAATCTCCCTTGATATGTATAAAGAATTACGCAAAGAATTTGATAATGTTGGAATTGTGATTCAAGCGTATCTTCATCGTACAGAACAAGATATGAATGACTTACATCAATATCAAGCTAATTTACGTCTAGTAAAAGGAGCTTATAAAGAATCACCAGAAGTATCATTTCCAGAAAAGAAAGACGTAGATGAAAACTATAAAAAAATCATTAAAATGCATTTATTAAATGGTCACTATACAGCTGTAGCAAGTCATGATGAAGAAATGATTCAGTACACAAAACGATTAGTAAGAGAAAATGGTATTTCAAATGACCAATTTGAGTTCCAAATGCTTTATGGAATTTGCGTAGAGCTGCAGGACCGTCTAGTAAAAGAAGGATATAAAGTAAGGGTGTATGTTCCTTACGGAATTGATTGGTTTGGTTATTTCATGAGACGCCTAGCCGAACGCCCCGCCAATGTATGGTTCGTATTAAAAAATTTCTCCAAATAAGTTCAGTCAAAGAAACATAAAAAATTCGACACAAGTACCCTGAGCTTCGTGTCGAATTTTTTGATTAGTTTAGTCCGTATTCTTTGATTTTGTTGTAAAGGGTGCCGCGTGAAATGCCAAGCAAATCTGCTGCTGCACTTTTGTTTCCATAGGTTTTTTGAAGAGTCTCTTCTATTAGCCTAGCTTCTTGAAGAGAATCTTCTTCTTTTTGAACTTCTGTGAAAGAACTTGCATCCTTCAGATTGTCAGGAAGGTGCGTAAGGGTAATCAACGACTGATCACTTAGAAAAATCATTCGTTCAATCGTATTTCTCAGCTCGCGAATATTGCCTGGCCAATCGTATTGCATAAAGGCTTCGAGAACTTCAGAGCTAATGAAAGGAGCCTTCTTTTTATACTTCTTGCTGAATTCCTGTACAAATTGCTGTGTCAATGCTTCGATGTCTTCTTTATGGTCTCGAAGCGGCGGAATTATAATGTTAATGACGGTCAGCAAATAGTAAAGATTTTCATGGAATTCACCGGCTTTTAGCAACTCTTCCAAAGGCGTCGTGGTAGAGGCTACAATTCGGGTTTGAACTTGAATTTCTTCCGTGCCTCCAACGTGATAAAAGGATCGTTCTTCCAAGTAACGCAGAAACTTAACTTGAATTTCAAGAGGCATTTTATCAATTTCTTCAATAAATAACGTCCCGTTGTGAGCCTGCTCCAGTTTTCCCGCAATGGTTGTTGGATCTTCTGAAAAGACATCTTTTTGATGACCAAAGAGCTCAATTTCCAGGAGTCCCGATGGAATAGTGGCGCAATTTAAAGATAAAAAAGGTTCTTTATGTTTGGCTCCACCGTAGTGGATGGCCTGAGCCAGCATTTCTTTCCCAGAACCAGGTTCTCCTGTTAATAAAATAGGCATATCTGTAGATGCCACTTTTTTGGCAATGTCAACGGCTTGCTTAATTTCAGGACTGATACCCGCGAAAGAAGAAAATGGATTATCTTTTGGAATGAGAAGAGACACATCAATTTCTTCATTTAATCTTACAATATTGGTAATGTCATGTTCAGTTGCGACTCCACCTATGACTCGATTGTTTCTTATAATAGGAGATGCATTGATGAGCACGTGAGTTTGTTCATTAGGACGATGATACGTTCCGCGTACAGGGCGCCCTTCATTTAGAATCGTATGTAGAATGATGGATTCATCTTTGAAATGCTCTCCGATTTTTCTACCAATAATATCATCTCTCTGAATCTTATACGTATGTTCCGCAGCAGTATTCCACAAGATTACATTTCCTTCATTATCGACCGCTGTCACTGCATCATTAATGGTTTCTGCCAATGTATCAAAATAGGAAGCTAATATCTCATTTTGGCTATGCAAATGTGTAATCCACTGCGAAGGTGTTACAAGTCCTATTGTGGTTTCTTGGTTTTCTGCTTGAATGAGGACTGGTCTGTTCCAGTTTGTGTTGGCTTGTAAATTGGCTAACGTAGAAGTAGAAGATGAAGGCCAATTTGTATCCGCTATTACTTTTTTTATGGACGATGCCTCGTCATGACCTGTTAACAGGTATCGTTCATCTTTTTGTATTACATAAAAGGTACTTGCTGTGACTACGACGAAGTCATAGTTTGAAAGTTCAGATGTCACTTTAGCTAAAGAAGTTGATTCTTCAACTGTTATAAAGGAGTTATTTATAAGAACTTGATCAACGCTTGCCATACTAAACCCCTCTCAGTACATATTTTTTATACTGTATCATAATTTAGAAATTGGCGCAAAAGCCTATCTTTTTCAAACAATAACGAAGCTTACTTTCTTTTATTGCTTTCATCTAAAGAGTTGTATTCCCTTCGAAAAGGGTAGTATAAGAATTTAGTGGGTAATAAAGTAACAGGGTAAAAAATAAAAACAAACAAACACTATATAAGATTAATACTCATTAGTTTCATTTATGATTATAAAGTGATAAAATACGAATATCAGTTCGCGTTTTCGGTTTTTACATATCGTAATAAAAATAGATAAAACAAGAAAATAGAAACGGAGGCCTTCATTTGAAAGATCAGTTTGAATTAGTATCCCCATATCAACCGCAGGGTGATCAGCCAAAGGCAATTGAAAAGATCGTGAAAGGAATTAAAGAAGGTAAGCAGCATCAAGTTTTGTTAGGTGCTACAGGAACGGGAAAAACTTTCACCATGTCTAATGTTATTAAGGAAATAAATAAGCCGACACTAATTATGGCTCATAACAAAACGCTTGCTGGTCAATTGTACAGT
The DNA here is from genome assembly GCF_042787865.1 of Priestia sp. YIM B13486. Taxonomy (NCBI): domain Bacteria; kingdom Bacillati; phylum Bacillota; class Bacilli; order Caryophanales; family Bacillaceae; genus Priestia; species Priestia sp. YIM B13486. Next base: position 150,436 of record NZ_JBHZOZ010000005.1, on the reverse strand, counting down.
GAGTTTAAAGAGTTTTTTCCTAATAATGCAGTCGAATACTTTGTCAGTTACTACGATTACTATCAGCCTGAAGCCTATGTACCTCAAACAGATACATTTATTGAAAAAGATGCAAGCATTAATGATGAAATTGATAAACTTCGTCACTCGGCAACTTCTTCTCTTTTTGAACGAAAAGATGTCATTATTATTGCCAGCGTATCCTGTATTTATGGCTTAGGGTCTCCGGAAGAATACAAAGAAATGGTCGTATCTCTTCGAGTAGGAATGGAAAAAGAGCGTAATCAGCTGCTTCGTACGCTAGTAGATGTACAGTACGAAAGAAATGATATTGACTTTAAGCGCGGAACGTTTCGCGTTCGCGGTGATGTTGTGGAGATTTTCCCTGTGTCTCGAGATGAACACTGTATTCGCGTCGAGTTTTTCGGCGATGAAATTGACCGCATCCGAGAAGTTGACGCTCTAACAGGAGAAATCATTGGTGATCGTGAACATGTAGCTATCTTCCCGGCATCTCACTTTGTCACGAGAGAAGAAAAAATGCGTGTTGCCATTCAAAATATTGAAAAAGAACTAGAAGAACAGCTAGAGAAGCTAAAAGAAGCAGGCAAGCTTTTAGAAGCGCAGCGCTTGGAGCAGCGCACGCGCTACGACCTAGAAATGATGAGAGAAATGGGCTTTTGTTCGGGAATCGAGAACTACTCTCGTCATTTAACGCTTCGTCCCGCTGGTTCTACACCTTATACACTGCTGGACTTCTTCCCTGAAGATTTCCTTCTTGTTGTGGATGAATCACACGTTACGATTCCTCAAGTTAGAGGAATGTACAATGGGGACCAAGCGCGTAAACAAGTGTTAGTGGACCATGGTTTCCGCTTGCCTTCCGCATTAGATAACCGCCCGCTTAAATTTGATGAATTTGAACAGCATATTAACCAAATGGTTCATGTTTCCGCAACACCAGGTCCTTATGAACTTGAGAAGGCACCTGATGTGATTGAACAAATTATCCGTCCAACGGGATTATTGGATCCAAATATTGAAGTTCGACCAATTGAAGGGCAGATTGATGATTTAATTGGAGAAATTCACGACCGGATTAAGCGAAATGAACGAGTACTCGTTACGACGTTAACAAAGAAAATGTCCGAGGATTTAACGAACTACTTAAAAGAAATCGGCATTAAAGTTCAATATCTTCACTCTGAAGTGAAGACGCTCGAGCGTATTGAAATTATCCGAGAGCTGCGGCTTGGAAAGTACGATGTGCTTGTAGGAATTAACTTACTTCGTGAAGGTTTAGATATTCCGGAAGTTTCGTTAGTAACTATATTAGACGCGGATAAAGAAGGATTCTTGCGTTCAGAACGATCGCTTATTCAAACCATCGGACGTGCTGCACGAAATGCTAATGGACATGTCATTATGTATGCAGATCGCATCACAAACTCCATGAACATTGCTATCAATGAGACCAAGCGTCGTAGAAGTATTCAAGAAGCTTACAATGAAGAGCATGGTATTACACCGACAACGATTCAAAAAGAAGTTCGAGGCTCAATTCGTGCAACAGTAGTAGCAGAAGATACAGAAACGTATGAAGAAGCACCGGCATTTGATAAGCTCAACAAAAAAGAAAAAGCAAAGCTCGTAGAAGAAATGGAACAAGAAATGAAAGAAGCAGCCAAAGCGCTTAACTTTGAACGCGCAGCTGAGCTTCGTGACTTGATTCTAGAATTAAAAGCGGAAGGGTGATAAAACATGGCGATGGAAAAAATCGTGGTAAAAGGTGCACGAGCCCACAATTTGAAAAATATCGATATTGAAATCCCGCGAGACAAATTAGTAGTATTAACAGGGTTATCAGGTTCTGGTAAATCTTCTTTAGCTTTCGATACAATCTATGCAGAAGGACAAAGACGTTATGTCGAGTCGCTTTCGGCATATGCAAGACAGTTTTTAGGTCAAATGGATAAGCCCGATGTAGATTCAATCGAAGGATTGTCGCCTGCTATTTCAATCGATCAAAAAACAACGAGCCGAAACCCTCGTTCAACCGTCGGAACTGTGACCGAAATCTATGACTATTTGCGCCTTTTGTTTGCTCGTGTAGGAAAGCCGATTTGTCCTAATCATGGAATTGAAATTACATCTCAAACGATTGAGCAAATGGTAGATAGAATTTTAGAGTACCCTGAACGTACAAAGCTTCAAGTACTGGCACCTGTGGTATCTGGCCGAAAAGGTACCCACGTAAAAGTGTTAGAAGATATTAAAAAGGAAGGGTACGTTCGCATTCGAGTAGACGGAGAAATGCGTGAAATAACAGAAGAAATTGAACTGGAAAAAAACAAAAAGCACTCCATTGAAGTAGTAATTGATCGCGTTGTTGTAAAAGAAGGTGTAGCCGCTCGTTTGTCGGACTCTTTGGAATCAGCTCTTCGCCTCGGAGAAGGGAAAGTAATTATTGATGTGATAGGTGAAGAAGAACTGCTTTTTAGTGAGCATCATGCTTGTCCAAAATGTGGTTTCTCCATTGGAGAACTTGAGCCCCGCATGTTTTCATTTAATAGTCCGTACGGGGCGTGTCCAACGTGTGACGGGTTAGGAACGAAATTGGAAGTGGACAAAGATTTAGTTATTCCTAACTATGACTTAACGCTTCGTCAGCACGCAATTGCACCTTGGGAGCCAACAAGTTCTCAATACTATCCGCAGCTGCTTGAAGCCGTATGTACACATTACGGCATCGATATGGACGTGCCGGTGCGAGATATCCCGGAACATTTATTTGATAAAGTATTATATGGCAGCGGTAAAGAAAAAATTTACTTTCGCTATGAAAATGATTTTGGCCAAGTAAGAGAAAATCATATCGAATTTGAAGGCGTGCTTCGGAATGTAGAGCGTCGTTATCATGAAACAAGTTCAGATTATATCCGTGAGCAAATGGAAAAGTACATGGCTCAGCAAGCTTGCCCAAAATGTAAAGGAAATCGCTTAAAACGCGAAAGCTTAGCGGTGCTTATTGACGAAAAGCATATAGGAGATACAACCCGCTTCTCCGTAAAAGAAGCATATGATTTTTTTGAAAGTCTCAGCCTATCTGAAAAAGACATGAAGATTGCGGATATGATACTGCGTGAAATTCGTGAGCGTCTAAGCTTTCTCATTAACGTGGGGCTTGATTACCTAACATTAAACCGCTCTGCTGGAACTCTCTCGGGAGGAGAAGCACAGCGGATCCGTTTAGCTACTCAAATTGGTTCTCGTTTGACGGGGGTTCTTTATATTTTAGATGAACCTTCTATCGGTCTTCATCAGCGTGATAATGATCGCTTAATTCGCACGATGCAAGATATGCGCGATATTGGAAATACGTTGATTGTTGTAGAACATGACGAAGATACGATGATGGCAGCTGATTATTTAATTGATATCGGACCAGGAGCCGGCGTACACGGAGGTGCTGTTGTTTCTCAAGGTGCGCCTCAGGAAGTGATGAAGGATGAAAACTCTTTAACGGGTCAATATCTATCAGGAGAGAAGTTTATTCCTCTTCCAGCGGAAAGACGGTCAATAGATAAAGATCGGATGATTGAAATTATAGGAGCAAAAGAAAATAATTTAAAAAATGTAAAAGCAAAGCTTCCGTTAGGTATGTTCACGGCTGTTACAGGTGTATCTGGATCAGGTAAGAGTACGCTGGTAAATGATATCCTTCATAAATCATTGGCGCAAAAGCTGCATAAAGCAAAAAGCAAAGCAGGAGAACATAAAGAAATCAAAGGCATTGAACACTTAGATAAAGTCATCGATATTGATCAGTCTCCCATAGGCCGTACGCCTCGTTCGAACCCTGCAACTTATACAGGTGTATTCGATGACATCCGAGATGTATTTGCCCAAACAAACGAAGCAAAAGTGCGCGGATATAAAAAAGGCCGTTTTAGCTTTAACGTGAAAGGCGGCCGCTGTGAAGCTTGTCGAGGAGACGGTATTATCAAGATTGAAATGCATTTCTTGCCAGATGTATACGTCCCTTGTGAAGTCTGCCAGGGCAAACGATATAACCGTGAAACTTTAGAAGTGAAATACAAAGATCAAAACATTTCAGATGTGTTGGATATGACCGTTGAAGACGCGCTTCACTTCTTTGAAAACATTCCAAAGATTAAGCGGAAGCTGCAGACAATTTACGATGTAGGACTTGGCTATATCACCCTTGGACAGCCGGCTACTACTTTATCCGGTGGAGAGGCACAGCGTGTAAAATTAGCTTCAGAGCTTCACCGCCGCTCAACAGGAAGAACGCTGTACATTTTAGACGAACCGACTACCGGTCTTCATGTCGATGATATTGCACGATTATTAAAAGTGCTCCAGCGTTTAGTTGAAAATGGAGATACGGTTTTAGTGATCGAACATAATTTAGACGTCATCAAAGCAGCTGATTACCTGCTTGATTTAGGGCCTGAAGGTGGAGATAAAGGCGGACAAATTGTGGCTACGGGTACGCCAGAAGAAGTGGCAAAAGTAAAAGAATCCTATACTGGTCATTATTTGAAGCCAATTTTAGAACGTGACCGCAAGCGTATGGAGAAAAAAGTTGAAAAAGCAGAGGCATTAACTCGTTAAAAGACACCAGCATTGGTGTCTTTTTTATAAAGAATGAAACTTTTTAACTCATTAAACCGTAATACATGATATAAGGAGCTGATTATTATGGAAGGAAATCGCATACTATCTTCCTTAAATTATTTTAGCGTTTTCTTTGCACCATTTTTATTACCTATTATTATTTATTTTGTTGTTCATAACATAGAAGTAAAGAAACATGCAAAAACTGCATTTTTGTCACATTTATTACCTATCGCTACAGCGATCTTGTTCTTATTTTTCTTGCTTCCTGCTCTTACTGGCTCTAGTGGAACGGTATTTATTCTTTTAATTGTAGCTTTAGTTGTTGTTTCTTTAGTTAATGTTGTTGTGTTTGTATGGAATATTGTAAAAGGGATACAAATATTAAGCAGATAAAAGTTAAATGACTAAAACGTAAAGAGGAGATGGAAGGTATGAGTGAAAAGCGTAAACAAATTTTACAGATGGTAGAAGAAGGGAAACTTAGCGTAGATGAGGCTTTAACTTTGCTGAATTCATTGGAAAAAGACTCAGCTAATGATTCTTCCTATGCTACGCCTGATAAAGCTGAGCTATCCCCTTATGTAGGAGGAAAACAGAAAAAAACGTACGCTTCTAAGTCATCTCAAAGCTCTTTAAAGGAAAAATTATTTACATTTGTAGATCAAACGGTAAAAAAAGTAAAAGAAGGAGATTTAGATTTTAACTTTGGTCCTTCGATTGACGTTCAGCACATCTTTCAACAATCAGAAGCATATATTCAAGAGATTGACGTAGATTTAGCAAATGGAAGCGTCCAACTCCGACCTTGGGGAAGTACAGAAGTACGAATAGAGTGTGAAGCTGCTATCTACAAAGTAGAGAATTCGGATGAAGCACGCCGCACTTTCTTGCAGCATACGGCATTTTCCATTGAAAATGGCAAATTGCGCTTTTCAATTCAGCAAAAGCAAATGAAAGTGAAAGCGATTATTTATATTCCAGAAATGGAATATGAACGCGTCAAGCTCCGTATGTTTAATGGTTCAATCGATGGGGAAAGACTAAGCGTACGAGACCTGAAAGCCAAAACAGCTAATGGTACCATCCGCTTTTACGATGTGAACAGCCATTCTCTCGAAATGGAGACATCAAACGGGCACATGGAACTTTCTCGAATACTCGCTTCGAAATGTGAGCTTGAAACAATCAATGGAACGGTTAAATTTGATGGAGATACAAAAAAGATTGATGTTCAGACATTTAACGGAGATATTGATACGTATTTAAAAGGAGAGCGCATTGAAAAAGCATTTTTCAAAACGACTACAGGAAGCATTACGCTCTATACGCCGCCTCATCTCTCCGTTGATGGAGATTTGAAATCTAACTTTGGGAATTTTACGTGTACACTTCCTGAGATGGAAATAGTAGATGAGAAAAAAGAAACGGTGATGAAACAACTTCGTTTCAAAGCAAATGTCGCTTCGCCGAAAGGCTATAAATTGTTAGCTGAATCCAAAACGGGCTCAATTGTTATAAAATAGAAAACGCTTGTTTTAGTAAAAAAACAAAGGAGATGATTAACGTGCGAAAGTTGTATCGTTCGCGAACAAATCGCAAGCTTGCGGGTGTTATCGGCGGTATTTCTCAGTATATCGGAATAGATGCTTCACTACTCCGCGTATTGTTTATCATCAGTTTATTTTTTACAGTAGGTACTCCGGTCATCTTATATATGATTTTTGTGTTTTTAGTTCCAAATGAAGAAGGAGATTTCTAAAAATGTTATTGCGTGGAATCATTAGTATTTTAATCAATGCCCTCGTATTAATCGTAATTGCAGGTTATATCGACACTTTCCACTTGGAATCAGTCAGTGCAGCTATTATCGCGAGCTTGATTCTATCTATTTTGAACGTGTTTGTTAAGCCGATTTTAATTTTACTTACCCTGCCGGTGACATTTCTTACGCTTGGGCTGTTTTTATTCGTCATTAATGCCATTACGCTGATGATTACACAAAGTGTTATGGGAGATTCTTTTAATATTGACGGGTTTGGTACAGCGCTTTTAGCCTCAGTAATTATGTCGCTTTTAAATGCGCTTATTCAACGAGTCATTGTTGAACCGCTTCAAAATAGAAGATAACTTTCTTGCAATATTTAATTTTCTAAAAAAGATGGTAAGGTGATGCAGCCTATGCCATCTTTTTTTTCTTTTCTTTCCGTATTAATGATAAAATAAAATGGCTAGAACCAAACGCGACATAAAAGCGAGAGTTGGATATACTGTAGACATGAACAGGTATATGACTGTTCATAAAAGGAGGATGCACGGTGGTTAAAGTACGTACAAAAGACATCATTGAGAAATTTAAATTAGAGCTTATTAGCGGAGAAGAAGGAATCGACCGCCCTATTTCAACAAGTGATATTTCACGTCCAGGTATTGAAATGGCAGGTTATTTTACATATTACCCAGCAGAACGTATCCAGCTGTTAGGTAAAACAGAACTATCATTTTTTAAACAATTAGATGATGAACAAAAAAAAGTTCGAATGGAAAAGATGTGTACAGATATCACGCCGGCTATCATTGTTTCGCGCGAAATGGATGTACCGAAAGAACTTATCGAAGCTTCAGAGCGTGAATCAGTTCCTGTGCTGCGTTCAAGCTTTAAAACAACGCGACTTTCCAGCCATTTAACGAATTTTCTTGAAAGCCGGCTAGCACCTACTACTGCCATGCACGGCGTATTAGTTGATATATACGGAATTGGTGTATTAATCATGGGAAAAAGCGGCGTTGGTAAAAGTGAAACAGCTCTAGAGCTTGTTAAGAGGGGACATCGTCTAGTAGCCGATGACTGTGTGGAAATCCGTCAAGAAGATCAAGACACGCTTGTAGGAAATGCGCCTGGTTTAATCGAGCATTTGCTTGAAATTCGAGGACTAGGGATCATCAATGTGATGACGCTATTCGGCGCAGGAGCTGTACGAAGCTATAAGCGAATTTCACTTGTTATTCAGTTAGAGACATGGGATCAGCAGAAACATTATGATCGCCTTGGTTTAGAAGAAGATAAAATGAAAATTATTGATACAGACGTTACAAAAATTACATTGCCAGTACGTCCAGGACGAAACTTAGCTGTTATCATTGAAGTGGCGGCAATGAACTTCCGCTTAAAGCGTATGGGTATTAACGCAGCAGAACAATTTTCTGCACGTCTAACAGATGTAATTGAAGAAGGAGATCGTGAAGATTTATAAGAAAGGGTGTTAACTTGTGGAAGCAACTATTCAGCCGTTAGATCGCGTTTTCCTTGAAATTGGCCCTCTAACGGTCTACTGGTACGGCGTAATTATCGGTGCAGGTGTTCTATTAGGTCTTTATATTGCGACAAGAGAAAGTGTAAGAAGAGGCTTATCAAAAGATACATTTGTTGATCTTATCTTATTTGCTGTGCCAATAGCTATTATTTGTGCACGAATTTATTATGTATCCTTTGAATGGGGATACTATTCAAAGCATTTAAATGAAATACCTCAGATTTGGCAAGGTGGGATTGCCATTCATGGGGGCTTAATCGGAGGCGTATTAACTGCCATTGTGTATTCGAAAGTAAAAAAAATTTCATTTTGGAAGTTGGCTGATATTGCTGCGCCTAGTTTAATCCTTGGCCAAGCCATTGGGCGCTGGGGAAACTTTATGAATCAAGAGGCACATGGGGGCCCGGTTACCCGTGCTTTTTTAGAAGGGTTGCACCTTCCAAATTTTATCATTAACCAAATGTATATTAACGGTACATACTATCACCCTACGTTTTTATACGAATCATTATGGGATTTTGCCGGATTTATCCTGTTGATGGTACTTCGCCGCACCAGTCTGCGAAAAGGAGAAATTTTCTTATCTTATTTAATCTGGTACTCAGTTGGACGCTTCTTTGTAGAAGGGCTTCGCACGGATAGTTTAATGCTGACGCATACACTCAGAATCGCTCAAGTTGTTTCACTCGCACTGATTGTAATAGCCATTATTTTAATTATTGTCCGCCGCGTGACGGGCATGAGTAAACAGAAATACTTAGAGAATGAAGAAGCACAATCTAAGGCGTAAATGAAGAAAAGCTACAAGATTTACACAAACTTGATTTGACGCAAGGGAAGGAAATGAATAATGACGATTAATACGGTTTTGTTTGATTTAGACGGTACGTTAATTGATACAAATGAATTAATTATTGCTTCATTTACTCATACGCTTAATCACTATTATCCTGAACAATATACTCGTGAAGATATTTTACAGTTTATGGGACCTCCTTTATACGACACGTTTGTAGAAATGGATAAAACGAAAGTAAACGAAATGATTGAGATGTATCGCACGCATAATCTAGCTAATCATGATTTGCTTGTTAAAGAATTTGAAGGCGTACTTGAAACAGTTAAATGGCTGCACGAGCAGAATTATAAATTAGGCATTGTCACAACAAAGCAAAGAAATACGGTCATGATGGGGCTTAAGTTAACAAAGTTAGACCAGTTCTTTGATACGATTGTTGCAATTGAAGACGTAACAAATGCAAAGCCGCATCCTGAGCCAGTAGAAAAAGCACTGAAGCTGCTTAATGCTAAACCTGAAGAAGCGCTGATGGTGGGAGATAACCATCATGACATCGTTTCTGGCCAAAGAGCTTATACGAAAACAGCTGGAGTTGCTTGGAGCGCAAAAGGAAGAGATCATATCGCTTCTTATAATCCTGATATTATTTTAGAGAATATGACGGATTTAATTGATATATTAAAAGGAGAACGTCAGTGAGAAAAACGACGCGCTATCCGGTTAAAGGAGCTAATTCCCTTTGGCATGTCTATAAGACCGTGCCTTTTTGGAAAGTAGTGCGCAACTTCCTAATCATTCAATGCGCTCGCTATACGCCTTTTCTTTCGATGAAAAACTGGCTGTACAAAGCGTGCCTAGGGATGAAAGTAGGACCTCAAACATCCTTTGCCCTTATGGTGATGCTCGATATTATGTTTCCTGAAAAAATACAAGTAGGACGCAATACGGTTATCGGATACAATACAACTATTCTCGCTCATGAATATCTGATAACGGAATATCGTCTTGGAGATGTCATCATTGGGGATGAAGTGATGATTGGAGCAAATAGCACCATCCTTCCAGGCGTAACAATCGGCAACGGAGCGGTTGTAGCGGCTGGAACGGTGGTTCATAAAGATGTAGCACCCGGTTTCTTTGTTGGAGGTAACCCTATGCGTGTCATCTATACAAAAGAAGAAATGGAAAAGCGCAAGGAAGCAGAGCCTAAAGCCACAACTTAGCAAGAACTAAGCTGTGGTTTTTTTTGTAAATTTGAACAGCTGGCGGTTGACGGCTGACTTTATCGGGTGTAAACTATCAATAACTTTAATTTGTTATTTCGCTAATATATTAGCGTGATAAAGCGAAATCAACCTATCAATAATAGATAAAATCAAGCTTAAAGGACGTGTCGGAATGTCAAAGTTATTTATGTTTGAAAAACCCCTTGGAATGAGAGATACCCTGCCAGCTCTTTTTGAAAGAAAAAAACAAGTTCGCAATCAGCTGGCAGATGAAATCAGCAGCTGGGGCTATCAATATATGGCAACGCCTACTGTGGAATACTACGAGACGGTAGGAAGCGCATCAGCTATTTTAGATCAACAATTGTTTAAACTTTTAGATAAAGAAGGGCATACGCTTGTGCTGCGACCGGATGTAACAACGCCATTTGCACGTGTGGCCGCTTCAAAACTTTTAAATAATTCTCCTTTGCGCTTAGCTTATGAAGCAAATGTATTCCGAGCTCAGCAGCGTGAGGGCGGCCGCCCGGCGGAGTTTGAACAAATAGGCGTTGAGCTAATTGGAGACGCTACGATGAGCAGCGATGCTGAAGTGATTGCTCTCATGATCGGCGCGTTAAAAAGAGCGGGACTTAAATCATTTAAAGTGGCAATTGGCCATATCGGGTTTGTTAATTCGCTTTTTTTAGAAATTGTCGGAAATGAAGAACGTGCTAACGTGCTTCGCCGCTTTTTATATGAGAAAAATTACGTGGGTTATCGTAATCATGTAAAAGATTTGAATCTATCTTCTATTGATAAACAGCGTCTCCTTCAGCTGCTTAACCTGCGCGGAGATGAAAAGAAGATTGAAGAAGCGGTTGAACTAGTTGAAAACGAAGCTGGTAAAAAAGCAGCCGGTGATTTGAAAAAGCTATGGAATATGCTTGATGCGTACGGTGTAACGGATGAAATTAAAATTGATTTTAACTTAGTCAGTCATATGAGCTATTACACAGGTATTTTATTTGAAGTCTTTGCTGAAAACGTTGGTTTCCATATCGGTAATGGAGGACGTTATGACCAGCTTCTTGAAAAATTTGCGTCTAAAACACCAGCTACAGGATTTGGAATTCAGCTCGACCGCTTAATTGAAGCGCTGGGCGAAGAAGTATATGAGCCTTCAGCAGTATACGGCATATTATATAGCCAGGAGCGTTTAGATGAGGCATTAGCTTTAGCTGCTGAACAGCGCAAGCAAGGATACCGGGTAGTGACTCAGGAAATTGCAGGCGTTGATGATGTTGATGTATTTACTGCACAGTTTGAAGAAGTCACGTTTCTAATTGGAAAACGAGGCAAGGGGGGACAATAATGAGTGAACTATTAACAATTGCAATGCCAAAAGGACGTATTTTTGAAGAAGCAGCTGAACTTTTGCGTCAAGCAGACTTTCAATTGCCGCCAGAATTTGACGATTCGCGCAAGCTGATTGTAGACATTCCTGAAGAGAACATGCGCTTTATTTTAGCAAAACCAATGGACGTTACTACTTATGTAGAATACGGGGTAGCGGATCTTGGTATTGCAGGTAAAGACGTAATGTTAGAAGAAGAAAGAGATGTCTATGAGCTGTTGGATTTAAATATTAGTAAATGTCATCTGGCCGTTGCCGGTTTGCCTAATGCTAAAAAATCAGAAATTGCTCAAAAAGTGGCAACCAAATATCCAAATGTAGCATCTACTTATTTCAGGGAGCAAGGAGAGCAAGTAGAAATTATTAAATTGAATGGTTCCATTGAATTAGCGCCTTTAATCGGCCTGGCTGATCGGATCGTTGATATTGTATCAACAGGACAAACACTAAAAGAGAACGGACTTGTTGAATTGGAGCACATTGAAGATATTACATCGCGTTTGATTGTGAACCCTGTGAGCTATCGTTTAAAAGACGAACGAATTGATGATTTAGTGAATCGTTTAGCCCAAGTGGTTCAACCTGTATAAAAGAGGTGACATACATTGAAAATTACACGTGTAACAGAACAAGTGAGCTTAAAACGTACGATTGATCAAGGAACGAGTGCTCAAAGAGAAATTGTCGTAAATATTTTAAAGCAGGTGCAAGAGCAAAAAGACGAAGCTTTAAAAAGGTATACAGCCCAATTTGACGGCGTTGAGCTTTCTTCTTTGCTTGTGACAGAACAAGAAAAGAAGCGTGCTTATGAGCTGGTTGATGCAGATATGCTGTCAATCATTCGTGAAGCTGCTGACAACATTCGTGATTACCACGAAAGAATGGTCGAGCAGTCTTGGATGACAACAAAAGAAGATGGAACCATTTTAGGGCAGAAAGTAACGCCTTTAGATGCAGTAGGTGTTTATGTACCGGGAGGCCTTGCGGCTTATCCTTCTTCCGTTTTAATGAATGTCATTCCTGCTCAAGTGGCAGGTGTAAAACGTATCGTGATGGTTTCACCTCCAGGAAAAGACGGCGCGCTTCCTGCTGGAGTAGTGGTAGCAGCGAGTGAGCTTGGGGTCAAAGAGATTTATAAAGTAGGGGGAGCTCAGGCAGTAGGGGCACTTGCCTATGGAACAGAAACAATTCAATCCGTCGATAAAATTGTAGGGCCAGGTAATATCTTTGTTGCATTAGCGAAAAGGGAAGTATATGGCTTAGTAGACATTGACTCAATTGCTGGACCTAGTGAAATTGTCTTACTAGCAGACGATACGGCTAAGCCGAACGAAGTGGCCGCTGATTTATTGTCTCAAGCAGAACATGACAAATTAGCTTCAAGTATTTTAGTTACACCTTCTATGAAATTAGCCGAAGCTGTTAAAGAAGAAGTGGAAAGACAAGTGGAATCTTTACCTCGTAAAGAAATTGCAAAACCTTCTATTGATAACCATGGCGCTATTTATGTGACCGGGTCATTAGAAGAAGCGATTGAAGCTGTTAATCAATTAGCTCCTGAGCATTTAGAAATTATGACTGAAAGTCCGCTTGAACTTTTAGGTTCCATTCGTCATGCCGGTGCTATTTTTCTAGGAAGATACAGCTCAGAACCTGTTGGCGATTATTTCGCGGGACCAAACCATGTTCTTCCAACAAATGGGACAGCAAAATTCTCAAGTCCTTTATCAGTTGATTCATTTGTGAAAAAGTCTAGTATCATTTCATACAGCCAACAAGCTCTGCAGAAAAATGTCTCGAAAATCGCAGCATTTGCTCGTTTAGAAGGGCTAGAAGCTCATGCAAGGGCGGTTGAAGAACGCTTTAAAAAATAAGGTGGAGATTAAAAGAAAAGAGTAGAAATGTTCTTTTCTTTACTTATTACATGCACAGTTGAAAGGAGTTTCACAATGAGAGAGTCAAGTATTAAACGTACAACAAACGAAACGGATATTGCATTAGCGATTGGAATCGATGGAGAAGGAAAAGCGAGCATTGATACAGGCGTTCCTTTTTTAAATCATATGCTCGATTTATTTACAAAACACGGACAGTTTAACCTTGATGTAAAAGCAGATGGAGACACGGAGATTGATGATCACCATACAACGGAAGATATCGGTATTTGCCTTGGTCAAACGTTCAAAGAAGCGCTCGGTGATAAAAAAGGAATTAAGCGCTATGGAAATGCTTTCGTACCAATGGATGACGCGTTGGCTCAAGTGGTAGTAGATTTAAGCAATCGTCCTCATTTTGAATTTAAAGGTGATATTCCCGCGCCGCGCGTCGGTACATTTGATACAGAGCTTGTGTATGAATTTTTATGGAAATTTGCATTAGAATCTCGCATGAATGTACATGTAATTGTACACTACGGTAAAAATACGCACCACATTATTGAAGCGGTGTTTAAGGCTTTAGCACGTGCTTTGGACGAAGCGACAACGATTGATCCGCGTGTCAAAGGTGTGCCTTCGACGAAAGGGATGTTGTAAATGATTGGAATTATCGACTATGGGATGGGCAACTTATACAGCGTAAGTAAAGCTCTTGAACGATTAAACTATAATTATATTATCTCGGCAGATCCTGCAGAACTAAGAAAGGCAAAAGGGCTGATTCTTCCTGGAGTTGGAGCATTCAAAGATGCGATGGAACAGCTGAATCAAACAAAGCTGACGGACTTTATTAAAGAAGAAGTAGCAAAAGGAATGCCTTTGCTTGGAATTTGTTTAGGTATGCAGCTTTTATTTGAAGAAAGCGATGAGAACGGCGTAACAAAAGGGCTGGAACTGTTAAAAGGGAGAGTCGAGCGTATTCCCGGCATTACTGCCGAAGGACAGACATATAAAGTTCCCCATATGGGCTGGAACTCTTTAGATTTTCATCAGCAGTCTGCTCTGCTTGATGGAATCAGTGAAGGTCATGTGTACTTTGTTCACTCTTATTACGTAAAAACAAATGATCAAGACGTGCTTTTAGCAACAAGTCCTTATGATGTCGAAGTTCCAGCAGTTGTTGGAAAAGAACACGTATTTGGCACTCAATTCCACCCTGAAAAAAGCAGTGCAATCGGAATGCAAATGCTGCAAAATTATGCAAACTTCGTAGAGAAAAGGAGCCCATCGTATGAGCAAATTTGAAATATATCCAGCCATTGATATGCGCGGAGGAAAGTGCGTCCGTTTGCTTCAAGGAGATTACTCAAAAGAAACGGTGTACGGAGATTCTCCGGTAGATATGGCCACACAATTCGCAAGTGAAGGCGCTCAGTGGATTCACATGGTTGATTTAGACGGCGCAAAAGCGGCCAAGCGCGTGAATGATGAATTTGTGCTAGGCGTGAAAAAGAAATTAGATGTACGTGTGCAAATTGGAGGAGGCATTCGCTCAGAAGCTGACGTTGCTTACTATTTAGAAAACGGAATTGACCGTGTTATTTTAGGAAGTGCAGCTATTTCTAATCCTGAATTTGTGAAAAAAATGCTGAAGGAATATGGTGCGCGTATTGCTATTGGTATTGATGCACGTGATGGCTATGTTGCGACGGAAGGCTGGGTGGAAACATCTACAATCAAAGCGACAGAACTAGGAAAAGAATTGGCTAATGCTGGTGCGGAAACATTTATTTTCACGGATATTTCTACTGATGGTATGCTGTCTGGTCCTAATGTGGAAGGAATTGTTGAAATGGCTAAGGCTACTGGAAAAGGTGTGATTGCATCAGGGGGAGTTAGTAAACTTGCTGATCTAGATGCACTAAAGAAATATGAAGCTGACGGCGTTATTGGTGCCATCGTAGGGAAAGCACTTTATACAAATAAGTTTACAGTAGCTGAAGCACTTCAAGAGGTGAAAGCGTAATGATTACAAAACGAATCATTCCTTGTTTAGATGTAAAGGACGGCCGTGTGGTAAAAGGAGTTCAGTTTGTGGAACTTCGAGATGCAGGAGATCCTGTAGAGTTGGCGAAATTTTACGATGAAGAAGGCGCAGACGAATTAGTCTTTTTAGACATTTCTGCTTCTCATGAAGGACGCAAAACGATGGTACATGTTGTAGAAGAAGTAGCATCTCAGCTAGCGATTCCTTTTACGGTGGGCGGAGGAATTAATGCATTAGAAGATATGAAAAGAATGCTTCGTGCTGGTGCAGACAAAGTGTCATTAAATACAGCGGCCGTACTCAATCCAACACTGATTACAGAAGGGTCCGACTTTTTTGGAGCTCAGTGTATTGTGGTAGCCATCGATGCTAAGTATGATGAAAGCTTACAATCATGGCGAGTCTACACACACGGAGGCCGCAACGCAACGGACTGGGAAGTAATCGACTGGGCCAGAGAAGCAGTGAAGCGCGGTGCGGGTGAGATCTTGTTAACGAGTATGGATAAAGACGGTGAAAAGTCAGGGTTTGATTTAGCATTAACTAAAGCAGTCAGCCAAGCGGTGAGCGTTCCTGTTATTGCTTCTGGCGGCGCAGGAAATGGTCAAGATTTTGTCGATGCGTTTGAAAAAGGGGAAGCTGACGCGGCTTTGGCGGCTTCGATCTTTCACTATAAAGAAACATCTGTAAAAGAAATTAAAAGCTATGCAAAACAACAAGGAGTGAGCATTCGATGACGATTGAAAACATTAAATTCAACAGTGATGGACTTGTGCCAGCTATTGTACAAGATGCTGTGAGCAAAGAAGTTTTAACATTGGCTTATATGAACGAAGAATCACTTCAAAAATCAATTGATACACGTGAAACATGGTTTTACAGCCGTTCTCGACAAGAGTTGTGGCACAAGGGTGCAACCTCTGGAAACACACAAAAAATTGTGAGCATGGCATATGACTGTGATGCTGATTCTCTTGTTGTAAAAGTGGAGCCTCAAGGTCCTGCTTGTCATACGGGCGCTTACAGCTGCTTTAATGAAACAATTCTTGGTGAAAGTAAACAAAACGATAATCGGTTTGCTATTATTAATGAGCTAGAAGAAGTAATCGCTAAGCGTGAAGCTGAAATGCCAGAAGGAGCTTATACGACGTACTTATTCGATAAAGGCGTAGATAAAATCCTCAAAAAAGTAGGAGAAGAAGCTGGTGAAGTGATTATTGCAGCAAAAAATCGTGACCATGATGAGCTGAAGTGGGAAGTTGCAGATTTATTGTACCACGTACTTGTTTTACTTCGTGAGCAAAAGCTGCCTTTAGACGATGTCCTATCAGTATTAAAAGAGCGTCACTCTAGCTAATAGCTACATAGTGAAAGGAGAGAAGGAGTTGTCTCATTTTAGATAAAAGAGGCAAAACCTTCTCTTATTTGTGTCCAGAAACGACTGTTTACAGGCTCCTTTTTTGAATAGAGGTATTAAACTTCTTGGCAAATGTGATATACTACGAACGTCGAAATTATCAACTTATTTGGAGGGCTTAATGGAAAAACACTCAAAAGTAATTCAAAAAATGGCACAAGTAATTCCATTTTCGCAAACGGGTGACTTCTATTTCGAAAAAGCGCTGCAGGCGTTTGAAGAAGAGGAGTCGGATAAAGCGCTCAAGTATTTAACGCGTGCAAACAAAGAAAATGCCCGTAATCCACAGCTTCTTACAAACGTTGGAGTAGCTTTAACGGAGCAGGGAGATTATCAAGATGCCAACGAGCTTTTTCTCCATGTGATTCATCATATGGACGATGCATTAGGAAGCTGTTACTACTATATAGCCAACAGCTATGCGCATCTTGGACTGTTTGAAGAATCAAAAAAATACGCGATGTATTACATTGAGCATTTTCCAAATGGTGACCTCTTTCGATCGGCTACAGATCTGTTAGATTTACTATCAATTGATGTGGATGAAGAAGATGAAGAGCCTAAAAATCAGCTAGGCGACATGCTGATTATAAAACAAGAACAAGCAAAACGACTGCTTGAAGCAACGAATTTTGAAGAAGCAGTGGATTTGTTAACTGAAATAATTGATGAGTATCCAGAATTCTGGTCTGCATATAATAATTTAGCGTTAGCTTATTTTTATTTAAATAAAATTGATGAGGCAATGGATTTGCTGAATGAAGTATTGGAGAAAAACCCTGGAAATCTTCATGCGTTATGCAATCAGCTAATTTTCTATTATTATTGCCATAAGCATAAAGAAGTAGAGGAGCTTACAGACGGGCTTAGCCGCGTTTATCCAATGTCATTTGAACACCGCTATAAGCTTGGAGCAACATTTGCATTGATTGGTCAATACAAACTATCATACAGATGGTTAAAAAAGCTTTATACACAAGGATTTCAAGGAGACAACTCATTTCATTATTGGCTCTCATATGCCTCTTACTATACCGGACGTGAAGCGTTCGCTAAAGAAATGTGGAAGCTGGCATTGGAAGACGTTCCTGATAAAGAAGGAGAGGAGCCTTGGCGCATCAGTCAAAAAGCTGCGAAGGTTTTTCAATCGAAAGTGGATGTTACAGCGAAAAAGAAGTGTGCAACAAAAAATGTTCACGATCAGCTTTACAGCTTGTATATGGCGAAGAAGCTTCCTGAACAGCAGCGTCTGCTCCTTTTAGAAGAAATCAAGTCGTCCATACATATGAGTACACTTTTGGATGAAGTATATACGTATGTATGGCAGGATAAACAACATGTGATTTTTGAGGTGGCAGATGTTATTGAACTGGAGATGGAATCGCACAATGAAAGTGATACCCAGGATCTTTTAAGCTTTTGGTTTTATGTATATGTACAGGTATATAAACAATCCTATGATTTTCAGCATGTGAACGTAAATGCATGGGCCGCAGCCGTCACATATATATGGGCGAAAGAACAAAACCAGTCTATTACTCAAGCCGATGCGGCAAAACAATATTCCATTTCCGCTGCAACAGTGAGAAAGTACAGTAAAATTGTGAATACGTTATTAAATTGAGCAAAAAAATAGACGGTAATAGGAAGAACATATTAGGATAGTGGTAACGAAATAATTATCCATAAATTTGGAATCAACTACGAAGGAATTTCCTAAAAGGAGTGTAAAGCAATGACAGAAGAAAAAATTTATGATGTCATTATTATTGGGGCAGGTCCAGCAGGTATGACTGCTGCTGTATATACATCTCGTGCAGATTTATCAACACTAATGATTGAACGTGGAATTCCAGGCGGTCAAATGGCTAATACGGAAGATGTAGAAAACTATCCAGGTTATGATCATATCCTTGGTCCTGACCTTTCTAACAAAATGTTTGAGCATGCAAAAAAATTCGGTGCGGAATATGCGTACGGTGATATTAAAGAAATCATCGACGGAGAAGAATACAAGACAGTTCGTGCAGGCAGCAAAGAATATAAAACACGTTCAGTAATCGTTGCTACGGGTGCTGAATATAAAAAATTAGGCGCGCCAGGAGAAAAAGAACTAGGCGGCCGCGGCGTATCTTATTGTGCTGTATGTGACGGTGCATTCTTTAAAGGTAAAGAGCTAGTTGTTGTAGGCGGTGGAGACTCTGCGGTTGAAGAAGGCGTATATTTAACACGCTTCGCAACAAAAGTAACAATTATTCACCGACGCGATGAGCTTCGCGCGCAGAAAATCCTACAGCAGCGTGCATTTGATAACGAAAAAGTTGACTTTATTTGGAATACGACGGTCAAAGAAGTAAATGAAAAAGACGGTAAAGTAGGAAGCGTAACGTTGGTAGACACAAAAACAGGTGAAGAGCGCGAGTTCGGTGCGGACGGCGTATTCATTTATGTTGGAATGGTTCCACTAACAAAACCATTCGAAAGCCTAAACATCACGAATAAAGAAGGATATATTGAAACGAACGAGCAAATGGAAACAAAAGTACCAGGTGTGTTCGCAGCTGGAGACGTTCGTGAAAAGGCTCTTCGTCAAATTGTAACAGCTACAGGCGATGGCAGCATTGCTGCTCAAGCGGCTCAGCACTATGTAGAAGAGTTAAAAGAAAAGTTAAAAGCTATTCAGCAATAAGGCTGAAATCAATCTTTTACAAAACGTAATTCGGTTTTAACTGTTCTGTAACACCTGTGAAACATTGATGGGGTACTATATAGATAGTAATTGACCCCCTTTTATAAAATATATGTATGTCGGGCATAGGACGTGTTCCTATGCCTCTTTTTTGTGACTATAACAGATTGAATTTACGTATATAACAGCAATGAATTATTTTCAGAAAATTTAGTAATAGTTAGTTCATCTCCGTTGTGAGAGAAGTTTGTTTCGTAGTATAATAAAAGAAAATGTCAGTATATATATGATGAGGTGGAAAACATGCAAAGGGTCACAAATTGTGTATTAATGAAAGATGATAAAGTATTGTTGCTTCAAAAGCCACGAAGAAACTGGTGGGTGGCCCCGGGTGGGAAAATGGAGCAAGGAGAATCTGTAAAAGACTCTGTTGTAAGAGAATTTCGTGAAGAAACGGGAATTTATTTGAAAAATCCCACTGTAAAAGGTATCTTTACTTTTACGATGAAAGAAAACGATCAAATTTCATCTGAATGGATGATGTTTACTTTTTTTGCTACAGATTTTGATGGGACAAATGTGCTAGAATCAGAAGAAGGCAAACTCGGTTGGCATAATTTGAGTGAAGTAAGTGAATTGCCAATGGCACCGGGAGATCATCACATTATCGATTATGTAGCAAAAGGGTCGGGTGTTATTTATGGCAACTTTACGTATACAACGGATTTCGAGTTATTATCTTATCGAATTGATCCTTGTTAATGATAAATAGACATGTATGCATAGATTGAGGGGGATGGAAAATGAGTACTGGGTCTGTAAGCGATATTCAATTAGTGATTATTACTGGAATGTCAGGTGCAGGAAAAACAGTAGCAATTCAGAGTTTTGAAGATTTAGGGTTCTTTTGTGTAGATAATTTACCCCCTACATTGCTACCGAAATTTTTAGAACTCATGAAAGAGTCAGGGAATAAAATGAATAAAGTTGCTCTTGTTATGGACTTGCGAGGCAGAGAGTTTTTTGAAAGCCTGTTTGAAGCATTAGATAACATGAGTGAAACAACGTGGGTCACGCCACAAATTTTATTTTTAGATGCAAAAGATTCTGTATTGGTGACGCGCTATAAAGAAACGAGACGTTCACATCCGCTAGCTCCTTCGGGTTTACCTTTAGAAGGAATTGGTATGGAACGTGAGCTTCTTGAGGAGTTAAAGGGAAGAGCTCAGCTTATTTATGAGACGTCAGAGTTAAAACCAAGAGAGCTTAGAGAAAAGATTTTAACTCAGTTTTCGTCGCACGCTTCACAGGTTTTTACTGTTAATGTGATGTCGTTTGGTTTTAAATATGGTGTACCTATTGACGCTGATTTAGTCTTTGATGTGCGCTTTTTGCCAAACCCTCACTACATTGACCATATGCGCCCTAAAACAGGGCTTGAAGAAGAGGTTTCTTCTTACGTATTAAAATGGACGGAAACTCAAAAGTTCATTGAAAAAGTAGTAGACTTACTTTCGTTTATGCTTCCACAGTACAAGCGAGAAGGTAAAAGCCAGCTGGTCATTGCTATAGGATGCACAGGCGGACAGCATCGCTCCGTCACATTAGCTGAATATTTAGGTCACCATTTCCAGAATGAATACAAAACTCATATTTCTCATCGTGACATTGAGAGGAGAAAGGAAAATCATAGATGAGCAGTGAACAGCTTCCAAAAGTTGTCGTCATTGGGGGAGGAACGGGTTTACCAGTGCTGTTAAGAGGGTTGAAGGAATACCCTCTTGATCTTACAGCCATCGTAACCGTAGCAGACGACGGGGGAAGTTCTGGCCGATTGCGCGATGAACTTGAAATCCCTGCTCCTGGTGATATTCGAAATGTGCTAGTTGCTTTATCAGATGTAGAGCCACTAGTTGAAGAGCTTTTTCAGCATCGATTTGATACAGGAAATGAGCTTACAGGCCATTCTCTTGGCAATTTGTTGCTTGCAGCTATGACGTCTATTACTGGCGATTTTGTGCATGCTATACGAGAAATGAGCAAAGTACTAAACGTCAGAGGGAAAGTACTTCCAGCAGCTAATCAAAGTGTTGTGCTGCATGCGGAGATGCAAGATGGATCCATCGTAACAGGTGAATCTAAAATTCCAGAAGTTAATAAAAAAATTAATAAAGTATTTTTATCTCCCGCCGATGTGAAACCGCTTGTCGAGACAATAAAAGCGATTCGACGCGCTGATTTAATTGTGTTGGGGCCTGGAAGTCTTTATACAAGTATTTTGCCGAATTTACTGGTACAGGATATTTGTAACGAGCTTTGTTCGACAAAAGCAAAGAAAGTGTACGTATGCAACGTGATGACGCAGCCGGGTGAGACATTGGGTTTTAAGGCAAGTGATCATATTAAAGCGCTTTACAATCATATGCCGTGTGCATTTTTAGATGCGATTATCGTCAATAATGCACCTATTCCAGCGCCTTTGAAAAAGAAATATCAAGTAGAGCAGGCTCAGCCTGTAGAATATGATCGTGAAGTATTGCTAAAATTAGGGTTAGAAGTGATTGAAGATCAAATTATTCAGTATGACGGCAGCGTAATTAGGCATGATACAAAAAAAGTAGCAAAGCTTGTGTATTCTATGCTGACATCGCTGCAAGGTAAAGCGAATACGGGTGTTTAACACTATTTCCGTATGTAGATTGGAGGTGAAGTTATGTCATTTGCATCAGAAACAAAAAAAGAGTTAACGAATTTAGAAGTCAAAGATTGCTGTGCAAAAGCAGAGCTTTCTGCATTAATTCGAATGAATGGTTCACTTTCTTTTTCGAATAAAAAATTCACGGTTGATGTTCAAACAGAAAACGCAGCGATTGCTCGGCGCATTTATGTCCTGCTTAAGAAAAATTATGATGTGTCAGTAGAACTGCTTGTGCGTAAGAAAATGCGGTTGAAAAAAAACAATGTGTATATTGTTCGATTAGTAGAGAAAACGAGAATGCTTTTGGAAGACTTAAAAATTGTAGAAGAAGGATTCACGTTTACACATCGTATTTCACCAGAGCTAGTACAAAAAAAATGCTGTAAGCGATCCTACTTAAGAGGCGCATTTTTAGCCGGCGGTTCTATTAATAACCCAGAGACATCATCGTACCATCTTGAAATTTTTTCATTGTATGAAGAGCACAACGAAGCTTTATGCAATTTAATGAACGAGTTTCAATTGAATAGTAAAACATTAGAACGGAAAAAAGGCTATATTAACTATTTGAAAGAAGCTGAAAAAATTACGGAGTTTCTAAATATCATTGGAGCCCATAACGCTCTGTTACGGTTTGAGGATGTAAGAATCGTCCGAGATATGCGAAATTCCGTTAATCGCTTAGTTAATTGTGAAACAGCTAACTTAAATAAAACGATCGGAGCGGCTATTCGTCAAGTGGAAAACATTCGTTATATTGATGAAACAGCTGGCTTAGACATCTTACCAGAAAAGCTAAGAGAAATTGCTCGTTTACGTGTGGAATACCAAGACGTTACGTTAAAGGAGCTGGGTGAGATGGTATCGGGAGGTCAAATTAGCAAATCGGGCATTAACCATCGGTTGCGTAAAATTGACCAAATAGCAGACAAGCTTCGCGCCGGTCAGCCAGTCACATAAGGGGAATTGCAAGGGGGAGGATTTTATCATGGAAAAACAAGTAGAAGTAAAATTAAAAACGGGATTACAAGCTCGTGTTGCCGCACTATTTGTGCAAGAAGCAACTCGTTTTACATCTGATGTGTACTTGAAGAAAGATGAGAAAGTGGTCAACGCTAAAAGTATCATGGGGTTAATGAGCTTAGCGATTAATAACGGTTCTCTTATTACGCTCATCGTTGAAGGGGTAGATGAAAAAGAAGCAATGGATGCGTTAGTAGCTTACGTAGAGAACGATGCATAAAAAAGCCTTTCCCGCTGCGGGAAAGGCTTTTTTTTTATTTAGGGTCGCTTTCTAATACTTTGTCAATTAGACCGTATTCTAAAGCGCGTTCAGCAGTCATGAAATTATCACGATCTGTATCACGTTGTAGCACTTCTAAAGGTTGACCTGTACGCTCAGCTAAAATTGAATTTAGTTTTTCGCGTAAGAATAGAATACGTTTTGCCGCAATTTCGATTTCAGTAGCTTGTCCTTGAGCACCACCAAGAGGTTGATGAATCATTACTTCGCTGTTTGGAAGAGCAAAACGTTTGCCCTTTTCACCAGCAGCCAGTAAGAAAGCACCCATTGATGCAGCCATACCGATACAAATTGTAGAAACTTTTGGCTTAATGAATTGCATCGTATCGTAGATAGCCATTCCAGCTGTAATAGAGCCACCTGGACTGTTGATATAAAGTGAGATATCTTTTTCTGGGTCTTCAGCAGCTAAGAATAGAAGCTGAGAAACGATTGAGTTAGCTACATTATCATCAATAGCACTACCTAAAATAATAATGCGGTCTTTTAACAAACGTGAATAAATGTCATAAGCACGTTCACCACGGTTTGTTTGTTCAATAACTGTAGGAATTAAGTTCATATTAAATTCCTCCTTAACAAGAATAATTTGTTATGTACCTATAATACACGTATGGTCAATAAAGGTCAAACAAAAGAACCTCTACTACACATATTCGCTTAAAAGACTATGTATTCCTCTTTGACATTATTAAAATTTTTCCCCCTTCTAAAAAAAATAAACGTAGTATTCTATTGAAAAGAGAAGTTTTCTCTCCTATAATGGAAGTTGTGACAAATATGCCCTCGTAGTGTAGTGGATAGCACAAGAGATTCCGGTTCTCTTAGGGTGGGTTCGAATCCTGTCGAGGGCGTCTTAAAACGTTGCGGATTACGCAACGTTTTTTATTTTGAGTAAAAAGGCTCATCTTCTCAAAAAATAATATTTATTTTTCTCCTCCAATCCTTTATACGCGCAAGGAAGCAAGAAATTAATTCCATTGTACCGGTTGCGGAATTTGTCAGAATACTATAAAACAGTATATAAGGAAAAGAAACACGGAGGAGGAATAAATATGAAATATATGAACAAACTTTTCATTGTCAGTGCATCGGTAGCATTATTGCTGTCTGCATGCGGGACGAACGAAGATTCTGCTCAGCCGAAGTCTAATGATCAAGCAGAAAATGTTCAGCAGGACACAGCTTCTAAATCTGATCAAACATCAGGCGCTGCAAAAGAAGATTCGAAAAAAGATGCGGATTCTTCCGAGGTCTCAGCCAAACCTTCAGGAAGTCAATCATCAACTAGCGAAACAGCGGAAGATGGACAGTCAACGTCTTCTTCAGAAACAAAACTAACAAAAAGCCCAGAACAAGATTATTCTATTCAAGTAATGGACGGTTATAAACTAACGGGTGAAGAACCAGGAAAAGATGCGTTAGTATTAACTTCAGATGATTCTCAATTTATGCGTATTGAAATGCTTTCATCAGAAGTATCGATGGATGACGCTGCTCAATCTGTTAAACAAACGGCAACAGCAGTTAATAAAAATGCAGCAGAGAAAAAGAATCTTGAAGAGAATGGAATCTTCAAAGATTCTGTTTGGTATGAAGCCACATCTGGGGACCATACGGTAAACGCCGTGTTGGTTAAAGGAAAGAAACCAATGAAGCTAATCATCTTCACGAAAAATGAAGAAGAAAACTTGGACAAGTTTATGCAAATGGCACAAACCATTCAATAAGCAATTTTTCTATATATTATACACATGCAGAAAATTCGACATGACGAAGAAAGCGTCATGTCGGATTATTACTCGGATCATGTGGTTGGTGCGAATTATAATGAAAAGTTATAAAGGTGCATAACTCTATTACTTTTT
Source organism: Priestia sp. YIM B13486 (assembly GCF_042787865.1). Lineage (NCBI taxonomy): Bacteria > Bacillati > Bacillota > Bacilli > Caryophanales > Bacillaceae > Priestia > Priestia sp. YIM B13486. Next base: position 125,161 of record NZ_JBHZOZ010000005.1, on the reverse strand, counting down.
TGATGGTTAATAATTAAAAATAGGATGAACCGCTTCGTTAACAAAGGTTGACGAAGATTTTTTGATGAAAAAATTACATATAAAAAATAGTTACATGCTCTTTGAAAGCGTTTTTATAGTAAAATAGATGAAGGGGAGGGGAGAAATAATGGAAATTGGATTATTTCAGCAGCAGTCGTTAAAGCTGACGATGTCAAAAGAATTATCACAAGCTATTTCTCTTTTACAATATTCATCGATGGATATTGTAGCGTTTTTACATGAGCAGGCGCTTCAAAATCCGCTTATAGATTTTTCAGAGCTGCCCGTCTATACATCTCACAATCAAAAAAATCATGCAACTTCTGATTCAACAGATTATATGAGCAGTATACCTGCTCCTAAAGAAACGCTGTACGAACATTTAATGAATCAATCCGCATTATTAAAGTTAGATGAATGTGAGCAGGCAGCCGTTGAGTTTGTTATTAATAGCCTGGATGATGCTGGCTATTTGCACGATGAGTTAATCATACTTGCTAACCAGCTTGGCCAAGATCAGGAGCAGGTTGAAAAGGCTCTCCAGCTTGTGCAGCAGATGGACCCGGCAGGAGTAGGGGCAAGAAGTTTACAAGAGTGCTTAATGCTTCAATTAAAAAGGAATAATCAATGGACAGAAAAAATAGAGCAAATTTTGACACATCACTTTGAGGAATTCGCGTATAAAAAATGGATGAAAATCTCAAAGTTATGTCAAATCTCACTTGAAGCTCTTCAACACTTACATGAACAGATTAAGAAATTAAATCCTCGTCCTGGATCGTTTTATATGAAGTCCAATGAACGATTCATTGTACCGGATTTTATTGTAAAAATTGAAGATGGAAATGTCGTTGCTTATGCAAATGAGGATTTGGAACCTCGACTTTCAGTGAATGAACAATACAAACTTCAGCTGAAAAATAGGCAGAACCAAGAAATGTTTTCTTATTTGCAAGAGAAATATCGTGAATTCCAATGGATTATGAAAAGTTTACACACACGCAAAGATACATTAAACGCATTAATGAATACCTTACTCGTTGAACAAGAAGCATTTTTTAAAAAGGGTCCTTCGTATTTGAAGCCGTTAACAATGAAGGAAGTAGCGGAACAAACGTCTGTGCATGAATCAACGATTAGCCGTGCTACTCGGCACAAATATATTCAAACGCCTTTTGGCACCTTTTCAATGAAATCTTTTTTTTCAACTAGTATTCAACTGGGCAACAACGAAGCGACTTCTACAACTCACGTAAAAGAACTGCTTAAAAAGCTAGTAGCAGAAGAAAACAAACAGCGTCCGCTTTCAGATCAGCAGTTGGCTAACGTTTTGCAAAGCAATTATAACGTTACTATTTCAAGAAGAACGGTAGCCAAATATCGAGATCAATTAAACGTTCTACCATCCAGTCAACGAAAACTTTTTGTCACGCAGTAAAGGAGTGGGAATGTGGAGGTCGTACTGTATACTAAAAATGGCTGTCACTTATGCGATGATGCAAAGAAGATGCTTGCAGAGCTGCAGTCGGAGTTTCCCTTTCAGCTTATTGAACGAGATATTTACAAAAACGATGAGTGGCTGGAAAAGTATCACCTTGCCATTCCTGTAGTAGAAATGGATGGAGAAGAAGTAGAATATGGAAAAATAACAGGTATTCTGTTAAGAAAACGCTTACTTTTAAAAATAGGCAACACATGAGTTGAATAAAGGATTCACTCCTGTTAGAATAGATTTTGTAGCAGGGTGAATTTTTTTTGCGCAAGGTGGGACATAATATGTCTATACGGGACAAAAAATGTCCAGCGAGTTTATGCCTTAAGGGGATTTTAACATGCGTTCTTTAATAGAAGTACAACGAAAATTATTACCTGAACTTCTCTCAGTTATGCAAAAGCGCTATCAAATCTTGCAATACATACGTTTAATGCAGCCGATTGGCCGCAGAAACTTAGCTGTAAGCCTTGGGCTAACAGAGCGTGTGTTACGAAGCGAAGTAACATTCTTAAAAGAACAAGATTTGATTGACATTTATCCTAGTGGAATGACGCTTACAAATGAGGGAGAGCTCCTTCTGGCTGAATTAGAAGAAGTAATGAAGGAAGTTTCAGGACTTCGGTTATTGGAAACAACATTAAAAGAGGCGTTTTCTTTATCAGAAGTTGTTGTTGTATCTGGAGATAGTGATCAGTCTCCTTGGGTCAAAAATGAAATGGGTCGAGCATCTGTTTCGTGTATCAAGGAGCGCCTTGTTGGTCAAAAAAATACCGTTGCTGTTACAGGTGGTACGACGCTTGCCGCCGTTGCCGAAATGATGACACCTGATTTAAAACACCCTGATGTACTTTTTGTACCTGCTCGCGGAGGGCTAGGGGAAAATGTACAAAACCAAGCAAATACGATTTGTGCTAAGATGGCTGAAAAGTCCATGAGTCACTATCGCTTGCTTCATGTTCCAGATCAGCTTAGTGATGAAGCATACCGATCTATTATCGGTGAACCATCTATTAAAGACATGCTTCATTTAATTAAGTCCGCTGGTATGGTTGTTCACGGAATAGGAGACGCTATGACAATGGCAGAACGCCGTAAAACACCACAAGCAGACTTAGAAAAAGTGAAAAATGGACATGCTGTAGGTGAGGCATTTGGATACTATTTTAATCATCAAGGCGAAGTTGTTCATAAAGTTAAAACAGTTGGCATACAACTCGATGATTTAAAGAACAATAAATGTGTTATTGCTGTTGCAGGAGGTTCATCAAAAGCAAAGGCAATTAAAGCGTTTATGCAACAAGCGCATGATTCGATTCTCATTACAGATGAAGGCGCCGCAAAAGAGTTAGTAAGGGGTTTTAATTAATCCCTCATATAAAAAATACTTTTTACATTCAAGGAGGAAATACCCATGGCAGTAAAAATTGGTATTAACGGATTTGGTCGTATCGGCCGTAATGTATTCCGCGCAGCTTTAAAAAATGATAACGTTGAAGTAGTAGCAATCAACGATTTAACAGATGCTAACATGCTTGCTCACCTTTTAAAATATGATTCTGTACACGGAAAATTAGATGCAGAAGTAGTAGTAGATGGTAGCAACTTAGTAGTAAACGGTAAAACAATCGAAATCTCTGCTGAACGTGACCCAGCTCAATTATCTTGGGGCAAACAAGGCGTAGAAATCGTTGTTGAATCTACTGGATTCTTCACAAAACGCGCTGACGCTGCAAAACACTTAGAAGCAGGAGCTAAAAAAGTAATCATCTCTGCTCCAGCATCTGACGAAGATATCACAATCGTAATGGGTGTTAACGAAGACAAATACGATGCGGCTAACCACAACGTAATTTCAAACGCTTCTTGTACAACTAACTGCTTAGCGCCATTTGCTAAAGTGTTAAATGACAAGTTCGGTCTTAAACGCGGAATGATGACAACAGTTCACTCTTACACAAACGACCAACAAATCTTAGACTTACCACACAAAGATTACCGTCGTGCTCGTGCAGCTGCTGAAAACATCATCCCAACTTCAACTGGTGCTGCTAAAGCTGTATCTCTAGTATTACCTGAATTAAAAGGTAAATTAAACGGTGGAGCTATGCGTGTTCCAACTCCAAACGTTTCTTTAGTAGACTTAGTTGCTGAACTTGACAAAGAAGTAACTGTTGAAGATGTAAACAACGCTCTTAAAGAAGCTGCTGAAGGCGATCTTAAAGGTATCCTTGGTTACAGCGAAGAGCCACTAGTATCTGGTGACTACAATGGTAACATCAACTCTTCTACAATCGATGCATTATCTACAATGGTAATGGAAGGTAACATGGTTAAAGTTATCTCTTGGTACGATAACGAGAGCGGATATTCTAACCGTGTAGTAGACCTTGCTCAATACATCGCTGCTAAAGGACTATAAGAATAACTTAAAATTCGCTTCTATTTTATTCAATAAGACAGAAATCGACTAGACTTTCCTTTTTTATTGGATATCTGAAAATAGAACGACTATAATAAGACTTGCTAAGGAAGAGAGGGGCATACCCCCTCTTCCTTGATTTATGTATTGGCTTCTACATGAAAAAGCGTCATAAGCAGCTAACTGGAGTTTCACTTTATATAGAAAGGCGCCAATATATAAAATGAAATCTACGGTGGTTTGTGGATTGATGATTACATAGAAGCCTACTTGCTTAGTACCATAAATACTTAAGGAGGCCTTTTAACGATGAACAAAAAAACGTTGAAAGACATCGATGTAAAAGGAAAGCGAGTATTTTGTCGCGTAGACTTTAACGTACCAATGAAAGACGGAAAAGTAACAGATGAAACTCGTATTCGTGCAGCTATTCCTACTATTCAATATTTAGTAGAACAAGGTGCAAAAGTAATTTTAGCTAGCCATCTTGGACGTCCAAAAGGCGAAGTTGTTGAAGAGTTACGTCTAAATGCTGTTGCAGAACGTTTACAAGCTCTTCTTGGTAAAGACGTTGCAAAAGCTGACGAAGCTTTTGGTGAAGAAGTAAAGAAAACAATCGACGGCATGAGCGAAGGCGATGTTTTAGTACTTGAAAACGTACGTTTTTACCCAGGTGAAGAGAAAAACGATCCTGAATTAGCAAAAGCATTTGCTGAATTAGCAGACGTGTACGTAAACGATGCATTCGGTGCAGCTCACCGTGCGCATGCTTCAACAGAAGGAATTGCACAACATATTCCAGCAGTAGCAGGTTTCTTAATGGAAAAAGAGCTTGATGTGCTTTCAAAAGCATTATCAAACCCAGAACGTCCATTTACTGCAATCGTTGGTGGAGCAAAAGTTAAAGACAAAATCGGTGTAATTGACCACTTGCTTGATAAAGTAGATAACTTAATCATCGGTGGAGGACTTTCTTACACATTTATTAAGGCACTAGGCCATGAAGTAGGTAAATCACTTCTTGAAGAAGACAAGATTGAACTTGCAAAATCTTTCATGGAAAAAGCTAAGAAAAACGGAGTAAACTTCTACATGCCAGTGGACGTGGTAGTAGCAGATGACTTCTCAAATGATGCTAATATTCAAGTTGTATCAATTGAAGATATTCCAAGCGATTGGGAAGGCTTAGACGCAGGACCGAAAACGCGCGAAATCTATGCTGACGTAATCAAAAACTCTAAGTTAGTTATTTGGAATGGACCAATGGGTGTATTTGAATTAGACGCATTTGCTAACGGAACAAAAGCAGTAGCAGAAGCTTTAGCAGAAGCAACTGACACATATTCAGTAATCGGCGGAGGAGACTCTGCAGCAGCTGTTGAAAAATTCAACTTAGCTGATAAAATGAGCCATATTTCTACAGGTGGCGGTGCGTCACTAGAGTTTATGGAAGGTAAAGAACTTCCAGGCGTAGTTGCATTAAACGATAAGTAAGTTTATGTTTCAGTAAGACGGAGGACCGACCTGACGACTGATAATATAAAAAATTATCAAGCAGCGAAGATGGATGACCAAGAGATAAAAGGGACCGAATCACTTTTAACAGCACCCTCTTGGACATCTAACGCGTGAAGGGAAAACCCACAATAAACAAAGGACGGTGTTATACATGCGTAAACCAATTATTGCAGGAAACTGGAAAATGAACAAAGTACTTTCTGAAGCAACTAGCTTTGTTGAAGAAGTAAAAGGAGCAGTACCATCTCCTGAAAGCGTAGAATCAGTAGTATGTGCACCTGCACTATTTTTAGATCGTTTAGTAGAAGCGACTAAAGGCACAGACTTAAAAATTGGTGCACAAAACATGCACTTTGAAGAAAACGGTGCGTTCACTGGAGAAGTGAGCCCTGTTGCTTTAGCAGACTTAGGTGTGAACTATGTCATTTTAGGACACTCTGAGCGTCGTGAAATGTTTGCTGAAACGGACGAAACAGTAAACCAAAAAACAATTTCTGCATTCAAACACGGTTTAACACCAATCGTGTGCTGCGGTGAAACAAACGAAGAGTACGAACAAGATCAAACAAAAACAGTTGTAGCTAATCAAGTACAAAAAGCATTAGCTGGTCTAACTGATGAGCAAGTAAAACAAACAGTTATCGCATATGAGCCAATATGGGCAATCGGTACAGGTAAATCTTCAACTGCTGAAGGTGCAAACGAAGTTTGTGCATACATCCGTAGCGTTGTTGCAGAACAATTCTCTCAAGATGTTGCAGATGCTGTACGTATTCAATACGGCGGTAGCGTAAAACCTGCTAATATTAAAGAATATATGTCTCAATCAGACATTGACGGAGCTTTAGTAGGTGGAGCAAGCTTAGAAGCAGATTCTTTCTTACAGCTTTTGGAGGCTGGTAAGTAATGAGTAAAAAGCCAGTAGCATTAATCATCTTAGATGGTTTTGCATTACGCGATGAAGATAAAGGTAATGCGGTAACACATGCAAAAAAACCAAACTTCGACCGTTTCTGGAACGAGTATCCTCATGCTACACTTGAGGCGTCTGGAGAAGCTGTAGGCTTACCAGAAGGCCAAATGGGTAACTCTGAAGTAGGTCACTTAAACATCGGCGCAGGCCGAATTGTGTACCAAAGCTTAACTCGTGTAAACGTAGCAATTCGTGAAGGCGAGTTTGAACAAAACGAAACGCTTCTAGCAGCTGTAAAGCACGCAAAAGAAAAGGGTACAAATCTTCATCTTTTCGGGCTTTTATCTGATGGCGGTGTACACAGTCATATCGAACATCTATATGCATTATTGCGTCTAGCTAAGAGTGAAGGCTTGGAAAAAGTCTACATTCATGGCTTCTTAGATGGTCGTGACGTAGCACCTCAATCTGCTGAAACGTATTTAAAAGAACTTAATGAAAAAATTGAAGAGTATGGCGTTGGTGAAATTGCAACAATTTCAGGACGTTACTACTCAATGGACCGCGACAAACGCTGGGAGCGCGTAGAGAAATCATACCGCGCAATGGTGTACGGCGAAGGTCCATCATATACAAGCGCTGAAGAGTGCGTAAAAGATTCGTATGAAAATGGAATCTATGACGAATTCGTTTTACCTTCTGTTATTACAAAAGAAGACGGATCGCCAGTTGCGACAATTCAAGACGAAGATGCAGTTATTTTCTACAACTTCCGTCCGGATCGCGCAATTCAAATTTCAAATACGTTCGCAAACGAAGATTTCCGTTCATTTGATCGTGGTGAAAAACATCCGAAAAACTTACATTTTGTATGTTTAACTCACTTCAGCGAAACAGTTGACGGATATGTAGCCTTTAAGCCAATTAACTTGGATAACACGCTTGGTGAAGTATTATCTCAAAATAACTTAAAGCAGCTTCGTATTGCCGAGACAGAAAAATATCCTCACGTAACGTTCTTTATGAGCGGTGGACGTGAAGCAGAGTTTCCTGGTGAAACACGTATCTTAATCGATTCACCAAAAGTAGCAACATATGACTTGAAACCTGAGATGAGTGCTTATGAAGTGACGGACGCGTTGCTTGCAGAAATCGAAGGCGATAAGCAAGACGCTATTTTATTAAACTTTGCAAATCCTGATATGGTAGGCCATTCAGGTATGTTAGAACCAACGGTAAAAGCAATTGAAACAGTAGATGAGTGCTTAGGAAAAATTGTAGATGCAATTTTAGCTAAAGGCGGTACAGCAATCATCACAGCAGACCATGGTAATGCTGATGAAGTGATTACGCTTGAAGGTAATCCAATGACGGCTCATACAACGAATCCTGTTCCAGTAATCGTAACCAAACAAGGCTTAGAGCTTCGTGAAGACGGTATTCTAGGAGATCTAGCTCCTACGATGCTTACTCTTCTAGATGTAGCACAGCCAAAAGAAATGACAGGTAAAACATTAATTAAATAATTAATTATAAAGGAGAGTTTTAAAATGCCAGCAATTCTTGACATTTATGCACGCGAAGTATTAGATTCTCGCGGTAACCCAACAGTTGAAGTTGAAGTATATACTGAATCAGGCGCTTTCGGACGCGCTTTAGTACCAAGTGGTGCTTCTACTGGTGAATACGAAGCAGTAGAATTACGCGATGGTGACAAATCTCGCTACCTAGGTAAAGGTGTATTAAAAGCAGTAGAAAACGTAAACGAAATTATCGCTCCTGAATTAGTAGGTATGGACGTAACTGATCAAATCGGTATCGACCGACTTATGATCGAGTTAGACGGTACTGAAAACAAAGGTAAATTAGGTGCCAATGCTATTCTTGGTGTATCTATGGCAGTAGCTCACGCAGCAGCTGATTTCGTAGGTCTTCCATTATACCGTTACCTTGGTGGATTCAACGCTAAGCAATTACCAACTCCAATGATGAACATCATCAACGGTGGTTCTCATGCTGATAACAACGTTGACTTCCAAGAATTCATGATCTTACCTGTAGGAGCTCCTACATTCAAAGAAGCAATCCGTATGGGTGCTGAAGTATTCCACGCGTTAAAATCTGTTTTATCTGCTAAAGGCTTAAACACAGCTGTAGGTGACGAAGGTGGTTTCGCTCCTAACTTAGGTTCTAACCGTGAAGCATTAGAAGTAATCGTAGAAGCAATCACAAAAGCTGGTTACGAAGCTGGTAAAGACATCCAATTAGGTATGGACGTAGCTTCTTCTGAGTTCTTCAACAAAGAAACTGGTAAATATGATTTAGCAGGCGAAGGCCGTACAGGCGTAACTTCTGCTGAAATGGTAGATTTCTACGAGCAGTTAGTTAACGAATTCCCAATCGTTTCAATCGAAGACGGTTTAGACGAAAATGACTGGGATGGTCACAAGCTATTAACTGAGCGCATTGGCGGAAAAGTACAGCTTGTTGGTGACGATCTATTCGTAACAAACACGAAAAAACTTGCTCAAGGTATCGAACAAGGCGTAGGTAACTCTATCCTTATCAAAGTTAACCAAATCGGTACATTAACTGAAACGTTCGAAGCTATCGAAATGGCTAAACGTGCTGGTTACACAGCAGTAGTTTCTCACCGTTCTGGTGAAACTGAAGATGCAACAATCGCTGATATCGCTGTTGCAACAAATGCTGGTCAAATCAAAACTGGTTCTATGAGCCGTACAGATCGTATTGCGAAATACAACCAATTACTACGCATCGAAGACGAGCTAGGTGTTCTAGCTGTATACGATGGCGCTAAATCTTTCTACAACTTAAAAAAATAAGTTGAAAGTATAAAAAACGGATGACGATTGTCATCCGTTTTTTTACGTTAAAATCCGTTGTATTTCACTGCCATTACTTGTACGAGAGGGTTTTTTATGATAAATTAACCTTAGCGTAGTGCGCGTACTTTATCCCCGGTAATGCCAATCAGAAGGGATGAAGAAACCCCGCTGATTGACTATTACTTGGTGTAGGAGGTGTGTCTTAGTGCATACATTGCTGATTACTTTGCTAGTGATTGTTTCAATTGCTTTGATTGTTGTGGTCGTTTTACAATCAAGTAAAACTACTGGATTATCTGGAGCTATTTCCGGTGGAGCTGAAACGTTATTTGGGAAACAAAAAGCACGTGGAATTGACTTAGTTTTACACCGTTTGACAGTAGTGTTATCTATCTTATTCTTTGTGTTAACACTTGCTGTATCTTATTTCAAACTTTAATATGTTACTGGATAGACTGCCACCTAATGCATATGTACTTGGTGTATACCAACTTATGTATTAGGTGGTTTTTTAATGGGCGTGTTGAATACTTTAATTTCATTTTTAAGTAATGATATAATATAGCTTTAGAAAAAAGTACTAAATATAGTATAAAAGCGTAAAAGTTGATGGCTACATCTCTTGTTATGTGATGACCGTCACATAAATACATGTTTTTTTCTATTAGGACTGCAGATATTATAACTAAAAGGAGTTAAATGATATATGAAAATTGCACAACCAAAGCCATTTACATTTGAAGGCGGCGAAAAAGCTGTTTTATTACTTCATGGTTTTACCGGAAATTCTGCTGATGTTCGTATGTTAGGTCGTTTTTTAGAGAAAAAAGGATACACATGCCACGCACCTCATTACAAAGGACATGGCGTAGCGCCTGAAGAACTTGTTCATACTGGTCCAAAAGATTGGTGGAAAGATGTCATGGACGGCTATGAGTTTTTGAAAAGCAAAGGTCATGAAAGTATTGCCGCTGTAGGTCTTTCACTAGGTGGCGTATTTTCACTGAAATTAGGTTACACTGTACCTATAAAGGGTATTGTGCCTATGTGCGCCCCTATGTATATAAAGAGTGAAGAAGTCATGTATGAAGGTGTTTTAGCGTATGCACGCGAATATAAAAAGCGTGAAGGTAAATCGTCTGAACAGATTGAACAAGAAATGGAAGAGTTCAAGCAAACACCAATGAACACATTAAAGTCTTTACAGGAATTAATCGCTGAAGTGCGAAATTCAGTTGATATGATTTATGCACCGACATTTGTTGTACAAGGTCGTCATGATCATATGATTAATACAGACAGCGCCAATATTATTTATAATAGCGTCGAGTCTCCTACAAAAGATATAAAATGGTACGAAGAATCTGGTCATACCATTACCTTTGATAAAGAGCGTGATCAGCTTCACGAGGATGTATATGCATTTTTGGAATCACTTGATTGGTGATAGAGATAATACGAATAAAGAAAAAGGAGGGACATGATGTGAAAGAAGAAAATCAGCCCTATATAAATGAAATATTGGATTTTATGAAAAGGGATAATTACAAACCTTTGACTGTCCAAGAGCTTGCAAAAGAATTTAATACTGAGGATGCAGAGTCATTCAAAGAGTTTGTGAAGGCACTTGTTATTATGGAAGAGAAGGGTTTAATTATCCGAGCAAGAAACGATCGCTACGGGCTGCCGGAACAAATGAATTTTGTCAAAGGGAAAGTAAGCGGACATGCAAAAGGGTTTGCGTTCGTAGTTCCTGAAGAAAAAGATGCGGGTGATGTATTTATTCCCCCTACTGAAACAAACAATGCTATGCACGGAGATATTGTGCTTGCAAGAGTGTCATCAGAATCATCAGGTGCTCGTCGTGAAGGAACCATTGTAAAAATCTTAGAACGAGGTACCCAGCAAATTGTAGGTACGTATACGCAAAGCAAAAATTTTGGCTTTGTGATTGCGGATGACAAAAAAATTGCAGGTGATATTTTTATTCCCAAAGCAGCAAGAAACGGTGCGGTTGAAGGCCATAAAGTAGTAGTAGAACTGACAACCTATCCGGAAGGCCGCATGAATGCAGAAGGAAAAGTTGTTCAAATTCTTGGACATAAAAACGATCCGGGGATCGATATCATTTCTGTTATCCATAAGCACGGTCTTCCTCAAGAATTTCCTGCTGATGCTTTAACACAAGCAATTGATACACCTGAAACGATTGACGAAAAAGATATTGGCAACCGCCGCGATCTTCGTGATCAAGTTATTGTAACCATTGACGGAGCAGATGCAAAAGATTTGGATGACGCCGTAACGGTTACAGAGCTTGAAAATGGAAACTACAAATTAGGCGTCCATATTGCAGATGTAAGTCACTACGTTAAAGAAGGTTCTCCGATTGATGTAGAAGCAGCAGAGCGCGGAACAAGCGTCTATTTAGTAGACCGAGTTATTCCGATGATTCCTCACCGTTTATCTAATGGAATTTGCTCATTAAATCCAAAAGTTAACCGTTTTACGCTTTCTTGTGAGATGGAAATCGATCCACAGGGTGAAGTAGTGAAACATGAGATTTTTGAAAGTGTCATCAAAACGACAGAACGAATGACGTATTCAGACGTTAACAAAATCTTAGTGGATAAAGATGAAGAAGTGTTAGAACGCTACGAGCCAATCGTTCCGATGTTTGAGCGTATGGAAAAGCTGGCAGCTATTCTTCGTAAAAAGAGAATGGATCGCGGGGCCATTGATTTTGATTTCAAAGAAGCAAAAGTATTAGTAGATGATGATGGCCATCCTCACGATGTTATTTTGCGTGAACGTTCGGTTGCTGAAAAGCTAATTGAAGAATTTATGCTAGCGGCGAATGAAACAGTAGCAGAACATTTTCACTGGATGAACGTACCGTTCATTTATCGTATTCATGAAGATCCAGATGCAGAGAAGCTTACTCGTTTCTTAGAGTTCATTACAAACTTTGGTTACACGGTGAAAGGAACAGGAAACGATATTCATCCGCGTGCGCTACAGGATATTTTAGAAGAAGTAAAAGGCACGCCTGAAGAGATGGTTATTTCAACTGTTATGCTTCGTTCGATGAAACAAGCGAAATATGAAGCAGAAAGTTTAGGCCACTTTGGTTTATCAGCTGAGTTCTATACGCATTTTACGTCTCCAATCCGTCGTTATCCGGATTTAATCGTTCATCGTCTCATTCGCACGTATTTAATTGAAGGAAAAACAGATCAGCAAACGCAAGAAAAATGGCGCGAGCTTCTGCCTGATGTTGCTGAGCATTCTTCTAATATGGAACGTCGTTCAGTTGACGCTGAGCGGGAAACGGACGATATGAAAAAAGCTGAGTTTATGGCTGATAAAGTTGGGGAAGTATTTAATGGTATTATTAGCTCTGTTACTAACTTTGGAATGTTCGTGGAGCTAGAAAATACGATTGAAGGTTTAGTTCACGTCAGTGACTTAACAGATGACTATTATCGTTACGACGAACGTCACTATGCGATGATTGGAGAAAAAACGGGCAATGTCTTCCGAATTGGAGACGAAATTGAAGTGAAAGTGGCCGATGTGAATAAAGACGAGCGTTCGGTTGACTTTATTATTGTAGGAATGAAAGAAAGTCGCAAACGCTTATCTAAAGACCGTCCTAAAGTGATTAAAGCAAAACAAAAGTCACGCAAAGATGATAAAGGAAAAGGTCGCGAGGGCAGCCGAAGCAAAAATGAAGAGTGGTCTACTCAAAAGCCAAAGAAGAAAAAGAAAAAGAGATTCTTCGAGGGTGCCCCAAATGTTAAGCGCAAAAAGAAAAAGCGTAAATAATCGAAATCGACAGCAGTGAAGCAGAAGGGTATTCCTTCTGCTTCAAAACAGCTCCATTAAACGTTTTAGTTGTTGTTTAGATTTCCATACAGTAAAATGATACATAATATCATACATATACGTAAGTACGGCTGAAGGGAAGGAACGTTTTATGCCAAAAGGTGAAGGGAAATTAATTGCACAAAACAAAAAAGCCCGCCACGACTTTTTTATTGAAGAAACATATGAGACGGGTATTGTTCTACAAGGAACGGAAATTAAATCAATTCGTAATGGGCGTGTAAATTTAAAGGACTCTTTTGCTCGTGTGCAAAACGGAGAAGTATTTCTACACAATATGCACGTTAGTCCTTACGAACAAGGAAATCGATACAATCATGAGCCGTTGCGTACACGAAAGCTATTGCTGCATAAGCGTGAAATCAGCAAGCTAATTGGCTATTCAAAAGAAACGGGTTATTCATTAGTTCCTTTAAAAGTGTATTTAAAAAATGGATACGCAAAGGTTTTACTAGGGCTTGGTAAGGGTAAAAAGAAATATGACAAGCGTGAAGACTTAAAGCAAAAAGAAGCGAAGCGCGATATCGAACGAGCATTTCGTGATCGTCAAAAGATGTAACATTACAAAATCTTACAATTGCAAAATGCTCATTTTGTGATATAATAAGTATTGTTATCAGTTAGATTTCATTTTGCACACTGAAGTCGCTATCTGATGTAAGATTTTTTCTTACACATTCCGACTCCCTTTTATATGGGGACGTTACGGATTCGACAGGGGTAGTTCGAGCTTAGGTTGCGAGTCGAGGAGATGGCCTCGTTAAAACATCAACGCCAATAATAACTGGCAAATCTAACAATAACTTCGCTTTAGCTGCATAATAGTAGCTTAGCGGTTCCTCCCTCCATCGCCCATGTGGTAGGGTAAGGGACTCACTTTAAGTGGGCTACGCCGGAGTTCGCCGTCTGAGGACGAAGGAAGAGAATAATCAGACTAGCGACTAGGACGCCTGTTGGTAGGCAGAACAGCTCGCGAATGATCAATATGCCAACTACACTCGTAGACGCTTAAGTGGCGATATTTCTGGACGTGGGTTCGACTCCCACCGTCTCCACCAATACATATTGTATGGTGGCTTACCTTACTTATAACAGGAGTTAATCAAATGTATGCTCTTCATTTGATTAGCTCCTTTTTAATTTATAATTTATGTAAAATTGAAAAAAGCAGGAAAGAAATAAAAAGATGCCTGTTACACAAAGAGGCATCCTTTTATTTTTGTTTAAGCTGAACAAAAAGCAGCATAAGAAAGGAAAGAAAGACGATTGAAATAACCCATAGCCAAGCGAGATTCATGTTTCCAGAGTCAATCGCTACGTAGATAGCGGTAGGCACAGTTTGAGTTTCACCTGGAATATTGCCGGCAAACATCAAAGTGGCTCCAAACTCTCCGAGTGCTCTTGCCAGACTTAGCACTCCTCCTGTTACGATGGCTTTAGAAGCTAAAGGGATAGAAATAAAGAAAAAGACTTTCCATTCGCTTGCACCATCTACTCGAGCTGCGTCTTCAATTTCGTAATCAACGCCTTGAAAGCCTGTTTTGGCAGATTGATACATAAGCGGAAACGCAACGACAACGGAGGCAATAACAGCTGCCCACCATGTGAAAATAACGGGTTGTTGAAAGACCCATTCAATTGCCCGGCCGAGCAGGCTGTGTTTCCCGAATATGACAATCAATAAAAATCCAACAACGGACGGAGGGAGCACCAACGGGAGCATTAACGCCGTTTCAATCATCACTTTTCCCTTAAAGTGTTTCTTGGATAACAGTTTTCCTATAACAGTGCCTAAAATAATAACGACAAATCCTGCTACTAACGCAATTTTAAGCGATAGCTGAAGAGGAGATAAAAATTCTTGAATCATAGCGGCCTCAATTTGCAGTGAAACCGTATTTCTTTAAAGTGTCAAGAGCCGTCTTACTTTGTAAAAATTGATAAAAAGCTTTTGCTTCTTGTGGATGTTTCGAATCCTTAATAACGCCTACAGGATATACAATTGGTTTGTGAGTGCTATTATCTGCAGTAGCGACAATCTTCACCTTTTTTGAAATCAAGGCATCGGTTTTATAAACCACCCCAGCTTCAACGTTTCCTGTCTCTACATAGGAAAGCACCTGGCGTACGTCTTTCGCATAGACGGTTTTTGGCTCAATGTTTTTCCAGAGGTTCATGTGTTCAAAAGTCTCCTTCGCATACTGTCCGGCAGGAACGGATTCTGGTATTCCAAGTGCAATTTTTTGAACAGTCGGCTTTGATAGATCTTCAAAATTTGTGATAGCAGACGTATTATTCTTTGGCACGATAAGCACAAGGTCATTGCCAACCAAGTCAGCACCATTCTCTTTGGAGATAGCTCCTGCTTTTACTAGTGCATCAAACTTGTCTTCCGCTGCTGAAAAAAATAAATCAACAGGTGCGCCGTTTGTAACTTGCTGTTGCAGCGAGCCTGAAGCTCCAAAATTAAATTTCAAGTCTATATTTGGATGCTTTTTTTCATATTGCTTTTGAATATCAGTGAGCGCATCTTTTAAGCTGGCCGCAGCGGATATCGTTAAGCTGATGTTTTTGTGCTGAGCTGCGGATTGATCGGTATTTGTTTCGTTCGAACAAGCAGCAGTAAACATAATTAAAAATAATAGTGCGAATAAGGGTTTAAAGTATTGTTGCATCGTGTCACCTCAGTTAGTTGTAGTAAAGCAATTTAGTATAACTATATCACGTTCATTTTAAATTTGACTTCCTAAAAAGAAAACAGCGACTTGAAAGGGGGAAAACTTTCAAGTCGCTGCTTCATTTATTCTTCCAACGCTTTGCCCATTCCTTTTAAAAAGTGAAGCCCAAATCCAATTGCACGATTGACATCTGGATCGTTTAGCGCTTTTATAAGAGCTAATGCACTTACTTTTTTTCCGGTTTTTACATATTCATTCGCTTCGTTCATACCAGCTGTTGCGCTATTTACAAGTTTAGCAGTTACCTCTGGATCTGCCTTCATCAAACCGCTGCTTGCACCCATAAGAGTATTAATTAAATTGGTTACCGGTTCTCTGGAAATTTGATGAAGCGCAATTTTTGAGATTTTTTCTTTCGCTTGAATCATTGAATCAGCAGCTTCAAGAACACCCATGTCGTTAAGTTCGCCAACAATACCGAGAATACGGTTCAATGCTTCTTCATTATCTGCCAGCAGAGAAGTTAAATCTTCTAATTTTTGTTGTTTTTCTTCTTCCTCGCTTAGAAGAGGTTTCTTAATTTCTGTAATAGGTTGTGCCATCTTTTCTCCTCCTATTTACTTGTTAAATGGACGTAGCCAGGACGGTTCCATTTACGCTGAACCTCGACCCCATTTTGAGGATGACGTTTTTTGTTACGCGGATTTGTAGACGGTAAAGGCGTTTCTCCACCTTTACTTAATACTTCCATCCGTACTTTTGTTTGTTTGTAAGCCGGCGTATTTGTTCGTTGGTCGACTGCAGGTCCGGTCAAGAAGTTAATAGCCGAATCTTTATGAACAGAGTGCATTGGAAGATACAGCTCATTTGCTTTTACTCGCTCTGTAATTAATGCCTGTACTTTTACTGCTCCAAACGGTGAGATTAATCTGACAAGCGAACCTTCTTCAATTTCACGCTCCTTGGCAAGCTGAGGTGAAATTTCTACAAATACTTCCGGTACTTTTGATTGGATGCCGCTCGATTTATTGGTCATATTCCCTTCATGAAAATGTTCTAACATTCTTCCATTATTAATGTGTAGATCATATTCTTCTGGGAATTCGGCAGGAAGTACCCAATGTGATAAAGCAAAGCGCGCTTTTTTATCTGGGAAATTAAACCCATCGACGTAAAGTAACGGCGTGCTTTTTCCCTCTAAGCTCCCCCATAAGAAGCTATTCCAGCCTTCAAGATTTTCGTAGCTGGCTTGGCTGAATAAAGGTGATAGACTAGCCATTTCTGCAAAGATATCACCAGGATGTGTATACGTCCAGTTCGCACCTAAGCGGTTGGCAATCTCTTGAACAATCCACCAATCCGGCTTTGAATCACCGAGCGTTGGTAATGCTTGATACAATCTTTGGACACGTCGCTCCGTATTGGTAAATGTTCCGTCTTTTTCAAGAGAAGGAACAGCAGGAAGTACAACATCAGCATATTGAGCCGTTCTCGAAAGGAAAATGTCTTGGACGACAAAAAAATCTAAATTTGATAATATTTCGTGTACATGGTTAGCATTTGAATCAACAAGAGCCATATCTTCTCCGACAAGGTACATGGCCTTCATTTTTCCTTCATCAATTGAATGCAGCATTTGAATATTATCAAGCCCTGGCTTATCTTTAATTTTTACACCGTATGCTTTTTCAAATTTCGCTCGGGCGACTGAGTCTGTGACGTGCTGATAGCCTGGAAGCCAAGCAGGAAGAGTCCCCATATCACATGCTCCTTGGACGTTATTGTGGCCTCGGAGCGGATAAGCGCCTGCTCCAGGGCGTCGATAGTTTCCAGTAGCAAGCAACAGGTTTGAGATAGCCGCTGATGTATCAGAGCCTCCCGTATTTTGCGTTACGCCCATGCCCCACAGCACACAGGTTCCATCGGCGTCTCGAATCATTTCAGCTATTTGAATGAGCGTTGCTGCTGGAATACCCGTAATTTGTTCAGCATATTCAAGCGTGTACTTTTCAAGCAAAGAGTGAAAGTCTTCAAAATAGTTGACGTTTTCTTGGATGAATTTTTCATTGTGCCATCCTTGGTCAATCATGTATTTTGTTACAGCCATTAGCCATACTTGGTCCGTACCTTGTTTTGGACTGATGAAAATGTCAGAGCGTTCAGCCATTTCGTTTTTGCGCAAATCTGCGACGATTAGTTTTTGGTCATGAAGCTTGTGCGCGCGTTTGATGCGAGTTGCTAATACAGGATGACCTTCAGCAGGGTTAGCTCCAACGATGATAACCAGTCCAGCTTTTGCGATGTCTTTTATCGTGCCGGCATCGCCTCCCATTCCCACTGTTCGAAATAATCCATCAGTTGCAGGAGACTGACAGTAGCGAGAGCAGTTGTCTACGTCATTTGTTTCAAATATTTGGCGAGCCAGCTTTTGAATAACATAGTTTTCTTCGTTTGTAATCTTAGAAGAAGAAATGAAACCAACTGATCCATGTCCATACTGCTGATTAATAGAGCTTAACCTGCTTGCTACTAAGTCGAGGGCTTCTTCCCATGACGACTCTACAAATGCACCATTTTTTCGGATTAAAGGCTTAGTAATACGTTTTTCAGAGTTTACAAAATCCCAGCCGAATTTTCCTTTTACACAGGTTGAAATGGCATTTGCGGGAGCATCAGAGCTAGGCTGAACTTTAAGGATTTCACGGCCTTTTGTCCATACTTCAAATGAACATCCAACTCCGCAAAATGTACAGACAGTTTTTGTTTTTTTCGTGCGTGTTTCGCGCATAGCGGCTTCCACTTCTGAAACAGCAAAAATTCCGCTGTATCCAGGTTCTACTTCTTTAACTAAATCAATCATTGGATTTAAAACGTCTTTTGGAAGCCCAGTCATAAATCCAGCTTCTCCAAGCATGGATTTTTCCATCAAGGCATTACAAGGGCATACGGTTACACATTGACCGCAGCTCACACAAGAAGATTCATTGATTGCTACACCGTCATCCCAGAGAACGCGGGGGCGTTTCGCTTCCCAGTCGATAGAGAGTGTTTCATTAACTTGAAGATTTTGACAAACCTCTACGCATTGGCCACAAGCGATGCATTGATTAGGGTCATAACGGTAGAACGGATGAGACATATCGACTTCATTCTCTGAGGCCTTTGGCGTATAGGGGTATTTTTGATGTTCAATCTCCATCATTTCGGCTGTGTTATGTAATTTACAGTTTCCGTTGTTATTGTCGCAAACGGTGCAGTATAGCAAATGATTTTCTAATAAACGATCCATTGCTTCCGTCTGTGCCGCTTTTGCGGGTGCTGATTGTAATTCAATCTTCATGCCGTTTTCAGCTTTTGTAGAACAAGAACGAACTAACTCGCCATTCATTTCAACGATACATGTGTCACAAGTTTGAATAGGATCCACTTCAGGAACATAACAAATCTGAGGGTGCTCAATGCTTTGCTGATTAATAATTTCGAGTATGGTAGAGCCTGAAGCTGCCTTGTATTCGTTACCATTTATATGAACAGTGATGATTTCACGACTCATTTGTTTTCCTCCTTTATATAAAAACAAAAAACCACCATGAATACACACGCCTAATTAAATAAGGGAAGTGCAATCATGGTGGAATAGTTTACTAGCAGGTCTTACTAATATGCCAATCCGGCCCATTTATATCGTTAAGAAAAAGTGATAGAGTAATAACAATTCATTATTATTATTCCATCTCGGTTATTTATAATTATATCGCTACGTTTTTAAATGCACAACTTTTTTAAATACCCAACTCTCTTCAAAAGTTTTGCTGCAAAGATTTTGGGCTTTTATTTTTTGAAGTGTTGATTTATGATAAAAAAACTGTAGGAATAAAATGCACAATTTAATTTTAATCGGTGGGAGAGCGTTGATTATGTCAAAAACTATTCATGAATTTAATGATATTATTCGGAAGCTTCGAAAAGATTTATTTGGAAAAGGACCGGAAAGAATACATACGGTTTTTGTTGAAAATATGGCTGTCTCAACACTGTATGGAAATTTAACTCCGACAGAAACATTTATTGCAAGCACTGCTGAAGGATGTGACATGGTTCATCTAGCTCGAACAAAAATGATCCAAGATGTATATGCATCGAATCCGCCGGAAGGGTTAGAAGAATTGGTAGGAGCAAAGTTGGTTAATTTATTTTCAGATATGAAAATAAAAGAAAATATAGCGGTTTCCGTATTCGTTTTTGATAAAAACATTATTTAAAAAAGGAGACATCACATGAACTCGACCGTTAAGAAGCGTACAGTTCTTAGATTTAAAAATGGTCAAATGGAAAGCGTGGAAGATAAAATTGTAACGGAGTTTCCTGTGACTGTGAAAATTAATGAAGAAGAGTTTGTCACGATGGTATGTAGCCCACAATACATTGAAGATATGGTAATTGGCTATTTAGCATCTGAAGGGGTTATCCGAGCATACACAGACATTAAAAACATATGGGTTCAAGAAAAAGAAGGGTATGTTCATGTTACAATAGATAAATTAAACCCGTATTTTCAAAACCTTCAAAATAAACGATATATCACGTCTTGCTGCGGGGCGAGCAGACAAGGGTTTGTCTTTATAAATGATGCACTGACTGCTAAAAAAATGAACGATATATCGGTAGAACTTTCAATTAAGGATTGTTTTCAATTGATGAATAAGCTGCAGCAATCTGCTGCTACGTTTCAAGAAACGGGTGGCGTTCATAACGCTGCTATTTGTGATAAAAATGGCTTTATGCTTAGCAGAATGGACATTGGTAGGCATAATGCTCTAGATAAACTATACGGGTATTGCTTAAAACACCATATTTCAATTAGAGATAAAGTAGTCGTTTTCAGCGGCCGTATTTCTTCAGAAATTTTGTTGAAAGTAGCGAAGATCGGGTGTGAAGTGGTTCTTTCAAAATCCGCCCCGACTGAACTTGCTTTAAATCTAGCAGAAGAATTGGGAATTACAACGGTAGGGTTTATTCGAAATGATTCGTTGAATATTTATACATGCCCGGAAAGAATTTTAAGAGAGAGTTAATCTGCTGTGGAGAAGCTGACAGCTAGAGAGAGGAGAGATGAGGCAGATGTCATACGCTATAGTTGATACTTTAAAGCGTCCTTTACGAGACTTGCGTTTGTCAGTAACAGATCGCTGTAACTTTCGCTGTCGATATTGTATGCCTGAAGAAATTTTTGGGGCAGACTATCCATTTTTACCTGCCGAAAACATTCTTTCGTTTGATGAATTAGAGAGACTCACTAGATTATTCGCATCGCTAGGAGTAAAAAAAGTGCGTATAACGGGAGGAGAGCCGCTGCTAAGAAAAGGCTTGCCAGATCTAATCAATCGTCTGAAGCAAATTGAGGGTATAGATGATATTGCCATAACAACAAACGGCTCACTGTTAAAGAAGCATGCAGAAGCCTTATCAAAAGCGGGATTATCAAGAGTAACGGTTAGCTTAGACTCGCTTGATGAAGTGAGATTTCAAGAGTTGAATGGAAACCGAGGAAGCGTAAAACGAGTATTAGAAGGAATAGAAGCAGCAGCTCTTGCGGGGATTTCAGTCAAAATAAACATGGTTGTCCAAAAAGGCAAGAATGAGCAGGATATTCTTCCGATGGCCCACTATTTTAAAGACAAAAAACATACGCTGCGTTTTATTGAATATATGGATGTTGGAAATTCAAACGGATGGAAAATGGATGAGGTTATAACAAAGAAACAAATTCTTGATATAGTTGGACAAGAAATGCCTCTTGAAGAAATTACACCTCATTATACGGGAGAAGTAGCCACCAGGTATCGATACGTCGGGACAGAAGAGGAAATTGGTATCATTTCATCTGTCACAGATTCATTCTGTTCCACTTGTTCACGCGCAAGAGTATCGGCTGAAGGAAAGCTCTATACCTGTTTGTTCGCGTCAAAAGGATATGACCTCCGCACACTGATACGGTCAGAAGC
Organism: Priestia sp. YIM B13486; assembly: GCF_042787865.1. Taxonomy (NCBI): domain Bacteria; kingdom Bacillati; phylum Bacillota; class Bacilli; order Caryophanales; family Bacillaceae; genus Priestia; species Priestia sp. YIM B13486. Next base: position 103,375 of record NZ_JBHZOZ010000005.1, on the reverse strand, counting down.
CTCTGATCATACTGTTTGTGACACCATTTCTGATATCTGGAATCATCGGAAAGATCGTTACTCAGACGAACGAGCTAATGGAAGACAGGTCCAAGGCGCTGAAAAAGTGGAAATGTCTCATATTGGTGGATAATTCAAAGAAGCTTTATACTTCCCAATCACTGCGATGATTCACATTTATAAAAGTGGGATCTTCTGCTGAAAAAGGCACGCGAAGGACGTTTGTCTGATTCAACAATTGCGTAAGCCTTCTTTCACCTTGTGTAACGAGTTGTTCAATAAGAGGAAGCGTTCTACGGTGATAGAGTGCTAGAAGCGGGTGAATGTGATCAGGCTGAACAGGAAGAACAATGTCAGGTGAGTCCGTTTGGGTCAGTGTGATCATGTGATGAACAAACTCAGCATTAATAAAAGGAATATCGCAAGAAAGAATAAAGAACCATTCAGCGCAGCAATCGATCGCAGTTAAAGCGTGATGAATTGCATACAAAGGACCTTGATACGGGCATTTTTCAACTGCAAATGCAACATCCTTTCTTTGAAAATAAGGGAGTAAATCTTGGTTGGTAGACACAAGTATAGGTGTGACGTGATTTTCTTTTAATGCATCTATACTATATTCGTAAAATGATTTCTTGTTATAGGTTTCAAACATTTTTGGTTTACCGTAGCGAGAAGATTTTCCTCCTGCTAATACAATGCCTGCAATGGACATTTATTAAATACCTCCATCAAAATATATTTGTATATTTATGCAAAAAAGTCTCTGTAAAGCAGCGTAGCTTTATGTGTATAATAGCATGTTTCTAAAGAAATATCTTTAACGAAGGAATAGATAGTGAAGTCAGAGATTGAATGAGAAAGGGAGAGAAAAGAGTGACAGAACGTTATTCACGTCAGCAGCTTTTCCAGCCCATTGGAAACAAAGGGCAGCAGCAAATTAGAAGTAAGCATGTTTTAGTTGTAGGTGCAGGGGCTCTAGGCAGCGCTAGCGCAGAAGCCCTCGTGCGTGCTGGAATTGGAAAATTGACTCTTGTAGATCGTGATTATGTAGAATGGAGTAATCTACAGCGTCAGCAGCTTTATACAGAACAAGATGCGCAAAACAAACTACCTAAAGCTGTAGCAGCAAAAAATCGTTTGCGTCAAATAAACACGGAAGTGAAGATTGAAGCGCTGGTGATGGATGCTCAGCCTGCTAATTTAGAAAGTATCGTCCAAACAGCCGATGTGATCATCGATGCGACAGACAACTTCGACATCCGTTTTATTTTAAATGATTTGTCACATAAGTATGAAGTTCCTTGGATATACGGCTCATGTGTAGGGAGTTATGGCGCCACTTATACTGTTATCCCAAATGTAACCCCTTGTCTGCACTGCATATTGAAAAAAGTGCCTGTCGGAGGAGCAACCTGTGAGACAGCAGGAATTATTAGTCCCGCTGTTCAAATTGTGGCAGCCTATCAAATAACCGAAGCATTAAAAATTTTAGTCGAAGATGTTGAAGCTTTGCGCCACACATTTCTAACCTTTGATGCCTGGAATAATCAGCATGCTGAATTTAAGACGGGCAAAATGAAAAGTGATAAATGTTCTTCTTGCGGATCAACCCAAACTTATCCGTACTTAGCGTATGAAAATCAGCTTAAAACAGACGTTCTGTGCGGCAGAGAGACGGTTCAAATCAGGCCCTCGCAGCGCCATTTGTACAACTTCGATGAATTGGAAAAACGGTTAAAAAAACAGGGGAAAGTGGACCGCAATCCATATCTTCTGTCATGTCAGCTTCCAGAGCAGCGCTTTGTAATTTTTCAAGATGGCCGTGTATTTATTCATGGAACGAATGATATTCAATTTGCGAGAAGCTTATATTATCGTTTACTAGGATGAGTAAAGGAGTGAAAAGAATGAGAGAAAAGCGAACTCCTATCCCTGTCGGAGAATGCGTTGGACGAGTGATGCAGTATGCAAAAAACAGAAAGCAAGAAATCATTGCGCTTGAAGAAGCTCACGGCAGATTTTTAGCTGAAGATTTAATAGCAGATCATGATATTCCTGCTTTTGATCGTTCTCCATATGATGGTTTTGCCGTTCGGTCACAAGATACGAAAGAAGCATCATCACTTCATCCAGTAGAACTGGCTGTTCGAGGAGAAATAGGAGCGGGTTCTGTTTTTGAACATACAGTCAGCGCGATGCAGGCTGTGCGTATTATGACAGGAGCTCCTATTCCTAAAGGCTGCGATGCGGTTGCAATGCTTGAAGTAACAAAAGAATATACGAAAGACAATCAGCCGATCGTTCAAATCAAGCGTTCGTTTAACAGCGGAGATAACATTTCTTTTCAAGGAGAAGAAACAACAAAAGACACTGTGTTAGCTTCAAAAGGAACGTATATCACTCCGGGAGTAGCAGCTCTTTTAGCCACATTTGGCTATAGTGACGTAGCTGTCTTCAAAAAACCTGTAGTTGGATTACTTGCAACTGGAAGTGAACTAGTGGAAGTGAGTGATCCTGTTGAACGGGGCAAAATTCGTAATAGCAATGCTCATATGCTGCGTGCGCAAATTGAAAAAGCTGGAGGCGAAGTGAACTATTTTGGTATTATGCCTGATGATTTAAGTCAGTGCTACAATGCGGTAAAAGCTGCACTATCAGAAGTGGACATGCTGATTACAACGGGCGGCGTTTCAGTAGGAGACTATGATTATCTACCAGATGTTTATAAACAATTACAAGCCGAAGTTCTTTTTAATAAAATAGCAATGAGACCAGGCAGTGTAACAACGGTTGCTCGTATGGAAGAAAAGCTTTTATTTGGCCTCTCGGGAAATCCTACAGCGTGCTATGTCGGTTTTGAACTTCTGGCTCGTCCGGTAATCAGTACATATGCGGGTAAAAGAACCCCTCATCTTCGGAAAGAAAAAGCTTTGTTAGGAAAAGACTTTTTAAAGCCAAATCCTTTTATGCGATTTGTATCTGGCAGGCTTTCATACAGGGAAGGACAGCTCATTGCTTCTCCATTAAGCTTTACAAAATCTAGTGCTGTTTCTTCTTTAGCTCATGCAGATACATTAATTATATTTCCTGGAGGGACGAGAGGATACAAAGAAGGAATGCTGGTTGACGTCTTATTGCTAGATGACGTGCGGGGAAGTGAATGGCCTTGGTAGCTTGTTGTACCGTTTTACAAGTAGTTGGATTTCAAAACAGCGGAAAAACTACTTTAGTGGAAAAGCTCATTAAAAGAGCGAAGCAATTCAATCTATGTGTAGGTTCTATTAAGCATCATGGACACGGCGGACCTCCAGATAGCAGCAGTGAGCTAAAAGACAGTCATCGCCACCAGCAAGCAGGTGCCGATGTGGCAGGTGTAGAGGGAGGTGGAATCCTTCAGCTTACGGCAGCTAGTAAAGACTGGAGCCTAAAAAAGCTGATTGATTTTTATCAATTTTTCTCGCCAGATGTCATTTTTGTTGAAGGATATAAAAAAGAATCCTATCCAAAAGCAGTCTTGATTCGAAGTGAAGAAGATCTTGTTCTGCTTTCCTCTCTAACCAATATTATATGCGTGATTAGTCACGTTCCGCTAAAAAAAGAAGTGCAGGGAGCATATCCAATATTTCACTTACAAGAAGACGAACTTTATCTTAATTTTTTATTGAAAGAAGTGGGGGAAAGAAGATGAACCAGCACTTATTTGAAGTAGTAAATCAGCCAATTGCTGTAGATGAAATAATTAAAAAAGTTTCTAGAAGAGACGCGGGAGCTATTACGACATTTATTGGAACGGTAAGAGAATTTACAAAAGGCAAGAAGACGCTCTCTCTTGAATATCAAGCCTATGTGCCAATGGCAGTGAAAATGCTTAGCCAAATTGGTGACGAAATTCAGGAAAAGTGGCCCGATGCGTTGACAGCTATTACTCACCGAATCGGGAAGCTTGATATAACAGAAGTCGCAGTAGTTATTGCCGTTTCTTCTCCGCATCGCAAAACAGCTTATGAAGCAAACGAGTATGCTATTGAACGCATTAAGCAAATTGTGCCAATTTGGAAAAAAGAATTTTGGGAAGACGGAACAAAATGGATTGGAGATCAGTTAGAAACGAAAGAATATCCTGAAGGAAAGCCATTGAAGGAGATGTGAAAATGATTAACGTCTTATTTTTTGCTGCTATACGTGAAGAGGCTGGAGTGGAACAAGTAACAGTTGATAAGCAAGATATAACAGTGAAGGAATTAAAGGAATATGTACAAAAAACGTATAAGCTTTCCTCTCTGGAGCAAACGATGACAGCAGTCAACGAAGAGTTTGTAACAGATGAAGAAGCCATTGGAACGGGAGATACCGTCGCATTTATTCCGCCCGTTAGTGGAGGATAAAAAAAGGTGCTGAATACACAGCACCTTTTTTTATTATCTAAATTGAGCTACTTTTTCGATTGGTAAACGTACAGACGGGTAACCGCTATTTGCTGCTTTGCCGATTGAAAGTAACATAACCGGCGCATAACGATCTTTGTCTAAACCGAATGCTTCGGCAATTTGATCTTTTTCATAACCGCCAATAGCGTTTGTATCATAACCGTGAGCACGTGCAGCAAGCATTAACTGCATGGATACTAAACCGCCGTCAATTAATACTGTTTCTTTATTTAATTCTTCAGAAGCAGCTGCGTAGTGCGCTTTGATTTTAGGGATTTGCATGTCTCTAATTTCTTGTGGCATATAGCCTAGTTCAACAGCTTTATCGTAAATTTCATCTAAATTTTCTTCACTTTTTAAATCGCCGAAAATCGCAATAACAGCTGCTGATGTTTCTACTTGTGATTGATTAAATTTAGCAAGCGGAGCTAATGTTGCCTTTCCTTCAGGGCTATCAATTACTAGAAAGCGCCAAGGCTGTGCATTAACAGAAGATGGAGCTAGCGTCGCTTCTGTTAAAATTTCTTTCATTTCTTCACGGCTGATTTTGACAGATGGGTCGTAATAACGAATAGATCTGCGCCCTGTAATAATATCTTGGAAATCATTGTTTAGTGTTTTTGTTTGCGTCATGATGAACTCTCCTTTATGTTAAAAATGTTATGACCGTTCAATGGCCGAAATGTTTACTTTTAAACGCTCAAGCATTTTGGAAAGCACCAGCTGTTCTTCTTCGCTGAAATCTTTAAATGCTTCATCAATAAAGCGAGCTTTTTCGTTTCGAAATGCACCGATTTTTTCATGTCCGCTTTTCGTAAGCTTTACAAATGTTACGCGGTTGTCATCAGGGTTTTTACGGCGTGATACAACATCTCTTTCTTCGAGCTGCTTTAAATGCCTTGTAATTGCAGCATTGTCAATGTTTACTTGCTGTTGAAGCGCCTTTTGACTCATTTCACCTGTTTCATAAAGCTGATGTAAAATATCAAGACGTGATTGGCTAACACCGGTACAATGCTCAAACTTTTGATTAATTTGTTTATTAACTTCTTGCAGAGCATACAGAACATTTGCTTTTTCAGAACATGAATGTGACAAGAAAGTCGCTCCCTTTTTCTATGATATTTATTGATGAATTAATATTTGATACATCAATGTTTGATACATCAACTAATATAAAATAAATAAAAGTGAAAGTCAAGAAAGTGAACTTTGTTTTTTAAAAATAATAAAAAAAGAGGCTGAGACGTAACGAAATGAATCCCATTGAAAGGTGAACAATCTGGATATGTAATCTGGACTGCTTGCTCGACCGCAGTTGATTTCCGTGCAAGGCTTCGCTTTCCGCGAGCGGCCGCTGAGCCTCCTCGTCGCTTGCGCTCCTGCGGGGGTCTCACCTGTTCCACTGTTCCCGCAAGAGTCTTCGCCTTGCCCTCCAATCAACTGCTGGAAGGAACGAAACAGATAAAATCTACGTTCACCATAACAAAAAAAACGAACCACTAATCAAACTGTTTGATTAGTAATTCGTTTTTCATTTCAGCTAAACTATTTTTGCCTCAGCCTCTTTAAGCTGAATGATTTTTTTTGCTAATTTGTTCATGTGTATAGGAAGATAGAAACGGAATACGCTTGATAATCAAATCGTGAATCCAGAATAATCGCTGAATAAGAGGAGTTGTTTTAGCTGAAACGTATATAATAAAGCATCCGATAGCTCCCGCAATCACCATGCCTCCAAGTACATCTGCTGGATAGTGAACGCCTACGTAAATACGTGAAAGGCCAGAAATGACAGCCCATATAAAAATGATGCTTCTCCATTTGTTTTTTCGTAACCACATGATCCAAGCAGCAGAAAAGACTAAAATCGAATGATCACTCACAAAAGATGAATTAGCCGGGTGCGGAATCAGCTTATGAACGTGATGAGTCACAAACGGACGTGGGTGGTAATACACCAGGTGAATGACCTCATTGATACATAGAGAAAGTACAATTGTAAACAACATGTATAAAGCCGTATAACGGTGATAAATTGTTCTTTCTGTTTTTCCGCTAAACCAAAGCAAAAGCAAACAAGCCATTATAAAATAAGGAACGCTATTCGTGATGATAATCATTACAGAATCCATTGCGCTGGATTCACCAGCAAACGAATTAATCCATTGAAATACTTCGTAATTGAGGTTCATTTGTTTTCTCCTTATGCAGTACTTTTCACTCTTAGTTTAGATTGACACTCTAAAAAAACGATGAATTTCACATTAAAAATCAATTAAAATCCGAAATTTAAGGACATTTAATGATATAAAAAGGAGAGGAAGAAACTGCTTTTAGAATAGGAGATGAAACAGTTGAAAAAGGTTTTATTTTTACCTCTTCTAAAAATGCCTTCTGGCCATCATCAAGTGGCAGAGGCGTTAATGGATATATTGGAAAGAAGAACAACAAATATTTGTTATAAAAAAATAGATTTATTAAGCTATACAAACGAACTATTAGAAAAAGTGGTCACAGGCACATATTTGAAATGGATTCGTTATGCTCCAGAAACGTACAATATGGCATACAAACATCTCTTTTATGAACCGCCTGTTCATTCATTCAAATGGTATCATCACGTATTCGCAAAAAAAATGGAGCACTTAGTTAAAGAAGAAAATCCGGATTTAATTATATGCACACATGGGTTTCCTTCTTATTTGCTCAGTCAATTAAAAGCAAAAGGCAAGTGCGATGTACCTATTATAAATGTCTACACGGATTTCTTTATTAATAATTTATGGGGAAAAGAAGAGATTGATTTTCACTTTCTCCCTAGTGAAGAAGTAAAAAAAGGACTTCGTGCTCAAAGTGAAATTCCACTTCAAAATATGATGGTCACAGGAATACCGGTACATGAAGAAATAACAAAAACAAGAACATTTAAGCATCCTGGTAATCGAAATATTTTAATTGCTGGAGGCAGCAGCGGTTTAGGCAATATTATGGATTTCTACAATGATTTAAAAGGTGCGAGCCATTTTCATTACTTTATCTTATGCGGCAAAAATCAAAAGCTATATGAAGAAATCAAGGGATGGGAATTACAGCACGTTACACCGATTCCATACATTTCATCACGCACAGAAATGAATGAACTGTATGAACAAGTGGATGCTATTGTAACAAAGCCAGGTGGTATCACGGTCAGTGAAGCTCTTCGCAAGAATTTACCGATTTTTGTTCATTCTGCTTTACCAGGTCAAGAAGAAGTGAATTTACGCTATTTAACAGAACGAAACTTAGTTCAAGAACTAAAGGCGGATCAATCGTTAGAAAGTCAGCTGCAGGCAGTGCTGCAGGATGCTGATAAAATGAGCACATTATATAACGCGATTGCTGCTTACCATAAAGAAATCGAAGCACAAACGCCTGAAGAACTTTTAGCAGTAGTCAATTGGATTTTAGGCGAAAAGCAAACGATTGGTCTTCATGCGTAAAACATTCATGTTTACAAACAATAAGGATAAGCTAAAAGACAAGTATGTTGAAAAAGTAGGGTTTAGATAAAAAAACAAACATCTTTTGAAAAAGGTGTTGTTTTTTTATCTAAAGAAGCTATTCTTTCACTTAAGACATTTGGTGAGAGGTGTATAACATGAAAGAGAAAATTTTAATTGTGGAAGATGAAGCGCAAATTGCGAAAGTGTTAAAGATTGAATTGGAATTTGAAGATTATGAAGTAGATGTTGAGTACGACGGGAAAGCGGGGTTAGAGACGGCAACATCCGCTCAATATGACCTCATTTTGCTAGACGTGATGCTTCCAAGTCTGAGTGGTATTGAGGTGTTAAGAAGACTTCGGAAAGCGGAAGTATTTACGCCAGTTATTTTATTAACTGCCAGAAATACGACGCTGGATAAGGTAATGGGCTTAGACCAAGGGGCTAATGATTATGTTACAAAACCGTTTGAAATTGAAGAACTGTTAGCACGGGTTCGCTCTTGTATTCGCTATCGTTCGCTCGTAGAAGCATCAGGAACGAAAGAAGCTGAAGCGGAGCTCTTAACGATAAGTGATTTGACCATTAATCTTGAAACAAGGGAAGTCCTAAGAAACAATGAATCCATTACGTTGACACCGAAAGAGTATGATTTAGTCGTGTATTTGCTTACGAATAAAAATAAAATTGTCACGAGAGAAGGAATTCTCACAAACGTTTGGGGCTATGAATATGAAGGAGAAACAAACGTAATTGATGTGTATATTCGCCACTTAAGAAAAAAAGTAGATGAAGGTTTTTCTACTTCTCTCATTCATACGGTGCGGGGCGTAGGATATATGATGAAAGAGGAGAAACATGAAGATCACGACGAAGATTAATTTACTGACAACAGCATGGCTAGTGGTTATTTTATTAATCATGAACATCGTTGTTTTTTTCTCCTTTACTAAATCTACCGTGAATATGGAACAGGACATTTTATTCGAAAAAGCACGCGAGATTATTCAAAAAGGTCAGCAAGATCATTCCGTGGAGCTCTCGCCGGAGTTACTAAAATTTTATTTGACCAACCATTCATTTATCCGAACAGTCTCAGAAAATTCTACGGTCATTAACCAGGTATCAAATGATCCTCATCTGGTGAAAATTAAGCCCGAATTTTCAAAGAAAAAAAAGGTGAAACTTCGCAAAATCAGAGAAAAGCAAGTATTGGTTATTCGCATGCCTGTCAAAGTCAATAATCAAGTCGTTGAAACGCTTGAGATTGGTGAGCTCCTGACTGGTTTTGAAACCCGTAAAGATATTTTGCTATCAATTTTGATTTTTTGTTCGCTTGTGTCCATTTTACTGTCTCTTTTAGGAGGAAGATGGTTATCACGCGTCATTATGCATCCTATTAAAAATATGGTCACAACGATGAAAGAGATCGAAGAGAGCGGTGTTCCTAAAAAAGTCCTCATTCAAACCGAAACGAGAGATGAACTGCAGGGGATGACCGTTACCTTTAATCATATGATTGACCGCTTGCGAGAAAATATTGAAAAGCAAAATCAGTTTGTTTCCGATGCTTCTCATGAATTAAAAACCCCTCTAACCGTTATTCGCAGTTATTCTAATTTATTAAGAAGAAGAGGGATTAAAAATGAAGAAATTACGCTCGATGCGATCGACACTATCTATGCCGAAGCAACCAAAATGCAAAAAATGATTGAAACGCTGCTTGATCTGGCAAGTGTGGAAAAAGAACAAACGCTTGATCTGAAGCAAACAGATCTTGTTCTTATTTTTGAACAAATCGTTAAGCAGCTGCAGCAGGTATACAAAAGAGAATTAGTTCTTCATTATGATCAAACGCCCATTATGATTGAAGTGGATGAACTAAAAATGAAGCAAGTATTGATTATTTTGCTTGATAATGCAATTAAATACAGTACGGATAAAATTGAAGTGACCGTTGAAAAAAAGCAGGAAGATGTCATTATCAAAGTAAAAGACTATGGAATTGGCATTCCAAAAGAAGATCTTGCACATATTTTTGAACGTTTCTATCGAGTCGATAAAGCCAGAAGCAGAGCTACGGGAGGAACGGGGCTTGGACTGTCGATTGCACAAACTATTGTCCGTCAGCATAAAGGCGAGATTTTTATTAAAAGTGAAGAAGAACAAGGGACGGAAGTTGTGATTCACCTTCCCGTTTCATCTACAAACTGAGAAAGCCGCCGTTAGGCGGCTTTTGTGGGATTATGATGCTGATTTTTGTTTTCTTACTCTTAATTTTTTTAACTCCGTTTGGAAGAATAGATACAGTGATGCAACTGTAAATACACTAAATCCAATTATTTCAAGGGGTTCTCCACCAGCTTCAAATAGCTTAACCAAACCTTCACCGCATAACTCTCCTCCAATAAAAATAAGGAAAACACCAAGCGCTTTAAAAATAATCCACAGGTTCAGCTTAATAGCTGTTTTGAACAGAATGTATGTAATAACGATGGCCAGCAAAATGCCACTTATACTGCCGAATACAATAGAAGAGGCGTGTTGATTCACTTGTGTCAGATTAAAAATAATTAGTTCTGTTCCTTCACGAAAGACAGATAAAAAGGCTAAAACGATTAATCCCCATTTGGAAGAGCTTCTGGAAATTTTTGATGTAACCGAAGATGTCATTTCTTTGCTCCGATGCAACCACAGAATAAAGTAAGCGATAAGACCTGCAGCTAAAAGCATCATGACTCCTTCAAAAATTTCTTCTGACTCTTCTTCTAACTCTCTCGCCTCATTAAAGCCAATAAAGCCAAATACTAAGCTGAAAATAAGGCCAGCAGCAGCGCCAATGAAGACGGAATACTTTAAGTCTTTTCGGCCAATTTTTGTAACATGAGCTAAAATAATTCCAATAATAAGTGAGGCTTCTAAACCTTCACGAAGCGACAAAGCCAAACTCGACCACATAAAAAGCTCCCCTTACTTTAAATGATAGTAATAATTAAATTCTCTCTAATTTTAATGATAATGATTATCGTTATCAATTTGTTTTTTTGCTCTTTAATAAAAATCTAATATAGGATTTTTCAGACTAAAGTATGAAGGTATTTCATTATAAAGTCGTTCGAAACGCACGAAAAAAGCGAATAAAATAAGAGTATGAACAATCAGTGGAGGTTTTAGTATGAGTTATACTCTTTTTATAAAAGCAAATGACAGATCGGCAAGTGAAGCGGTTAGCATGAAATTATATGATGCATTTTTAAAAAGCTATCAACAATCGCATCAAGATGAAGAAATAATAGAGCTAAATTTGTTTAAAGAAGAACTTCCTTATTTAGGTGCCGACATGATAAACGGTCAGTTTAAATTAGCAAGAGGGCTAGAAGTGACGGCAGCGGAAAACAAAGCAGCAGAAACTGCTAATTCCTACTTAGAACAATTTGTGAGAGCAGATAAAATTGTTATTGCCTTTCCGCTTTGGAATTTTACTGTGCCAGCCGTGCTTCATACGTACCTTGATTATTTAAATCAAGCAGGCAAAACGTTTAAGTATACGCCCGAAGGTCCGGTGGGATTACTAGGCGATAAAAAAGTGATGTTATTAAACGCGCGAGGCGGAGTGTATTCAGAAGGTCCAGCAGCTGAGGTCGAAATGGCCGTTAAATATGTCAGCAGCGTACTTCAATTCTTTGGAATCACGGATGTGAACTCTGTTATTATTGAGGGACATAATCAGTTTCCAGATCGTGGGCAAGAAATTATTGAAAGTGGTCTAGAACAAGCAGCACAAGCAGCCAAAACATTTTAAATCATATTCGTAAAAGAAGACGGGACAACAGTATTTTAGGTGAAGGTATATCCGAACGATGAATCGTTCGGATTTTTTGATGTTATGGTAAGCGTAGGTTTCATGCATGTAGTAGCTTCTAGATGTTGATTGGAGGGCAAGACGAAGACTCCTGCCGGAAAAGCGGAACAGGTGAGACACCGCAGGAGCGCAAGTGAAGAGGAGGCTCAGCGGTCGCCCGCGGAAAGCAACAGCGGTGTCACAAGCGGTCCATACCAGCGCCTTTATCCCATTTGTCCTTATTTAGATTAAATTGATTTATTATGTGTCCATCTTTTCTTTATATTTTTACTGTATATCCTAAAAAATAATAGGTAAAATGAATAAAAAATATAAAAGATATTCGCCTTATCTATAGGAGGAGCAGAGATGGATATTCGTCAGCTTAATTATTTTTTAGAAGTCGCTAAATTAAGGAGCTTTACTAAAGCATCTCAAAGTCTCCATATTTCACAGCCGACCTTGAGCAAAATGGTGAAAAACTTAGAAGAAGAATTGGAAGTAGAATTAATTGATCGGTCCGCAAGACAGATTGATTTAACGGATGCCGGGGAAGTGGTGTATGCGCAAGGACAAAAAGTCATGGCATCCATTGATGAGCTATCGACTTATTTATATGATGTGATGAATCTGAAGAAAGGAATGATTAAAATTGGAATTCCTCCATTGATTGGAGTTCTGTTCTTTCCAAAGATTATCAAAGGGTTTCAGCAGCTCTATCCAGATATTACGATTAAACTTATTGAATACGGAGCCAATCGTGTTCAAAAAGCAGTAGAAAAAGGAGAGTTAGACTTAGGTGTAGCGGTGCTTCCGGTAAATGAACATCTTTTTGATATTAATCCTTTTATCTCTGAAAAAATGCTTTTATATGTTCACCATTCCCATCCTTTAGCCTCTAAAACTCATGTGGAAATTAATGAATTGGCCCAAGAGAAATTTATTTTATTTAATGAAGATTTTACGCTTCACGACCGGCTTATTCATGCATGTCAACAAGCAGGATTTGAACCTAACGTAGCTTACGAGAGCTCTCAATGGGATTTTATTGGTGAAATGATTGCCGAAAACTTAGGAGTATCTATCTTTCCACAGTCCATTGCGGCAAAAGTAGATTCCTCTATTGTAAAAGCAGTTCCTATTACTAACCCTTCAATTTCATGGGATTTAGGATTGATTTTAAAAAAAGATAAGTATATTTCATATGCCTCTAAGCAATTTCTTCACTATATGAATGAACAGCATTCTGCTTTATATAGATAAAATGCATATGTTGTATTGAATATATGTATTTTACGAAAGAGAGAACGTGCGTTAAAGTAGATAGTGTAGAAAACATACAAGAAAACAAACATTGATTCCGCGCGGTGTCAGTAAAAAATACGGAGGTTGATTTTACATGGCACAAGATAGTTATCAAAAAGGTTTAGATAAATTAATGGAATATACATTAACGAGTAACGATGATATTTCAACTCATTTAAAAATTACAGAAGACTTAAAAGACCTAGCTCCTGACGTTGGGAAATATATTATTGAATTTGCCTATGGAGACATTTATTCACGACCGGGTCTAACCAATAAGCAACGAGCATTAGTTACCATTTCATCATTAGTCACTCAGGGTACAGAGCCTCAGCTTGAGCTGCATTTAAATACAGGTTTAACAGCTGGACTAAAGCCGAAGGAGATTGTGGAGAGCATTATTCAATTAATCCCATACACAGGCTTCCCTCGCGTGTTAAATGCTTTAAGCGTAGCCAAGAAAGTATTCGCTCAGCGTGACGTGGAAGTAGAGGCAGATGAAAAAGAGCTGGTAGAAAATAAATAATAAGCACAACAAAGACGCTCTAAAAGAGCGTCTTTGTTTATACGAGCTGCTTTTGTTTGGTTTCTTTTCCTAGAAAAACAACCGAACCAACACCGATTAAAATAGCTCCACAAAAGATTGAGAACGTAACGGTTAAAGACATACCTTGCGTTGACATATATCCAACTAACAGCGGCCCTAAAATTCCTCCAATTCGTCCAAAAGAAGCAGCCATTCCAGCTCCTGTGCCTCGGATAGATGTCGGATATTGCTCAGGTGTATACGCGTATAAAGCACCCCAAGCACCTAAGTTGAAGAAAGACAACAGCATACCTGCTGTTAGCAGCAGCCAAAGTGACTCCGCATTTCCGAAGATATATGCGCTGGCAGCCGTACCTAACAGATATGTGACCAATACGAATTTTCGGCCCATGCGTTCAATAAACCAAGCAGCCGTATAATAGCCAGGCAGTTGAGCTAATGTCATAATCAATACGTATTCAAAGCTTTTGATCAAGCTAAAACCTTTAATGACCATGACGCTAGGTAGCCATAAAAACATGCCGTAATATGAAAATACAACGCAAAACCACAGAACCCAGAGCATAATGGTAGATTGACGATAAGGCTTAGACCACACGCTTCTTACATTGTCCGCAATCGACGGTTTCTTTTCTTTTGTCGCTTCCACAAACTGAGGAGAATCGGGCAGTTTAATGCGCAAATAAATGGCATAAAACGCTGGAATAGCCGTTAGGATAAGCGCTAGCTGCCACCCGTAAGCTGGGATTACAAAATAAGAAATAAGCGCTGCCAGTAGCCAACCGAACGCCCAAAAACTTTCTAACAGCACGACCACTTTACCGCGTTTTTCCGGCGCCACGGTCTCAGAAACAAGTGTAGAAGCAACAGGCAGCTCTCCTCCTAAACCCATTCCAATTAAAAATCGAAATACTAAAAAAGCAGCAAGGGTAGTAGTAAGAGCCGAAAGGCCGCTTGCCACTGAAAAAAGAACAAGAGTTACAATAAAAACAGTTTTTCGCCCAATTCGATCAGCCAGTAACCCAAACACCAAAGCTCCAACCGCCATTCCGATCGAGTTAACGCTGCCTATCCAACTCATTTCAGTAGGGGAAAGTCCCCATTCAGCGTGAAGAGCTGCAATGATAAAAGACAAAATGCCAACATCCATTGCATCGAAGAGCCACCCGAGCCCTGCGATGCCAAGAAGCTGACGTTCTGATAATTGTTTTGTTTTCATGTCTTCCTCCTAGAAGCAAAGAATTTTGCTTTAAGTTTACACTTGTCTTGACATAATGTCACGTCTATTTTAAAGAAAAAATTCAAACGGAAAAGCTCTATACCTACTGGTATAGAGCTAATTTTATGCTCACATTTTATCGTAAAGCATTTTTCCAGGCCACGTATACGCCATATGACCGCCGTCTACAGTAATGCAATCACCTGTCACATATGAGCTGTCATCAGATGCTAAAAATAATACAGCACCGGCTACTTCTTCCGGTTTTCCTAGACGCCCCATCGGATCGACCCATTCATATGCTTTTCTGAATTTTTTTCCTTCTTCAGCGCCTGATAAATCATCAAGAAGAGGTGTTTCGATTGTTCCAGGAGCAATTGAGTTAACGCGAATACCTTCACGAGCGTAGTCAATTGCCATGGTTCTTGTTAGGTTGGTAATAGCACCTTTCGCCGCGTTATAGCCAGAACGATCTAAGTCTGCTGCCAGTCCGGACACAGATGAATTATTAATAATCGATCCGCCATTTTCTAACATCAGCGGAATAACGTATTTGCTTACAAGAAACGTTCCGCGTAAATCTACCGACATTAAGCGATCCCAAAGTTCTACTGGATATTCGTGAAGCTTGCCGCCTTCTGTGTCTGTACCGGCATTATTAAAAAGAATGTCCACTTTACCAAATTTCTTTTCAATTTCTGCTGTGAATTCTTTTACTTTTTCTTCTTCAGCTACATCGATATAGTAGGCGTAGGCTTCACCGCCAGCATCTTTAATTTCTTGTGCTACTTTTTTCACACCGTCTAAATTAATATCGGCACAAATAACAACCGCGCCTTCTTTCGCGAAGCGCTCAGCGGTTGCTTTTCCTATGCCAGAGCTTGACCCTGTAATAACAGCAATTTTTGATTCTAAACGTCCCAATTGTATCCCTCCGAAAAAATAAATATATAAGTATGTATGTTCATGTACCCATCTATTATTTTGATAAAACGTCGCTAGTTTATACGTATGTGAATAAGAATAAAGAGGGGCAGCGAAAATAAATCCATTGTATAATGAACAGCAGTATGTTAGAAAAAATGAGGTGTTTGCATGAAAGCAATCATAAAAAGTTTTATTAATGGGCTCTTAACGATTGTTCCTATTATCCTCGTTATTTATATTTTGGTAAGAGTGTTTAATTTTTTAGACAGCATTTTAGGAAACGTATTGAAGCCCTACATGAAGCAGGATTATATACCGGGGGTTGGGATCTTAGCGACTCTTGTCTTAATTACGTTCTTAGGATGGTTATCCACTCGTTTTTTTGCAGGGAAAATCATTAACTTAATTGACCGGTTGTTAGAAAGAATACCGCTTGTTAAAACGCTATATATCGTCATTAAAGATACGCTTCAATCTTTTCTTGGAGAAAAAAAGTCCTTTTCAAAAGTAGTTTTAGTGATGATGCCCGGCACGTCAATGAAAGTCATAGGGTTTGTGACCTCCGAAGAAGTAGAAGAGGTGATTCACTCGTTAAAAGACCACGTAGCCGTCTATGTTCCGCAAACTTTTCAAGTAGCTGGTTTTACTTTTTTGATTCCAAAAGAAGAAATTGAATGGTTAGATATTAAGCCGGAAGAAGCAATGAAGTTCGTGTTATCTGGGGGAGTATCTAGTTCAAAAGCAGAAAAATAACAGAAGGCTTGTTGAAGCCTTCTGTTATTTTTGTTGGAGTAAGGCTGTTAAAAGATTAAGCGGTTCTTCCAACGGTTTAAGTTCCGTTAAATTTCCAACCATGCCTTTTACAATAGCAGCGGTAGGCTTATCTTTTTTTAGCTCCGTTTGTAAAATGTGAAAGCTGTCTGCGTGCTCATCAGAAATATGATCGCTGGTGTCTAGCAGATGTTTAATTTCCTCAAGAGCTTGTTTTACCTGCTCATTTTTACTGAGAAAAGTCGTTCTTTCCTTTCCATATATATCTTCACCAAAAGAAGCAGGAATAAGGGGACGAGGTTTTCTAGCTAATAAATCTTCTACTAATACATCAACTCGATCCATTATGTACTGTGCTACTTCTTTAAATGTAAGTTCGAATTGATTGAAGATAATAATTTCTAAAAAGGAATGATGAATACCTTCAATCATTTTCGTTAAATCCGAGATATAAGGAGTTACGTCTTCTCCGTATACGCTAACGAGGCTTTTGCGATGAAAGTAAAACGTTTCTCGCTGCATTTTATGAACAAAGGTCTCCACTTCTTTGTTAAATGGAATAGATTTTTCACGAATTTGCATGATAATAAAATCTCTGTGCTCCGTAATAAATTCATAGAAATAGATGAGCTGATTCATATAGCGGCTGCGGGCATCGTTTACTTCCTCGTCGAGAGCATAAACAGAGCTAAACAGCTTTTCATAGTAAAAGTTTAGAATTGATAATAAAAGTGCATCCTTAGATTTGAAGTGCAGGTAAAATGCACCTTTTGAAATGTTGCATTCATCTACAATTTCTTGCACAGAGGTAGCATTAAATCCTTTTTTTGCAAAAAGCTTAATCGAAGCTTCAATTATTCTCTTTTCTTTTTCTTTCATGTATTCTACCTCCTTTATTGAACAATTTAGCCATTCATTTCGTTAGATAATAGTATCATACACTAAAAAAGATAAAGGTATATATCAAAGTTAAAACCGGGAGTCAGTTCCTTTAAAAAACGATTTATCGTAAATATGTCTTTATTATGAACATGTTAGGAGAGAGCCTGCTTAGGGTTGACACTGACCGGTTAGTCATTTATATTTTAAGTTGTTGTGACCGATCAGTCAATTTTATTAGTATACATATATTTGAAGGAGGATATGCATTGGGGAAGTTTATTAAATTTTCATTGAAAAATAAATTTGCAGTATGGCTGTTAACACTATTTGTCATTATTGCAGGGCTGTATTCAGGGTTTAATATGAAGCTAGAGACCATTCCTGATATTTCAACGCCTGTTGTAACAGTCAGTGCAACTTATCCGGGAGCCACTCCGGAACAAGTGGCAGATAAGGTGAGTAAGCCGATTGAACAAAAGCTTCAGGGACTGAGCGGCGTTGACACAGTTAGCTCATCTTCTTATGAAAATATGGCTACTATTCAAGTTGAATATAGCTTTAGTAAAGATATGGAGAAGGCAGAAGACGAAGTTAGACGAGCTCTTTCAAACGTAGATCTGCCAGATGATGTAGAGGAACCAAATGTTTCAAGACAAAGCATTAGTGATTTTCCGATTATTTCATTAAGCGTTTCAGATGATAAAAAATCATTAGAAGAATTAACGAAGTATGTAAAAAATACTGTTGTTCCACAAGTTGAAAAAGTGCAGGGGATTTCTTCGGTCAGCGTGTCAGGAGAACAAGTTGAAGAAGCAGAACTTGTATTCAAACAAGATAAGCTCAAGCAGCTGGGACTCGATGAAGATACGGTGAAAAAGCTTATCCAAGCATCTGATGCAAAAGTGCCGGCTGGTACGTATACGATGGATGGATCTCAAAAATCTGTTGTGGTAGACGGAAAGATGACAACAGAAAAAAATTTGGAAAACTTAGAGATTCCAGCTGTGCCTAGTCAAGGAGCTGCTCGAGATCAGCAACAAGGAATGAGCCAGCAGCAGACACAAGGAGCCGTTCAGCAGGCGCCGTCCGCAGCTTCTATTCCCACTGTGAAATTAAAAGAAATTGCGGATATTAAAGTGACGGGGAAAGCAGAATCTATTTCTCGCACGAATGGAAAACCTTCAATTGCTGTACAAGTTGTCAAAGCGAAGGATGCGAACACAGTAAATGTTGTAAATGATATTAAAGAAAAAATGAATAGCCTAGAAAAGAAAAACAAAGACCTTCACGTTGACAATATTTTTGATCAAGGTAAACCGATTGAAGATTCTGTTCATACGATGCTAAATAAAGCTATTATCGGTGCGGTCTTTGCGGTTATTATTATTCTTTTATTTTTACGTGATATTCGTTCAACGATTATTGCCGTTATTTCGATTCCGCTTTCGTTATTAATCGCCATTTTAGCGCTCAAATCAATGGATATCTCTTTAAATATTATGACGCTCGGAGCGATGACTGTAGCCATTGGAAGGGTTGTAGATGATTCCATTGTCGTTATTGAAAATATTTACCGCCGCATGGCTTATCAGGAAGAAAAGCTTAAAGGAAAAGATTTAATTGTCGCGGCAACGAAAGAGATGTTTGTTCCAATTTTCTCTTCTACAATCGTAACCGTGGCCGTATTCTTACCGTTAGGTCTAGTAGAAGGACCGGTAGGAGAGCTATTCTTACCGTTTGCGTTAACCGTTGTTTTTGCACTGTTAGCATCACTGCTAGTAGCGGTAACACTCGTGCCGATGCTTGCTCATTCGTTATTTAAAACAAATGTAAAAGTAAAAGAAGAAAAACCAAGCAAACTAGCGCACGGATATAAGCGAATTTTGAACTGGACGCTAAACCATAAGCTTATTTCCTTTGGGTTAGCCGTACTACTGTTAGTAGGAAGTTTATTCTTAGTTCCTTCTATTGGCGTGAGCTTCTTATCATCCGATCAAGAAAAAACGCTGACGCTTACGTATACACCGAAAGCCGGACAGTCTCAAAGCGACGTAGAAAAAGCAGCAAATCGCGCAGAAGCGTACTTGATGAAGCGAGAGGGTGTCAAAACGGTTCAGTATTCGTTCGGTGAAGGTAACTCTTTTAATCCGGGAAGCAAAAATAACGTTTTAACATTTGTGCAATATGACGAGGATACACAAAACTTTGATAAAGAGCAGGATAAAGTATTAAAAGCTCTTAATAAACAAGCGAATCAAGGTGAATGGGGCTCAATGAATACGGCGTCTAGCGGTAGCAATAATTCATTAAACGTCCTTATTTACGGAGATAGCTTAGATGAAATCAAACCTTATGCTGATAAAGTTCAGCATGTTTTAGACAAGCATAAAGAACTGAAAAATGTCGATTCTACGCTTTCAGATACGTTTGATGAATATACGCTAGTACCGAATCAAAAGAAAGCCGCTAAACTGGGCTTGTCTGCTAGTCAAATCGGCATGCAAATTTCGAACCTTGGCCAGCGTGAAGTATTAACGACTATCCAAAAAGATGGAAACGAAATTAACGTATACCTTCCAAAAGAAAAAGAGGATTTCTCTACTTTTGCCGAACTTTCAAGCACAAAAGTGACCTCTCAAACTGGACAGGAAGTTACATTAAATGAAGTTGTCGATATTAAAAAAGGTAAAACATCGAATACGGTAACTCGCCGTGATAATAAAATTTATGCAGAGGTAAGTGCCGATATTAAGAGTGACGATGTAGGCGGCGTTTCTTCTAACGTTCAAAAAGAAGTGAAGAAAATTGATTTGCCAAGTGATATGGATATTAACTTTGGCGGAGCATCAGAGCAAATTAATGACTCATTTAGTCAATTAGGAATTGCTATGCTCGCAGCCATCGGTATCGTGTACTTCGTACTAGTACTGACATTTGGTGGAGGGCTAGCACCGTTTGCTATCTTATTCTCACTTCCATTTACACTTATTGGTGCACTAGTGGCGCTGTTAATCTCTGGAGAAACAATCAGCATTTCTTCGATGATTGGAGCTCTTATGCTGATTGGAATTGTGGTAACCAATGCAATTGTTCTGATTGACCGCGTGATTCATAAAGAGCAAGAGGGTCTGTCGACGCGTGAAGCGTTACTAGAAGCTGGAATGACCCGTCTTCGCCCGATCTTAATGACAGCTATTGCAACGATTGGTGCACTGCTTCCATTAGCGTTTGGATTTGAAGGTGGAGGCCTTATTTCAAAAGGGCTAGGGGTTACGGTAATCGGAGGACTAACAAGTTCTACGCTGCTTACGCTCATTATCGTTCCAATTGTCTATGAGTTTTTTATGAAGTTTAAGCGCAAAAAAGTAAAAAAGTAGAAGCAAAACAAATTTCCGCTTTTGAGGTGAATAGCGATGAAGTCAATTGATAAACTAATGAAACAGTTGATTCAACAAGGAATTAAAGCAAAGAAAGTAACGATTGATAAATCAAAGCGCCAGCAGTGGATGTCCATGTCATTGCCTAAAACGGCATGGCAGCATTCAAAATAAAAAAGAGCTGACTTAGAGTCAGCTCTTTTTTTATTAACGATCTGTATCTTCAAATGATCCTTCTTGATAGGCGTCGCTTACTTGCTCATGTGTTTCTGCTAGGCCTTGTGAGAGTGCATCGTGTCGGTTATAATCTTCTGTTTCGAACTGACGGTCAGCCATTTCATTTGTATCAGGCTGCTTTTTAGGCTGTTTTTTTGAATTCATTTTCACCACTCCTATTTAATAAAGTGAGACCACGGTTAGTGTGCGATGAAAGGAAATACATTATACATGCAAAAAGAGCTTCGGTTCGTCGAAGCTCTTTCTTTCATATTATTATTGTTTTTTATCTAAGAAGATTTTTTCAATATCATCAAGTACGATATTAGCTGCTAACACACCGCCTGCTGTATTCCAAGTAGCATCATCTACTTTATGAACATGGTCTTCTTGAGCTACTTTTAACTTTTTGAAAAGCGGATCGTTTATCCATTCTTTTTCAAGCTTTGTTGCTTCGCCGTCTCCCGTTTCATAAGAGAAGTAGAATAGCTGATCGCCGTCCATTGCCGGAATGCGTTCTTTTGTTGCATTCATTTCAGCAAAATCATTTTTGTTTTGAGATTCAGGGCGAGCAAAACCAAGCTGATCTAAAATAACGCCTGAGAACGAATCTTTATGATAGATACGAACGTCTCCAGCTGTAAAGCGTACAACTGAGATTTTTTGTTTTAACTGATCACCAAGACGTTTCTTTAAATCTGCTACGCGATTGTCATAGTCAGCTAATACTTCTTTACCTTTTTCTTCTTTATTCACAGCTTTTGCATATAACTTAAAGTTTGATTTCCAGTCTCCGCGCAGCTCTTCAGAAAATACAGTCGGAGCAATTTGACTCAGCTGATCGTATACTTTTTCTTGGCGCATCTTATTTCCGATAATCAAGTCAGGTTTTAAAGCTGCGATTGCTTCTAAGCTTGGTTCGCTTTCTGTACCTACACTTTTAACGCCTTTCATCTGACCTTTAATATGGTCATACCACGGATTTCCTAACCATGATTGAACAGCACCCACAGGCTTTACACCCATTGCAAGCAGAGCTTCAGTACCTTCGTTTGTTAAAACGACCACTCGTTTAGGTGTTCCTTTAATCTCTGTTTTATCCATTGCGTGTTTTACTGTATAAGTTTCGCCAGAACCCTCAGTTTTTTCTTTTTTATTATCGTCAGCGCTGTTTGAATTACCGCAGGCTGCCAGCACAAGCAGTGTCATAATGGTAAGAATGGATAACAAATATGACAACTTGCCTTTAGAATATGTATTCACATCTCTTCCTCCTCTTAAGTGATAATGATTTTCATTAACAATTAAGATAATATTCTAACTTTTAAGCGGTGTCAATTAAAAATTGAAAATGATTCTCAAAATCATTGACACTTTTTTCAATGTTTCCTAAACTAAAGGTTAGATATATATAGGAATCATCTTAGAGGAGAGCAATGAAAATGATGCTACGCAGTGTTCAAATGAAAGTAATGGGGCTCATCATTGGAATCATGCTGCTTTTAATCTGTATTGGATTAAGTATCGTACTCGGATACACAGATACAAGTATCAAGACAGCATTTGAAGCTTTTCAAGCGTTTAACGGTTCGAATGAGCACATAGTTATTCAAAATATTCGATTGCCGCGCGCTATAATCGGTGCTGTGGTAGGTATTTGTTTAGGAATTGCAGGAGCAATGATGCAGGCGTTAACGAAAAACCCACTTGCTTCACCAGATATTATTGGTGTGAACGCTGGGGCCAGCTTTTTTATTGTTGTTGCAGTGATGATTTTTTCGGTCAATTCACTTCAAGCTTTTACATGGATTGCATTTGTAGGAGCGGCATTAACCGTAGTGGTTGTCTATTTTCTTGGGTCCATCGGAAAAGAAGGATTAACGCCTATTAAATTGACGCTCGCAGGAGCGGCTATTGCAGCCTTTTTCTCTTCTTTAACACAAGGTCTGCTGGCTGTCGATGAATCTTCACTTGATCAAGTTCTCTTTTGGCTGGCTGGGTCTGTTCAAGGGCGCAAGGTGGAAATGCTGTATGACATACTGCCTTATGTAGTGCTAGCAATTATTGTCACGTTTTTTATTGCTTCAAAAATTAATATTTTAACGATTGGTGAAGATGTAGCTAAAGGATTAGGTCAAAGAACGGCTCTTGTGAAAATTATAAGCGGGATCATTATTGCCATTTTAGCTGGTGGAGCCGTTGCAGTAGCCGGTCCGATTAGCTTTGTGGGAATCATTGTTCCTCATGTTGTAAGAGCAATTGTAGGACAAGATTATCGCTGGGTATTTCCCTATAGTGCGGTTGCCGGCGGGATTTTAATTTTATTAGCTGATGTTGCGGCTAGGTATGTCATTATGCCTCAAGAAATCCCTGTTGGAGTCATGACTGCTGTTATTGGTACACCTTTCTTTATCTACATGGCAAGGAAAGGGGCGAAGGCGTCATGAAAACATACTTATCTCTTCGCTTAAAGCGGATTTCATTTTTAATTAACATAAAAGCAGCTTTGATTATCACTGGTTTTTCAGCTGTACTTATTGCTCTTTTTTTATTAAGTGCAGGTACGGGTGACTTATTTATCAATCCCTTTCGTGTGATTAACATTTTAGCGGGTCATGGACTGGAGTTTGAACGGTTAGTTGTTACCTCCTTTAGACTTCCGCGCATTATCGTTGCCATTTGTGCCGGTATTTGTTTAGCCATTGCAGGTGCTATCTTGCAGGGGCTTGTGCGAAATCCGCTTGCTTCACCAGACTTAATTGGATTAACAGGGGGAGCGTCAGTCGGTGTAGTGTTATTTTTGACACTATTTAGTGATAAAAGCAACTCGTTAACCGTAAGTATTAATTGGATGCCTGTTAGCGCATTTTTAGGTGCATTGGCAGTGGCGCTTTTACTTTATGTGTTTGCCTGGAAAAATGGCGTCTCTCCTATTACACTAGTATTAATAGGAATTGGATTAACAGCGTTAACGAAAGCTATGACCACGCTGTTTATGATTATGGGTCCTATCTATCGCGCAAGCCAGGCAAATATTTGGATTACAGGAACGGTGTATGGCTCAAACTGGGCCAGTGTTTCCGTACTAGTTCCTGTTACAATAGGGCTGGTTATAATCACGATTTTAATGATTCGAAATTTAAATGTTCAAGAATTAGGTGAAGAAATTGCGACTAACGTTGGAAGTCGCGTTCAAAAAAATCGATTGGCACTATTACTGATGAGTACAGCTTTAACAGGAAGCGCCGTTGCATTTGCCGGCGGGATTAGCTTTGTAGGATTGCTTGCTCCACATATTGCCCGAAAGCTGGTAGGTTCTTCGTTCGGAGCTTTAATACCGCTATCGGCACTAATCGGAGCGATTTTAATCACAGCAGCAGATTTAATTGGCCGAACATTTTTCTTGCCAATCGAAGTGCCAGCAGGTGTATTTACAGCTGCAATTGGCGCACCGTACTTCATTTATTTACTATACAAACAAAGAAACGTATAGCATTCTTTGTAGAAGGAGCGATTCGCATGCATTCGTTAGAAACAAAATCGCTAACATTATCATATGGAGAAGCGATGATTATAGATGAGCTTGACGTTACCATCCCAAAGGGTGAGATTACGGTTTTTATCGGCAGTAATGGATGCGGAAAATCTACGCTGCTGCGTTCACTAGCAAGACTATTAAAGCCACATGCAGGCTCTATTTTACTAGAAGGCTCTAAAATTTCCTCTCTTCCGACCAAGGAAATTGCAAAGCAGCTAGCAATTCTTCCGCAAGGTCCTGTTGCACCTGAAGGGCTGACAGTGCTTCAGCTTGTTAAACAAGGGCGCTATCCGTATCAAAATTGGTTCCGTCAGTGGTCTCAAGAAGATGAAGAAAAAGTACAAAATGCACTCGAAGCAACAGGGTTAGCAGACTTGGCTGATCGTCAAGTTGATTCGCTTTCTGGAGGACAGCGTCAGCGCGCATGGATTGCTATGACATTAGCACAAGATACGGATATTATTTTACTTGATGAACCGACAACGTATTTAGATATGACGCATCAAATTGAGATCTTGGACTTGTTGTTTGAACTGAATGAAAAAGAAAATCGTACCATCGTAATGGTGCTGCATGATTTAAACTTAGCCTGCCGCTATGCTCATCATATTGTGGCGCTTCAAGATAAAAAAATCTATGCACAGGGAAGACCAGAAGAAGTCATTAACTGCGATTTAGTACAGCGAGTCTTTAATATGAACTGTGAAGTGACGGTGGATCCGTTATTTGGAACGCCTCTTTGTATTCCTCATGGGCGCGGACGATGTATTGTGAATAAGCTGCGCGTTGAAACGCAGCATGCTCAATAAGAAAGAGCAAAGCGAGTTAGCAGAAAAATTCCGCTGTACGTTTAAAGATAACTCGCTGTATAGGTTGTCTCCCTCCAGCTGCATGGATGAAAGCACGCTGCGGATGCAGCTGCTATGGATTCAACAGACGATGGAGGCTGATAACTTGAGAGCAGCTGCCTCCATGTTAGCTAAGCGGTATAGCTTTGTTGTGGTGGCGGCTTTGTATTCATTTATTGTGTTTCAAAAAAAGATAAATGCATCGACTAAAAATGTTTCGTTGCATACAGAAGACGCTGAAACGATGTGGCTCCCAAAAGTGTTCATCTCAGAAACTGAGACGAAAGAAGTAACAGAGGACAATCGGAAAATTCTTCTTGATGAACTTCTTGATGAATTGTTTGCTCATCACATTGAGCGGATATGGTCATCACTGCGTAAAGTGACAAAAATCTCGAAGCTGACGCTGTGGGAAAACGTAGCTGTTTATATCCACTGGCTTTGTGATTTGCTTTTAGCAAATGAAGAAATAGAAAATGTGCAAGTACAAAAGAATTTACGATATGTGTTGGAAGAAGCTGAGGGTCATCACTTTGGTTCATACCATCATAATCCGTTTGCTAGGTACAGTTCACCTCTTCAAGTAGAGAAGCAAAAGCAGGAGATAAGAGGTCGGCAAACGTGCTGTTTGTCTTACCAAACAGGAGATAAAAAGACTTATTGTCGAACGTGTCCGGTTATTTGTAAACCAAAGAAAGGAGTGATTGTGCATGAGTAAAACCTTTCAAGAGCAATTCGACGGTTTAATTGAAAAGTATACGGAACTAATGGTTGGTCAAAGTGACGAGCAGCTACAAGAAAAAGTAAAAATGTGGGCACTTTACAACCATATCTCAAAATCCATGCCGCCTTTAACCAAGCATTGGAATCAATTATATCCAGAAGCAAAAGCGGAAATGGTCGAGATTGTGAAGGAAATAAAAGAGCTGAATGAAGCGCATCGAGCGTCACAGCGAAAACCAGAATAAAAACATTCATCACAAAGCTGATGGATGTTTTTTTATCCAAAAGCTCTCGGTCGCTTTTTGGTTTTGTGTGCATACGTTAATAAAGGGTGCCTATCTAGTTTGAAAAATGGTAAAATTAACGATAATTAAATAAATTTTGTGAGGCGTATGACAAGTGAAGGCGGGGGGTTGCTTTGGAACAAACGATAAGAAACTTTTTTTTATTGTTATCAAAAAGCAAAAAGTTAACAAAGCTGGCTAAGCGCTATGGCTTACGTTTTGGAGCAGCACGTTTTGTTGCAGGGGAAACCATCGATGAAGCTGTTAGTGTGATAAAAAAGCTAAATGAACAGGGATTAAAAGTAACGATTGATTATCTTGGCGAGTTTGTGGAAAGTGAAGTTGAAGTGGATCATGCTGCAGCTCAATGCATAAAGGCCATTCACCTTATACACAAAGAAAGATTAGATTCAGAAATTTCTTTAAAATTAACGTCTATGGGACTAGATATTTCAGAAGATTTGGCGCTTCATCATATGCGGCGTATTCTTGAAGAAGCGGAAAAACATAGCGTATTTGTGACGATTGATATGGAGGACTATAAGCGATGCAGCAAGACGATTAAGCTATTTAAACAATTAAAAAATGAGTATGAACACGTAGGGACGGTGCTTCAAGCATACTTATATCGAACAGAAAGTGACATCCGTGAATTAGATGCTTATGCTCCTAAATTAAGGTTAGTGAAAGGGGCGTACAAAGAAGCAGCAGACGTGGCGTTTCCTGATAAAGAAGACGTGGACGAAAACTTTCAAAACATCATTGGACTTCACTTATTAAACGGTCACTACACAGCAGTTGCTACTCACGATGAACGAATCATTCAGTATACAAAAGAGTTTGTTAAAAAGCATGGAATTTCAATGAATCAGTTTGAGTTTCAGATGCTATACGGGATTCGATCAGAAAGGCAAGTTCAGCTCGTAGCAGAACAATATAAAATGAGAGTGTACGTTCCTTATGGAACGGACTGGTATGGGTACTTTATGAGGCGCCTTGCAGAAAGACCTGCAAATGTCGCATTTGTCTTAAAAGGAATTGTAAAAAAATAATAATGAAATGGTCGTGATGACAAAGTAAGAAATAATCAAAAATCGAACATGATTCGATTACTCATGTTCGATTTTGAGGTTAATGTCCTTGAGTGTTATGCTTTGTGTACTGTTGGTTTTGAGATGTCTTTTTGCCGCGTCCGTGCGGTTCATTGACCGGTCCAGCATTTCCTTTAACGCTTGCTGCGCTTACGCCTGCTGACGATGGATCCTTCTTTAATTTGCTCACAAAATCACCTCCTGTGTATTAAGATAACCAAACACATTAAAAATAGTTAGAGATAATATTGTGAATATATTGCGAAAATTTAAAAAATGTTTTATAGTAAAAACAGAGATTAACAGTGACTCTCTTTTTTTACGCATAAAATGAATGATCATTCATTCAATATATTA
The DNA here is from genome assembly GCF_042787865.1 of Priestia sp. YIM B13486. Lineage (NCBI taxonomy): Bacteria > Bacillati > Bacillota > Bacilli > Caryophanales > Bacillaceae > Priestia > Priestia sp. YIM B13486. The sequence continues at coordinate 75,531 of NZ_JBHZOZ010000005.1, read as the reverse complement.
AAGGGGATGTGGGGATAATTATGAACATAAAAAAAGCCGCCGTTTTAGGTTCAGGAGTTATGGGCTCTGGAATTGCAGCTCATTTAGCAAATGTAGGAATTCCAACACTTTTGCTAGACGTGGTTCCAACTTCATTAACAGCAGACGAGGAAAAAAAACAGCTAACGCTTGAAGATAGACAAGTGAGAAATCGGTTGAGTACAACTGCTCTAGCTAAATTAACGAAGCAAAAACCGGCACCTTTAACGTCGAAGTCATCACTATCGTTAATTACGCCAGGAAATCTTGAAGATCATTTACAGGAGTTAAGCGAGTGTGATTGGATTATTGAAGTAGTAGTGGAACGTCTTGATATTAAACAGCAGTTGTTTGAAAGAATTGACAGTGTACGAAAAAAAGGAAGTATCGTAAGTTCAAATACTTCAGGAATATCGATCCACGAAATGGCTAAAGGACGCTCAGAAGATTTTAAAGCGCATTTTTTAGGAACGCACTTTTTTAATCCACCGCGTTATTTAAAGTTATTAGAAATCATTCCAACTCATGACACAAAATCAGAAATTGTTGAATATATGAAAACGTTTGGTGAAGATGTATTAGGTAAAGGAGTAGTTATTGCAAAAGATACGCCTAACTTTATCGCCAACCGTATCGGTACGTACGGTTTACTTGTGACCGTTCAAGAAATGTTAAAAGGCAATTACAGCGTGGGAGAAGTTGACTCTGTGACGGGCCCCTTAATTGGAAGACCAAAAAGCGCAACGTTTCGAACACTAGACGTAGTGGGTCTAGACACATTTATTCATGTGGCTAATAATGTATTTGACAAAGTAGAAGGCAAAGAAAAAGAAGTGTTCGATGTCCCTTTATTTATGAAACAAATGCAGGAAAATGGCTGGCTGGGAAGCAAGTCAGGGCAAGGCTTCTTTTTGAAGAAAGGAAAGGAAATTTTGGAACTTGATCCTAGTACACTTCAATACGTCGAGAGAAAGAAGTTAAAAACAGCTTCTACCGAATTAAGCAAGCAGGCAAAAGGGCTGCAAAATAAAATGAAAGCGCTTATATATTCTGATGATCGTGCCGGACAGCTTCTTTGGAATGTGATCAGTCCCGTTCTTGTATATGCAGCACAGTTAAAAAATGAAATCGCCGACGATATCGTGGCCGTTGATCAAGCTATGAAGTGGGGATTTGGCTGGAAAATGGGTCCTTTTGAGACGTGGGATGCAATTGGTTTAGAAAAGTCAATTGAGAAGATGGAGCAGTCTGGTTTAGCAGTTCCGCAGTGGGTAAAACAAATGCAGGAAAATGGATTTACAAGCTTCTATAAAGAAATGGAAGGTCAAACGCTTTACTACGAAGATGAAGAGTATAAAGCGGTAAAAGAAAATAAAAAGGTGATTCACCTGTCATCTTTACGTTCTCAAAATAATGTCATTTTAGAAAACAGCGGAGCGAGTTTAATTGATTTAGGAGATGATGTGGCGTGCCTGCAGTTCACCTCTCCTAACAATGCAATCGGGCTAGATATTATTAGTTTATTAAATCAGTCTCTTGAAGAAGTGAATAAGAACTATAAAGGGCTGGTCATAGGAAATCAAGGGAAAAATTTCTGCGTTGGCGCTAACTTAGCTATGATTTTAATGGAAGCACAAGATGACAATTATTTTGAAATTGAATTTGTCATTAAACAATTTCAACAGGCAATGATGAAGGTGAAATACAATGAAAAGCCGGTTGTTGCAGCTCCATTTGCGATGACTCTTGGAGGCGGAGCAGAAATTTGCTTACCGTCAGCTAAAATTCAAGCTTCTGCTGAAACTTACATGGGCCTTGTAGAAGTAGGAGTCGGACTCATTCCTGGTGGAGGAGGTAATAAGGAGCTTTATATCAAACAGCTAAATGGTTTACCTAACGGTGTAACGCTCGATCTTCAGCAAATTGCCAATAAAACATTTGAAACAATTGCTACTGCAAAAGTATCTGCTTCTGCTGCAGAAGCTAGACAGCTAAACTTTTTAAATCGTCATGATGGCATCAGCGTAAACGGAGATCACTTGCTGAATGATGCGAAGAACTCAGTCCTTGCTTTACATGACACGGGCTATAAACCACCTGTAAGAACTAAAATTCCTGTGGTTGGAGAAACAGGATATGCAACGTTGCTGCTAGGAGCTCAATCCATGAAGTATTCAGGATATATATCAGAACATGATTATAAAATTGCTAGTAAGTTAGCATTTGTGTTAGCTGGAGGACGTGTAGCGTTTGGTTCGGAAGTTGATGAAGAGTATTTGCTGGACTTAGAGAGAGAAGCGTTTTTAAGCCTTGTTGGAGAAGCGAAGTCTCAAGAACGTATGCAGCACATGTTAGTTAAAGGAAAACCACTGCGTAATTAAGGGGGAGAAAAAATGAGAGAAGCAGTTATTGTAGCAGGTGCTAGGACACCGGTTGGAAAAGCAAAAAAAGGTTCACTGGCAAGTGTTAGGCCTGATGATTTGGGAGCCATTGCGGTTAAAGAAACTCTTCGCCGAGCAGGCGGATACGAAGGACCAATTGATGATTTAATTATTGGTTGTGCGATGCCTGAAGCAGAACAAGGTTTGAATATGGCTCGAAATATTGGCGCTCTTGCGGGTTTGCCTTATACGGTGCCAGCAATAACGATTAATCGTTATTGTTCATCAGGTTTGCAAAGTATTGCCTACGGTGCAGAACGAATTATGCTAGGGCAAGCCAAAGCAGTGTTAGCTGGAGGAGCAGAATCAATGAGTTTTGTTCCGATGTTTGGAAACGTAGCGCGTCCAAATGTTCAGCTGGTTGAAAATGCGCCGGAATATTATATGGGCATGGGACATACAGCAGAACAAGTAGCGATGAAATACGGCATTTCACGTGAAGACCAGGATGCGTTTGCTGTACGCAGCCATCAAAAAGCAGCAAAAGCACTTCAAGAAGGGAAGTTTAACGACGAAATTGTTCCGGTGGAAGTGACGCTTCGAAAAGTGGATGAAAACAATAAGCTCCGTGAACAAAAGCTGATGTTCTCTCAAGATGAAGGAGTTCGTCCTGGCACAACTGCGGATGTATTAGGAAAACTTCGTCCAGCTTTTTCGGTTAAAGGATCCGTAACAGCTGGAAACTCTTCGCAGACAAGTGACGGAGCTGCATCCGTTTTTCTAATGGATAAAGAGCAAGCTGAAGCAGAAGGGTTAAAGCCTTTGCTTAAGTTTCGCTCATTTGCAGTTGGAGGAGTTCCGCCTGAAGTAATGGGGATTGGCCCGATAGCTGCCATTCCCAAAGCTCTTAAACTAGCAGGGCTGGAGCTTTCTGATATCGGATTGTTTGAATTAAATGAAGCATTTGCTTCTCAAGCACTTGGCGTTATTCGTGAATTAAATATTAATGAAGATAAAGTAAATGTAAACGGAGGCGCTATTGCCTTAGGTCATCCATTAGGCTGTACCGGAGCTAAGCTGACTATTAGCTTAATGCACGAAATGCAGCGTCGAAATGAGCAGTTTGGAATTGTCACGATGTGTATTGGCGGAGGAATGGGAGCTGCTGGTGTATTTGAATTGTTAGCATAATCATTTCAAAGGGGGATATGAACATGTCAAATAAAACAAAACAAATGATTAAAGGTGGAAGCTTTTTAATTGAAGAAGGCGATGCAAGCCGCGTCTACACGCCGGAGGATTATACATCTGAACAAAAGATGATTGCCAAGACGACAGATGAATTTGTAGAAAATGAAGTCCTTCCACAAGTGGAATATTTAGAAAAGCATGAGTTTGACCGTTCTGTAAAGTTATTAAAACAAGCTGGTGAATTAGGTTTGCTTGGTGCAGATGTACCAGAAGAATACGGTGGACTCGGTTTAGATAAGATTACCTCGGCTTTAATTGCTGAAAAAATGTCTCGAGCAGGCGGATTTTCCATCACTCATGGTGCTCACGTAGGAATTGGGTCATTGCCAATCGTCTTATTTGGAACAGAAGAGCAAAAACAAGCATATTTACCTGCTTTAGCAGTTGGGGAAAAAATAGCAGCATATGCGTTAACAGAACCTGGTTCTGGTTCCGATGCCCTCGGTGCTCGCACAACAGCTCGCCTTAACGCAGAAGGCACACACTATGTGTTAAATGGAGAAAAGCAGTGGATTACAAATGCCGGATTTGCTGATGTGTTCGTCGTGTACGCGAAAATCGACGGCGATAAATTTTCTGCTTTTATCGTTGAACGCGAATTTCCAGGCGTATCGGTTGGACCGGAAGAGAAGAAGATGGGAATCAAGAGTTCATCAACAAGAACGTTGATTCTTGAAGATGCACTTGTTCCAAAAGAGAACGTGTTAGGTGAAGTGGGAAAAGGTCATGTGATTGCCTTTAACATTTTAAATATTGGGCGCTACAAGCTTGGAGTTGGAGCAGTTGGAGCAGGGAAACGTGCGTTAGAAATCACGTCTCAATATGTTAACCAGCGTCAGCAGTTTAAAACGCCAATCGCTAAATTTTCATTAACCCAAGAAAAATTAGCAACAATGGCTTCTAAATTATATGCAACTGAAAGCTCCGTCTATCGTACGGTAGGACTTTTTGAAGACCATATGGGCCAGCTTTCAGAAGAACAGCAAAAAGATGGAAAGCAAATTGCCGCTTCCATTGCTGAATATGCCATTGAATGCTCATTAAACAAAGTGTTTGCCACGGAATCTCTTGACTACATCGTAGATGAAGGGGTGCAGCTTCACGGAGGCTATGGTTTTATGAGTGAGTATGAAATTGAGCGCCTGTATCGTGATTCCCGCATTAACCGTATTTTTGAAGGAACAAATGAAATTAATCGACTCTTAGTACCAGGCACATATTTACGCAAAGCGCTAAAAGGAGAGCTTCCGCTGCTTCAAAAAGCACAAACGCTTCAAGAAGAATTGATGATGCTTATGCCGCAGGAAGTAGGAAATGAGCCGTTAGATCAAGAAAAAATGCTTGTGCAAAATGGAAAGAAAATTGCGCTCTTGCTTTTAGGTCTAGCTGCACAGAAGTATGGGAAAGAATTAGAGAAAGAACAAGAAATTCTCGTTAATATTTCCGATATGATTAGTAACGTATATGCAATGGAATCCACTGTTTTACGTACTGAAAAAGCGATTTCCAAAACAGGTGCAGATCAAAACAGCTTGAAGGTAAAATATACGCAAGTATTTTGCCAAGAAGCATTTAATCGAATTGAAGCAGATGCAAAGGAAACGTTAATTGGCGTTGAACAAGGTGATACGCTTAGAGTCATGCTTTCGTCTCTTCGCAAGTTAACTCGCTATACACCAATTAATGTAATTAGTGTAAAGCGCGAGATTGCAAAAACGCTTCTAGAAGTAGAGAAGTTCACAGTTTAAGGGAAAAGGAGCTCGTTTTACGAGCTCCTTTTTGTTTAAGAAGCCTCTATCTAGGTAAATGATAAAGGATGTGTTAAAATACGAAAAAAGCTTAAAATAAAGGGTGGTTGACGAAATGTCATTATTTTTTTATTCATATCCAAAGTGTGGTACGTGCCGAAAAGCTAAGAAGTGGCTGGATGATAACGGAGTAGCGTATGAAGAAATTCATATTGTAGAAAACCCGCCAACAAAAGAGCAGCTGCAATCTTATTATCAGAACAGCGGCTTAGAATTAAAAAAATTCTTTAATACAAGCGGTAAAAAATATCGCGAATTAGGACTTAAAGATAAAGTAAGCAGTGCGAGTGAAGATGAACTTCTGTCGATTCTTGCGTCAGATGGCATGTTAATTAAGCGTCCGCTGCTAACAGATGGACAAAAAGTAACGCTTGGCTTCAAAGAAGAGCAGTTTGAGGACGTGTGGAAGTAAGTTTTCAAATAGAAAATTTTTACCTTTTACGTTACACTGTTAATAGGAAGTTATTTTAGGTTGTAGAAAGTGTTCTCCACGTTGAAGGCGCTTTTTATATAAACAAATTACGATACATATTTTGGAGGGATTAAGATGAGTACACCAAAAGATTTGCGTTATTCTGAAGAGCATGAATGGGTAAAAACAGAAGGGGACGTTGTCCGCGTAGGTATTACGCATTTCGCTCAAGCTGAGCTTGGCGACATCGTATTCGTTGAACTGCCAGAAGTAGGAGCAACAGTAGAAGCTGACGAGCCGTTTGGCAGCGTTGAATCAGTAAAAACAGTTTCTGAGCTTTATGCACCAATTAGCGGTGAAGTTGTAGCAGTAAACGACAACTTAAGCGATAGCCCTGAACTTGTTAATGAATCTCCATACGAAGAAGCATGGATGATTACAATCAAACCGTCTGATGCTTCTCAAGTAGATAAGCTAATGACAGCAGAGCAATACGAAGAAATGACAAACGAAGGATAATATTCCTCCATAAATTGTCTTTATGAAAAGTTTTTGACTGGACACTCTATTAGTAAACAAGCTAAAGGAGTGTCTTTTTATGTTTGAAAAACAAAAAATGGACGTTACAGATCGCGTTACAGCTAAATTTCATGACGGCGGTATGAAATTATATGTTGATAAGCAGCCAATTGGTGAAGTTAGTTACGGAACAAGCGGCAATGAATACCGCTTTGAAGAAGGTTATTCGCAAGAAAATAATAAGTTCTATCAATATACGGATGTACAAAAACAAGGTGAAACGCAAAAATATACAGACTGCGACGAAGAAGCAGGATGGTGCTAAACAGTGGCAACTGCCACTGTTTTTCTTGTCTTATGGAAACAATATGGCCTAAGCTGCTTTTTAAAACAGTTCTTTCTTGCAAATTTCTTTTAAAAAACAGGTGAACTGTGATACATTAACGAATATTGTATAGCATAAAGAAATGATGTTACTATACAACTGACGATTATGGGTGATGAAAATGGGGCTAATTGAAATTGAAAAAGTAATTATTGTCGAAGGAAAATCAGATAAAAAGCGTATCCAAGATATCATTCGAGAACCAATTGAAATTATCTGTACAAACGGTACGATTAGTTTATCAAAGCTGGATGAAATTATTGACTGTACGTTTAACAAAGAGGTATACATACTTGTTGACTCTGATGATTCAGGGAATAAGCTAAGAAAACAATTTAAACGAGAGCTTCCGGAAGCAGAGCATCTATATATTGATAAAATGTACCGAGAGGTTGCTGCCGCCCCTAGACATCACATAGCAACAGTATTACTGAGTGCCAATATCGATGTTAATGCAGAATTTTTAACATAAAAGGAATGAGCAACATGCAAGAATGGAGCGAAAAACAGCTTGACGATCAGTTAAAAGAAGGACAAAGAACGTTTATCTTTTTCCATACACCTTTTTGCGGGACATGTCAGCTGGCAAAAAAAATGTTAACCGTAGCAGAAGCGATGCTGCCCGGTGTGACCATCGGAATGAGCAATTTAAATTATATGCCTTCAAAAGCAGAAATATTTTCAATTGAAAGTGTACCTTGTTTGATTGAAGTGAAAAATGGCGAAATGGTAAAAAAACTCTATGCGTTTCATTCCATCGAGCACGTACTTGAAGAGCTTCGATAATCAAACGTTTGTTTAAAATGAAGAAATTGAAAGAGAGTGAACCGTTGGGGCTGTTGGAATCTTGGGATATTATCCCAAGAACAAAATCTGTTGACAGCCTATCTGACACATGCTAAAATCACACTCATGAATGTTCATAAATGAATGAATATTTCCCAAAAATAAAATAATTGTTGCGAACTCTTATCAAGAGAGGTGGAGGGACTGAGCCCTGTGAAACCCGGCAACCGTCAGACTAACTGAAATGGTGCCAATTCCTGCAAAGCTATGCGCTTTGAAAGATGAGAGAAAGGATTAAATATCGAGCCTTTCTGTCATGCGCAGAGAGGCTTTTTTGATGGGGAAAATTGTTTTACGGCTTTTTCATCCTATAGGGCAACCTAACATAATTAAGTTTTTACTAAAGAAGGTGAAGAAATATGATTACATTAACAGACGTTACAAAAATTTATCAGGCCAAAAGTGGTCAAATAACAGCTGTTGATAATGTGAATCTAACCGTTAACCAAGGTGAAATTTACGGAATTATTGGTTATAGCGGAGCGGGGAAAAGTTCTTTAATTCGCTTGCTAAACGGGTTAGAAACACCAACGACAGGAACGGTAGAAGTAGCAGGTAATGATATTGGAAAAATTAAAGGCGGAAAACTCAGAAAAGCTAGACAAGAAATTAGTATGGTATTTCAGCACTTTAATATCTTGTGGTCGCGTACGGTGCGAGAAAATATTGCTTTTCCGTTAGAAATAGCAGGGATCTCAAAAGAAAAAAGAATGAAACGAGTAGACGAGCTTATCAAGTTAGTCGGGCTTGAAGGGCGTGAAAATGCTTATCCATCACAGCTTAGCGGTGGACAAAAGCAGCGTGTTGGTATTGCTCGAGCGCTAGCCAATAACCCAAAAGTATTGCTGTGTGATGAAGCAACATCAGCGCTTGATCCTCAAACGACAGATTCCATTTTAGATCTGTTAGTAGATATTAATGAGAAGCTAGGGTTAACCATTGTATTGATTACTCATGAAATGCACGTTATTCGTAAAATTTGTCATCGGGTAGCCGTTATGGAAAATGGGGCAGTGGTAGAAGAAGGACAAGTGCTAGAAGTATTCAGAAAACCTAAGCAGCCGATTACAAAACGATTCGTTCAACAGATTTCTGAACCAGAAGAAACGTTTGAAACAATTGAACAAGTACAGGGGTTATATCCAAGCGGGCAAATTATTCAGCTGACGTTTGTTGGCGGAAAAGCAGAGCAACCGCTCATCACAACGATTTTAAAACAGTTTGATGTAACGATTAATATTTTGCAAGGAAAGATTTCTCATACACAAACAGGTTCATACGGGACGTTGTTCGTTCATTTAGACGGAGAATTAACAGAAGTTGAAAAAGTCATTGCATACATTCATGAGCAGCAGGTAGAAGTGGAGGTAATGACAAATGCTTGAGAAACTATTTCCGAACGTTATTTTAGATGATTTTATTCAAGCGACAAATGAAACACTATATATGACGGCTATTTCAGTTATAGCCACGTTTGTTCTAGGTATTTTATTGGGCTTGCTTTTATTTTTAACGTCCAAAGGACAGCTCTGGCAAAACAAACCTTTATATGCCATTGTGTCAGCAGTTGTAAATATCTTTCGTTCCATTCCATTCATTATTTTAATTGTTTTACTGATTCCATTTACCAAAGCATTGGTAGGAAGTATTTTAGGCGCTAATGCAGCGTTACCTGCTTTAATTGTGGGAGCAGCACCATTTTATGCGCGTCTTGTAGAAATTGGTCTGCGTGAAATTGATAAAGGTGTTATTGAAGCTGCTAAATCAATGGGAGCAACAACAAGCACTATTATCTTTAAAGTGCTGTTACCTGAATCGCTGCCAGCTTTAATTTCTGGTTTGACGGTAACGACGATTGCGCTAGTCGGCTATACGGCAATGGCGGGTGTGATTGGAGCTGGAGGTCTTGGGAATCTTGCATATTTAGAAGGATTCCAGCGCAGTCATAATGATGTAACGCTAGCTGCTACGATCTTAATTTTGATTATTGTATTTATTATCCAACTTATTGGAGATGCGATTACTGCAAAAATTGATAAAAGATAAAGGGAGGATTATTTATTATGAAAAAATGGCTTTCGGCTTTAGCACTAACATCTGCGCTAGTAGTAGGATTAGCTGCATGTGGATCTAACAATGGATCAAAAGATGAAAAGAAAATTGTTGTGGGTGCATCTAATACGCCTCATGCTGAAATTTTAGAACAAGCAAAACCGATTTTAGAAAAACAAGGAATCGACTTAGAAATTAAAAAATTCCAAGATTACATCTTACCGAACACAGCTCTTGCAAACAATGAAATTGATGCAAACTACTTCCAGCACGTTCCTTATATGAATTCAGTGCTGAAAGATCACAAGGGTGAAAAAGGGTATGATTTTGTAAGTGCCGGTGCCATCCACATTGAACCAATCGGTATCTACTCTAAAAAATACAAAAGCTTAAAAGATCTTCCGAAAAACGGCACAGTTATTATGCGTGATGCAGTAGCAGAGCAAGGACGTATTTTATCGATTTTTGAAAAAGCCGGCGTAATCAAATTAAAACCAGGCGTAAAGAAAACAGATGCACAAATTAAAGATATCGTAGAAAACCCGAAGAATTTAAAATTTAAAGCCGATGTTGAAGGCGGATTGCTACCTCAAATGTACAAAAATAATGAAGGTGACGCTGTTGTTATCAATGCTAACTATGCTATCGATGCTGGTTTAGATCCAGTAAAAGATCCAATCGCAGTGGAAAGCAAAGAAAATAACCCTTATGCAAACATCATTACGGTTCACAAAGGCGACGAAAATAAAGATACAGTGAAAGCTTTAGTGAAAGTTCTTCACTCTAAAGAAATTCAAGACTACATTAAAGAAAAATACAAAGGCGGAGTACTGCCGGTAAATAAATAATAGAAGAAAAGCGCTTGTCCACTCTGGGCAAGTGCTTTTTTTGTATGCGGGAAAACGAATAACTCTTATTTTTCTCACGCATACTAACCGTGAAAACTTTACTGATGATGGGAGCTGACGTTATGCAGCAAGAAGCACGTCATTCAACTGAGCAAGCACTTCATGATTATAAAATGGGTGTTGGGAAATTTAGCGAAAAATTGCCGGAAGTAACAAAAACGTTTAATGCGTTTACTGAAGCATGTTTTGGAGAAGGTTCTCTTTCTAAAAAAGAAAAGCAGTTAATCGCGTTAGGAATCAGCGTAGTAGCTCAAGACGAGTACTGTATGATTTATCATACAAAAGGCTGCATTGATCAAGGTGCAACTGAACAAGAAATTTTAGAAGCATGCGGAGTGTCAGCAGCATTTGGCGGAGGCGCAGCGATGAGTCAGTCCGTTACGCTTGTCCAAGAGTGTATTTCAGAACTGACTAGCCACACGCACTAAGTAAATAAAGAGGGTAAAAAAGCTTGTCTTAGAAGGCTCTATGGAGTCTTTTAAGGCAACTTTTTTATGAGTGGATTTAGTCTTGAAAAATGTACATAATGGTTTAAAACCTTTTGGGTCAAAAGGTTGCTATAAGTTTTCATTTGTTATAAGATTGTAATGAGAATAAAATGAGAATAATTAAAAAGATATAGGTATATCGTTTTTTACTATATACGTCTATAACTGGAGGTTTTAATATGGCAGGGTCAACTTTAACAATTAAAGATCTTCATGTTGCAATTGAAGGTAAAGAAATTTTAAAAGGTGTTAATTTAGAAGTTAAGGGCGGCGAAATCCATGCAATCATGGGACCAAACGGTACTGGTAAATCAACATTATCTTCAGCAATCATGGGACATCCTAAATACGAGGTTACACAAGGAAGCATCACGCTAGACGGCGAAGATGTACTTGAGATGGAAGTAGATGAGCGCGCTCGTGCAGGTCTATTCCTAGCTATGCAATATCCAAGTGAAATCAGCGGGGTAACAAATGCTGACTTCTTACGTTCAGCAATTAATGCTCGTCGCGAAGAAGGCGAAGAAATTTCACTAATGAAATTCATCCGTCAATTAGACAAAAACATGGATTTCTTAGAGATGGATCAAGACATGGCTCAGCGTTACCTAAACGAAGGTTTCTCTGGCGGTGAGAAGAAACGTAATGAAATTCTGCAATTAATGATGCTTCAACCAGGAATTGCAATTTTAGATGAAATCGACTCTGGTTTAGATATCGATGCGTTAAAAGTTGTATCAAAAGGTATTAATGAACTGCGCGGCAGCGAGTTTGGTTGCTTAATGATTACTCACTACCAACGTTTACTAAACTACATTACACCAGATAAAGTTCACGTTATGATGCAAGGTCGCGTTGTAAAATCAGGCGGACCAGAATTAGCACAGCGTCTAGAGGCAGAAGGTTATGACTGGATCAAACAAGAATTAGGTATTGAAGACGAAACTGTAGAGCAAGAAGCTTAAGAGTTAGGAGGATCTCTATGACTATTGATACGAAATTACCATTTGATCAAGAGTACATCAGCAGCTTTTCAAAAGAAGCTAATGAACCAAGTTGGCTGCTAGATCTTCGCTTACAAGCTCTTGCGAAAGCAGAAGATCTTGCACTTCCAAAGCCAGATAAAACAAACATTTCGAAATGGAACTTTACTGCATTTGACAAGCACACTTCACAGGCAAGCACAATCTCATCTGTAGACGAGCTTCCAGAAGTGGTTAAAGCATTGATTGATACAGAAGCTGTTAAAAATCTATATGTTCAGCGTGACCAAACAGCTGCATATTCAACATTAACAGAAGAGCTAAAGTCTCAAGGCGTTATCTTTACAGATATTCAAACAGCTGCTAAAGAGCATAGCGACCTTGTCGAGAAGTACTTCATGAAAGACGGAGTTAAAGTAGATGAGCACCGTTTAACTGCATTAAACGCAGCGTTATTAAACGGCGGTGTATTCGTGTACGTTCCTAAAAATGTAGAAGTACAAGAGCCGCTTCAAGCTGTATTTGTCCGTGAAGATGAAGAAGCTGCTTTATTCAACCATGTGATTGTTGTAGCTGAAGACAACAGCTCAGTAACATATGTAGAAAACTACATTGCTACTGCTGAAGAGTCAAAAGGTGTTGTCAATATTGTGACGGAAGTATTTGCTAACAGCAATGCAAAAGTAACATTTGGGGCTGTTGACTACTTAGCTAAAGGCACAACTACTTATGTGAACCGCCGCGGCGTAGCGGGCAAAGATGGTCGCATTGAGTGGGCTTTAGGCTTAATGAGTGAAGGAAATACAGTTTCAGAAAATACAACGTATCTAATGGGCGACGGTTCATATGGAGATACAAAAACGGTAACAGTTGGACGTGGAGAACAGTCTCAAAACTTAACAACAAGTATCGTACATTTTGGAAAACATTCTGAAGGCTACATTTTAAAACACGGCGTTATGAAAGAAAGCGCGTCTTCAATCTTTAACGGTATCGGTAAAATTGAACACGGTGCGTCTAAATCAAACGCTGAGCAAGAATCTCGTGTGTTAATGTTAAGTGAAAAAGCACGTGGAGACGCAAACCCAATTCTTCTAATTGATGAAGACGATGTAACAGCAGGACACGCTGCATCTGTTGGACGCGTAGATCCAATTCAGCTTTACTACTTAATGAGCCGCGGTATTCCGCAAACAGAAGCAGAACGTCTAGTTATCCACGGGTTCTTAGCACCAGTTGTAAACGAGTTGCCAATCGAAACGGTTAAAAAGCAATTAACAGATTTAATTGAAAGGAAAGTTCGATAATGAATATCTCTGATATTCGTAAACAATTTCCTATTTTAGACCAAGAGGTAAATGGCAGCCCGCTCGTTTATTTAGACAGTGCAGCAACTTCACAAAAGCCGCTTGCTGTAATTGAAGCAATTGAGAAGTATTATAAAGAATATAACTCAAACGTACACCGAGGTGTTCACACGCTTGGTACAAGAGCAACAGACGGATACGAAGGCGCTCGTGAAAAGGTTCGTAAGTTTATTAATGCAAAATCAACGGAAGAGATTATCTTTACGCGCGGTACAACGACAGCTCTTAATACAGTAGCTGCAAGCTATGGCCGTGCTAATCTCAAACCTGGTGATGAAATTGTGATTACTTATATGGAGCATCACAGCAACATCATTCCTTGGCAGCAAGTTGCCAAGGAAACAGGTGCAACGTTAAAATATATTTCATTAACAGAAGATCATGCACTTTCACTAGAAGAGGTAAAAAGCACGATTACATCCAACACCAAAATTGTATCGATTATGCAAGTATCTAACGTATTGGGCACGATTAACCCAGTAAAAGAGATTGCAGAAATTGCACATGCTAACGGTGCAGTAATGGTTGTGGATGGTGCGCAAAGTACGCCTCATATGAAGGTGGATGTACAAGATTTAGACTGTGATTTCTTTGCTTTCTCTGGACATAAAATGGGCGGACCGACTGGAATTGGCGCTCTTTATGGAAAGAAAGAGCTTCTTGAAAAAATGGAACCAATCGAGTTTGGTGGCGAAATGATTGACTTCGTAAACCTATACGAATCAACGTGGAAAGAGCTTCCTTGGAAATTTGAAGGAGGTACGCCAATCATTGCAGGTGCAATTGGTTTAGGTGCAGCGATTGATTTCTTAGAAGAAGTTGGTTTAGATAATATTCAAGCACATGAGCACAAGTTAGCGCAGTATGCACTGGATCGCTTATCGCAAGTAGATGGAATTACGATTTACGGACCGAAAGAGCGAGCGGGTGTTGTGACGTTTAATATTGAAGATGTGCATCCGCACGACGTTGCAACAGTAGTAGACGCTGATGGAATTGCGATTCGTGCAGGTCATCACTGTGCGCAGCCGCTGATGAAATATTTAAACGTATCTTCTACTGCACGTGCAAGCTTCTATTTGTATAACACGGAAGAAGAAGTAGATAAATTGGTGTCATCATTAATAAAAACGAAGGAGTATTTTACAAATGGCTTTTAATAATTTAGATACTCTCTATCGTCAAGTAATTATGGACCATTATAAAAATCCGCGTAATCGTGGAACGTTGAATGAAGATACTGTGAACATTCATATGAATAACCCGACGTGTGGAGACCGCATTGAACTTTCTTTAAAAGTAGAGGACGGCAAAGTGGTGGATGCAAAGTTCGAAGGCGAAGGATGTTCAATTTCAATGTCATCAGCTTCAATGATGACACAAGCAATTAAAGGTCAAGAAGTAGACAAAGCGTTTAAAATGGCCCATATCTTCTCTGACATGATGCAAGGTAAAGAGTATGATGATAGTATAGATTTAGGAGATATTGAAGCACTTCAAGGTGTAGCAAAATTTCCTGCGCGTATTAAATGTGCAACACTAGCGTGGAAAGCGATGGAAAAAGGTCTTAACGAACAAAAATAAGACCTTCATTCATTCCCAATCCTATCAAGTAGGGGGTAATAAAAGATGGCTAAAAAAATGCCAGAAATCGGCGATTATAAATATGGATTTTCCGATAAAGACGTATCAATTTTCCGCTCAAAACGCGGTTTAACGAAAGAAATCGTAGAAGAAATTTCTCGTATGAAAGAGGAACCACAATGGATGCTTGACTTCCGTTTGAAATCTCTAGAGCACTTCTACAACATGCCAATGCCACAGTGGGGCGGAGACATGGCAAGCTTAGACTTTGATGAAATTACGTACTACGTAAAACCATCTGAGAAGTCTGAACGCTCTTGGGATGAAGTTCCTGAAGAAATTAAACAAACGTTTGATAAACTAGGTATTCCTGAAGCAGAGCAAAAGTATCTTGCGGGTGTATCAGCTCAGTACGAATCTGAAGTTGTTTATCACAATATGAAAGAAGATCTTGAAGCACAAGGTATCGTATTTAAAGATACGGATACGGCGCTAAAAGAAAACGAAGATATTTTCCGTGAGCATTTTGGAAAAGTTATCCCGCCAACGGATAACAAATTCTCTGCACTTAACTCGGCGGTTTGGTCTGGTGGATCATTCATTTACGTACCAAAAGGTGTAAAAGTAGATACACCATTACAAGCTTATTTCCGTATTAACTCTGAAAATATGGGACAGTTTGAGCGTACGTTAATTATTGCTGATGAAGGCTCACACGTTCACTATGTAGAGGGCTGTACAGCACCTGTTTATACAACAAACTCTCTTCACAGTGCCGTTGTAGAGATCATCATCAAAAAAGATGCGTATTGCCGCTATACAACAATTCAAAACTGGGCGAACAACGTATACAACCTTGTAACAAAACGCGCGGTTTGTGAAGCAAACGCAACAATGGAATGGATTGATGGAAACATCGGTTCTAAGTTAACAATGAAATATCCAGCTGTTATCTTAAAAGGTGAAGGTGCACGTGGTATGACATTATCTATTGCCCTTGCTGGTAAAGGACAGCACCAAGATGCTGGTGCAAAAATGATTCACTTAGCACCGAACACATCTTCAACGATCGTATCAAAATCAATTTCAAAACAAGGCGGTAAAGTAACATACCGCGGTATCGTACACTTCGGCCGTAAAGCAGAAGGTGCACGTGCGAACATTGAGTGTGATACGCTGATTATGGATAATCAATCAACTTCTGATACAATTCCGTACAATGAGATTTTAAATGACAACATCTCACTTGAGCATGAAGCGAAGGTATCGAAAGTATCTGAAGAACAATTATTCTATCTAATGAGCCGCGGTATTTCTGAAGAAGAAGCAACAGAAATGATTGTAATGGGCTTTATTGAGCCATTTACAAAAGAGCTTCCAATGGAATATGCAGTAGAAATGAACCGTCTAATCAAATTTGAAATGGAAGGTTCAATCGGTTAATAATAGATCAAAACTCGTTTGCTGTTTATGCAAACGAGTTTTTTTGTATCGTTTGTATTAAAATAAAGAAAAGCGAAGCTAAGAACATAGAGGAGGAGTGGCATGATTTATATTGGAGTTACAGGCTGGGGAGATCATGATTCATTATATGAAGCGGGGGTTTCATCAAGAGACAAGCTTGCCGTATATGCAGGCCATTTTCCAATTGTTGAAGTCGATTCATCTTTTTATGCAATTCAACCAACATCAAATGTAGAAAAATGGGTGAACGATACACCGGAATCTTTTCGTTTTGTGGTAAAAGCCTATCAAGGTATGACAGGCCATATGGGAGAAGGAAATCCGTTCGATAGCAAAGAAGAAATGTTTCATGCGTTTTTAGAATCAGTGAAGCCTTACGTAACATCGAATAAGCTTGGTATGATTTTATTTCAAATGCCGCCCTGGTTTGACTGTACAAAAGAAAATGTAGCCTATTTGAGATATAGCCGCGAGAAGTTTGGCGATTTGCCAGTAGCGCTTGAGTTTCGAAATCAATCTTGGTTTAAGCCATTTTTCTACGATAAAACGCTGACGTTTATGGAACAAGAGAAGTGGATTCACGGTATTTGTGATGAACCGCAGGCAGGAGAAGGCTCTATTCCTATTGTGATTCATGCTACAGATAAACAGAAAACACTTATCCGTTTTCACGGACGAAACGTACACGGTTGGAATAAGCCCGCAGAAGGCAATTGGCGAGCAGTAAGGTTTTTGTATCGTTACAATGAAAAAGAGCTCCTAGAGTGGAAAGAACGGCTTGAAAAGCTACAAAAACAAACGAAGGACATTTACCTGTTATTTAATAATAACTCGGGCGGAGATGCTGTACATAATGCCAAACAGCTCATGAGTTTATTAAATATTGAATATGAGAATTTAGCTCCTAAACAATTAGATTTTTTTAATGAATTTTAGAACTGAGTCCTATAAAAGTTTATATAAATAAGGAAGAAGGAATATAAACGTCAAATAGGTAGAAAAGTATATGTAAAACCTCACTTTTTTCTTTCAAAATCATAAATTGATTAAGAAAGGAGTGAGTTACTATGATTACCTTAGCGCCTATCGTAATTGAAGGTCATACGTTTAATGCAGTTACCGTATTGCTGCCAAAAACAACTCTGTTAACAATCTCATCAGATAAAGGGTACATTATGTGCGGAGCACTAGACGTAGGTCTATTAAATGATAAATTAGCTGATCGTCAAATAATAGCTGGAAGAGCTGTAGGTGTACGTACAATTGAGCAGCTTCTTGAAGCGCCTCTTGAATCTGTAACGCTTGAAGCTGAAAAAAGAGGGATTTTTAAAGGGACAATTGGTAAAGATGCTTTATTGAAAATGCTTTAATATAGTGGAAAATTTAAGATAAAACTTTTTAAAAGAAGCGTGAACCTCCTTATACATGCATACATATAGCTTGTAAGGAGGGATTTTTTTTGGTTAAACTTCGTCGGAAATTAACAAGAAAAGGCCCGCTTCCTTTTCGTTACGTTCTGTTGCTCACCTTTCTTTTTTTTATGCTTTCCACAGGGGTAGGATTATGGCTAATTAATAGAGGGATTGAACCGACGTTAATGAAATATGCTGAAGCACAAACAAAAGAGATTGCAACTTTAGTTATTAATAAAGCGGTGAATAAACAGGTACTTGATCAACTGGACGTAGATGTCATTAAAGTGGAATCCACACCTAACGGTCAAGTAGCCAAAATTGACACAGCGCTTGTAAATCGGGTCAGAGCTCAAACTACGTCATTTGTCCAGGCTAACTTAAAAGAAGCAGAGAAAGGGAATTTAGATGCACTTGAACTTCCAACAGATATTCGTATTGAAAAAAGTGAAAAGTTGCGGAATCAAGGAATTGTATACCAAGTTCCGCTTGGGCAAGCGACTAATAATGCGCTGCTTGGAAATCTAGGTCCGCTGATTCCGGTTAAATTTCATGCTATTGGTGACGTTCAAACAGACGTAGTGCGAAAAATCGAAGAGTATGGAATAAATAATGCGTTTCTTGAAGTATCTATCAAAGTAAAAGTAAACATGCAAATCATTATCCCATTTGCAACTAAAAAAACAACCGTTACGGCTACAATCCCGGTCGGAGGCACCGTTATTCCTGGAAACGTTCCTGACTATTTTAACGGTGGAAACTCGTCTTCTCCGGCGATTGAACTTCCGAAGAAAAATTAACAATATTATATTAACGTGATAAAGTATTATTAAAAAAGCAGGTGCGGAAGTTCAAAAAGACTTTCATACTTGCTTTTATTCATTAGAACATTTGTCTGAATTTTCTATAAAAAATATTTTGACATACTATCTTCTCCCTTCTATAATTTGAGATAGGAAGTTATAGAAAGAATAATCTAAAAATTATAAAAATTCTCGCTGATCTACGATAAAAAGAGAGTAGGGAGAGAACAAGAGGGGGAATTACAGTGGAAAATAGGCCGCAGTGGGGATCAAGAGCAGGGTTTATTTTAGCAGCAGCAGGTTCAGCAATTGGACTAGGGAATATATGGAGGTTTCCAGCTACTGCATATGAAAACGGAGGAGGAGCATTTTTTCTTCCCTATTTATTTGCTTTGTTGACGGCAGGAATTCCTATTTTAATCATGGAGTTTGCTATAGGTCATAAATATAAAGGTTCTTCTCCTTTATCATTAGCGAGACTAAGTCCAAAGGCTGAGTGGCTAGGCTGGTGGCAAGTAGCTATTTCCTTTTTTATTTCAGTTTACTATTCCGTCATTATCGCGTGGGCGATGTCGTATTTTATCTTTTCATTTAAGTTAAGCTGGGGAAAGGATACGGAAGCGTTTCTATATGGAGATTACTTAAAGTTAGCTGAAGCACCAGGACAAACAGGAAGCATCGTATTACATGTTTTAATTCCGCTTGTACTTGTATGGATTGTCACGTTAGGTGTGTTATTAAAAGGAATCAAAAAAGGAATTGAAGCGGCAAACAAAATCTTTTTACCAACACTAATTGTTCTATTTTTAATCATCGTTATTCGAGCAGTAACATTGGACGGAGCAATGGAAGGTCTGCACGCTTTCTTTAAACCAAACTGGAGCGCAATTGGAGATGGAAAGGTTTGGATTGCGGCATATGGTCAGATTTTCTTTAGTTTATCTGTTGGTTTTGCTATTATGATCACTTATTCCAGTTACCTTCCAAAAAAATCTGATTTAACTAATAATGCGTTTATTACTGGATTCGGTAATTCCGCTTTTGAATTACTAGCAGGAATCGGTGTGTTTAGCGCACTTGGTTTTATGGCTACTCAGCAAGGTATCCCAATCGATAAGGTGGTTCAGGGAGGGGTAGGACTAGCCTTTGTTGTTTTCCCGCAAATTATTAATGAATTTCCGGCCTTTAAACAGCTGTTTGGAATGTTATTCTTTGCTTCCTTAACATTAGCAGGATTAACGTCGCTTATTTCAATTATTGAAACCTTTGTAGCAGGCATTCAAGATAAATTTACTATCTCACGTACAAAATCTGTATTAATAGGCGGAGGAATCGCTTCAATTTGCTCGCTGTTATTTGCAACACAAGGCGGACTTTATTTCTTAGATGTGGTCGACTATTTCATTAATAACTTCGGAGTTGCTTTAGCAGGCTTAGTAGAAGTTGTATTAGTTGCTTGGGTATTTAAAAAGTTGAGCAGCCTTCAGCAGCATGCAAATGAAGTCTCTGATATCCGAATCGGATCATGGTGGAAGATATGTTTAGGAGTCGTTACACCACTTGTACTTGGGTATATGATGTTTGATAACTTCCGGAAAAATATTTCGGAAAATTACGAGCAGTATGCAACGACTTTTGTAGGTCCTTTTGGTTGGGGCGTGGCAGCTCTGGCTGTTATTTTAGGAATTGTTTTCTCTTTTGCACGATGGAAAGATGGGACGATCCGTTTGTCAGTTAAAGAGAAGGGGGTTTCTAAATAATGGATGGAAGTTCAATTACAATGATGGTTGTAGGAATGGTCATCATATGGGGCGGCTTGGCCGCGAGTATTGCTCATGCTGTGAAAAAAGCAAAAGAAAGCAAAGCGTCAGGATAAAAAAACAGGAAGCGTCGGCTTCCTGTTTTTTTATTTTTTCTTTAGTTCTAAACGATCATTTCTTTCCCACGTTCTTAACTGAGGATATGGGTCAAACGACCACTCATTTTTGCCGTTATCTTTATACATTCCATAATGCAAGTGAGGAGGGAATTTCCCAGAAGTTCCAGGAGGTCCATAACCGGAACTTCCTACTCCGCCAATGAGTGTTCCTGGTTCTACAATTTGCCCTACTTTTAAATTTTTTGCAAACCCGCTTAAATGGGCTAAATAATGATAGTTATTATGAAGGTCACGAATACCGATTCGCCAGCCTCCATATTTATTCCATCCTTTAAGCTCAATAATGCCATAGCAAGGGGATTTTACTGGAACTCCGTAATCTGCAAAAATGTCTGTTCCTTCATGGATTCGTTTTCCACCCCAGCCGCGCGCATCTCCCCATGTACTGCGATAACTGTAGTTCGCACGGAGAGGCACAGGAAATGAAGAACCTTTTAAATCAATGCGACCGTAATGGCGAAAAATTTTAGCATTCCCTAAAATAATATCAACCGCTTTAGCCCGGTGATAATAGTTCCAAAGCGCAATTTTAATATAGTCTTCGGATACCCCGAACGTCCGAATATAATCTGCCATGGTAAAAAGCATATCTTCATCATTAAATTGGTCTGCTTTTTTGTCTCCATTCCCATCTTTACCTATTCCCCCGAGGAGAGAAATAGTGAGTGGGTTTGTATCTTCCAAATTTGGATTTAGAGAACCTGACCATTTTTCTGGAGGATAATAAATGGCGATCGCACCTTTTTCTCTTGGAATATCTTTATGAGAGCGTCGAATATTTCGTTCATACTGATCAATCCCAGCAAAGTAATACCAAGGAATTGTAGTAGCGGCTTCCATTTGTTTATATAGCTCTAATCTCTTTTGAATAAGCATTTTTTCTTGATCTGCTGAAGATTCAGCTGTTACGTGGTGCCATCCTGTGAATATAGACATGAACATAAAAAGTAAGATAATCGTTTTGCGCATCGTGTTTCCCCCTTTCTAAAAATAGTGTGTAACACTAGTTTGCAGCGAGAAAAAAGATTTCATAAATATTAATTAATGGAAATCGCTCCAAAACTTTTTTAAAGAATTTTATTCAGAAGATAAATGGAAATTATACGGAGGATGAAAACGCACACATTCGGATGGAAAATAGAAGAAAACTCAGGAAAATAAAGAGCAGACAACTTGTCGAATCTCACTTTTTTATGATAAAGTGACATATAGTTATGTTTTTAATATGTAGTTAAAATTAAGCATATAGGTTATAGACATTTTCTAGATTGGTGGAGTTGATAATATGGCAACAAAAGAAGAGCATGTCCGCAAACCCGAGTGGCTGAAGATTAAGCTAAACACAAACGAAAATTACACAGGCTTAAAGAAAATGATGCGTGAAAAAAACCTTCATACAGTTTGTGAAGAAGCAAGATGTCCGAATATTCATGAGTGTTGGGCTGTTCGTCGTACGGCAACTTTTATGATTTTGGGAGAAGTATGTACACGTGCCTGTCGTTTTTGCGCGGTTAAGACAGGTTTACCAACAGAATTAGATTTAGAAGAGCCAGAACGCGTAGCGGATTCTGTTCAGCTAATGAACTTAAAACATGCGGTTATTACAGTAGTAGCTCGCGATGATTTAAAAGACGGAGGAGCAAGCGTATTAGCTGAAACAATTCGTGCGATTCGTCGTAAAAATCCATTCACAACAATTGAAGTATTGCCTTCTGATATGGGCGGTGTAGAAGAGAACTTACGTATTGTAATGGACGCACGTCCTGATATTTTAAACCATAATATTGAAACAGTACGCAGCCTTACGCCTCGTGTTCGTGCTCGTGCTAAATATGAGCGTTCTCTTGAGTTCCTTCGCCGTGCAAAAGAAATGCAGCCGGATATCCCTACAAAATCAAGTATCATGCTTGGTCTAGGAGAAACAAAAGAAGAAATTATTGAAACGATGGATGATTTGCGTGCGAACAATGTAGATATTATGACGCTAGGCCAATATCTACAGCCAACTAAAAAGCACATAAAAGTTCAAAAATATTACCATCCAAATGAGTTTGAAGAGCTAAAAGAAATTGCATTATCAAAAGGATTCAGCCATGTCGAAGCAGGTCCTCTTGTACGTTCTTCTTACCATGCAGATGAGCAAGTTAACGCTGCTGCAAAAAACAAAGCACAAGAAAGTAAATAAGGTAAAAAAGGTGATGATATGCTCATCACCTTTTTTGTTTATTCCACCATATCTTTGTCCGTCATCGGTTCATTCAATTCGTTTTTTTCTCTTCCATTTGCATCTTCTCCGCCGTTCATGTTACGCCCTTGGGGAGATTTCAGCATTTGTTGAATAACGGCATCGATTCGTTTTCTAGCATCATTCGTTTGCGTATTCATTTCACTGATATTTTCGATTTGGTCCATCTGTTTCGGATTATCTGAGACGTACACATGATAATACCGAGGAACTACAGACATAGCTGTACGTTTTACCTGATCGGCTGCGTTATTCCGATTTTTAGCATCTGTTTTATAAGCAACAAGTACATCTTTATCGGTTACTAGCGTAGCGGCTTGCTTAATATTTGGTATAGCGGTGCTCAGTTTACTAATATTGTCGGCTGCTTCTTCTCGATTAAATGTTCCTACTTGGTTCATATTGGAATTTTGCTCATTTGTGTTTTTAGTGTATCGGACATATCCATAATTTGTGCCGCTATTATTATTTGGATTATAATAATGATTAGGCTCGTTTACATTAATGGCATCTGGGTTGTTTGGTGATAAATTTTCATTTTCAGCTGTGTTTTTATTTTGACAGCCAATGGTTAAAATACTTGTTATCAAAGCGATTCCAAGAATAGATTTCTTCACCATTTCCACCTCCTGTAGTTAAATATCGTACGCCAGGTAAACCGGCGAACCTTCATGTGGAGCATAAAAGATCAGTAGGTATACCGATAAAACTCCTACAGGATTAGAGTGCTGCTTATACGTGAAAAATTTCATGTTAATTGATGGTTTCATCATCATAATTATGGTATGGTAAATTTTAAGAGAAGAGGTGTGAGCAATGGTCTGTATCAATAATATTTGTTATGAAGTATTAAAAGATGAGCGTGAGGCATTTAATGAAGAGGCATTTAGAGGTCGCTTTATTGATGTGCTGAGCCGCTATGACTATATTGTGGGAGATTGGGGATACAATCAGCTTCGACTGCGAGGCTTTTTTGATGACCGAAATCAAAAGGCAACGTATGATACGAAGATTAGTACGCTTCAAGACTATTTACATGAATATTGTAATTTTGGCTGTGCGTATTTTGTCTTAAAAAAAGTCCATAAGTAAAAAAAGGCAAGCCGAAGACACTAATTGTCCTTCACGCTGCCTTTTTTTTTAGATGATTTCATATAAAAATTCGCGAAGTTCCTGACCGTCTTCACTGTTTAATTTAAATACTTCTTCAAGATAGTTTGGTTCTTCAAGGTCATCTTGTCCAATGATGGCAAAGCGTCCTCCTTGAATATCAAGAACAACTTGTTTGCCATAATAACGGTCGGTTTGGATAATAGCTAAATCAAATCGTTGATTTTCGCCCATAAAGCTGACAAACCGGGTCTTTGTAGATACAACATCGTCATATAGATAAAAGCGTTCGCTCATAGGTATACTCCTTTCATAGGTTGTATGTGTATCATATCAAATAAGGTCAAAAACAAAAATGAATTTATCAAATGGATAATGGGTCATGATAAAATAGAACAGGAACCCCGTTTGTTTATGAAAAAAGATTTATAGAGAGCTGACAACTAGGGAGGAAATAATATGTACTTTGTAGATCGTGAAAAAATAGAAGCCACGCTTGTTTTTTTTGATGAACATGTTCGCTTGTTTGCTGAGCATTCGAGCTGGAACACAGAAATAGAGAAAAAAGCATTAGAGAGAATTGTACACCTTTTAATTGAAAACGTTTTAGATGTAGGAAATGCAATGATTGATGGGTTTATTATGAGAGATCCAGGCAGTTACGACGATATCATTGACATTTTAGTTGACGAGAAAGTGGTTAAAAAAGAGGAAGAAACGCCATTAAAAGAGATCGTTCAATTGCGTAAAAGCGTTGTTCAAGAATATGTGGATGTTAATCATCAGGATATTTATCAAAAAGTGATGCAGCATAAAGACGTACTGGCAGCATTTTCAGAGCGCGTAAGGACATATCTAGAGACAGAGTTAGGACCTGTGTCTGCTTTTCGTAACTAAAGGCAAGCAAGTTGTAGTTGTATAAAAAATAAGCTATGATTTCAAGTATGAGACTTGAAAGGAGATCACATAACATGAAGGAATATAAAGGATATTTGATTGATTTAGACGGAACAATGTACAAAGGAACAGAGCTAATTGCCGAGGCGCGTGATTTTGTTATTAAATTAAAGGAAAAAGGAATTCCTTATTTATTTGTAACAAACAACTCCACAAAAACGCCTGATAAAGTAGCTGAAAAGCTAGAGGCATTTGGCATTCCTGCAACAGAAGAGCAAGTTTTTACAACGAGCCAGGCAACAGCTAATTATTTACACGAACGCAAAGCAAACGCTTCAGCTTATGTAATTGGTGGAGAAGGAATCCGACATGCGTTGCTTGAAAAAGGATTTACCATTGAAGAGGAAGATACGGATTTTGTAGTTGTTGGTTTAGATCAAGAAATTACATATGAAAAATTAGCAAAAGCATGTTTAAACGTTCGAAACGGCGCCTTTTTTGTTTCAACGAACGGAGATATTGCGATTCCTACTGAAAGAGGCTTACTGCCTGGTAATGGATCTATCACGTCTGTTATTACGGTTTCTACTCAAAAAAATCCAGTATTTATTGGCAAACCAGAAAGTATTATTATGGAGCAAGCCCTTGAAGTCATCGGTACGCCAAAAGAAGAAACAATCATGATTGGTGATTACTATGATACAGATATTTTAGCAGGGATGAATGCAGGCTTAGATACATTATTAGTCCATACAGGTGTAACAACAAGAGAGTTACTAGAAGGATATGAGAAAAAGCCAACATATACGGTAGATTCACTAAAAGAGTGGATGGAGCGAATTTAAAAAGCTGTCAATTGACAGCTTTTTTTGTTTTTTAACCTATTCTTGACTGGCAGCCCGATGCGCTAACCGGCTAGAAGCAGCGGCGGCAATTGCGCCTACTAAATCATCTAAGAAAGTGTGGCACTCTCCAGTCGATTTATCGTTTAATCGTTCTAGAATACCCGGCTTTTGTTTATCAATATACCCGTAATTGGTAAAGCCGATTGATCCGTACACATTTACAATCGATAATGCTAAAATCTCGTCGATACCGTATAAACCTTCGTCTTTCTCAAGAATATCCAACAGAGGCGGCTCAATCACTTTTTTTTCTGTGAGGACGTCTAGTTGAATACCCGTTAAAATAGCATTTTGAACTTCTCGTTTAGAAATGACGCGCTCAACGTTATATAAACAGTCTTCGATTGTTAAGTTTGGGTGATACTTTTTTTGCAAGTAATAGACCAGTTCAGCAATGTCTGTAAGAGCCACGCCGCGTTCTATTAACCATTCTCTTGCTTTTTTTTCTAACTCACTTTGTGTATGTTTTTTCTCCAAGTATCATCACCTGTTTTCTATAT
Source organism: Priestia sp. YIM B13486 (assembly GCF_042787865.1). NCBI lineage: Bacteria > Bacillati > Bacillota > Bacilli > Caryophanales > Bacillaceae > Priestia > Priestia sp. YIM B13486. Next base: position 49,254 of record NZ_JBHZOZ010000005.1, on the reverse strand, counting down.
ATTTTTAAGTCTAAAGTTGTTTCATACTACTAACCCGGAGTAAATAACTATAAATGGTGTATTTCTAATCTATTCATTCCTCCGTAAATATTATGACAAGTAATGTTGTTTTCCATCATATAATTTCTTGAATGAATGAAGAGAGGGATTAAAATGATACAAACCATTTATGAGCATTACGGATTACGTCCAAATGAATTTATGCCCGTAGGTAAATTTGAAGGTTTTCAGTATCGAGATATTTTATATACAATCATTAATGTAAAACAAATGGAACAAGACGAGTTAAATGAACTATATCAAATGAGTCAATTTCTGATGGGCCAAGGTGATCGCCATGTGGCAACATTTATGCCTAATTTGAATGGTGAAATGATTACAGAAACTGAAACTGAAAAATTTATCATTTGCCGCTGTCTTGCGGAAGAGAAAAACCCCAACTTTTCACCTGGGCACGAGCTAGCTGTTTTTCATCAAAAAGGGAGACTGTTTCCTTATGAAGTGGAAAAAGCAAACCGGCTAGGGCAATGGAAGTCCATGTGGGAGAAGCGTCTCGACCAGATGGAGCAATTTTGGTATGGAAGATTACGTGCTTTGCCTAATCAAGAGATGGAAAAACGTTTTTTAGAAACTTTTCCTTATTACCTAGGATTAACGGAAAATGCTATTCAATACCTAGTAGACACGGAAATTGACGATTTGCCTCGTTCAGTTGACGCTGCGACGATTTGTCATCATCGGTTCGGGCAAAAAACATGGGGGGAAGACTACGTTTACAAGCTCCCAGCAGATTGGGTCTTCGATCATCCGAGCAGAGATATAGCTGAATATATAAGGGAACAATATTTATTAACATACGCTGTCGATGAAAGGCACATGCATCAGTTTTTAAGTGAATATGAAAAGGTAAATCCGCTTTCTTCTTTTTCATGGAGACTGTTATATGCTAGACTTCTTTTTCCCGTTCATTATTTTGAGGTCATTGAAGGGTATTACAGTGTACAAGATGAGAGGCAAAAACAAAAGTATTATGAGAAGCTGGAAGGAGTATTAGCTCATTCTTCTCACTACGAAGCTTTTCTGAAGCGCTTTTACCAGTCGGTGGGTATTTCAACGTCTCGTTATCACATTCCTGAATTAACATGGATTCATTAAAAAGCGATTACTATAGAATATGATAAAATAGAAAAATAGGTGTTGGATAATCCAAACCTGTTTTTCTATTTTGTTTTTGTGCATGCAGTTTAAAAAGGATAAAGAGGTGGCGTACATATGGACAAGCCGTTTGTATTTATTACGAGAAAAATACCGAATGAATTAATCGAACCTTTAAAGGCAGTAGCGAATGTGGAAATGTGGGATAAAGAAGATGAGGCAGTCCCTCATGAGCTGCTTTGTGAAAAAGCTAAGCGCGCACATGCTCTATTAACAATGCTTTCAGATCGTATTGACAGTGAATTGCTTACGCAAGCTCCTCATTTAAAGCTTGTAGCTAACTTGGCGGTCGGATTCGATAATATTGATGTAGAAACGGCAACTGAACGAGGAATTATCGTTTCTAATACCCCCGATGTTTTATCTGATACAACAGCAGATTTAACGTTTGGTTTATTAATGAGTGTAGCTAGACGTTTAGTAGAAGCTGCTGGATATGTGAAAGAAAATCAGTGGAAAAGCTGGAGTCCATTTTTGTTAGCGGGTAGAGATATTCATCATAAAACATTAGGTATTGTTGGAATGGGGAAAATTGGAGAGACGCTTGCGAAACGTGCTACAGGTTTTGATATGGAAATCTTGTACCACAATCGAAGCCGCAACCTTCAAGCAGAAAAAAAGCTCAATGCAGTTTACTGTGAGTTAAATGAGCTGCTTGAACGATCTGATTTTGTTGTTTGTTTGACACCGTTAACGGACGAAACCAAACATTTATTTAATGTTTCAGCATTTGAACAAATGAAAACAACTGCGATTTTTATTAATGCTTCAAGAGGAGCAGTGGTTGATGAGCAAGCATTGTTACATGCGGTTCAATCCGGTGAAATTGCTGGAGCTGGCTTGGATGTATTCGATCAAGAGCCTATTTCTGCTTCTCACCCTCTTCTTCAGTTGCCTAATGTTGTAGCTCTTCCTCATATCGGCAGTGCGAGTATCGAAACGCGCACGGAAATGATTTCTTTATGTGTTAAAAACATTAAAGCAGTACTTACAAACGAGTCTCCTATTACAATTGTAAATAAAGAAGCGTTTGCGAAAAAATCATAACAGAAAAAGGCAATTTCATTTCCGTGAAATTGTCTTTTTTTTGTTAAAAAACAGTGGGAGCCATGTTATGATAATAAAATGAAATATTTTAAAAATTTACATTTATCTTTATATACCAATTTTTTTAACGAGTTTACGAGAAAAGATGGCAATTAAACCTTGTAAAAAAGAAAAATAAGGTCTATAATGTCCTCTATAAGAGAACAAATGTATACGTAGAAAGAACACAGAGGTGAGGAATATGACAAAAAGTATTTCAGTAGGATTATTAGGGTTAGGAACGGTAGGAAGCGGAGTAGTCAAAATTATTGAAAATCATCAGGATAAATTAAGTCATCAAGTCGGGTGTCCTGTAGAAGTTAAAAAAGTAGTAGTTAAAGATATTGATAAGAAACGTGACGTGGAAATCAGCGAAGATAAATTAACAACGAATGTTGAAGACGTTTTACATAACGCGGAGATTGACGTTGTCATTGAAGTAATGGGTGGCGTTGAAGAAACAAGAGACTATATCTTAACAGCCCTTCGTAATAAAAAGCATGTTGTAACGGCAAACAAAGATTTGATGGCAGTTTACGGCTCAGAATTGTTAACAGTAGCTTCTGAAAATAACTGTGATTTATTTTATGAAGCAAGTGTAGCAGGCGGTATTCCAATTCTTCGTGGATTAGCAGATGGATTAGCATCTGATCGTATTACCAAAATGATGGGAATTGTAAATGGTACAACAAACTTCATTTTAACGAAAATGACAAAAGAAGGAAGCGCTTATGATGAAGTGTTAAAAGAAGCGCAGGATTTAGGATATGCTGAAGCGGATCCAACTTCTGACGTAGGTGGTTTAGATGCTGCTCGCAAAATGGCAATCTTGGCTACACTAGGATTTTCAATGAAAATTGACTTGGACGATGTTCGTGTTCAAGGTATTACAGAAGTAACGGAAGAAGACTTGCAATATAGTAAACAATTAGGCTATACGATGAAACTGATTGGATATGCACATCGTGACGGCGACAATGTAGAAGTGAGTGTTCAGCCAACTCTTTTAGCAGACACACATCCTCTTGCTTCAGTAAGCGATGAGTACAATGCTGTATATGTATACGGAGAAGCTGTTGGAGAAACGATGTTTTATGGACCGGGGGCAGGAAGCCTGCCAACTGCCACTGCTGTCGTATCAGATTTGGTAGGTGTTATGAAAAACATGCGTTTAGGTGTGAATGGTAAAAGTGCGGTAACGCCTCAGTATCCAAAACAGTTAAAAGCAGAAGATGAAATGTTCTCGAAGCATTTCTTACGTATTCATGTTAAAGATCAAGTTGGAGCATTTGCAAAATTAACAACGCTATTTTCAGAGCGTGGCGTGAGCTTCGAAAAAATTATTCAACTTCCTGTGAAAGGAAGCGAATTAGCTGAGATTGTTGTTGTTACACACAAAACATCTCAAAAAGATTATGAGGAAATCCTTCAGCAGCTTCGGGATTTACCAATTGTAGAAAATGTAAAAAGCAGTTACCGCGTAGAGGGAGTTGGCACAGTATGATGTGGAAAGGTCTATTAGCTGAATATAAAGAGTTTTTACCTGTAACAGAGAAAACGCCTATGCTTACACTACATGAAGGAAATACACCTTTAATTCATCTTGCTCATTTATCAAAAGAGCTAGGCATTGATTTACATGTGAAAGTAGAAGGGTTAAATCCAACGGGGTCATTTAAAGACCGCGGAATGGTAATGGCTGTAGCAAAAGCCAAAGAAGAAGGAAGCAGTACGGTTATTTGTGCATCTACAGGTAACACATCCGCAGCTGCAGCAGCTTATGCATCACGCGCTGGCATGCGCTGTATCGTTGTTATTCCAAATGGAAAAATTGCGATGGGGAAATTAGCTCAAGCTGTTATGTATGGTGCAGAAATTGTAGCAATTGAAGGAAACTTTGACCAAGCACTTTCTATGGTTCGTAAGCTGAGTGAAACATCACCGGTTGCACTTGTAAACTCTGTAAACCCATACCGTATTGAAGGGCAAAAAACAGCTTCTTTCGAGATTTGTGAACAGCTTGGAAAAGCGCCTGACGTTTTAGCTATCCCAGTGGGGAATGCAGGAAATATTACAGCTTACTGGAAAGGCTTCAAAGAATACAGTGAGCGTCACCAAACGTCTCTTCCTCACATGCACGGGTTTGAAGCAGAAGGTGCAGCGGCGATCGTGCGTAATCAAGTTATCGAAAATCCAGAAACAATTGCAACGGCTATTCGAATCGGAAATCCAGCAAGCTGGGATTATGCTGTAAACGCAGCAAAAGAATCAAACGGGAAAATTGATGAAGTAACAGATGAACAAATCTTAGAAGCATATCGTACAATTGCACGCAAAGAAGGTGTATTTGCAGAGCCAGGTTCTTGCGCTTCAATAGCTGGGGTGTTTAAAGATGTAGCTTCTGGTAAAATTGCAAAAGGTTCAACGGTTGTAGCTGTACTAACAGGTAACGGATTAAAAGATCCAAACGTAGCAATCGATGCTCATAACGTAAAGCCAGTGGTTTTACCAAATGATGAAGAAAAGGTATTTGAGTATATCCAAGGTGTCGTTGCTTCATGCTAGAAAATGAGCGTTTTGTCATTACGGTCCCAGCTAGCTCTGCTAATTTAGGGCCAGGATTTGATTCCATTGGAGTGGCTTTATCTCGCTACTTAAGATTAACAGTAGAGTGTCATGAGGAATGGATTTTTATCCCTGAAACGAAAGAAGTGCAAAGTATTCCTACAGGTACAGATAACTTAATGTATGAAGTGGCACAAGACGTGGCTCGTCAATTTAACATTGACCTTCCAAGTGCGAAGGTCTCTGTTTGGAGCAACATTCCATTAGCAAGGGGACTTGGAAGCAGCGCATCGGCTATCGTAGCTGGAATCGAGCTGGCTAATGTACTGTGTGACTTGCGTTTATCAAAAAGAGAAAAGCTTCGCATCAGCAGCTTAATGGAAGGACATCCTGATAACGTCAGCCCGTCTATTTACGGCGGCATCGTTGTTGGTTACCATCATGAAAATGAAACATATATTGCTCAAATACCTGAATTTGATGTCGATATCGTGATGGCCATTCCAGAATATGAATTAAAAACAACCGATGCTCGTGATGTGCTGCCTTTGGATATTAATTATCGCCACGCAGTAGAAGCTGGGGCAATCGGGAACATGCTAGTAGCAGCCCTTTTAAATAAAGATTTATCTCTGGTAGGCGAATTTATGGAGAAAGATTTATATCACGAACCTTATCGTATGAGACTCGTGCCAGAGCTTTCTCTTGTGCGAAAAGAAGCAAAAGCTCTCGGCGCATACGGTGTGTCACTAAGTGGAGCCGGTCCGAGTGTATTATGTTTAGCACCAAAAGGAAAAGGCAAAGCGATTGCCGAACATATGTATGCTTTACTGCCGAACTGCGAAATAGATGTTTTACAAATTGACCGCAAAGGTGTATTTGTAGAAGCTGAAGTCACAACGAGTTAATAAAAAAATCCTCATTCATTTGAATGAGGATTTTTCATTCGCAAGCCCCAATAAAATGGGAGGTTGCTTTTATAATAAAATCAAAGAGATTAGAATACTTGTTCTACTTCAACTACACCAGGTACTTCTTCTAAAAGGGCACGTTCGATACCAGCTTTTAGCGTGATTGTTGAACTTGGGCAGCTTCCGCAAGCGCCTAAAAGACGTAACTTTACAATACCATCCTCTACGTCTACTAGCTCACAGTCTCCACCGTCGCGAAGTAAAAACGGACGAAGTTTTTCTAATACTTCTTGAACTTGCTCGTGCATTTCTGACATAACTATCGACTCCTTTCTTCTACTCTTATTATAAACGGTCTTTCATGAAAAATCTATTGGAGTATACATCGTAATGTTACCTTAAAAGAAAAAGATGTGCAATGAATCAGTTTTGTGTAAAATAGTATTCATAATGAAGTAAAAGTGTGAATAATCGTACAGTTTGAATGTAAAGATTTAAGGGGGATGTGCTATGCAATCAACTGAGGTAGAAGTGTGTATTTATGGAGCTGAAATTGTTTGTGCAAGCTGCGTTAACCTGCCGTCTTCAAAAGACACCTATGATTGGCTAGAGGCAGCTATTTCTCGTAAATATCCGAATCAGCCGTTTGCTATCACGTATGTAGATATAAACGAGCCGCATACGGATCCGGAAAAAACAGCTTTTGCCAAGCGTGTGATTGAAGAAGATTTATTCTATCCTGTAGTGGTCATTAACGGAGAAATTGTTGGGGAAGGCAACCCGAAATTAAAGCGCGTATTTGAGGAAATGGAGAAGTATGGTTTCTGCGCATCATAATGAAAAAAGCCGTTAGATTGTCAGTCATCTAACGGCTTTTATTTTATCCACTATGGTGTTTATACATCCAAAGAATACCTGATTTTAATAATCGAGCTACGCGTCCTGTAATTGGACGTTCGGCAACTAAGCCAAATCCATGCTTTTTGCCTAATGAACCAAGTATGCCTTTTAATTTAATAGTTGGCAATTCATCCGGAAGCGCTTCGCCTTTCCAGCGGTGAAGAAGTACTTGCACGATTTGTTCAGCTTGACCTTCTGCCAGCTGAGCGCTTGGTGCATGCGGTAGGCTTGCACAATCACCTAAAATGTAGACATTTTCGTCGTCAGGCAAGTTATGGTATTTCGTTAAGACGACGCGTCCTTGAGGGTCTTTTTCTACGTCTAAATCGCGTACCACTTTATTTGGCTGGATACCTGCTGTCCACACGATTGCATCGCTTTGAATGGGCTCATCATGATTATAAAGAATGTTCGGTTCTACTTTTGTAATATTAGCACTATTTACGATTTCAACACCGTTTGAAGTAAACCAAGTTTGAACGTAATTACTTAAACGTTCTGGGAAAGCAGACAAAATTAATTTACCGCGGTCAAATAAGATGATTTTTAAATCCGGGCGGCTTTCTCTTAGCTCGCTTGCTAGTTCTACTCCGCTTAATCCAGCTCCTACAATTGAAACAGTAGCGTGGGCTGGCAAGTTGTTTAATGTCTGATAAGTTGCTCGTGAAGCATCAATGGATTGAATGCTGTATGTATGCTCAAGAGCTCCGGGAACTCCATGATATTTATCTTCGCATCCGAGTCCTACAATCAGGTCATCATAAGCGATCATTTGATCATCCACATAGACACATTTCTCTTTTAGGTCTATGCGTTTTACACAGCCGTAGTGAATCTTTAAGCGAGGGTGTTCAGGAAAAGCAACACGAACATGCTGATCAGAAATTGTTCCAGCTGCAAGTGCATAGAATTCAGTTTTTAGTGAGTGATAAGGTGCTTTGTCAATAAGTGTTACTTCTACATCGTTAGGCAATTGATTCGGAAAAAGGCGCTGCAAAACGCGCATACCACCGTATCCGCCGCCCAGTATGACAAGGTTCTTCATGTGAATTTCCCCTTTAGCTTCATGCATTTTTGTTTTCTCTCTATTATTCTTGCTTTTAAGAATAGGAGAGTACAAATTACCGTTAATAAGGATGGTTGCCAAAAAGATATGAAAGGCTATATAAGATAACATATTTTACTTAAATAATAATTTAATATAACCTCGTTTGGTTTTCTATACATAAAAGTATAACTAAATTAATAAAAAACCACAATATGTTTCAACATAATTTCAAGCTATCCCTATAATAAAGCTTTATTTATACGTTTTTTTGAAAAAAGTCTGTGAAGCTAAAAAGCGTGCGCAAAATGAACGTGAATTTCCCAAGTTGACGTTGAAAATGAAAGAAGATAGGATAAACTAATAGTAGAGAGGTGAAAAACGTGATACAGCCAATTATTGAATTTTGCGTTAGTAATTTAGCCAGTGGTTCTCAAGCAGCTTTAGCAAAGCTTGAAAAAGATCCAAATCTAGATATCATTGAATACGGATGTTTAGGTTATTGCGGGAAATGTTCACAATCTTTATTTGCCTTGGTAAATGGAGAGATTGTTACAGCGGAAACACCTGAACAGTTAGTGGATAATATTTACATTCATTTAGAAGAAAATCCAATGTTTTAAACTATCCCCGCTGTCGTATCTCTTTTTATCAGGAGAGGGACATGAGGCTAATAGAATAGATGATGTAAGCATGGCTAGTCTTGCCGTGCTTTTTTATGCGTTTTTGCCCAAATATCTGCGCTTTAATCATTCTCTTTGCAATCATAATGCTTCTTGTGTTTTTTAATACTCCAAATGAGGACAAAATAAAAAACCCCTTAATCTTTATGATTAAGGAGCTAAAAAAACGGGGGATGATATTATTGTGTACAAAAGAGAATCACTTTATACTAGAGCTACATAAAAAAATAATGGGTGATAATATGAAAAAATTTCAGTTTACAAAAATGCATGCACTTGGCAACAACTATATCTACGTAAATATGTTTGAAGAACATATAGAAGAGCAAGAGTTAGCACCGCTTGCTGTAAAAGTCTCAAATGTTTATACGGGAATTGGATCGGATGGGATGATTCTTATTTGTCCATCTGAACGTGCAGATGTGAAAATGCGCGTATTTAATAATGACGGCTCGGAAGCAAAAAACTGCGGAAACGGTTTAAGATGTGTAGCTAAATATGCATATGAACATAATTTAGTAACAAGCGAAAGATTTTTTATCGAAACGCTTTCTGGAGTTGTAGAAGCAACGGTGCATCCGCAGGGAAATGAAGTTCCAGAAGTGACAATCGATATGGGAGCGCCTCTTTTAGCTAGAGAACAAATTCCAATGACGGGAGCAAGCCAAGACCAAGTCGTTAATGAAGAGATGGAATTTGGAAAAGAACGGTTAAAAGGGACGGCTGTATCAATGGGAAATCCTCACGTTGTCTTTTACGTAAATAATATTGAACAAGCGCCTCTTACTACATTAGGGCCTGTGGTTGAAAAAGATTCGCGTTTTCCAGAAGGAGTGAACGTTGAATTTGTCGAGGTAGTGAACGAAAGAGAGCTGAATTTTCGTGTATGGGAAAGAGGTTCGGGTATCACTCAAGCATGTGGAACAGGAGCATGTGCTGCTGTTGTTTCGTCTGTATTAAATGAGAAGACGAAAAAAGATGTTCCTACTGTCGTACACCTCGCTGGAGGAGATTTAACGATTGTTTGGCAAAATAAAGGCAATGTATTAATGACAGGTCCAGCCAATGTGATTTGTGACGGCGCGTATTATTATTAGAAACGAAGAAGCAGACGATTTGTCGTCGCAGACATTTCGTCGTATACTAAACAAAAAAGGAGGTCTGTTTAAAAATGAGTCAAGATATCCTAACAATTACAGAAGCTGCAAGCTTTCAAATAAAAGATATGATGAAAGAACATGAAGAAGAAAATGCTTATTTACGTGTTAATGTAAATGGAGGAGGCTGTTCAGGTCTTTCTTACGGCATGGGTTTTGCTCACGAAGTAAATGAAAACGATACGCTGTTTGAACAACATGGCATTAAGATTCTTGTAGATAGCGAAAGTGCTCCAATTTTAAAAGATGTAAAAATTGATTACAAGCAATCTATGCTAGGCGGAGGGTTTACAATTGATAACCCGAACGCCATTGCAGCATGCGGCTGCGGCTCTTCTTTCCGTACAGCAAGCAACGCAGGTGCTCCTGAAGAGTGCTAAATATATTTTTATAAAAAAGCTTTCTTCATCTGATCTGGTGAAGAAAGCTTTTTTAGTGAGGAATTTTTGTATGTTACATCATCTGTCAAACTTGTTGACTGAATAATCAGTCTTTTTTATACTCAATAAAAAAGAGGAGATGAACGGATTTGATAGATGCGACTCGTTACGACGCGGAACAAGTAGGAGGTTACGGAAGTTTTCGCAAAAAAAACACCCTGCCTATTCTATGGAAGGGGTTTATAAACTGGTTAAAACTTGAAAATGGGAAAATGGAGTCTAAGGATGTAAAAAGTATTCACTTCAGTGAATCGCATTTATTTGTTCAGCATTTGCCTTTTTCCTCAGGTAAAGCCTGTCATCAAAACTCGTCCTCTGCGCCTCTTAACCATTCTGAACCTTACATTCGCTATTATGAAAATGCTAACGCATCTCTGGCTGAAAGCTACGGAGCAGTTGAAGGAGAGCATATTCTGCTGATTGAACGTATTGCCGGTCAATCAGAGGTAGTAAAATATTTAAGCAAGCTCGAAGGTTTGAAGACCTACAGGATGAGCGTAACTAGTCAAGAAGGAAACCATTCCTTTTATGAAATCTGTTTAATAAGCAGTGATGCGGAAATGATGAGTGAAATCATTCATCGAATGGTTACACCAATCCAGCAATGAAAAAAAGCAGGCGAGAGCCTGCTTTTTTTATGAGAACATTGACGTACTGTGCATAGGCTGTAAGCGAGCCTTTGGATCAATGTATGCCTTAGCGTTATTAACGGCAGTCGGACCTTCGCCAAATCCTGCCACGATGAGTTTTACTTTTCCATCATATGTGCAGACATCACCTGCTGCATAGATGCCAGGAATGTTTGTTTCTTGCTTTGAGTTAACAACAATTGCATTTTTCTCTAAATCTAAGTCCCATTCTTTAATTGGACCTAGAGAAGAAACAAATCCAAAGTTTACAATAACATCATCTACGTCTACTACTGTCTTTTCTTCACCTTTTGTGTTTTCTAACACAACTTGTGTAATACGGTCATCTCCAACAAATTCAACCGGTACATACGGTGTTTTAATATCAACTGATGAATTATGCAAGTTTTCTACGCTGTGTTCATGAGCGCGGAACTTGTCTCGACGATGCGTTAACGTTACTTTTTCTGCGATCGGCTCTAACATAAGAGACCAGTCTACAGCAGAATCCCCGCCCCCGCATACTAATACTTTGCGGCCTTTGAATTTATTCATATCATCCACAAAATAATGAAGGTTCGTTTGCTCGAACTGTTCTGCGTTTTCTAGCTCGATTTTACGGGGCTTAAATGCACCGTTTCCAGCCGTAATAATAATTGTTTTTGAATAGTGAACTTCAGAATTAGTAGTTAATCGAAATACGCCGTCCGCTTGTTTTTCTACCTTTTCTACGGCTTGCTCTAGCGCAACTGCAGGTTTAAATTGATCCATTTGCTCTTTTAGGTTATTGACTAATTCTTGAGCGCGTACTTTTGGAAAACCAGCTACATCATAAATATATTTTTCAGGATATAAAGCAGAAAGCTGTCCACCAAGCTGTGGTAAGCTTTCAATAATTTTTACGCTCGCTTGACGCATACCGCCATAAAATGCTGTAAATAAGCCTGTAGGGCCGCCTCCGATGATGGTAATATCATATACTTGTTTATCTTCTTTCATTTATAATCACCTCTAGATTGTTCTGTGCCAATGCATATTCTACTTTATGATAGCATAGTAAATTATAAAATATCATTAAAACACGCTGGAATGTTTGAGAAACTTTCTCAACTTAAAGATCAGTATTTGTAATCATTAACATAACCACACGTTTTGGTCAAATATAAAACTGGGTATACAGGAAAGTAATTGAAAATTAAAAAGCTTGTAAATACAAAGTGAAGGGTTGAAAAACCGATTAAAAAAGCATAAGATGTTTGTGTAAATCAAGCTAGGACTTACGCTTACATTTTTTTGAAAAAGAAAAAATGTATTTTTTTAAAAAAGAACGTGAAGTGATTCACATTATTTTTCTTATGTGAATAATAAATGGATAGCGATGATCGTTCTTGCTCAAACTAACATAAAAAAGCAAACCAAATAAAATTGCTCTTATCATTATATTTGTAAGACATACTTGTGACTATAACTAAAAAAGGTGGATGACATTCCTATGAAAAAGCCTAAAATCGTCATTTTGGGTGCCGGGTATGGCGGCATTATGACAATTGTTAATTTACAAAAAAAACTGGGTGCTAGTGATGCGGAAATTGTTTTGGTAAATAAAAACGATTACCATTACGAAACGACATGGCTTCATGAAGTATCAGCAGGTACAATTCATCAAGATCGCTCTCGTGTTCCTGTTAAAAATTTAATTAACACAAATAAGGTTACATTTATCAAAGACACGGTCGTAGATATTAAGTTAGATGAAAAGCGTGTTCTTCTTGAAAACAGTGAGCTAACGTACGATTATTTAGTTGTTGCTTTAGGGTATGAAGCAGAAACTTTCGGAATTAAAGGTTTAAAAGAACATGCATTTACCATTACGAGCATTAATGCAGCACGTCAAATTCGTGAGCATATTGATTATGTGTTTGCGACGTACAACAATGAAGTGGAAAAAAGAGACGAACTTCTGACCATTATTGTTGGGGGCGCTGGCTTTACCGGTATTGAATTTGTGGGAGAATTAGCAAATCGAGTCCCACAGCTTTGCAAAGAGTTTGATATTCCTCGTGAAAAAGTACGCGTTATTTGTGTAGAAGCAGCGCCTACGGCTTTGCCAGGTTTTGATCCAGAACTTGTAGAATATGCGGTAACACAACTAGAACGAAAAGGAATCGAGTTCAAGATCGGAACAGCGATTAAAGAGTGTACAGAAGAAGGAATTATTGTATCAAAAGATGACCAAGTAGAAGAAATCAAATCAGCAACAGTTGTATGGGCTGCGGGTGTTCGAGGCAGTCATGTGATTGAAAAAGCTGGATTTGAGAACATGCGCGGACGTGTAAAAGTAAGCAATAGCTTGCTGGCACCAGGGCATGAAGATGTGTTTGTTATTGGAGATTGTTCGCTAATGATTAACCCTGAAACAGAACGTCCTTATCCGCCAACAGCTCAAATTGCTATGCAGCAAGGTGGTACCTGCGCTGAAAATATTAGCCGTTTGATGAAAGGTCAAAAAGAATTAAGCGAGTTCAAACCAGATATTAAAGGAACGGTATGTTCGTTAGGGCATGATGACGCAATTGGCGTTGTATACGGTCGAAAACTATTTGGTTCAAGCGCATCTTTTATGAAAAAAGTTGTTGATAATCGCTCGCTTTTCCTTCAAGGCGGAGCAGGTCTTGTATTGAAAAAAGGAAAATTTAATTTCTTTTAAAACAAAAAGCAAAAGGTCTTTAAGCCTTTTGCTTTTTTGGTATTAACTTACTTTTCTGTGATTGACGCTTTCATTACTCTTAAGTAAACTGAGAGTATAAAGAGTAACGGAGGCGAAAAGCAATGGAAATGAGTGTGCCTGTACTAATTATCTCCATCTTGTTGTTTTTTGTTTTGTTTTTTGGAATCGGTTTCTTATTGAATATGCTGCTTCGCATGTCTTGGATTATGGCCATTATTTATCCCGTGATTTTTATTTTTATTATTGATGATGTAAGAGCGGTGGATTACATTCAACATCCCGCTCACTCCTTTCAGCAGCTAGGGACAAAAGTGCTGTCTTTAGCCACAGCTGACATTGTGATTTTAATGGCTGGTTTTATAGGTGCACTAGCTTCAGGCATTACCATTAAATCTTTACGAACAAGAGGGTACCAAATGTTTTAAATGTAAATTCTTCTCGCAAACGAATAATTTGTTTTTATGTTGGAAACAAATAGATTCGTGAGAGGAGTTGTGGAAATCACAATGATTGGAAAAATAGCAAAGCGATTCATTATGTGCCTACTACTGGTCGGAGCGTTGTTTACAACATATGAAGCAATTACCGGCGTCCCAATAACCACAGTCATCAAATATATGCCTTTTATAAACAGTACAGGGCATCCTCTAATGAATAAAAGGCTCTTGCCATCATTTCTAAAACCACTAAGAGCTGAAGCGGCTAGCAATGACAAAGAGCGTTTGACGATTGAAGAAGCATTTGATTGGTCGCGTTATCCAACTAAGAATGTATTGGCTACGGGTTACACAGCTGGTTACGAATCAACTGGGAAAAATCCCAATCATCCAGGGTATGGTATTACATATTCGGGCGTTAAAGTAAAACGTGACTTGTATTCAACCATCGCTGCTGATTTAACCATATTTCCAATTGGCACGATCTTGTTTATTCCGGGCTATGGCTATGGAGTGGTAGCAGATAAAGGTGGGGCTATTAAAGGCAATCATCTTGATTTATATTTTGAGACTGTTTCCGATGTGTACAACATATGGGGTAAAAAAGAATTAAACGTCTATGTAGTAAAGTCAGGGGACGGCCGCTTAACTGAAGAAGAGTTAACAATGCTGAATGAAAAAAAGTCGATGCAAGTTTTTCGCCAGCAGGTAAAATAAACGAGAAACACATGAAGAACTCTTCATGTGTTTTCTTATGTTTTATGGCCATACATAATACGTTACAAAAGCAACTGCTATCCCGGTTAAGGCCCCAAAGAAAACTTCAATAGGCTTATGTCCAAGTAGCTCTTTTAGCTTCACTTGTTTTTCGTCTTCTTCATTGGTCGTCCACAGCTTTGCCTCTTTTACTGCGCGCTGAAAGTCTTCAACCAAACGATTTAAAACCGTTGCTTGCTCTCCTGCATGTCTTCTTACTCCTTTAGCATCGAACATGACAATAATGGCAAAAATAGCGGAGAGAGCAAAAATAGGGGATTTAAGACCTTCTGCTAGCCCAATGGCAGTTGCTAAGGAAGTTACTGCTGCGGAGTGGGAGCTTGGCATGCCTCCCGTACTAAAAAATAAGCTGCCGTCTATTTTCTTAGTAGCTACAAAAGAAAGGGGAATCTTAATAAATTGAGCAAAGAAAATAGCGATTAATGAACTCCAAAGTGGAAAATTTGAGAATAAATCCATTGAGACGTCCTCCCTCAACTTAAAATGTCTGAAAAGCTAAACCCGTATGATGAAAAAAGCGGTAGATGAAAGTATATGTGTGAAACTAAGGTTTTTGAACTGTGATTAAAAATTGTATTTCTGCTATCATATGTATATAGATGAAAACAGTGGTGAATATGATATATATTCCACTTGCTGAATAGATTAAACAAAGCAGATGATAAATAAAAATAAAATCTCTATACGTAAAAGGGAGGAATTTTATGTTTTCGCATGTAGAAACATTTGGTGCTGATCATCAAACAGAAGCGCTCGTAATCGGGTTATTTAATCAAAATCAACAATTTGAAGGCCTTCTAAAAGAAATTGATGAAGCTTTAGGTGGACAGCTCATTCATTTGATTAAAGAAGGGGATATACGTGTACAAGAAAAACGTATATCAACGATTCATACACTAGGAAAATTAGGAGCAAAACGTCTTTATTTTGTGGGACTCGGACGAAAGCAAGCGCTAACTAAAAATGGGCTCAAAGAGAGCTTTGGGCTGTTATTTAAAAAGTTAAAAGAAGCGAAGATTTCAAACGCATCGGTTGCCCTTTCTACATTTGATACAGGAGCGTGGTCAGAGCAAGAAACTGCAGCTTTATTAGGAGAAGCTCAACAGCTTGCTATGTACGAGTTTGAAAACTACAAAAAGAAATCAAACGAACCTGACAAGCAGCTTGAGAAAATTGAACTGTTTTCTTTTTATAAAGACGTGGTACAATCTGCTTTGGTTGGATATACGTATGGAAAAGCAACAAACTCAGCGCGCACCCTTGTTAACTTACCAAGCAACATGCTAACGGCTACAGATTTAGCTAATTATGCAGTAGAAATGGCACATACATATGGTTTTGAATATGAAATTTTAGAAAAAGAAGAGATGGAAACATTGGGAATGGGCGCACTGTTAGCAGTTAATCAAGGTTCCGCAGAGCCTCCTAAAATGATTGTCCTGAAATATCAAGGAAAAGAAAAATGGGAAGACGTTATTGGGTTAGTAGGAAAAGGGATTACCTTTGACACAGGTGGTTACTCTATTAAATCTAAAGACGGGATTGTAGGTATGAAAACAGATATGGGAGGAGCTGCATCTGTTCTTGGTGCAATGGAAGCGATTGGAGAATTAAAACCTCATCAAAACGTAGTAGCTGTCATTCCATCAACTGACAACGTTATTAGCGCGCGTGCTTTTAAGCCAGATGACGTAATTACAGCAATGAATGGAAAGACAATAGAAGTACTGAATACAGACGCTGAAGGGCGTTTAGCGTTAGCTGATGGTATCTCCTATGCCAAACACCACGGAGCAAATTATTTAGTAGACGTGGCGACATTAACGGGTGGTGTAATTGTAGCTCTTGGTACACATACAACGGGGGCAATGACGAATGATTCTGCTTTATTGCAGCAAATAGAAAAAGCGAGCATTGAGACAGGCGAACCGATTTGGGAGCTGCCTATTACAGAACGTGACAAAAAGCGTGTTCGGGGAAGTAAGGTAGCAGATTTAAATAACTCTCCTGGACGAGAGGGGCACGCAATTATGGCAGGAACTTTTATTGGTGAGTTTGCAGAGCAAACACCATGGGTTCACTTGGATATTGCTGGAACTGCAACATCCGCTGCTTCTCATGAGTTAGGACCTTCAGGTGCAACAGGCGTGATGGTGCGAACACTAGCTGCAATGGTTTGTTTATTTGAAGCCAATTAATGAAAAAAGTATAGCAGTGATAGAAAGAAACGTAAAAAGAAGCATCGATGATGCTTCTTTTTTAATATGTTTACATAATGTTTTTTCTTTTTAGTAAGAAAAGATTATTTAGAAAAATCCTTATATCGTTAAGGGTGTAGAGAAGTTAAACAAACGTTTATTTAGTAAGATGATTGACTTTTTTTCTATACCTAATATAATGAATATGTTGTTTATCTCTCTAATGTTTTAATGAGATAAAGTAAAAAGAAAAATGGAGGTTTCAAAATGAATGCAGTATTAATAGCTGTGCTCGTGATGCTGATTTTGAGCTTAATGCGCATCAACGTTGTCTTTTCTTTAGCAGTAGGAGCGCTAATTGGAGGACTTGTTGGCGGTATCAGCCTCACAGATACAGTAAGTATATACACAGATGGTCTTGGAAATAGTGCTTCTGTTGCATTAAGCTATGCTTTGCTTGGAGGATTTGCAATGGCTGTTTCGCGGACAGGGCTGCCTGATGCCGTTGTTCAACTAGCGTTAAAAATAGTAGGGAAAGAAGGAGAAACGAAAAAGAAGTCACTGTCAAAAGTACTGATCTTATTGATCATTCTTATTATTTCATGTTTTTCTCAAAACGTTATTCCGGTTCACATTGCATTTATTCCGCTTTTAATTCCACCTCTATTAAAAGTATTTAATCAGTTAAAAATCGATCGCCGATTAGTCGCAACCGTTATTACGTTTGGACTGGTTACACCTTATATGTATTTGCCGGCAGGATTCGGTAAGATTTATCACGACATTTTATTTACTAACATTAAAGAAAGTGGACTAACGATTGATAAAGGAGATATTACCGCAGCGATGGCTCTGCCAGCTTTAGGAATGATAGCGGGCTTATTGTTTGCTGTTTTTATTTCATACCGCAAACCACGTCGGTATGAAGACATTGATATTGATCAAGGTGCAGAAGAGAGTACAGGTTATACAACAAGAGGCATTATTATAGCTTTGGTTGCGATTGTAGCAGCTTTAACTGTGCAGCTCTTAGTAGATTCTATGATTTTTGGCGCGCTGGCAGGAATTGTTGTACTTTACTTCAGCGGAGCTTTGAAGTGGAGTGAAGCAGATCCAGTATTAACAAACGGAATGAGAATGATGGCTTTCATTGGATTCGTTATGCTGTCAGCCTCTGGTTTTGCAAAAGTTCTTCAAGAAACTGGAGATGTAGAAGCGCTTGTAAAAGATTCTGTTGCTCTTATTGGAGGGAATCAAATGCTGGGGGCATTTCTTATGCTTGTCATCGGGCTTTTAGTGACAATGGGCATTGGTTCTTCTTTCTCTACTATTCCAATTATCGCGACGATTTTTGTTCCTCTTTGCTTAGAACTTGGTATGAGTCCAATGGCAACGATTTGTATTGTTGGTACAGCAGGAGCGCTTGGAGACGCTGGTTCACCAGCTTCAGACAGTACGCTTGGACCCACATCTGGATTAGCAGTCGATCGTCAGCATGATCATATTTGGGATACGTGTGTACCAACTTTTCTTCACTATAACATTCCACTTATTATTTTTGGGTGGATTGCCTCGGTTATCTTGTAAATAGAGGCCCGATAATGAAAAAAAGCAGCCGATCAAAACCGGCTGCTTTTTTCATGCTTGAGAAAGAGTAGAAGCAGTACTGTCACAAGCTCCTAATGCTTGCTCTACAGCCTGAAGAGATTGTTCAATACGTTCACGATTTGAATCTTTCTCTACTGTTTGAAGAGCTTGTTCAAGGCTTGCTTTTGCCTGATTTAATGATGTGCAAGAATCTTGCACGTAACCTCTAGCGTTTTTAGACATTCTTCTTCCTCCTAACTAACCAAAAATGAGAATCAATAAGTAGTATGAGTAGTTTGCAGGGAATTATGAGGAGAAATAATAAAAAGGATTAACTCTTATGAAAGGAGTTAACCCTGTCAGCCTAACTGTTTAAATTGGTTGGAATGTAGAAGTTCAAGCACTTTCTTATCAAGCTCCTTAATTTTCTTTACAGCCAGATTATATTCCAATTCACGGTAATGGTGTTTGCCGCCTGGCTCTTCATCAGCTTCGTCAGCTAGTTTGACTACTTTTTGAAGAGGGCGTTGTTGAATTGTTCCTTCAGGCAAATATGAGTCTGTGTGTAGTAAAATAGCTAAAGCAATTTCTTTTGCCGCCTGAGGTTCCTCACCCAAACGAATGAGTAATTTATGTGCACGTTCAGCCCCTTTAATAGCGTGAATATCATTTTGACGATACTTCTCATAATCCCACTGACCATTTGTGTACCATTCGTAGTGGCCAATATCATGAAGCAGCGCTGCTTTTGTAGCTAAATCCGGGTTTACATTATGCTGTACGGATAGACGAAACGCATGATAGGCGACGGATACAGCATGCGCAACGCCAGATCGAGTTAAATATTTTTGAGCGATAGGATGCGTGAAAATTTCTACTAGCGTAACATGTCTCATCATGTCATCCCTCCTAAAGAAAAAATATATTTCCAAATACAATATCATATTTGTATCCTAAATACAATTATCGTGTAATTTGTTTTTACATACAAAAATGGCATATATTATAATATTCGAAACGAAACAACATGTACATCTTTTTTTGAAGAAAATAAGACTTTTTTCCTTGTATTTTACCATCTAATATTTAACGATACGTGACAGCAGTCAAATTGGTTATCGGGATGAATAAACGTAATTTTAATATAGTCTGGAGTATAAAAAACATCGATTTTTGTCTTAACACCAGTGGAAAGAATGAGTCTTTTTACTTCACTCATTTTGGATTCTTGAGCAGCAGCTTTTATTTTTTTTATTAAATTTGGCGAAGTATTAGCTCTTTGAATAAATATAGTAGCGCTTTGCATCGTAGAGGGAATAACTTTAAGAGATTGCTGAAATGTCGCGATGTCCGCCTCAGGTAAGTTAGGTACCCTGTATGTATAAGGGTGAGGCATGTAGTACGATGGCCAATAGTAAGACAAGGGAGCAAATGATTTCATATAAGAACCCTCCTAGAAAACGGATTTTTATTATGTATATGTAGAGGGTTCGTATATGTTGTAGCAAAACCGTTATTGTATACTAGATACAAAGGGAGGTATGGATATGAAAACAAAAGATACGCTGTTAGAAGCATTAGGAATTGAGATTATTAGTGCGAGTGAACAAAGAGTGGAGGCGACGATGCCTGTTGATGAACGAACGCGTCAGCCATTCGGGCTTTTACACGGAGGAGCATCGGTGGCGTTAGCTGAAACTGTGGCTAGTCTAGGTGCCATTAAAAGTGTAGATCTCGAAAAAGAAATCTGCGTAGGTTTAGAAATTAATGCCAATCATATCAAAGGGAAAAAAGACGGAATCGTTACAGCTATAGGCGTTCCTTTACATAAAGGAAAAAAAACAGCGGTTTGGGAAGTGAAAATTCAAGATGAAGAAGAGAATTTAATCTGTATATCCAGATGTACGCTTGCTATTCTGCCTAAAGCTTAAACATAAGAATGCTTAGTCTAGAAGGTGTGAGGTATGCTTTTAGAGCCAGGAGGAGCCACCTCACACACTCGAGTTAGAGTTTAAAGAGAATTTGGAAGAGCGGATACGTAAAAAAGTGAAAAAATAGGTAAAAAAATAAGCGAAATTATGTCTATTCGTGACAGTTACCCTGCGCATAGAGACATGCTCTAGAATATAGTAGTAGTAAAGTATTCTTTTTATTCAGCAACTAGAATATTCATAATATTAAAAATAAGAACAGAAAATAGACCTTCCGATTGTTCAATCGTGCTATAATAGCATTAATATAGTAGGGCGGTTTATTTTACAAAGGGGTGATAATATTGGATAAGAACTCTCAGTATTTATTCATTGATTTTGAATTTACAATGCCAGAGTATAAGGGTTTTCCAAAAGGCTTTTTTCCGGAAATCATTGAAGTTGGTTTGGTGTTTGTTAAAAATCAAGAAATCATTGATCGTTTCTCCTCTTACGTACAGCCTACACACTTTACAAAATTAACTGAGCGCTGTAAATCATTTCTCCATATCGAACAAAATCAAGTAAATGAAGGCATTACGCTAGAGCAGCTTGTACAGCGACTGGGCATGTATAAACACAGCACGATCATTACATGGGGGAACATGGATATGAAAGTATTAAGGCAGTGCTGTCAAAAAAATAAGGTGCCATTTCCTTTTGCAGGTAAAGAAATTGATCTTTCAATGGAGTATAAGCGCTTTTTTGGAGATCAAAATCAAACTGGCCTTTGGAAAGCTGTGCAAGAGTACGGTAAAGAAGGAACTGGAAAGCACCACTGCGCGCTTGATGATGCGATGACGACACTCAACATCTTTAAGCTTGTAGAAAAAGATAAGCGGTACCTTCAAAAACCAGAGCCAACGACCATAGGAGATCGAATCGATTTTTCAAAAGTATTAAATAAATTTGCATTATAAAAGCCAAATCACTTCTACGTGAATTTGGCTTTTTACTTAATGAATACCGTACTCTTTTTTTAACTCTTCTAAACAGGCAATACTTGCTTGAGCAAAAGGGCTATCTTTGGCTTGTTGCTCAGCTATCTTTAATTCAAGCGCTTTTTTTAGTGAATTTTTATAATCGGGAACGCTGTCTTCATAGAGATGAACCATTTTTTGAGGAATATTGGCCTGCTCTCGAAATGCAAGTGCTTTTCGCTCATGAAAAAAAGGTACGTCCACTTGTCCAGGGTTATGTAAGTCACCTTGTTCTGGATGCTTTAACACAGCTTGAATCCGCACAACATAATGCAGGTCTCGAACTTGTGTAATTTCACCGATGTATTTCCCAGTTTTATAAAGTGCCGTAACGGTTTGACCAATTGTAAATGTCATATTGCCAGATCTCCTTTAAGTAAATTGTTTGTTATCACCAGTATAAATCAAAACCCTCTACCGTTTCTATGAAAGGATGTTGTACATGATGTATTTAATGTTTTTGCTTTATTTTCCGGAAGATAAAAGAGAATATATTCCTGCTTTTGCTACTATGGCGATTTTTGTACTAGCAGCAGTTGCAGTATGGCGTTTAATCATTAAGATTTCGAAAAAAGAAGAAGAAAAAACGAAGGAGTTAGAAGCAAAGCTAAAAGAACAGGATAATAAGAAATCACTGTAATGAAATGCAAGTAAAATGTAAGCGTTTAAAATAATATGTTGCTGGACAATCTATGGAAAGATATCTAAAACTTTCGCTAGTGCATATGCGATTGGAGGGCAACATGAAAAAACTACTACTCATTGGAACCGTGCCTTTTTTCTTGTTAACGGGGTGTATGGAAAAAGAAATATCCAATAAAGAAGTCAAAGTCTATAACGCAGATGGAGATAGCATCGGTACAGTCAAGTTGAAAGAACAGGCCGATGGAATTGAGTTTACGTACAATTTAAGTGGACTTCCACCTGGCGAACACGGCGTACATATTCATGAAATGGGAATTTGCAAAGCTCCTAACTTTAAAAGTGCGGGCAATCACCTTGATCCTGATAAAAAGAAACACGGACTGTTAAATCCAAAAGGACCGCATTTAGGCGATATGAAAAATATTGTGGTAGAAGACGATCAGACGTATACAGGAACAGATATGGTTCCTCAAGTCACGTTAAAAGAAGGAAAGACATCGCTCGTTAAGCGTATGGATGGTTCATCCCTTGTTATTACCGAACAAGGGGATGACGGAATGACAGAGCCATCAGGTAATTCTGGAAAGAGAATCGCCTGCGGGGTTATTTCAAAAAAACATTAAAAACAGCGTTCTTTCGTGAGAAAGAACGCTGTTTTTTACGTTAAAGCTACTTTTAAGCGATTCAATCCTTCTTGAAGTTGTTCATGTGAACAGCCAATGTTCAAGCGGATAAAGCCTTTTCCATATGTGGAGCTGTATTTTTCACCTTTTTCTACGGCGATTTTACCTTTTTTTAATAAGCGTTCATGTAATTCTTCTTCTGACAAATGCAGCTTGTTGCAGTCAATCCATAGTAAATAAGTTCCTTCTGGCTGAACAACTCGCAGTTCAGGCAAGTTCTCACTTATAAAACGCGTCACGAGATCTACATTTTTCTTCAGATACACAAGCAGTGCTTCTAGCCACTCTTCACCTTCACTGTAAGCCGCCTCTAATCCAATTATTCCGAATGTGTTTAAATTAGAAAACCCTTGCTTTTGCTGCTGCTGAACATACTGTGTGCGCAGTTTCTCATTTGGAATAATAACAGCTGAAGCCTGAAGTCCCGGTATATTAAATGTTTTGCTAGGGGCCATACACGTAATGGTTCGATTGGCCGCATCTTCACTCACCATGCTAATGGGAATGTGTTTATAAGGCTGGTAAATTAGATCAGAATGGATTTCATCTGAAACAATTAATACATTGTATTTTTCACAAAGATCGGCAAGCTTCTTCAGTTCTTCTTTTGTCCACACGCGTCCTACTGGATTATGAGGGCTGCAAAGAATCATTAATTTTACACCTTCTGCAAATTTTTGCTCTAAATCTGCAAAATCAATTTCGTATTTATCGCCTGCAAGTTTCAACGGATTTTCAACAACTTCTCGATCATTTACCTTTATCATGTTAAAAAATGGAGTATAGACTGGAGGCTGAATTAAAATTGAATCTCCGGGTTCCGTAAATGCTTGAATAGCCATACTCAGGGCAAATACAACTCCTGGACTGTATGTAATCCATTCATGATCAATGGTCCACTGATGCTTTTTTTCTATCCAGGATGATAAAGCATTTGCCGTAGATTCAGTAGGGGAAGTGTAGCCGAAAATACCGTGTTTGACACGCTCATTAATGGTTTGAAGAACATTAGGCGGCGCTTGGAAATCCATATCAGCTACCCAAAAAGGCAGAACATCTTTTGCTCCAAAAACAAGATCAGTTTTGTCCCACTTTACGGACTGCGTACCTGTACGGTTAATTAATTGATCAAAAGAATAAGTAGACAATAAAAGTACCCCCTTTTTTAATATAATAGTTTGCTTATTTTTAATACGTTTGTCAACGAAGTTAACTTGTGAAGTCAATAAAGAAAGTGAAAAAATTGCTGAAGCACGACTAATGAATTTTTTATTAAAGTTAGCGCCTCGTGTGCAATATACGAACCCGCCCCGTCATTATTGAGACAGGGCTTTTTCACCGTACAAGAAATCGACCATATGAGATTGCACAATGTCAGGACACTCTTCTGGTAAAAGGTGCCCAATTTCCTTTAAAGAGACAAAGGTAGAGTCTGTTAAATCATCTTTTAACTTACGTCCGAGATGCAAAGGAACAACCCGGTCTTCTTCTCCCCAAATGAGTAAACTTGGTTTTTTTATGTGCTGCAAATCCTTTGAGGATAGGTCTCCTTCTCGATCGCGAATCATTCTTGTTAAAGCCATAAACGTACGGTCATCCAAAAATGGTTCAGTATAGCCATCAATCATTTCTTCGTCGATTAACTTATGATCAAATACGACATTTTGCAAGTTACCTAATACACCTTTGCGAGAAAGCCACGTTTTTACCCACAGATAAAAGAAGGGAACATAAGAAGACATAACCAATCCATAATGTGAGGGGCCTAAATAAGCTGAGCTGCACAGAAGAACTAGTTTCGATACGCAAGAAGGCTTTAACTTTGCTACGTTTAAACAAACTTGTCCTCCCATTGAGTGTCCCGATAGTACAACATCTTTCAACTTTAAATATTCAATCAACTCGATGACAATTCTGGCTAAATTTTTATACGAGTATTGAAAGGTTAACGATTTTTCACTTCGCCCAAATGGCGGAAGGTCCAGCGTAATGATAGAAAACGTATCTTCAAATAAAGGAATTAAACGTCGAAAGCTAAAACTCGATGATAAAAAGCCGTGAATAAATACAATGGCGGGTTTATCAGGGTGATAGTTATGGCATTCGTAGTAAACATTGACTCCATTAAAAGTACGCTGGTGGCAAGTAATTTTAGATTCAGTCAATTTGTTTCACTCCATCTTTTTCTTTCTAGTCTGTCCTAATTTCCAGCAATCTATAAAATGAAACTCAATTACCGGTATAGATTTCACATTAAAGATGTGTTTAAATTTGATATAATGGAAAAAGTGAAAAAATTTAATCGTTGTAGGAGGGGAACGCGGTGTTCTTAGAAGAAAAAGAGTTAGAAATTTTAGAAATTCTAGAAAAAAATAGCCGTATTTCGATAGATAGTATTTCAAAAATGGTGGATTTAACGTTTGAAGAAACCTCTAATATTGTTAAAAAGCTAGAGAGAGAAAAAGTAATTGTGCAATATTCAGCTGATATTAACTGGAGACGAGTAGATGGACATGAGGGCGTCACAGCTATGATAGATGTAAAAGTTGCACCAAAGCGAGGAGTAGGCTTTGATGAGATTGCGGAGCGCATCTATCGTTTTCAAGAAGTGAAATCCGTGTACCTAATGTCAGGAGCATATGATTTGTCTGTTATTATTGAAGAAAAATCAATGTCTGAAGTAGCATTTTTTGTTTCTGAAAAGCTTTCTACGCTAGACTCTGTTTTATCTACAACGACTCACTTTATTATGAAAAAATACAAGCACGATGGTACCATCTACGACCAAGGCGATGAAGATCGCAGAATCGTGGTGTCTCCGTAATGAAAGAGCGCTTGTCAACAACTGTACAACAGCTGAAACCTTCAGGTATTCGCCGCTTTTTTGATTTAGCAGCAAGTATGGATAACGTCATCTCTCTTGGAGTAGGTGAACCTGATTTTGTCACATCTTGGGCTGTTCGAGAAGCGAGTATTTTATCGTTGGAAAGAGGATATACCTCTTATACAGCAAATGCGGGGCTTTTAGAGCTTCGCTTTGAAATTATGAAGTATATGAAAAGAAATTTTAACGTCTCGTATGATTATAAAGATGATATTATTGTGACCGTTGGAGGAAGTCAGGCTTTAGACATTACAATGAGGGCTTTGATTAACCCTGAAGATGAGATTATTGTCGTAGAGCCAAACTTTGTGTCCTACAGCCCGTTAATTTCGCTAGCAGGAGGAGTTCCTGTGGCAATTGAAACAACAGCAGAAACAGAGTTTAAGCTGCAGCCTAAGCAGATTGAAGAAGTGATTACAAGCAACACAAAAGCTCTTCTTTTATGCTCTCCTAATAATCCAACAGGAAGCTCACTCTCTAAAGAAGAGCTGCAGGCTATTGCGGATATTGTCATAAAGTATGACTTGCTTGTTATCACGGATGAAATATATGCAGAATTAACATATGATGAAGAATTTACATCTATTGCTTCTTTAGAAGGGATGAAAGAACGCACTATTATTATTTCTGGCTTTTCTAAAGGGTTTGCCATGACTGGATGGCGTCTTGGATACATATGTGCACCAACTGAGATTGCTAAAGCAATGCTGAAAATTCATCAGTATACAATGATGTGTGCGCCTACCATGGCACAATATGGAGCAATTGAAGCACTACAAAATGGGCAGCATGACGTAGAAGAGATGAGAAAAAGCTATCGCAGAAGACGGAACTATATGGTGAAGTCATTAAATCAAATTGGTCTGGAATGCCATTCTCCCGGAGGAGCGTTTTATGTGTTCCCTTCTATCGAGAAAACTGGATTGTCATCGGAAGAATTCGCTGAGCAGCTTTTGCTTGAAGAGCGAGTAGCCGTGGTGCCAGGCAATGTATTTGGAAAAGGCGGAGAGGGACATATTCGCTGTTCATACGCCTCTTCAATGGAATCATTAGAAGAATCCATAAAACGGATTAGCCGTTTTGTTGAAAATAAGTTATAATAAAAATAAGATATTATGTCATATCCTATAGACGGTTTGATATAATATCTTTTTTGCTATGATGAAATGTAGTGTTAGTTTATATTTGTGACGAAATTGGTAAATAATAAATATAGTATAACTACTTTTTGATTCAATCTATGAACTGTGCTATAATTTTAAATTGGCTATAATGGTGAAAATAATAAGGTATCTAGGAGTGTTTATATGTCAAAATTTGAAATCGGTACTGTTACAAAAGGTAAAGTAACAGGAATTCAACCATACGGTGCATTCGTTGCATTAAATGAAGAAACTCAAGGATTAGTTCATATCTCAGAAGTAAAACATGGCTTCGTTAAAGATATTAACGAACATTTATCAGTAGGAGACGAAGTAAACGTTAAAGTTTTATCTGTTGATGAGTCAACTGGTAAAATTGGTTTATCTATTCGTGCTACTGAGCCAGCTCCAGAAAAAACTGAAGCTTCTGCACCTAAAAAACCTGCTAAAAAGCGTCAAGGTCAAGCAACAGTTCATACTGAATCTACTCAAGGATTCAACACATTAAAAGAAAAATTAGAAGAGTGGATTGAGCAATCAAACCGCGAAGATCTAATTAAGAAATAAGAAAAAAAGAAGGATAGCTTAGCTATCCTTCTTTTTTTAATGTTCCGTTCTAGGTTCTGTACGCTCTACTTCAGCAGAAGGTTTAAATAATAGACCTAGGTTAATCAGTCCTGCGATTCCAACCAATCCATAGATAATGCGGGAGAAAGCAGATGTTTGACCGCCGAAGATTGCTGCTACTAAATCAAATTGAAAAAAGCCAATAAGTCCCCAGTTAATTGCTCCAATAATCGTTAATACGAGCGCAATACGTTGAATACCACTCATGATGAACCCTCCTTGTTTTGTAGTTCACTTATTAGCCTGCTTTTTTTAGAGGGAAATATGCATATTTGCTTTTGGAAGATACAGACAAATAAACGTTCATTTGGATGGGGTGAGCATCTAGCCCACAGGGAATAATCTTTAGGAAGTCAATTTTCTTTACAATCAAAAAGTTGTTCTTCATAATGATGCATGTAATCAAGCTCGTAAGGAGGAGTTTATAGTGAACAATTTTACATTTTATAATCCTACAAAATTAATTTTTGGTAAAGGTCAATTAGAGCAGTTAAAAACAGAAGCAGGGCGCTTTGGCAAAAAGATATTATTAGTATACGGCGGAGGAAGCGTAAAACGCAGCGGTTTATACGATCAAGTAATGGATGTACTGAATGACATGAATGCAGAAGTACATGAGTTAGCGGGAGTAGAGCCGAATCCTCGTCTGACAACTGTTCGCAAAGGAATCGATATTTGTAAAGAAAACGGTATTGAATTTTTACTTGCAGTTGGTGGAGGAAGCGTAATCGATTGTACAAAAGCAATCGCAGCAGGCGCAAAATATGATGGAGACGTATGGGACATCATTAACCGCGACGTATTCGCAGCTGAAGCTCTTCCATTTGGAACAGTGCTGACATTAGCAGCAACAGGTTCAGAAATGAATGCTGGTTCTGTTATTACAAATTGGGAAACACAAGAAAAATACGGCTGGGGCAGTCCGGCAACATTCCCTCAATTCTCTATTTTAGATCCTGTTAATACATTTACTGTACCAAAAAATCAAACAGTTTATGGCATGGTCGACATGATGAGCCACGTATTTGAACAATATTTCCATGTTGCAACAAATACGCCGCTTCAAGATCGCATGTGTGAAGGAGTACTGCAAACGGTTATTGAAACGGGACCAAAATTATTAAACGACCTAGAGAACTACGAGTTACGTGAAACGATTTTATACAATGGGACAATCGCATTAAACGGTATGTTACAAATGGGACACCAAGGCGATTGGGCTACTCACAATATTGAGCATGCGGTATCAGCTGTATATGACATTCCACATGCAGGTGGATTGGCAATTTTATTCCCGAACTGGATGAAACACGTAATGGATGAGAACGTAGATCGCTTCAAGCAAGTAGCTGTACGCGTATTTAACGTAGATACGGAAGGCAAGACGGATAAAGAAGTAGCACTTGAAGGTGTTGATAAGCTTCGTGAATTCTGGTCAAGCCTAGGTGCACCAACTCGCTTAGCTGATTATGATATTGGTGAAGACAAATTAGATCTTATGGCTGATCGTGCAATGGCTAAAGGTGAATTTGGCAAATTTAAAAAATTAAACAAAGAAGATGTACTAGCAATCCTACGCGCTTCTTTATAAGATTTTCGATAAAAAACGCCGTGCAAACCGCACGGCGTTTTTTTCTATTCATGATGGGTAAGTTTTTTCTGCTGTTTGGTTTTCAAATCATCCCGAACGGTTTTATCAGAAAGAGGAACTCCGCTGTAATAAGCCGCTCTTCCTAGTAAATGCCCAGCAATAGGAGAGGTGATAAACACAAAGACAATCGCTAAAATTAACCGTGCACTAATATGGCCGGTGTCAATCCAAAAGTAGAGTAAGCAGCCCACTAATATAAACAGGACGCCTAAGGTGGCACTTTTGGAGGCAGCGTGACTTCTTGTGTACGTATCAGGCAAGCGAATAAGCCCAATCATGGTCACAACTGTCAGAAGAGACCCTATTAGTACTAAAGCTCCTACAATGATTTCACTGATCACGTTCATATTCGATCACTTCTCCTTTCTCTAAAAACTTAGAAAAAGCAACGGTACCTACAAAGGCTATGATGCCTAGCAGTAAAATGACTTCGAAAAAAGCCTGGGTTCGAAAAATAATCGAGATGATGGCCGTAATGGCAATGATGTTAATTCCAATAGCGTCAAGGGCCATTGCTCGATCAGCAGTTGACGGACCTTTCACCACTCGATAAACAAACCCAATAGTTGAAGCAGAAATGAGAATGAGCGAAACGTTTAAAAAAATATCGAGCATTTAACGACTCACCTCCATAATGGCTTTTTCGAATGTTTGCTGAATATCTGTAATAATGTCATCAATATCGTCTGTATTGATTGCATGAATATAGATAGTAGAATTATCATCTGACACATCCATCACCAGTGTACCTGGCGTTAGCGTAATTAAAAGAGAAAGAATGGTAATTTCCCATTCACTCTCCAGACGGGTTGGCATTGCAAAGATGGCTGGCTGAATATTTAATTTAGGGCGCAATACGTCCTTAGTCACTGCAATATTGGCTTTGAATAATTCTCGTATAAAAATAAACAGCAGTTTAATGATCGCATACACTTTATGCAAATAAAAACGTCTGTGAAAAAAACGGCGGAAAACAAACAGCAGTACCGCTCCCCAGAAAAAACCTATAATAAAGGAAGGGAGTGTCCAAATCCCTCTCAAAAACATCCATGTGAATGCAATGATTACGTTTAATAATAGTTGAAATGACATGCAGATCTACTCCTTTAACACTGATTGGATATAAATTGAAGGATCCATAAGCGTTTGAGTGGCTGTTGACACATAAGGGATAACAGCTTCTGCACCTAGTCCTAAAAAGACAGAAACAGCAAGTAAGATAGCGGATGGGTATAGAATACCTTTAAGGGATACTTTTTCATGCTCAGAAGAAAGCTTAGGTTCACCCCAGAAGCAGCTCATGAAAATCTTAATGGCAGAATATAAAACAAGCAGGCTTGAAACTAGTAAAACTCCTACAAACGTGTAGCTCTCTGATTCTAAGCCGCCCTGAACTAAAAGGAATTTTCCAATAAAGCCGCTTAGGGGAGGAATTCCTGCCAAAGAAATAGTAGCGATAAAAAACATCCAGCCAAGCAGCGGATAGTCTTTAATTAACCCACCCATTTTCTTTAATTTTGTTGTTCCAGTTATTCGAACGATGCTTCCAGCAAGAAGGAATAGAGCTGCTTTAATAATCATGTCGTGAATTAAATAATAAATAGCTCCTTCAAAACCTGCGTTTGTTGTCAAGGTCACCCCGTAGACAATGACTCCGACAGCAATAATAATGTTATAAATTAAGATTTTATTTACATCCGAATAAGCAATGGCGCCTACTGCACCAACAACGATAGTCAAAAGCGCAACGTAGCCGATAATTTGATGAGTAAATTCAGGATGATGGTAAAACAGTAAAGTGAAAGTCCTGAAAATCGAATAAACGCCTACTTTTGTGAGCAAGGCACCAAACAACCCGATAATAACGGGTGGAGGCGCACTATATGAACCTGGAAGCCAGAAATACATTGGAAATAAAGCTGCTTTTAAGGCAAAGACGATAAATAAAAGCATGCCAATGGTTGTTAAAATTCCCGGCTGGTTCGCCTCAGCAATTCGCTGTGAAAGGTCCGCCATGTTGAGAGTTCCTGTTACAGCATATAAATAAGCAACGGCAATGACAAACAAAGCGGATGAAATGACATTGACTAAAATATACTTAAGTGACTCTCGAAGCTGTGCTTTTGTACCGCCAATTACAATAAGAGCGTACGAAGACATAAGCATGACTTCAAAAAAGACAAATAAGTTAAAGATATCACCTGTTAAGAAGGCGCCGAATACGCCTACTAATAAAAACTGCACAAACGAATAAAAGTAAAAGCGTTCACGCTTTTCCCCAATTGTATGAAAAGCAAAAAGAACGCAGCATAGTGTTACCACACTAGCAGTAAGTACGAGAAGGGACGCGAACATGTCCGCTACTAGAATAATTCCAAAAGGAGGTTTCCAGTTCCCAAGCTCGTGAGTTAAAACACCTTTTGATTGAACCAGTTGTACTAAATAGGCAGCAAAAGCAGTGGTGGTGATTAATGATAAAACACTGATTATCCTTTGAAGTTTAATATTGTCTTTGAAAAAAATGAGCACAACACCTACAACAAACGGGATAAGCAGTGGGATGATTACAAAATTACTCGTCATGTTCATTTCCCCTTAACTTGTCCATATCGTCTGTTCCGAGTTCCTGATAAGCCCTGTACGCTAGTACAAGGAAAAAAGAAGTGACGCCAAAGCTTATGACAATGGCAGTTAAAATTAGAGCTTGAGGTAAAGGATCTGTATAAGAAGAAGCCTTTTCTCCCAGAAGGGGAACACTCCCCCCTTTTAATCCGCCCATCGTTAAAATTAACAGGTGAACACCGTGGCTTAATAAGCCTGTTCCAATAATAATTCGCAGTAAACTGCGGGATAACATGAGATATACAGCGGCAGTGAATAGAATCCCTGCCACTATGGACATTAATATTTCCACTATTCACTCTCTCCAATCGTTTGAATAATGGTCATCGTAACACCAACAACTACTAGATATACACCTAAATCAAACAGTACAACGGTAGCTAAAGATGTTTTCCCGAGAAGGGGAAGGTTAAAGTAGCTATATGTGTGAGTTAGAAATGGGACTTTGAAAATAAATGACCCAAGCCCCGTTAAAATAGCTAGCAGCAGTCCAGAAGCCGCGACCTTCTTATAATCAAATGGGATGACTTTCGATACGGTTTTTATATCGAAAGCCAGCAGTAATAATACAAGAGCTGCTGAGGTAGTAAGTCCCCCAACAAATCCTCCCCCCGGTGTATAATGACCTGCAAAGAAAAGATGAATGGCAAAAATGATAATAATAAACGTGACTACTTTCGTTGTGGTTTGTAGTATCAAATCATTTTTTTTCACTCTTCTTCCTCCTTTGTTAACCGAAGACGAATCATGCCATAGATAGCAAGAGCTGCTATACAAAGTACGGTAATTTCAAATAATGTATCAAATCCGCGGAAGTCCACAAGGATTACGTTCACCATGTTTTCGCCGCCTGCTTTTTCATAGCTGTTTTCAATAAAGTAATGTGAAATCGATTCAAATAGTTTCGTACTGTTTGCTGATATGCCAAGCAGTGTAACAGTCGTTCCTACAAGAAGAGCGACCAGTAAGTTTGGCAGCTGAAACTTCACCCTTACTTTTCGCTTCCGAAACTCCGGCAAGTAGTAGAAACATAGTAAAAACAGTGATACCGATACAGTTTCAATCACTAATTGAGTCAAAGCTAAGTCAGGAGCTCGGAATAATACGAAAAATAAAGAGAGTGTATACCCGACAACTCCGAGCGAAATAATGGCTGTGAGGCGTGATTTTGCCAATAAAGTTGTAATAGTAGCTGCAACCATTACGACTGCTAATATGGCTTCATAAACGCCTATAGAAGAAGTATCTTTTAAATCAATCGCAAAGGCATTCTGAGAAAAGAGCGTCAACAGAAGTAAGATGCCTATGAAAGTAAAAATGATTAAAAGATAGTCTCTAATAAATCCTGTCATTAATGTTTTCATGATACGTGTTGACCCTTTTTCTATCCCTTTAATTCCATAATTATAGCCGTTATTAAGCGTTAAAGAAGAAGGGAATCGTGTATAAATTTTTGACCATTTTTGAACCGTCATAAATAACAAAATACCAAATATGATGACCCCTAGTGTCATAAATAATTCTGGCGTAAAGCCATGCCAAAATTTAATATGCACTTGATATTCTTTACCTTCAGCTAGCAGGCTAGGTGCGATAGAGGCCATTGTTGGCTCAATAAGGGTCGATTCTAATAAATTAGGAGCAAAGCCAAAAATAACAACCAGTGATGCTAAAATAACAGGTGAAATAAGCATGCCTACTGGTGCTTCATGAGGTTTCTTCTCTAACTTTTCGGGCTGGTATTTGCCTGTAAAGGTTTTAAAGACAAGAATCATACTATAGATGAAAGTGAAGATACTTCCTAACCAAGCGATGATAGGCAGCAAAATTCCCCACGTCTGCATGCTATACATATCCATTTTTGTCACGTTTACCATGCCTGTAAAAAACATCTCTTTACTTAAGAATCCATTAAAAGGAGGAAGACCCGCCATTGAAAATCCCCCGATGAGAGCAATGGTAAATGTCACAGGCATAACGCTCATTAACCCGCCTAACTTTCTAATGTCACGCGTGCCTGTTTCATGATCGACAATACCTACTACCATAAACAAGCTGCCTTTGAAGGTAGCGTGGTTAATCAAATGGAAAACCGCTGCAGTAAGAGCTACTAAGTAGATATTATCGTCTAAAAAATCATAGTGAATAGCTGCGCTACCTACTCCTATAAGTGACATAATCATCCCCAGCTGACTAATAGTTGAAAAAGCTAAAATCCCTTTCAGGTCT
Source organism: Priestia sp. YIM B13486 (assembly GCF_042787865.1). Lineage (NCBI taxonomy): Bacteria > Bacillati > Bacillota > Bacilli > Caryophanales > Bacillaceae > Priestia > Priestia sp. YIM B13486. The sequence goes on along the minus strand of NZ_JBHZOZ010000005.1, from coordinate 15,463 downwards.
TGTTGCTTTACTGCTGAAAATGAGCCCCAAAACAGTGTAATTAGTCCTATAATTGAAATAGCAAAAAACCAAGTGGCGCTTATAGCAAAAACAGGGCTGAGTCTTGCTAAAAGATAAATTCCTGCTTTTACCATTGTGGCTGAATGAAGGTATGCACTCACTGGGGTTGGAGCTTCCATTGCATCTGGCAGCCAAATATGAAAAGGAAACTGAGCAGATTTTGTAAAGGCCCCTAATAAAATGAGGACTAGAGCTGGAATGAATAGATGACTTGATGTGACTACATCTACGTTTGAGATAATTTCGCGTATGCTGAAAGTACCTGTCATAACGTATAAAAGCACAATTCCTGCTAAAAGGGAAAGTCCTCCGAATACGGTAATGAGCATAGATTTTAAGGCTCCGTATTGAGATTTCTCTCGTTTGTACCAATAACCAATCAATAAAAAAGATGAAAGGCTTGTTAATTCCCAAAAGCTGTAAAGGCTCATTAGGTTATCTGATAATACAACTCCTAGCATCGACCCCATAAAAAGAAGCAAATAGACATAAAACGAATGCAGTGCTTCTTTTGTCTTAGAAAGATAATAAATGGAGTAAAGAATAACAAGTGTCCCAATTCCGGTGATTAATAGAGAAAACAGAAGACCAAGTCCATCCACATAGGCATCAAAGTTAATGCCCAGACTAGGTATCCATTTCATTGAATGTAGATATGTTCCCCCCTTAGAAACACCACTGATATATTGTGTGAAATAAATGAACAACACAAGTGGAAGAGGTAAAACGAACCACCCTGTATGAATACGCTGGAATTTCCTATACAGAAGGGGGACAAAAAAGGCTAATAAAAAAGGCGATAAAATCACCAAGTGCAACCACGACAAAAGACAAACCTCCTTGTGATATTCAATTCTGTAACCGATTATATAATAATTTAATTATGCATGCATCCATGCTATTTCTTAGTATCAGCAGATTTTTCAAACCTTATTAAATAAATAGAAACTCGTCACAAAATCCATAAAAAAAACATAAAAAAATTTTTTTGGACGTATAAAAATCACTCAAAATTGTCACTCTAAGAGTGAGGTGATGGAAATGTATAGGAAACAAATAGCCATCAGTTTTCTCATTTTTACCGCATTATGTATGGGCGGATTTGTGCTGAATAATCACTTGGAAATGAAAGAAGAAAACAGGGTGTTCCTCACTTCTAAAAACCAAGCTGAAAATTCCATTTCAATAGACTCTTCCCTTTTAAAAGCCTCTTATAAACCGAGACAATATGTGAAGATAGGTGAAATGAACTATATTGCACCATCCGATAAGCAAATAAAAAACGATTGAAGACCAATCTTTAGTCGTTTTTTATTTGCTTATTATTTGCGTAATCGTGCATGAATTACGTCCTGTAATCAAAGAACATTAGTTGACTTCACAACTGAATTTATCGTTAAATAAAAAGGTACATACAATGATTGCAGTTTCAACAAACTATAATGATTGTGTCAAATTGTAAGTGGATTCACTTGAATTCAGCTAACAGTTTCGATAAAGTGAAAAATAAAGATATTTTAATGGAGGAACAGACTATGACACATGTTCGTTTTGATTATTCAAACGCGTTATCATTTTTTGGTGAACATGAACTTACATACTTACGTGATGCCGTGAAAGTAGCTCACCATTCAATTCATGAGAAAACAGGTGCTGGAAACGACTTTTTAGGATGGGTCGACCTTCCTACGGAGTATGACAAAGAAGAATTTGCACGCATTCAAAAAAGTGCAGAAAAAATTAAATCTGATTCAGATGTATTAATTGTTATCGGTATTGGAGGATCTTACTTAGGTGCTCGTGCTGCTATTGAAATGCTTCAGCATTCATTCTATAACACATTATCAAAAGAACAGCGTAAAACTCCGCAAGTTATTTTTGCTGGTAACAACATCAGCTCAACGTACATGAAAGACTTAATGGATGTTTTACAAGATAAAGATTTCTCTATTAATGTTATTTCAAAATCTGGTACAACAACAGAACCGGCGATTGCTTTCCGTATCTTCCGTAAATTATTAGAAGAGAAATATGGCAAAGAAGAAGCACGCAAGCGTATTTATGCAACAACAGATAAAGCGCGTGGCGCATTAAAAACATTAGCGGACGAAGAAGGCTATGAAACATTTGTTATTCCAGATGATGTAGGCGGCCGTTATTCAGTATTAACAGCGGTTGGCTTATTGCCAATTGCCGCTGCGGGTCTTGATATCGAACAAATGATGAAAGGGGCAGCTGATGCTCAAGAAGCATTCTCATCATCAGAGCTAGAAGAGAACCCAGCTTATCAATATGCTGTAGCTCGTAATGTTCTTTATAATAAAGGAAAAACAATTGAAATGCTGATTAACTATGAGCCAGCTCTTCAATACTTTGCTGAGTGGTGGAAACAGTTATTTGGCGAAAGTGAAGGAAAAGACCAAAAAGGTATTTACCCTTCATCTGCTAACTTCTCAACGGATCTTCATTCTTTAGGTCAATATGTACAAGAAGGTCGTCGTGATATTTTTGAAACAATTGTACAAGTTCAAGATTCTCGTCATGAGCTAACAATTGAAGAAGATGCAGCGGACTTAGATGGATTAAATTACTTAGCTGGTGAAACAGTTGACTTTGTAAATAAAAAAGCCTTCCAAGGTACAATGCTTGCTCACACAGATGGGGGCGTTCCAAACTTAGTTGTGAACATTCCTGCGCTAGATGAGTATACGTTCGGATATGTTGTATATTTCTTCGAAAAAGCATGTGCAATCAGCGGCTATTTATTAGGCGTAAACCCATTCGATCAGCCGGGAGTAGAAGCATACAAAGTAAATATGTTTGCTCTGCTTGGAAAACCTGGTTTTGAAGAGAAAAAAGCAGAATTAGAAAAGCGTTTGAAATAAATAAAAAGAGGGCGGTACAAAAGTATTTTAGCCCAAGTGAAAAACGAACCATTGATCAACATGTTTGATTAGTGGTTCGTTTTTTTTGTTATAGTGAATATAGTTTCATCTGTTTAGGTCCTTCTAACAGTTGATTGGAGCGCAAGTGACGAGGAGGCTCAGCGCCCGCCCGCGGAAAGTGAAGCCTCGCACAGACATCAACTGCGGTGTCGCAAGCGATTTATATGAGCTGCTTTATCCAGTTTGTTCGTCTTTAGGTTGGATTCATTTAGTTATGTCTCACCCTCTTTTTTGCTTTTGAGATAAAGGATAAAACGCTGGAAAAAGGACATGTTAAAACAGAGGAGGGATAACATGATTGAATTATCTTCAAGATTAGAGGGAACATTATTCAAGCTTTACGAATTAGAAAAAACGCTTAAGCCGCTTGGGTATAACATTGGAGGAAATTGGGATTACGACCATGGTTCATTTGACTATAAGATGAACGATGAAGTCGGCTATCAGTTTTTACGTATCCCGTTTACAGCTACGAATGGAGAGCTGGATTCTAAAGGAACAACCGTACAGATTGGCACGCCATTTTTACTTTCACATAAATATCAAATTGGTCTAGATGACGATGTTCACAATGGAAATGTTAGTGCTTCATTTAATCAGTTTGCAGAGCCCCAAGACGCAGACGCTTCATTTCCAGAAAAGTATATCAGCTTAGGAGAAGAGCTAATTAGAGAGGCAGAAAATGCGCTGCTTCAGTAATTGAAGGAACTATTCTTTTTTTAAACTCTCTAATTTTTTCACAAAAATATGTTCGTACATGACTTGACTAATCAACTCGTTTGTTTTAATCATTTCATTCACCCCCAAGTTTTGTGCATTTTGAATATGCTTTTTTGTTAAAAGTTCAACGATGCTGTAAATAGAAGGGTTCAATCCTTGCAGAGCGACTAACGTAACAATAGTATTCATGTCTGCATATTCTTCTGTCTTATGCTGATCGGCAGTAATCAGCACTTTTTTTGCGTACCGAGCGTTGGCAAGTTCTAATACTTCATAATGAGAGGGACTTCCTTTAATAAAATGAACGCGATCACAAATCATGGGATTTTTAGTCAGAGAGTCGTCGATAAGCACAATGTCTTCTTTATGAAATGCGTCGCGATAATACTCTAACACGAGTTTGGCGCGCTCATTCCACCCAACAACGATGAAGTGATCTTTTCCATAAAATTTTAAATTCCCTTCCAAATAAGCGCTCTCAGCGGAAACAGCAATTTTAGAAAGCGTGACAAAATAAGTAGTAATAAATCCCGTTCCGATCAGAACTAAAATAATTGCAGCTAACCTTCCAATCGTAGTGGTCGGAGCAAAATCACCGTACCCTATAGTAGAGATTGTAATAATAACCCACCAAATTCCTTCAAACACATTCCCAAACGTTTGCGGCTCTAGGAAATGTATAAGCATGCCGAAAAGCAGAACAAGGCAGCCGATAATAAAAAGAAGCCGCACTAAAATAGAACGACGAAAAAGTCGAAATAATAGCCATTCCATCATAAAAAAACCTCCAGTGATTAGTCATAGCCACAGTATGACCATTTTTCACTGAAGGTATAAGATATCTTTATCTTTTTACTTCGTAATATTCAATCCATTCTTTGTCTGGACCGTAGAAAAATAAGTATCTTGCTCCATTTGGCAAAGTTACAATGTTTTCTTCCACAAATGAAACGCCTGCTGATTTTAAACGCTCAAACTCCTCTTCAATTCCGTCTACTGCCAGCGCAAAATGATGAACTTTCCCTTCGTTAGGTAAGCTTGAGTTATACCCTTGAATTAACTCTACGATTACATTGCCTTCTAAACCTAGAAAAGCTAGCTTCAAAGACGGATCGGTATGTGGTAGTTTTTCGATGAGCTCTAATCCCACTTTTTGCGTATAGAACTCAATCGATTCTTCTATATCCTTTACTTGAACGCCTACATGTTCAAATTTTAAAATTGTCATATGCATCACCCGTATCTATAGTATGTAAAAACTATGAAATATATTAAAGAGAAAGGATATAGAAGTCAAGATAGGGCTGCTTATCAGGAAAGGGCTCTTAAATCATATTTTTGCTGGAGTGAATAGGGTAGAGGCTTCCATCAAGAGCAAACGAAATTTTGCCTGTTTCTTCAGATACAACTAAAATTAATGCATCCGATTTTTCCGACATTCCAATGGCTGCACGGTGACGTGTTCCCAATTTTTTGTTCGTTAAAATAATAGACGAAAGAGGTAAAACATTAGCAGCTGAAATAAGCTGATTATTTCTAATTAGGACGGCTCCGTCATGTAAGGGTGTCCCTGGATAGAACAGCGTCTCAACTAGCGTAGCGCTGACAGGAGCTTGAATAGGCATTCCTTTTTGAATAAGAGGGTCTACATTTTGTTCCCGTTCAATGACAATTAAAGCGCCGTGACGTTTCTCCGAAAGGTTATGAATAGCTAAAGACAGAGCAGCATATTCAAATGTATAAGGCGATAAATAATGGCGCAAGTAATAAGAGGCAGCCGTAGCTTGAACATCTTGAAATAACCTTCTCATCTCCTCAAAATCACATAGGATACAATGATCACTCGTGTCTAAATGTTTAATTAAATTAGAGGCTTCAGTTGAAATCTGCTGTAAATATGTTCGCACATTATTTTTAATTGTATCGTCTAATTGAAAAGGTTGTCTCTCCATCTTATATAGCTCCTATCTGTCAGTCAGTGTTATCTGTAATGTGTGCTAATGTGGGTGAATTATCCGTAAAGCTTATAAATCCCTTATTAATTTTATAGTGAGGTTTTGTGTTTTATTTAGCAAGAGAATATAAAAAGTTGGAGAAAAAAGAAAGCGTTTTATAAATTGATATGTTCACGTTTGGGTTAAATTTACATATGTTGTTTTAAATAAAAGTATAGATATTTCTGTGAATTTAAAGTATAGTTTTCTTATCGGATATATGATTTTTAATGTTGACAAATATTCTAAATATGCTAAAATTTTTAAAAAATGCTTATCAAGAGTGGTGGAGGGATCTGGCCCGCTGAACCCCGGCAACCTGCTTAGCAAGGTGCTAATTCCAGCAAAGTGTGTATCATTTTGAAAGATAAGGTGAAAATTTATTGCCTACCCAGTCTTTCAATATGGAAGACTTTTTATTTTGATATAGCGCAAGCGATAATTTGAGGAGGGACACCAATGACTGTAACCCCCGACTTAAAACAAATTTTTGAGCATGTCGAAGCAAAGTAAGAATTAAATAGTTTCGCTGACTAGACACACTAGAGGCGGTTTTATCCAATTCTAGTGGGTAAAACCGTCTTTTTTTATTGGATAACGCGGATAACTAAGAATTGGAGTGAAGAAAATGGCAGACTTATATACGTACGAAAACTGGAGTGATACATTTCCAGAGTTCGACAGTGAAGATGAAACAAAAGGAGCTCTTTCAGCATTGCAGTGGGCGTATGATACCTACGGAGATTCAATTATTTACGCATCAAGCTTTGGTATCGAAGGAATCGTGTTAATTGATTTAATTTCAAAAGTGAAAAAAGATGCTGAAATTGTCTTTTTAGATACGGGCGTTCATTTTAAAGAAACATATGAAGTAATTGATGCAATTAAAGAACGCTTTCCTGATTTGCGTATTCATATGAAAAAACCGGATTTAACGCTTGCAGAACAAGCTGAGAAACATGGAGATGAACTTTGGAAGAGTCAGCCTAACCTATGCTGTCAAATTCGAAAAATCATCCCGCTAAGGGAATCTCTTGCTCCTTATGATGCGTGGATTTCTGGTTTGAGACGCGAGCAGTCTGAGTCTCGTGCCAACACGAATTATTTTAATAAAGATGAGAAATTCAAGAAAGTGAAAGTCTGCCCGTTAATTCATTGGTCCTGGAAAGAAGTTTGGCGCTATGTGTATAAGCATGATTTACCATATAACAAACTTCATGATCAAGGCTACCCAAGTATTGGCTGTGAGCCCTGTACCGCACCTGCCTACAATGTAGACGATTTACGTTCAGGAAGATGGGCAGGTACACAAAAAGTTGAATGCGGATTACACGAATCTTAAATACGAAAGAGCTGAATAAATGATGCTTTTATATGTTGCCTTTATCATTGCGCTTTTTTTTGCAATGAATATTGGGGCAAGCGGTGCAGCAGCAGCTATGGGCGTTTCATACGGCTCCGGTGCGATTAAAAAGAAAAGAGTAGCCCTGTTCATCTGTGCTGTAGGTATTGTGCTCGGAGCCATTATCGGAGGCGGCGAGGTGGTAAAAACCATCAGTTCAGGTATCATACCTGAAAAATTGCTGTCAGTAGAATTAGTTATTATCATTCTGGCTGCTGCAACGCTGTCACTCTTTTTCGCGAATTTAATTGGTATTCCTCTATCAACAAGTGAAGTAACGGTTGGTTCAGTTGTTGGAGTAGGCGTAGCTTATCAATCTCTGTATGTGGAAAAACTTTTAGTTGTCATGTCTTTTTGGATTATTGTTCCGCTGGTTTCATTTGTCATTGCTTTTTTGATTGGAAAAGTGATAAAACGCGGAGCGCATAAAAAAGAAGCAAAGGGAACGTGGAAAAGAGTTTTAACGATTTTAGTTATAGCGACGGGATTCTTTGAAGCCTTCTCAGCTGGAATGAATAACGTGGCAAATGCTGTCGGTCCTCTAGTAGGAGCTGGATTAATGGATGCCACAACGGGTGTCATAGCAGGAGGATTGGCAGTGGCGCTCGGAGCTCTTTTACTAGGAGGCCGAGTTATTGAAACAAACGGGAAAAAAATTACTCGCTATTCTATAGGGGAAGGGTGCATTATCTCGGGTACTGGTGCTTCTCTTGTCACAGTCGCTTCACTGTTTGGTTTGCCAGTACCCCTTACACAGGTCACTACGTCTTCTATTATTGGAATAGGAGCAGCGAAAACGGGATTCACGAAAGAACAGCGCGAAGTTGTCATTCAAATGTTAAAGGTTTGGGTGGTCTCCCCTGTATTTTCACTCGTAATCTCATATGTTCTTGTGAAATTAGTACTTGAAAGCGACTTATATTCATTTGTGGTGCTAGCTAGCGGATGTATTGCCACAGCAGGTGTTCTAAGCTTAGCTAGAGCGACTAGAAGAAAAAGAGCAAGCTTGCAGTCGGAAAAAGAAAAAATGACTGCGTGATTCAAGTGCTTTTTATTATATTGTGTTAATTATTTAAGGAGGATTTTACAAAATGACAACAATTCAAGCACACGGTGGAGAATTAATTAATTTATATCAACCAACATATGACTACACGTCACTAACAAAAGAAATCGAAGTAGATAACATGGCCCTAAGTGATTTAGAACTAATTGGAATTGGTGCTTACAGCCCAATTACAGGATTTTTAGGAGAAAAAGATTATCAATCAGTTGTTGAAAATATGCGTTTAGCAGATGGAACAGTATGGAGTATTCCTATCACTCTTCCTGTAACAGAAGAGCAAGCTAAAGAATTAAACATTGGCGACAAAGTAAAACTTGTTCAAAACGGCGTAACGTATGGTGTTTTAGAAGTTTCTGAAGTATATACCCCAAATAAAGAAAAAGAAGCGGAGAACGTGTACCGCACGGCAGAACTTGCTCATCCTGGCGTGAAAAAAATGATGGAACGCCCAAATGTATATGTAGCAGGTCCAATCGTACTTGTAGAACGTACACCTAAAACGCGTTTTGAAAAGTATTACCTAGATCCTACTGAAACAAGAGCAGCATTTGAAGAACGCGGTTGGAAAACGGTTGTTGGATTCCAAACTCGTAACCCTGTTCACCGTGCGCACGAATATATTCAAAAAACGGCATTAGAAATTGTAGACGGCCTGTTTTTAAATCCACTTGTAGGAGAAACAAAGTCAGATGATATCCCAGCAGATATCCGTATGGAAAGTTATGAAGTACTTTTAGAGAACTATTATCCTAGCGATCGTGTAGCTTTAGCAGTTTTCCCTGCTGCGATGCGCTATGCTGGACCTAGAGAAGCTATTTTCCATGCAATGGTTCGCAAAAACTTTGGATGCACACATTTCATTGTAGGCCGTGACCACGCTGGTGTTGGTGACTACTATGGAACATATGACGCACAAAAAATCTTCAGTAACTTTACAGCAGATGAATTAGGAATTACACCTTTATTCTTTGAACACAGCTTCTATTGCAAGAAATGTGAAGCGATGGCATCAACGAAAACATGCCCTCACAGCAAGGAAGATCATATGATTCTATCTGGAACAAAGGTACGTGAAATGCTTCGTAACGGAGAAGTGCCACCAAGCACATTCAGCCGTAAAGAAGTAATTGAAGTGTTAATTAATGGATTAGCAAAACAAAAAGTATCTTCAAAATAAGGAGCGGTTGAAGTGAGCAAATCAACAAACATTACGTGGCATGATGCTGGAATTACAAAAGAGGAAAGACGCGAGCAAAATAATCATCACAGTTTTGTACTATGGTTTACAGGTCTTTCGGGTTCAGGTAAATCTACCGTAGCAAACGCAGTGGCAAAAGCGCTTTTTGATAAAAATATTCGCAACTATGTATTAGATGGTGACAATGTTCGTTTCGGCTTAAATAAGAATCTAGGGTTTTCTGCTGAAGATCGTACAGAAAATATTCGCCGTATCGGTGAGGTTTCTAAGCTGTTTGTAGACAGCGGTCAAGTGGTACTAACAGCATTTATCTCTCCATTCCAAGAGGACCGAGCTCAAGTGCGTGAGATCTTAGAGGGGAATGAATTTTTGGAAGTATACGTGGAGTGCCCGTTAGAAGAATGTGAAAAAAGAGATCCAAAAGGCCTTTACAAAAAAGCAAGAAGCGGAGAAATTCGTGATTTTACAGGAATTGATTCTCCGTATGAGTCACCGGCTAATCCTGAATTAACAATTAATACAAGCACACAGTCTGTAGAAGAATGTGTACAAACTGTTATTGAATATTTAGCTAACCGAAAATTTATCTAAATGACAGCGGACTTTGTCCGCTGTTCTAATTCAAATTAAAATGTGGGAGCGCTGCGGAGACGTGGAAATGATGGAAGGGTGAAAGGCATTCATGGGGAAAGTATATCTAGTCGGTGCAGGACCGGGAGATCCAGATTTAATTACATTAAAAGGGTTAAAAGCAATTCAGCAAGCAGATGTTATCTTATATGATCGTTTAGTGAATAAGGACCTGCTGGAGTATGCTAAAAGTGATGCAGATATCATTTACTGCGGAAAGCTTCCGAACTACCATACCCTCAAGCAAGAAACAATTAACAACTTTTTAGTGAAATTCGCTAAAAACGGAAAAATTGTAACGCGCTTAAAAGGCGGAGATCCATTTGTTTTTGGACGCGGAGGGGAAGAAGCAGAAGCTCTCGTGCAGCAGGGCATTTCATTTGAAATTGTTCCAGGGATTACATCAGGCATCGCAGCCGCTGCTTATGCAGGAATCCCTGTCACTCACCGGGAATACAGCGCAAGCTTTGCTTTTGTAGCAGGTCATCGTAAAGATAGCGAGCATGATGCAATCAAATGGGATAGCCTAGCCAAAGGTGTAGATACTCTTGCAATTTATATGGGGGTGCGGAACTTACCGTACATTTGCCAACAGTTAATGAAACACGGAAAAACCTCAGCTACGCCAATTGCATTGATTCACTGGGGAACATGTGCGGACCAGCGCACTGTAACTGGAACTCTTGGTACAATTGTTGATATTGTTAAAGAAGAACAAATTGAAAATCCAAGTATGATTATCGTTGGTGAAGTTGTGAATTTTCATGACCGATTAAATTGGTTTGAGAAGACTGGACAGCATTACTATTCGTTTGCACAAGAAGCTTACTAAAGAGGTTGATTATATGGATGCAGTTTTATATGTTTGCCATGGCAGCCGCGTAAAAGAAGGCGCTGATCAGGCAGTTGCTTTTATTGAAAGATGTAAAAAAAATCTAGATGTACCGATTCAAGAAGTTTGTTTCCTAGAACTAGCTTCCCCCACTATTGAACAAGGATTTGAAGCATGTATTGAACAAGGTGCTACTCGTATTGCAATTGTGCCTCTTCTGTTATTAACAGCTGCGCATGCAAAGCATGATATACCCGAAGAAATACACAAAGTATATGAACGTTATCCCCAGGTAGAGGTGCTGTACGGAGAACCGTTCGGCGTAGACGAACGAATTGTTGATATCTTGGTAGAGAGAATCAATGAAACCAATGTGGATAAGCATGAAGATTCGATGGTATTGTTGGTCGGTAGAGGAAGCAGTGATCCTGCTGTAAAAAAAGATTTTAACGAAATAGCTCAACTGCTAAAAGGGAAAGGTGCTTTTAAAGAAGTGAGCACATGCTATTTAGCTGCAGCTTCTCCTAATTTAAAAGAAGGCCTGCACCTTGCTAAACGAACTTCGTATAAGCAAGTATTCGTTCTTCCATACCTTTTGTTTACCGGTATTTTAATGAACGAAATTAAGGAAGAATTGGAGCAGCTATCAACAGATGCCCAGCAGTTTATCTTAGCCAACTACCTAGGTTATCATGATGGACTTGCACACATTTTAAGTCACCAAGTAAAAACGTTATTATCCAGCAAAGGAAATCAATACGATGTATACCGTTATGCTTGATTTAAAGGGTCGTTCGGTCTTAGTAGTTGGGGGCGGAACAATCGCAACTCGTAGAATTAAAGGTTTTTTACAAGAAGGAGCAGCCATTACAGTGGTTGCTCCAACTGTTTCAGCTGAAATAAATGAATGGGAAGCTAAAGATCAGCTGCGTGTAAAAAGAAAAAAAGTAGGAGAAGAAGACTTACTTAATGTCTTTTTAATTGTTGTGGCTACAAATGATCAAGCTGTGAATAAGTTTGTTAAGCAGCATATTAAAAATGATCAGTTGGTTAATATGGCCAGCAGTTTTTCCGATGGAAATATTCAAATTCCTGCACAGTTTTCTAGAGGGAGATTATCGCTAGCAATATCCACAGATGGCGCTAGCCCTTTGTTGACAAAGCGAATCAAAGAAGACTTATCCGCAAATTATGATGAGAGTTACACACAGTATACACAGTTTTTGTATGAATGCAGAGTTCTTATCCACAGATTAAATGTGTCAAAGAGCCGTAAACATGAGTTATTAACAGAAATTATCGATGATCAATACCGGCTGTCTCTAGTAAAACAGCGGGAATTTTTACAACAGATTAAAAAATACAAATAAAAAACGGCCAGTTGGCCGTTTTTTATTTATACATTTTCAACTTCAATGCTTCGAATACCGCTGATTTTTTGAATTTCGTAATACACTTCTGTAGTAGGGCGCTGGTTATTAACTGACACTTTCATTCGTATATACAATTCATTGGTGTCTAAATCTTTGATTCGAATATTTTTAATTGTAATATTCTTTTCTCTAATGCTATTAGTTGTATCAAAGATATTGTGCTTATCCGCCAGCTTGAGTTGAAGAATAAGCTCTTTCTCGCGCAGTTGCCTAGGCCCCAAAATAGTAATAAGGAAGGGAAGAAGTTCAACGCTGATAATGAGCAGTACAACTCCGGTAATAGCTTCAGGATAAAACCCTGCACCTACAGCAATGCCTATACCTGCTGCTCCCCAGATAATAGCCGCTGTTGTAAGCCCTGAGATGCTGTCATTTTCTTTTCGTAAAATGACGCCCGCCCCTAAAAAACCAATTCCAGAAACAATTTGAGCGGCCAGACGAAGCGGGTCCATTGTGATATGATCACCTTTATTAAAAATTTGAGAAGACTCAATCGAAACAATTGTGAGTAAACAGCTAATAATGGAAATTACGAGAGATGTTTTTAAACCAACAGGCTTTCGTTTTAGTTCCCTTTCAATTCCAATAATAAGACCAAGTACAGCGGAAATACCTAATTTGAGCAACATTTCATTTTCCATTATTTTCACCTATTTCAATAAACATTGTTGTTTATATCTGTATGAAAGAAGAAAAACAGATATGTATCAGTATAGTAAACTTTTCTTCATAATAACAGGTGGAATTCGAAAAAATCTGATTATTTATAAAGCGCTGCGATCTTTTCTTTCAATTTATATTTTTGAATCTTGCCGGAGGCCGTCATGGGAAAGTCGTCTATAAAATAAATATGTTCCGGAATTTTGAAATGAGCAAGCTTACCTTTGCAAAAGTCTTTGATTTCTTGAGCGGTAAGAAAAGAATGTTGCTTGAGTTTAATGCATGCAGCAACTCGTTCTCCATACTTTGGATCAGGAATACCGACAATTTGCACATCTTCTACCTCGGGTATTCTATATAAAAACTCTTCAATCTCTCTTGGGTAAATGTTTTCTCCGCCTCTAATAATCATATCTTTTAGACGTCCTGTAATTTTTACATAGCCATCCTTATCGATGGTAGCTAAATCTCCTGTATGTAGCCAACCTTCTACAATTGTTTTTTCTGTTTCTTCCGGCATTTTATAATACCCTTTCATTGTTAAATATCCTTTTGCACAAAGTTCTCCTTGTTCTCCGAAAGAAACTGGTTTACCTGTAACTGGATTAATAATTTGAATCTGTACATGATTATGAACTTTGCCAACCGTTTGTACTCGCCGCTCGATAGAATCAGTTGGTGTTGTTTGGGTGATTACAGGAGATGTTTCGGTTTGACCATACGCGATCGTAATTTCATTGATGCCCATGTCATGTATGACTCGTTTCATTACTTCTGCTGGACAATTAGAACCAGCCATGATTCCTGTGCGAAGAGTAGATAAATCATATTGATTAAACTCAAGTGCATTTAATTCCGCAATAAACATAGTTGGTACACCGTGAAGAGCTGTACATTTTTCGTTCTCTACGGTGCGTAAAACAGAGGCAGGTTGAAATTCAATAATCGGTAGCATAGTAGCACCTACAGATACGCATGCTAGAACACCCAGCACACATCCAAAGCAATGAAAGAAAGGAACTGGGATGCATAAGCGGTCTTCGTTAGTCAGTTTCATAGACTGAGCAACTAAAAAGCCGTTGTTTACTATATTATGGTGACTTAGCATAACTCCTTTTGGAAAACCTGTTGTTCCGGAAGTATATTGCATATTGATAACATCATGGATATGTAGGGATTGTTCATGCTTATCGAGAACCTCATCCGATACCATTAAGCTACTCATTAAAAACTCGTTCCAAGATGTATGTTCGCTTGATCCACTTAAGTTTATAAGATGTTTTAGTTTGGGAAGATTATGTTCAATACTAGTGATAATAGACGTATAAGAAGTGCTTTTAAATTCATCAATGAAAAATAGCGCTGTTGTATCAGAATGACTCAATACATACTCTAATTCAGAGGATTGATAACTTGTATTAAGGGTAACCAAAACAGCGCCTATTCTAGCTGCTGCAAATTGAAGAAGCAACCATTCCGGCACATTGGTAGCCCAGATAGCGATATGGTCGCCTTTTTTGAGACCAGTGGCTAGAAGTGCCTTTGCAACTCGAGAGGTTTCTTGATAAAATTCCGCGTACGTATAGCGAATATTTTGTTCAGAGTAGATAACCGCTTCTTGATGCCCAAACTTTTTTGTACTTTCTTTTAAAAGTTTTCCAACCGTTAATTCAAGCAATGGTTTCATTTGGTTTCCTCCTTGAATAATGTTAAAGTATATATGAAAGCGTTTTCTAAAAGTAGTTTATCAAATTTAAAGAAAGTGTTCCAAAAAATCATTCGACAAATTCCTTCACTGTCCATCGTACGTATGAAGAAGAGAAGTGACTGAAGTTATCACATTGATTTCAATAAGTAAGTATACTGAATGCGAATATTGTAATAAAATAAAGAAATGTCTCCTTTTTATAAGAAGACAATGCATGTTAATAAAGAATGGTATAAAAATATGAAGTAAACAAACAAAAAATCATGCTGAATGTTGAAAGTGAAATAAATGAAAGGCCGTTGACTTTGCCTTCTTTATTAGACATTTGAATTGATTCCCAATAAGCAAGTGAAATTAAGAGAATAGACATGCAAAAGGACAAATAGAGTGCAGCTGCAATTAAGGTACCCAAGTGAACGCCTCCTTGGCGGATAATGATTTAATAGACATTATGCTAGTGTGGCTCTAGATATGCTAGTATCTATTAATTGGCTAACGTTTCGTTTGCAAGAAAATAGTTTTTAAAAATATATCGAAAAACTATTGCACAATAAAAGAAGGCATGGTATATTATTAAATGTCGCTAAGATGAACTGCTAAAGCAAACATCGAAGCGATAAACAAATAAAAAACTTGTTGACAACTAGGTTGCAACTTGTTATGATGGTAAAGTCGCTTAAGAGCGGCGGTTGAACTTTGAAAACTGAACAAAGCGACAAACGTCAACGTTAAATTTTATTTTTTAATTGAGCAAGTCAAACATTTCTTCGGAGAGTTTGATCCTGGCTCAGGATGAACGCTGGCGGCGTGCCTAA